>CAWDNL010000004.1:0-261984 GCA_963803745.1 uncultured Acidimicrobiaceae bacterium | reverse complement strand
GTCGCATCGCACCGGTACTCACAGACTATCCTCAGTGTCGGCGTCGTCATTGGCGTAGGCAAGGGATACAGCAAGCCGACACTCCGCGTCCACGTTACGCATACTGGTGCAGGGACGTCCCATATGGGCACTTTCCTGTCAAGGTCCGGGAGCGTTCCGGCGAACCGCATCAAGCCCTGCTTGGGGTCGCCCCATGGTGCGGGATTCGCTTCCCACATCGTTCGCTCCCAAGCGTCCGACTGCCTTGATCGTTCCCCGCAATCTTTTCAATAACGCCAATTTCATCAGGATCCGCAATCTCAGCTCGATCCAGAACCAATTGAATTGCAAAGTCATACTCACTGCGCGGGAATGGATGCGGAAGCATCGCTTCGGGAGAAACCTGTCGAACATGTGCGATTGCTGCAGCGTGCAGGGCTCTCTGGAGGACGGGGGTTGCGAACGGCGTCAATGACGTCGGCTCAACCTGCGCGTACAACTGCTGATGATATGTTTGGAACCGCTCATAATGACTGCGGTCACGTGGCTTAGCCGCACCATCGATCGTGATTACCAGGCCAGGCTTGTGTCTGCGCGACGGCCAACCCGACCACTCACCTGAATGTATTGCGCCGTCGTCTTGGGTTGGCCAACAATTGTCATTAATGCGAGTCGGTCAATATCAATGCCAACTTCTATGATGTTTGACGCGAGACAGACGTCGACACATCCGGGCTCGCCGTAACGCAACTGAAGTCGCTCAATAGCCTTGGGAATCTAGCGCTTCGCCGCCGCGACGTCAACTCCATGGTGTGTGTTGGGAATCGCAATTTGGCCAGGCCGTCTCTCCGGCGAACTCCTTCGAGGTAGTCGGGGATGTCGGACTGTATGAGGGAGACGGTGTTGCCTAATTCACGGAGGCTGTTGAAGAAGTTCAGATTTGTCCAGTACCCGTCTCGGTCGTCTTCAGGAACTTTAGTGATTCCTTGGAGCGTCGCCGCGGCGACCCGGACCTGAACAGTCTGCGTCGATCCGAGCGACGCGCTCATCACGCCGACATATCGGAGCCCGGGTTCGCGCGTTCCATCCATTCTCATCGCAGGTTCAGCGAAGAAAGATTGCCCCTCTTCGAGACCGTGCGGAGGGAAAAGTGCGACTGCCTCCCTACCAAACAGACCTCTAATCTGGTCTTCGTAACGGCGAATGGTTGCAGTCGACGCGATGTTTTGGGCGGGATTGGAGGGTCCTCGCGGTGGTCAGTGCAAAGATCGTCAATCATTGGTTCGTAGAGGCCCGCCATGGAACCCAATGGCCCAGCAATAAGATGCAATTCGTCTTGAATCACAAGTCCCGGCGGCGAGACAACGCGACTTCCAGTTTTACCCAGTCCAAAGATGCGGCGCGCATTGGGCCTCCATGCCAACATCGCAAATTTGTCTACGGTGCCGATAACAATTGAAGGCCGAGCCTCATAGATGTCCTCGTCACCACATGTATCGGCAGACCAGACCGGCGAGAGTAAAGGCACTCCGATCGATGCATCGGAGATGAACCTTCTGCCCTGCGAGTTCATATCCGAAAACGTCTTGCCCGCTCCTCGACTTCGGCAGCGTGCCCATTTGTGCTCCACACCAGGGGCACCTGAGTAGTAAAAAAAGGTTCTGAGCATATGGATCTCTGCGGAGGCGGCTCAGTGCTTCGACAGCCTGCTTCCAGGTATTCGGCGTTGAAGAGCCGCCGAGCCAGATCCCGATGCCGAATGGTAACTTGCCGAGCAAGTCCTCATTTCGGTCACGTATTTCCTCGAGCGCGCAGATCAACGATGCGGCTCATAGAAATTCTGAGATGTCAAAAGCCGCAACGTGTACCGCATCAAGGTGTCAGTTCCAGCGTCCGAAGGTTCCCGTAAGCGACGCACAAGGAGACTTATGGCTGATGCCCCTAGATACGCCTCCGTCTTACCCCCTCCTGTCGGAAAGAAAATCAGATCAACGAGGGTACGAGTTGAGCGACTTGGCTCGATAAGTTCCGGCAAACTTGCTAGTAAGAAGGCAATTTGAAATGGTCGCCAGGATCCCTTGCTCGCGTCTGCTACCGAATCTGGATGGGGGCCGACCACGTGTAGCACACCGTCTTTTCCTCGCTCCACTCTCCTCAATGGAAAGCTCGAGCGCACCTGTTGAACAAGCATGGCTTCATTAGCCCATCGAAATGCTCGTGCCGCGACATCGCTTGAATTCACCAGGGTCCAGCCTGCGTACATTCGTCGCAAGGCCTCCCGAGCTCGGTCGATGTGTCTAGCCGCAACGGGCTGAAGTCGCGGGGTCAAGTCTGCGATGACCGCTTCCTGCCTGGCGATCCATCCCGGATCAAGCCGGAGAATCGTTTCAACCTCATCGCGACCCTCTTGAGTGTCTTCCGACAGGGCCTTCATACTTACTGTGACTGCCTGACGATTTCCAGCCGAGTCCAGTGTGTTTTTCCTAGCGCGTCGGTCAGATCGACGGTCGGGGTCGAGCTCGTGACCTCGTATGCAGGCAAAGCAACGGCGGAAACGGATCGAACGATTGAGTCGCTTTCGGCCCATTCGGCCGCGCAGCCATGGCCGATTGCGTAGGTTCGTTTGTACCGATATAAGAGATCAATCGAAAGGTCTTCGTCTCCCAGTTCTGGCAAGTTCACCTCGGGATATGGATCGATCAGGAGCGGTCCGTTCGCTGAAACGGTAAAACCCATCTGAAAGAGAGCGTTTGCAGGTCCGGTACCTGGACTTTGATTAATAGCTGCGATGGTCACGAGACGTAACTCGGATTCTGTTAAGCCCGGGGCTGGACGGGCAAATATCTGGATAGTTGGCACGATTCGTGGCGCGACACCCAAAGACTCCATGTTGACGCTTTTAAGTCGATTCGTTTCGTAAATGAGCGACGCGTCAGGAACATTCCCGTGTAATTCGAACGGTCTCCTCAGCCACCATTGCACTTTGAATTTCGCCCCGGGATCTCGACGTCAATCTTCTCGTAGTACGCCCCCGTCACCGTTATCTCAAGTGAACCGCCTGTTGGGGCCCTGCATTCGAAAGATATGGCCATCGCCGAAGGTTTAAATTTATTGGCGTCCGTCAGATCGAAATCGTCGGAATCAGCTATGTCCTGGTGCAATGTTCCGGCAATTTCCGGAGGGCGCTGAACGGAGTCCTCCTCGCTAAACGCAATTCCCGTCACGCCGTCAAGGTCGGTTTCGTCGATTACGGTGCCCTGGTTTCGACGCGCCTCCATAAAGAACTCACATCCGTAGCGTCGAAGCGGACACCGTTGGTAAGGATTTCTTCGAGCGTGATCGCATCAAAAAACTGTCCGCGGCTGGCCTCCGCAGTCTCGAACCTGAGAGAGCCGCTGGAGCGATCGATTGGATTGCCGTTCGGGTCCTCTTCCCCCGAGGGACCGAAAAGTTCTAGCCTCAATTCCGCTTCAACAACGGCACGCGCCCCAAATCCAGTCATACCATGCTCCCTAACATCGCCTTGAGCGTCTTATCTTCAATGAACGCGATAAGTCGATCCGTTGCACGCGTGAGTCCTACATAGAGCAACGATTCGTAGTTCGAGGATTTCTTGTTTCACGTCGACCATAATCACCGCCGTCTCGAGGCCCTTAAACGCGCCGACCGTACTGTACAAAAGCTGGCCCTTTCGTGCAGGCGCGCCGTCGGCCGGATAAAGGACACTCCTCAACCAGGGATACGAAGTGGTATGAGCAGTCAATTCGTTCTTACGCGGGCTTCAACTACGATCTCATTTAGCGCGAATCCTTCTTGCTGAAGTGCGCGCACGGAGTACACGAGTTTTTTTCGACAAATCCTCGCCACTCCTATACGAAGAAATCGTGGGGTCGACGCCGTCATCCTGGCGCCGAAATTGATCCGGTTGAAAGCCTGGCTGCAGATGGCTGAGGAGATTGACTTGGTATCCGATCCGAGGCAGATTGCGGCAATTCATGAACAGGCGATCGGACATGAGACGGGGGGCGCAAGCAGTAGCGCCTCACGGCCCCCTTGATTCTCGTAGATTGCTTGACGCTCGAAGTCGCCGAAGAATCGCAGCCTGCCTTCGCTGAGACCTCCAGACACCAACAAATCGAGAGCGTCGAGGTACGAGGCGCGAGCGATGTCCTGAATCTCGTCGAGACGAGGAATTCTCCCATCTGCGAGTTGCCTCCTTCGAGCAGTGATTCAATAGCTCTGTCCGGTAACTCAACCTCCCAAAAGTTTGCGGCGGCGTCATGAGGCGCCTTGGGATAATTTGCGATCCTCAAGAACTCTTGGTGGAGGGTATTCACGGTCAATCCCTTGACATCGGCCGACTCAGAGGCGAGACGCTTTCCCAACGAACGGTTGAAGCACAGAAGTCGACCGCGCTTCCCACTCGCCACCTCGCGCCTGGCGGACTCGATGGCAAGGAACGTTTTACCGCAACCCGCGGGACCCGAAAAGGGGACAGCGCGGTTGTCAGCGGCAGCGTCCAAGGCGCGATACTGCTCGTCAACAAAACCCAACAATTGTGTCTCTCGCGCTCGTCGACGTTCGCCTGGAGATGTTGTCACATCAAATTTTGGACGCAGCACTGATGCGATTCGAGTCGCAGAATCGTGATCTGGACCAATTTGGATCGCGGAAAAGTGGCCAACCTTTTGATCGAGATGCCGGATACCCATTTGAATTGTTCTTGCAATAGCCTCCGGAACGTCCCTGAGGTCGTCTGAATCCAGCAATTGCCATTCGTGCCATTCAGGGTCACTCAAGATCTGGCGGCGGGCGGCAACGTGCGTGAACCACACTGCGTACAGCATCGGAATAGAGCGAAGGTCTACGTTTCGTCGTACGAGGTAATTTCGCAAGCTGTACATGGCTTCCCTAGCTTGCACAAATGGCCCTTTAGCGGTGGGGATCATTACCCAGTCTCCAAAGTCCGTCCGCGTCTCGCTGAAGCTGGAGATGAGATTTGACCTCAATAACGAGTATTCCTGCGTTCAGAACAATAACTACGAAGTCCGCCTCACCCTCAACTTGTCGAATGTGATCTGCGATGCAGATCGAATGGAGCGCGATCCATCCATCGGTCATGGTGCTCGAACTCAGATCAGAGTAAAGCCGCCTTTCACCGGGTGCCGCATCTTGCGGGCAGTAACCGGGAATCTTCGACCACTGGCCACCTCGATCTTGAAATGGCGCTCGAGAGTCACGACGCAACACGATCTCTGCGAATGGAGAATCGCAAGAACACGCGTTGCGGCGATGCCCCGAACTCCGGACCTAGTCGCCTCTAATTCCAGATGTCCATCCTTCTCCAAAGCGTCGGGTTTGCCGAAGCACCGCATCCTCCAAGGAACTTCGAATTTCGGCACTTGCCCTACTAAGTTCACGACGCAGTGTCGTCGCGTTTCCAAATGCAGGCTCAATTGGTACTCCGACCCAATCAAGTAGTTGCTCGAAATCCCGATCTGACTGCGGTCGCACGACGAACTCGTCCGTCCATGCCCTAGCCTGGTCCGCGGCACTCACTCCATGTTGCCTGAGTGCTCGAACGACGGTTCTGTAACCATGAGTGTCAAGTCGTTGACGAAGTTCACTCTTCCAAAGGCGCTGGCTCGATTCGATCAATGACCTACGATTACCGAGGCGGCCGAGCGCAAAATTGTATATCGCGCCACGCTCCGTTTCACCTTGCCGTACCAATAGGTAAGTTCCCGGTCGCACGCTTGCGACATCGATGTAAAGGACACGTTCGCCTGGTGGCTGTTCAGCGTCGACGGCACGTATTCGTTCTCCATCGTCTTAGCCACATTGCCATGCCGCCGCTAAGCAGCACTTTGTGGGCCACGACCTCTTCGCTGGAAGGCTCGCGATCGGGCGACTGTCGGCTGCCCCAAACCAGTTGCAGCGCAAACTCGTCTTCTGCCGCACCGCTGTCACTGTCGTCAAGCAACTCCCGTGCCGACGACCCGCCCTCTAGAAGCACATTTGGCTTGATCAAAAGCGCTCCTTCGGCATATGGAGAAATGATGGAGTGAGGGATTGCGATCTCCGAACCAATCCGGAAGGGGAAAACTAACTGAATTCGCCATTGGTGCCGTCACCACAGATTGGCGAAAGAATCGCGGCGGACCGACCACAAATATCTTTTCGATCGGCCGACTCAACGTTTCAATCTCACCGGCTGCAAGAACAGTTACACCGCGAGGGACCAGCCATTCCCCAATGCCTGCCGCTGCCGCTGCGCTTCCGGCTACAACTCGACATTCATCAATTCCGGCCTTCGCGATAATTCGCTCGAGTGCAACACCGAGGAGAGGATCGGACTCAAGTGCCGCGAGACTGGCATCGGCGAGTTCATTCAGAACGTTTTCGCTCGCAACCGCCCCTCGGATTCGATTCACTTCGCGAACCACGTCCTCTGAACCCTTCACCAAAGCTGATCTGAGTTCGATTCGTTGTGGTTCGTAAAAGACGCCACCGAAAGCTTTTTGTTGCACCGACGAGGATATCCCAAAGCCCAGTTTCGTCCTCGCGAGCAAGTGACAATAATTTTCTCGTCGCTACATCAAACTTCGCACCAATGGCATCAGCAGTGACCAAAATCTCAACTCCGTGCGATGCGAGCGATACTGATGCTTCATATCGCATGGTGAGTCGCTCGATACGGCTCATAGCGCGACCGTAAATGCGAGGGCCTCAACGCCCGCTGGTGAGTGCCACCCCGGATCCCGTTCAAGGGAAATGGGATGTCCTCGCGAATTTCTCAATTGCACTACAACTTCGGCAGCGGTCTCGTCCGACTTTGAGCGGTCAAGGATGCACAACACGACCGATGATTCGATCGCACCGAGATATTTGACTGCAGCGGTTCAGTCCAGCGCACCCCTCGAATATCAGACGGTATTGGCAGCCGATCAGAAAATCCTGCCGTCGGGTACACCCGTAGGCACGTCACGGCTGATTCCTCCGTATCTGGAAGCAATACATTCGCAATCATGTCGGGCGCAGATTCATCACCTTCGCAACCAAGAAACACCCCAAAGTCTTCTCGCAGCCACTTCTTTGTTCCCACTATTGCCAAGTCTCTTGAGGGAGCGGCAAGACGCATATCCCAAGTGACATCAATTCGCGCAAGTTTGGCGAAACTGCCAGGGTTTGGTCGAACGCTCACTCGTTCCTCTTCAAGGTCCGACAGCTCCGCTACTGCTCGGAGCCGATCGACGAGCCATCCTGAGCCGGAAGCGAGCTTCAGTCGAGCAGGCGACCTCGTCTCGTCAATCTCTGAGAACAGCCCAGTGACTATTTTGTTTTAGGTAACGACCCGTATTGGAGTGTTCTGTCGAAGTGATTGCAGGACACTCGCTGTTCGACTTGCTCGGCTACCGGCAAGCAATAACCCAGCCGCAGGCGAAAAGCGCGGCGGCTAGATCGCGCTGAGGGACTGAAATCGCCAGCACCAACTGGCGACCACTCTCTTCATCGCGATATTTACTTGTTCGAATGCCCAGCGTTACGAGATGCCCAATCCAGGGTGATGAGCGTACAGGCTCATCCCGTCGCTCCGAAAGGCCGAGGGGAGCCCCCTGTTGGCTCTGTCCCGCCGACACTCGGCCTCCCCTCAAAAACGGCTTCGGTGACAGACGCTAGTTGGCCACCTGGCAGAACGACATTGGTACCGAGCGATCCGTCGACGCACCGTACCCGCGGGAGTCATCTCCTCGATGCTTGACTATTCCACGCTGTCTTGGTCGCTTCTGCCAACGCGCGCGCCAGTGGCGGAGGTACCGCGTTAGAGACCTGTTCGACCTGGGACGAAAAATTACCCTCCAAAACAAAGTCGCGGGGAAAGCCCTGGAGAAGCATCGCTTCGAAGATGCTGAGCCGACGAGTGCCATTCGGATGTACATGGATCTCGCGGTGACCGTACGCGACAGTGGGGCTCGGCTGATCCCACTCCAGACGACGAAAACTACGGCCAGGCTTTCTGGGCCGATCGGGGTCAGCAAAACGCTTTGACACGGGACGCATGGTCCAGTGATTGGCGTGATATGGAATGCACTCGGGTCTCATTCCACGAAAGAAGAAAACCGGGTCGGGAAGTGCCCCGATTGCTGCCCGTACGGTCAAATCCTCTTTCGCAGTCTTGATCGGCTCGAACGACATAGCCGCTTTGGGATTCGCGAAAGCGGAAATGATCACTCTTCGACGATTCTGTGGAACACCGAATTCGAGCGCCGAGTATTCGGCGACTCCCGAATGTAGACCAAGCTCGCTGAACTTTGACAAGATTCCATGAAAAGTGGCGATGTGTTTCGCGTCACGTATCCCGAGCACATTTTCGAAAAGAGCAAATTTGACCACATAGCTTGCCTGAAGTGCTTCGATGATTTCGAGGTATAGCAGGGGCAACTCATTTCGCGGATCGTCGGCAACAGAATTTGTGTTTGCACGAGAGAAGCCCTGACAGGGAGGGCCACCGATCACTCCTATCTCGTGACCGGGCTCAAGAATCTCTCCGAGCAAATCAAGCACGCCTCGAGGTCCCAGCTTCACGAGGTCAGCCGTAATCGCTTTAGGCCCCCCAATGTTCTTTCGGTGCGTCCTCATTGCTGACTCAGAGCGATCGATGGCGAGTGTGAGAGGAAATCCAGCCTGTTTGAAACCCAAATCCAGCCCGCCTGCGCCAGAAAACAGGCTCACAATGCCTGGCAGCTTCAATGGCCCCCCATCATTCAATTCCTACCGAAGCATTGCGGCAGTATTCGACCCGTACCAAGACTTTTTGAGGCAACCTAGCGTCAGGTTTCAGGTTAGTTGCCAACTTGGGCGGCTCTGTGGATTGTGCCGCTTGATGACGTAAAGAAAATTTAGACGGATTGCTCTCGTAACCCCCTTACGTTGTCCGTGTCTCAGTGTCCGGGTCGGCGGGCGCGCAGCGCCCAGTCGACCAACGGGCGGGCTTGGTGATCATCAAAATCGTTCGAATCTGGGAATCGAAGAACAACTTTTGGACACCGATGAAGGTTCGTGTTCGGTTTTGCCGTTTCGGAGTGGCTCTGTAAGTGAGGGCGAAATTTTGGCCCCTCAATGAAGTACCTCTAAAACACGCTGAAGGGCGGTTCGAATGAAGGATAGTGATCGAGACTTGCACTTTCGCTGGCATCATCAGGATGACGACGACTGGTACAACGGCATTCCTGGTCGAGAGCGACAGTTCAACAGAGTTACGCCACTGGGAAAATCAACTCCAGATGCAAATCTGACTCTCCTAGTAACGATCGAGGAGGCGGCTCGGTTACTTGGGGTCGGCCGAACGACGATGTTCAAGTTCATTGGTCGCGGTGAAATTAAGTCAGTTCGGCTCGGACGACGTCGGTTCATCGCTCGGAAGAGCCTTGAGTCGTTTGTCGAGGAGCTTCCTACAATGTGACCTGAAGTGACGATTCAATTCTCGTGACGGAGATCCGATGAGACAGCGTCGGCACCTTGAATTGGCGATTATTTGCGATTGATGGTGGCGCAGTTAAACCACGACCTTGGCAATGAGGACCTAGGACGCTGCGGTTATATTCGTTGACGTCAAGGGAGATCGACGTGCGTCGCATTGTCCAGGTCATCGTGGGATTAACGGCGCTCGCGACCTTCGCATCTGCCGGGGTACCCGCTGGAGCAAGTAGCGAAGGAAGTCGCATGACGAAGTGGTCGAAAAGCTTCCTTCTTCTTTACGATGAACTGCTGGCGCGGCAAAAAGTGATTGACAACGATCTGAAGCGTGGCGTAGATACAGAACTTGCCGCCCAGAGCGTTTATGTGCATCTTCTTTCGTTGAAATTCGCTAGTGACGCGGATTCGCCGTCTAAGGGGGTGAACGCCCTAGTTCGGGCGTACGCGTCAGTGGTTGAAGACGAGTCAGTAGAGCAGTTCAATCTTGCGACAGACCCATCCAACTTATTTGTTAACGAATTGGCGGCCACGTTTAAGCAGGCGGAGACGCTCACGAAGCGAATATTCACCGCTTCGAACGACTTTTCGGAGTCGCACCGGTAGGTCGCAGTCAGAGACCCATCGAGACAGGTCTGCAACCTGGTACTGACGGCTAGCAGGTTAAGACGATCTCGCGACTTAGACGCTCGCTCCCTTTTGGCGATTGCAATTCGCGCACAAGATTTGAAGGTTGTCTGCTGTGTTTGCTCCGCCCATACTGACTGGAATGACGTGGTCATACTGGAGGTCTGTCGTCGCGCCACACGATCGACACGAGCCCCCATCTCGTTGCCAAACAGCGTGCCGGACATCTTCCGGAATGAACTCTCGAAGTGAGCCGTCGGGTGCTCTGTCCGCAGCTGCAGCCGTCTTGGCTTGGTTGATCTTCTTTTTCAACTGAAGGCCATACGAGCGGACAAGTGCCTCAACCTCGTCTGGCTTTAGGCCGTCGTCCTCTGTGTACCACTTGTCATTAAATCGCCAGTAATTCCACCCCACAACCTTGAAGTAAAACTCCGGCGCGGCGTTTGAACGCTCTTTCTTTTCCATGAATTGAGACTTCGTCAAGCGGATATCTGACAGCACGCGCTTTTTGCCAACCTGCAGATAGACCTTCGCTTTACCACCCATGAGGCCTGCGGGACCAGGCTCCCAGAAGCCCTGGACATCTTTTGCGAGTTTGAAAGTCATGGCCACCCCTGGTCAAACCAAGCAGGCGAGACCCCAGGTGACTGTACCAAGAAGGGCCGACGGCGATGCCTAGATGTTGTGTCCACCCGCCGTGGTCAATGTGGGCCGATAGCGCCCACGTCTCATAAGTACCCCGCTAGTTGGACGTTGTGAAGGTCAGCACTCCAGCGCCACGGGCTCCGATGGGCTTGAACTCAGCTTGCGCTACTTGCCCCAAAGCACGGTTGACATGGCCGCAGCGGCTTGCTGACGATCCGGGTCGAGGATGTGGCCGTACACGTCAGCAGTCATTCGAATCGAAGAGTGGCCAAGTACTTCGCTCACCACTTGGAGCTTCACTCCCGACGCCAGCATCAGAGAGGCTGCAGAGTGTCGGAGCTCGTGAGGGTGCCGATGACCAAGTCCAGCCCGTTCGCAGATCTGAGAGAACTCTCGATACAGGTTTCTCGGGTCGATCGGAGTACCGATGGACGTTGTGAACACAAAGTCAGTCGCGATCCAGGCGGCTCCTAATTCCGCCCTCTCCTTCTCTTGCAATTCTCGATTCTCCAACAAGGCCTCAATGACGGGACTCGGTAAGTTAACCGCTCGTCGACTCTTGAGCGTCTTGGTATCGGCTGTCACGAGCCGACCGCCCTCTCGCTTGAGATTGCGCTTTACTCGCGCGACGCCTGCATCGAGATTGACATCGTCCCATTTGAGTCCGAGCGCCTCTCCTCGGCGCATGCCCGTCGAGAGCATAAGCAAGTAGAGAGACTCGTGCCGGTGACCTCTCAGACCCGCGAGCAGCTTCTGAGCCTGCTCCTGAGTAAGGGTCCGACCTTCGGGCCGCACCATCTTCGGTGGCCGCGAGAGCCGCGCCACATTGGTGGGCACCTCGCTCCAGCGCACGCCCTGATCGAGGCATTGGGAGATGAGGGCTCTGATTCGATGTACCGTCGAAGGGGAGAGGCCGTCGGACAATTTTGCGGCGAGCAGGCGGTCCACATCGGCGACCTTGATATCCGTCACCTTTCGCCTTCCCAGCGTTGGCAGGACGTGGTACTTCACGACCGTGTGGTAGTTGTCAAACGTCGATCGAGCAACCTCCCTCGAGAGCACATCCTCAAACCACCGAGTCATGAGTTCCGCGAGGGTCAAGGTCTTGGTCGTCGTCACCTGCCCGGCGTCAACCTCGCGACGGAGCTTCGCGAGTTTGCGAGTAACTTCTGCGCGCGATTTCGCGGTAACCATTTTTCGAATCATTCGACCGCGTTGGTCATACCCCAAAATCGCCACTCCGCACCACAGCCCGTCCGCGGACCGTTGATAGACGGACCCCTCTTTGTTACCTCTTCGACCGGCCATTTGCGCCTCCGTAAATTTGCTGACGGATTTGCTGACTCAACGGTCGCGGCAGCGCCACAACCTGGCACCTTGGATCGAAACACCTGCAATTACAACGATTTTTTGGTGGGCCGTACAGGACTTGAACCTGTGACCCCTTGCGTGTCATGCAAGTGCGCTACCAGACTGCGCCAACGGCCCCTAGGGGCAACACCCTACCACCCGCACCATTTTTGTTTTGATGCCGTTGCACCAGAATTCAGTGGACCGCGAAACGTTCGCAAGGCTGTTTGTGACGCGCCAATTTTTTCACGTTCGAGTCGTTCAACACGGCCATAAGGTTGCGCCATGGAACTTCGAAACCTCGGTCGTACCGGAATAAAAGTCAGCCCGCTCTGTCTCGGCGCCATGATGTTCGGTGCCTGGGGTAATACGGATCACGATGACTCAATTCGCATCATTCATCGTGCATTAGATGAAGGAATTAACTTCATCGACACGGCGGATGTTTACTCACAGGGTGAGTCTGAAATCATCGTGGGCAAAGCGCTGTCCTCGCTGGATCGCTCTCGCGTGGTCCTCGCCACGAAAGTGCACGGCAAGATGGGCGACGACCCCAACGCGCAGGGAAATTCACGGCGGTGGATTATTGCCGAGTGTGAGAACAGTTTGCGCCGTCTCGGCACGGACTACATCGACCTCTATCAAATCCACCGCCCCGACGAAACCGTCGACATCGACGAAACCCTCGGCGCGTTGAGCGACCTAGTACGCGAGGGGAAGATTCGCAACTTTGGCAGTTCCACGTTTCCCGCGGAACAGATCGTGGAAGCCCAATGGGCCGCGGAGCGGCGCGGCCACGTCCGATTCACGACCGAACAGCCGCCGTACTCCATCCTCGTTCGAGGAATCGAACGCGACGTCTTGCCCGTGGCGCAAACCTACGGAATGGGGGTGATCCCCTGGAGCCCGTTAGCGGGAGGATGGCTGTCGGGAAAGTTCGGTGAAGGTAAGAAGAACGTCAGTCGACGCTCGGTGATGCTGCCCGAACGCTACGACCTGAGCATCCCGGCCAATCAGCGAAAACTTGAAATCGTCATCGAACTCACGGCGCTCGCCGACGAGGCAAAGTTGAGCATTATCGAGCTCTCCTTGGCCTTCGTCCTCGAACACCCGGCGATCTCCTCAGCCATCATTGGTCCGCGGACTATGGATCAGCTCGAGTCACAGTTGAGCGCCCCATCGGTGCGCCTGGAGGACTCGATTTTGGACCGCATCGATGAGCTCGTGCCACCGGGCACGAACGTCAACGCCATTGACGCCGGTTGGGTGCCCTCGTGGTTGACCGCGACCTCGCAGCGGCGCCGCTCTTACGAGTAGCCCTTCATGGCGGCAGGTGGCTCACGTTCACGTGAGGAAGTCACCGAGTATTCGAGTTACGAGATCTTTAAACCCGCAATAAAAATGTCGCGCTCAGTTGGCAACAACATAGAGACCTGGCCGTCATTGTTGCGAATGACCTGCTCAAAGAAGACTTCCACCGCGGCGCGCGCGTCGCCCAGGGCGTCATGCCCTCCCGGCGTCACACCGTAGTGCTGACAGAGGTACCCAAGACCTCGCCGCGGCCGCTCCAGTCGGCTGGGTTCGATGGCGAGGTCGTGTTCGACGACGTCAATAATCTGCAGTAAAGAAAGATCGAAGTACGCGTTATCGAGCCCGTTGCCCAGTACCGAAATCGACGTGCGTCGCAGCATCTCGAGATCGAAGCGCCCGATGTTCGAACCGACAACGCACGCGCCACGATCGTGAAAATCCCGAAGAATCTTGATCGCACGGGCAAGACCGGCTTCAACGTTGTAGACAGTCTCGCGGTAGCGTTTCTCCTCGAGGTCCTGGAAACTGAGTCCGTGAATGCGCTGTGCTCCTGCACTGATCGGACAATCGGGCATGACGTAAAAGTGCTCAGACCACACCGGGAAGCCGAAACGATACGCGCAGAAACCGTAGGAAATGGCGCGTTCGCTGTGGACACTGAGCCCCGTGGTCTCCGTGTCGAAGCCCAAAATTAGCTCCGGCACCTGGAGATATCTTTTTGCCACGCCCCCACTCTTCCAGGCTCGTGTCACACACGCCAGAACGCGCTCGACGCTCACGGCGAGAAACGTATCGGCGATGATGTCCCGCGTTGTGGCCGTCAATTACGCCAAGAGGTCGCGAACGAGTGGAATGACTTCCTTGCCGTAGAGGTCAATGCAACTCATCAACTTCTCGTGTGGCATCTTTCCGGCGCTGTACTTCATGTCGAATCGTGAAATCTTCAGCGCCGTCGCGGTGCGGGCGATCTTTCGCGCCACTGTCTCGGGCGAACCGACGTAGAGCGAACCGTGCTCGCTAGCCTCGCGATCATACCCCTCGCGCGTCATCGGACCCCACCCTCGCTCAGCGCCGATGCGGTCGCGCGACTCTTTCATGTAGGGCCAGAGCTCTTCGCGGGCTACCTCGTCGGTTTCGGCGACGTAGCCCGGGGAGTGGACGGCGATGGGGAGTGGCGCGTGACCGAGCATCTCTAAGGATTGGAGATACAGGTCAACGAGGGGCGCGAAACGCGTTGGATTACCGCCGATGATGGCCAGCACCAAGGGCATCGCGTAACGCGCAGCTCTGGCGACCGACTCCGGGCTGCCACCGACGCCGACCCACGCCCTCAGTCGCCCCGAGTCAGTACGAGGGAAGACTCGCTGGTCGCTGAGTCCCGAGCGCGTCGTCCCCTGCCAAGT
The DNA here is from genome assembly GCA_963803745.1 of uncultured Acidimicrobiaceae bacterium. Lineage (GTDB taxonomy): Bacteria > Actinomycetota > Acidimicrobiia > Acidimicrobiales > RAAP-2 > RAAP-2. The sequence goes on along the minus strand of CAWDNL010000004.1, from coordinate 247,195 downwards.
GACGGGCTGTTCGCGGAGCAACTCAGAAAACAGTTCGAGTTTCTCTTCGAAGAGCACTTCGTACTGTCGCAAGTCGTATCCAAAAAGCGGGAACGATTCGGTGAAAGAGCCGCGACCGAGGATTATCTCCGCTCGACCATTCGAGGCGGCGTCAAGTGTGGAAAAGCGCTCGAAGACCCGCACCGGATCGTCCGAACTCAAGACCGTCACGGCGGAACCTAAATGGATGCGACTCGTGCGCCCGGCGATCGCCGCGAGCACGATCTCGGGTGCCGAAATCGCAAAGTCCTCGCGGTGATGTTCGCCGACGCCGAAAAAATCGACCCCGCGTTCATCGGCCAATACAGCCTCGTCGATCACGTCACGAATCACTTGTGCGGGGGAAACCCGTTCTCCGCCGACTCGCTCGGTGATGTCGCCGAAGGTGTCGAGACCTAGCTCAAGAGGACCTTCCATTACGACTTCTCCTTTGTAGAACAAGCAAAGAAGTTTACCGGCGAGAAATCTCCCATGGCGCGGGCAACGAAGCCACCTCTAGGCGTCGTTCCCCTGGGCCGCGAGAGCGAGTCCTCGACGTGGCGCGATGATCCCGTCGATGAGGCCGTACTGGAGGGCTTCCTCGGGAGTCATGAAATTGTCGCGCTCGATGTCGCGCATGACCTCCTCGACCGACTTCGTGCTGTGGTGAGCGATGATCTCGGCCATTCTCCGGGTCAAGGCGAGGACCTCGCGCAGCTGGATTTCCATATCACTTGGCGCACCTCGTGTGCCGGCGTTGCCTTGATGGATCATGATGCGAGAACTCGGCAGGGCGAAACGCTTGCCGGGTGCGCCGCCGCAGAGCACCATCGCCGCGGCCGACATTCCCATCCCTACGCAGATAGTTGACACGTCGGGCCGCACGTGTTGGATGACGTCGTAGATCGCCATTCCCCCGTACGCGAGGCCGCCGGGTGAGTTGATATAGAGGCAGATGTCACTCTCGGGATCGAGCGCCTCTAAGTAGAGCATCTGACAGATGATCAAGTTCGCTACTTGATCGTCAACTTCTTGACCCAGAAAAACGATCCTTTGTCGAAGCAGCATGGAGTAGATGTCAAAGGCTCGTTCGCCCCGTGACGACTCCTCTAAGACCATGGGCACAAGGGAGTTCCTCAATCGATCGTGTTCTCGTTCTGACGCCACCAGCAACCTCGTCTCGTCGGGTCGCCACAATGTGCAACCATCTGATTGCATACTAGACGGAGGCCGACTCTTGTGCAATACTCTGGTTGCATGACAGACATACTGCACAAAGAAGTTGAGCTTCCTTGCACTCCCGAGGAGGCCTGGGGTCATGTCGTCGATCCCTCATGGCTCGGCGACGTCGGAGAACTCAACGCCGTCCCCGGCGGCGAAGGCTGGGTTAAGAGCGGCGACGACCTGCGATACCTCGTGGTCGAAGAGGTTGAAGAAGAGCGTCGCTTCGCTTATCGCTGGGCCAGTTTTACCGACGCGCCGACTCGTGTCGAAATTGAACTCGCGCCGACGTCGGAAGGAACGCGCATCTCGATCACTGAAGCACCGCTCGAGGCGAAAGCGCAGGCATGCCTCGCCCTTCGATGAGAGACGACATTTCTGAGGTTTTTGCGGCGCTGGCGGATTCAACAAGACGGAAACTCTACGAACGGCTCCTCGAGAGTCCCAGTGGAAGAACTGCGACGGAACTCTCTGAAGGCGCACTCGTCTCTCGCCAGGCAATAGTGAAACACCTTCAAGTGCTCACGAAAACAGGCCTGGCCGAGGTGCGGCGACACGGTCGTGAGGCGCGCTACTTCGTATCGGGGAGCGGTACGCTCGGCGCCTCGAAGTGGCTCGAGGACAGCGCGGCTGCCTGGGATCGCCGACTCGGCGCACTGGAGAAGAAGATTCAAGCGACGGCCCGGAAGCCCAAACACGCCAACAACTGATCGCCCTCGTTGGTCGTGGGCCCGCACTACTTAATTACTTGAAGTACCGCACCATTTGACGAGTTGAGTTCGGTGACAGAGTTATTTGCTTCGTTCGTCACCCAGACGCGCCGGCCAGCCAAGGCGAGACCGGCAGGCTCATCGAAGTCCGTTGTCAGAACCCGTTGGACCGACCCATTCGACGCATTGAGTTCGGTCACGGCGTTGCTTTGAAAGTCGGCGACCCACACGTGGCCGCCACTCACCGCCAGAGCGAGGGGCTGATTGAGACTGCTCGACTTGATAAAACGAGTCAAGGAACCGCTCGACGAGTTGAGTTCCACAATCGAGTCGTAGTACAGGTTCGCCACCCACACGTGACCGGCGCCAAGCGCTATCGCGGTCGGTTCGTCGAATTGAACGCTTCCGGCTCCTATTACCCGCACGACCGCACCGGTAGCGGCGTTCAACTCAGTAACGGATCCGGTGTCTTGACCATTGCCCTCGTAGTTCTTCGTACCACTACTGGCTATCCACACCACTCCGCCGTGAGCGGCGACGCTGATGGGACTATCAAACTCGCCCGCTGGCCCCTTGATAACCCGAAGGACCACGCCGCTTTGAGCACTTAACGATGTCACTGTTCCGTCGCCCGTGGCGGTCTGCAGATTGGTGACCCATACACGTAAGTTACTTACGGCGATGCCGATCGGGTTGTCGAATTGGGCCGTCTTCGTGTCGATGATCCGAACAAGAGCGCCCGTCTTCGCATTCAGCTCGCCAAGCGAGCCGGTGCCACGCGCATCGCCCGCGACACCCTCGTTCACCACCCACACGTGAGATCCCTGCACCGCAATGGCAACGGGCGTTTTGAAGCGGCCTTTCGTGGCGTCAATGACGCGCAGCACTGTGCCACTCGCGGCGTTCAGTTCGGTGACGAAGTTGCCGGCGACGTTGGTCACCCACACGTGGCCAGCACTGACAGCCACTCCGAGCGGCTCGTCAAAGGGCGCACTTTTGGGCGGCGCCGCAAGCGCAGTCGTCGGGCACAACATCGTGGTCATGATGGCCGCAGAAAGCATTGCCGTCAGTATCCGAATCTCGCGTGAGGCAGGCGTCATTTGCACCTACCTCACTAACAGCATTCGCAACCTTCAACAAATTGGCGGCAAGTTACTGGAGGCGGCGTCCGGATTCGAACCGGAGTACGGGGCTTTGCAGAGTCCGTATTCGTGTGCCACGGTGTGTCGGGGTGGGCCAAAAGATCTGTGGATACAGGCTTTTACTGTTCTTTGCGGTAGGACATTGAGCTCTCGAAAATCGTATTTTGAGAGTCTTTCGGGGGCAAACTCAGGGGCAAACGAGCTGATCGTTCGCCGGCAGGTATTCAGATTCATTTGAAAGAGCCGGCCTCCGTGGCTCGCGTTGGACTGGTGCCGTCGCCAATCGGCCCTCGACGTTACGGCGTCACGATCGACGCCGTCTTCGACGAGGAGCTCCTCCACCAATCGGACAAGTTGACGTTCACCAAAAAAGCCGGGGGCGTCGGCGGGAGGTATAGGTCATTCCTGGTTGCGACGCTGGTCTGCCCAGATGATCGTTCGATCTAGGAGTACCTCACCAATTAAATGACTGCCCTCGAAGACCTCTCGCATTATGAAACCGCGTCCCAATGCAATTCTTCACAATGCACGCGACCATGACACGGCGCCAATCGACAACATAAGCCCTCTTCAAACCTCGTCTATCTGGAGTTTCCCTCAGAAAGGGTGCACACGATTGGAGGCTGGCCTCTCGAAATTGCGCCGCTTGGCTACCCATAATCTCATCGACGATCTCGTTGACACTCTGTACCGCTTACAGGCGCACCGCTCAAAAATCAAAGGTCGTTTCTATCGCAGTGTGCAGCGGTTGTATACCCGGCAGCGGGTCTCAAAAATGCGAGGCCTGCACAAATCGGAAGGCGCAATGCCAATGAGAATTGGCTGGACGTCTTTAGAAGTGCGGCGAGACCTAACTGACATCGCGACGACGCAGCAACGACATCCCGATGATCGCGAGCACCAACGGCCACGCCACCATAGTGAGCACGCCGGCATTACCGGGCAGCAGTTTATTTTGGATGGGTCCCATCATCGCGTCGGACGCATGAGCGGGCAGGAATCGTCCGAGCTTGGGCAAGAAGCCAAAGACCAGGTTCTCGACGACGAAGCCCCAAGCCAGCAGGGCGATCACGGCGCCCACTTGATTGGGGACGATCGCACCGAGGGCGACGCCAATCGCGCCCCAGAGAGCGGTTCCTACGATCGCACCGACGATCAGCTCGGTCATGTTGGCGCCGGACATGACAATGTCAACGCCGCGGACTTTAAAGATCACCATGCCGATCGAAAAGACGAGACCCTCGCCGATGACGCCAAAGACGAGGCCTGACAACACGCCCGCGGCGACCTTTGAAGTGAAGAGTCGATTCCGATTCGGATTGAACAGCGACGTCGGTCGAATGGTCCCGAAACGGTATTCGCTGGTGAAGAGCATGATGCCAGCGAGGGCAGCGAAGACGCCCGCGATACTCCCGAAGCTCAGCAGGCTGATCTGATCTTGCTCGGTCACCAACTGATTCATTGGCGACAAAGTGCACGTCAAGATGGTGAAGAGCAACGCCAAAACAATCAGTCCCACTAAGAGGCCGGTCGTCGTGCGCGTTGAACGGATCTTGAGCAGCTCCGCGCGTAACTGATTCATTGGGTCGCCTCTTCCGAGGTTAAGTCGAGAAAGACCTCTTCGAGAGAAGAACCCTCGGTCACCAGTTCATAGATGGCAATGCCTTCGGCGAGCGCAATGTCACCCACACGCTCTCTCGTGGTTCCCTGCGCCAAAAGGGCGTGGTCGTTGTTTCTCGTGGTGACGATCCCTTCTCGTTGCAGCGCTTCGGCCAATTGGTCGAGCTTCGGACTCTGCACGCGAACTACCCCACCAACACGAGCCGTCAAATCGTCCAGCGTCGATTCGGTGATCAGCCGTCCGTGACTGATAATGAGTACTTGGTCCACGGTCTGGGCGACCTCGGCGAGCACGTGGCTTGAGATGAGCACTGTGCGACCGCCCGAGGCGAAGTCCCTCAGGAAGTCACGCAACCACCGCACACCTTCTGGATCGAGTCCGTTCGCAGGTTCGTCCAGCACCAGCAAATCGGGATTGCCAAGCAGAGCAGAGGCCAGTCCTAGGCGCTGACGCATGCCGAGTGAGTATCCCTTCACCCGGCGCTTCGCGGCGTCGTGCAGTTCAACCAGCGAGAGGACCTCGTCAACTCTGCTGTCGGGGAGTCCAACGGCACGGCTCAATGTTCGAAGATGATCGCGCCCCGACCTTCCGGGGTGAAAATCGGTGGCTTCGAGGACGGCACCGACACGAAGCGCGGGAGTCTCCAACTCGTCGTAGGGTTTGCCAAAAATCGTGGCGTGACCGCGCGTGGGCTTCACGAGACCGAGCAACATTCGAAGCGTCGTCGACTTACCGGCGCCGTTTGGTCCGAGGAACCCGGTGATGGTGCCGGCTTCGATGTTGAACGACAGATTGTCTACGGCCAACACGTCGCCGTATCGTTTGGTCAGTGATGCACTTTCAACTACGTAGGTCACGCTGACGCTCGCTCTCAGGGGCAGGGTTGGTCTAGGTCGGGTTGTAAGACGGGTTAGTGGTGCGTACTGGCGATTTACGAGTCCGACAGTGCGAACGGCGCGGCGAAGTCGCAGTAGGGGGCGCTCGTCGCAGTGACCGGCCAACTCGACGAGAAGTACGTGATCCGCATGCCGAGGTCCTCGGGCTCGAGCGTGAGTTCCTCGATATTGAAGAATTGCTCCGCTGCCCAGGCATGCAGGGCCTCGCCCGCGAGCTGGTAGTGCATGCTCGGGCTCCCACCCGGGCCGGTCGGTAGCGGGTCGTTCGGTATCGCCACGTACGCCTCGCGATGCGCGGGTTCGCTCCGCAAGCTCAACTCCGGATAGTGCGGCGCAAGAGCCAGCGCGTCCGCCGCAGGAACCGGCTTGCACCACTCCACTGGACCGTCGCTGTCGGCGCTCACCTCACCCCAGTAGATGGAGAACATCGCCCCCTCACGCCCTTCCATCTTCGGCAGCGGTCGCTCGCGCAGGATCGCGATGAACTCCTTGCCGAGCGCCCACGCGCCTTTCTCGTCGACGTGGCGCTTTAGGCAGAGGACGCTTCGCTCGGGTATTTCTCGTATGGCCACTTCGTACATAAAAGACTCTTTTCCTCTCAGTTTGTCGACGAGGTAGTCAGCCAGCTCGCGACGAGCGTCGTGGGCGGACTCGACTTTCCGCCAATGCGCCGCTATCTGGTTTGCGGCATCAGCCGGATCGCACGCGACCAGTTTTCGAATCGCGGCAAGCGACAAGTCGAGCTGACGTAGCATCGCTACGAGACGCGCGGTTTCGAGCTGCGCGTCGTCGTAGTAGCGATAACCAGAAGCTTCGTCGACGCGCGCGGGAACCAACACATGGCGTTTGTCGTAGAGACGGAGCGCCTTAACCGACAGGCGTGAGCGCCTCGCGAACTCACCAATGCTGATTTCTTCCATCCCTCTTACTTCCTCGTCGTCGCGCAGGACCGCGCCCCAACCAGTATGCGGTCTCCCCTTGGGTGAGAGTCAATCCAGTTGCTGGGAGTTAATTCCAGACATCCTCGCCAACCAGACTTGAGCAGCCGGACTTGGGCCGAAGGACATCAGGACATGCCACATTTCAGGGACTCCTCGGGCTCCCGTGGGTAGCCTGACGCCCTTGCCAAAACCCATTTTCCCCTAGAGGCCAGTCCCCATTTGGGTTGAGGGCGGCGCAACGTCCTCATCGTCATGCCGGGAAAATAGTCTCGGGTGCCCAGGATGTCCGGAAAAATTTAGGTAAGAACGTGTCGACGTCTTACATCTCGTTGACAGTGATCGGAGCGTTGTCGCGGTTTAACCTCGCCGACTGAGTGTCAAAAAGTCAAAAACCAGGGGCAGAAACGGTACCGTCGCGACACAGAGACATTGTGACGATTGGCTTTTAGCCTCGTGGGCACGGGGCTTACATAGCCCCGTACTGCAGTTCGAAAACAGATTGAGCTAAAGACTTCCTCGGTTAAGTTAGACGGCTCACCTCTCGATTCCCCAGCTTGCTCGTTCTAATCGCCGTGAAATCTAAGCAATTTTCGGCGGCAATCACAGGGGCACACCCATGTCAACCTCTAACACAACCCTGGAGGCGGCGTCCGGATTCGAACCGGAGTACGGGGCTTTGCAGGCCCCTGCCTAACCACTCGGCCACGCCGCCAGAACCGTTTATCCTACTTGGCGCTGCTATCGAGACCGCGGGCGATGAGAAAAGTGGTGGTACACGCCGTAACAGATGGCGACGACGATGAGGATCACGAGCACCGACCTGATGATCGCGGTCAGGACGCCGATGATCGCAAAAATGATCCAGAGGACGAGAAGCACCACGACGATCACTCCGATGGTCTTTAGTATCGACATTGGTTACCCCGTTTCGTAAAGCAATTGTAAGCCAGCGGCTCTTGACCCCTCTGTATCCTGGAGTGGTGATACGACGAATTGCGGCGATGAGCGTCCTCTCTGCGATCGTTCTAGGCGCCACGCTGACTCCCGCGCTCAGCGCCTCCGCCGTCTCGACCTACCGAATATCGGTGATGTTGCCCTCTACGCTGTCGGACAATCTCCCCCTTGTGCGATTGCACTTCTCTTCGCCCACCAAGGCTCGCCGCCTCCCCCCGCTCACGATCCGCCCGATGGTGTCGACGAAGTGGGAACAGATATCGGCGAACGACGTGCAGGCCGTGGCGACGGGCGTCCTCGCACCCTCGACGACGTACACGATCAGCGCCCCCACGGGCATGAGTTGTGCGTTGTCGTGCACCTTCACCACGCTTCGTCCAAAGGCCGCGACCGTCGCCACCAACCTCACGTGGGAAGCGCAGCTCCTCGCCGAGTTGAACTACCTACCGCTCACCTTCACTCCGGGCACGACGCAGGGCTCACCATCGGAAGAGGTGAATGGCACCTTCACCTGGGCCGACCCCAACCTGCCCTCGACGCTGAGCTCGCAGTGGGTCCTCGGCAGCGACAACGTCATTCTCCGAGGTGCTCTGATGACGTTTCAAAGTCAGATGAATCTGCCCACTACTGGCAACGCAAACGCCAGGACGTGGTCGGAGCTCGTGACCGCCGCGAACATGAACCACGTCGATCCCGCGACGTACAACTACGTGAGCGTTTCCGAGTCACTCCCCGAGACGCTCACGCTCTACGTCGCGGACAAAGTCACGTTTCAAACTCTCGTGAACACGGGCATCGACCTGGCACCGACCGAGTTGGGCACGTTCCCGGTCTACGAACGTTTTTTCACCACCACCATGTCGGGCACGAACCCGGACGGCACGAAGTATGTTGACCCCGACATTCCGTGGGTGTCGTACTTCAACGGTGGCGACGCACTGCACGGCTTCATTCGCGCCTCCTACGGATGGCCACAGAGCCTCGGCTGCGTGGAGATGCCCTTCGCTTCGGCGAAGACGGTCTTTCCCTACACGCCGATCGGTACGCTCGTCACGGTGAATCCGTAACGTTGTTCGTGTCGGGACCAAAGGCGTGACGCCCGCGTTGCGTCGCGACGTCCAGACCCATTTCGCCTAACTCACTCGCCGTGCCGACCGAAGTGCGCCCAAAGCGTCGCCGCACTTCATCGAGCGCGTCGCGCAGCGCTTCGTTGTCCACTTGACGCTGTCGCGATATCGCGGCCGCGCTCGCCTTCGCGTCATTCGTCACATCCTCGATGCCAAAGCTCAACTGCATTTGATTGTCAGCACGCTCGATGAAACCCGACGCGTGTAGGCCGAGCAGGCGCACGGCCAGCGAGAGGTCGACCGACTGCAACAGCGCCTCGCCGATCGCCTCAATGGCGTACTCGTCATCGACGCCAAAGGAGAGCGTCTGGGACCGCGAGACACTGCTGCGATCGTCGAAACGAACGACGACACTGATGGTTCGCGCAACCCGACCCTTGTCACGCAGCGCTCTCGCCACGACCGCCGCGTGCGTCTTCAGCGCCTCACGCACCTCGCCGAGCCCGCAGAGCGAGCGAGCGAAGGTCTGATCGTGACCGAGGGATTTGAGTTCTCTATCGACCACCACCTCGCGAAAGTCCTCGCCCTGGGCGTACGCAGCGAGCGCGGCGGCCATCGAAGGACCGAAGTGCGAGGCGAGCGTGACCTCATCGACACGCCCGAGGTCACGCACCCAGGTAAGCCCCAACTGGGAAAGCTTCTCCGCGGTGGCCGGACCGACACCCCATAGTGCGCGCACCGGCAACGTCTCGAGCCACAGGGCCTCCTGCTCGGGACTGACCCAGAAGACGCCTGAACCTTCGACCAGCGCTCGATTTTCGACGCGAGGCTTCGATTGCTTTGACGCGAGCTTCGCGAACAGCTTGTTCCTTCCGAGTCCAACTCCACAGAGAAGTCCGAGTTCCTCGTTGATGCGACGACGAAGCGTGGCGGCGGCATCGAGAGGGTGAATCTGGAGGCGACGAAGGCTACGAAGATCGGCGAACACCTCGTCGAGACCGAGTGGCTCGAACTCTGGCGTGATATCTCGGATGATCTCATGAAACTGTCGCGAATAGATCTCGTATCGATCGAAGCGTCCCGGCAAAATGATCAGCGTCGGACAGACGCGCTTGGCGGTGGCGCTCGGCATGGCGCTACGTACGCCGTAGCGACGAGCTTCGTAGCTGGCACTCGCGATGACGCCGCGTGCACCGGCGCCTCCGACGGCGACGGGCTTGCCCTTCAGGGACGGATCGTCGAGTATCTCCACCGACGCGAAGAAGGCGTCGAGATCGACGTGCAGTATCGGTGCCTCGTCGACCGTCGGGTTTCTAGAAAGCGAGTTCAATGCAGCGAAAGGCCTCGCCGAAGGCCACTCCCACCGGGCGGCCCGCCTGCTCCGCGCGCTCGTAGACGACGTCGCGAATGGCGTCCGCGTCGCCGGCCAACTGCGAGGCGTGGGCGAGTATCGCCTTGACCTTGGTGTCAATGGTTTTGGAAACGTCAATGACGACGTCGGGCTCGTGGGTGCCGCTCAACAACAAGACGCTGACCTGATGCGGCGGGCCTTGCTCGGGAAAGTACAGCGGCATGGCGGCCGCAGGGGCAACGGCGTCGAGCAGCGCCCAACCCGTTTCACGATGGTCACGATGATTTACGTAGACTTCGCCAAAAAACGTCGCCGTGGGGTCCGGACCTAGGACCACTTCTGGCTTGAGCGAGCGCACCAGACCAACCAGCGTCTCGCGAAGTTCCAAGGAGTTTGTTACCGTCCCGTCGGGCCAATCCAGTGACGTCACGCTGCTCGCGCCTAGTACTTCGGCGGCGCTCTCCAGCTCCTCTTTGCGCGTCTCTCGAAGAATGGAAGCTTCTAGGTGTGGTGAATGAGAACCCTTCGCGCCGTCGCAGATCACGACAAGGTGCACGTCGCTGCCCTCGCTCGCCCACTGCGCCATGAGCCCTCCGGCAGCCACGTCGGCGTCGTCGGGGTGAGCGTAGATTGCCAGCGCCGAAGAAGGGCGCAACCGCAGCGCGCGCACGACTAACCGCGCAGTTTGGGGGCCGTGGTCTTGACCAGCATGCCAATCTCACGAGCAAAGTCTTCGGTTCCTTCAAAGCCCTTGTAGACCGAGGCAAAACGGACGTAGGCCACGTCGTCAATCCCGCGAAGCGCTTCCAACGTGGCCATGCCAATCTCTTCGCTCGTCACGTCGCGGTTCAAGAGCCGCATCGACTCCTCCACCACGATCGCCACACCTTCGAGAACATCGTCATCAACGGGACGGTTTTTCGCGGCCGAACGAACCCCGCTCAGGATTTTCTCTCTGATGAACGGCTCGCGGTCGCCCGAACGCTTGACCACGTACAGGCCGATCTCTTCGATACGCTCAAACGTGGTGTAGCGCTGTCCGCAGTTGGCGCACTCACGACGTCGACGAATGGCCACGCCATCTTCTGCGAGGCGCGAGTCAACGACACGGTCGTCATCGGCCGAACAAAAGGGACAACGCACGACCTCACGATACACCTGAAAGCCTGATTTCTCAGGGGATAAGCACGTGTTCACCGGGCACCACCACCGACGAACCGAGTTCGCGCACGAGGAGCGAACGAGCGAGCGACGGATCCACCGGATTCATGTCTCGGGCGATGGAGTTCAGCGTGTCGCCTGGCTGCACGACGTAGTCCATACCCGAGGCCAACGTCGACGAGCCCGCCAGGTCATTCGAGAGTCCCGCACCCGTCGTGGCACCGAAAGTGTGGCCGGGTAGCGCAAGAATGGTGAAGGCACCCGCTAAGACGAGCACCGCGCCAATCCGGCGGCGACGTTGGAGGACTCGCGCCCTCGTGGTGCGCCGTTGTTGGAGGGGCACGCCGCGACGAAGTGCACTGGGAGCGGGCTGGTACGAAACGAGCCGCAAGTAAGGGTCTGAAGCGACCTCGCATAACTCGATGGTTTCAAGGACTTCAACTGCGGCCATCTCCCACTCCTTGTTATTACGAACACCTGTTCGATAGCATAGAGCGAACAGGTGTTCGGTGCAACTTATTCTGGAGTCATGGGAAAGCCTTAAATCTCAAGGTTTTCGCTGAGTTTTCTGCCGACACGTCCAAATCTTGCGAGGCTCGAAACCGGCGTGGGGCGATTCGTTCGTAGGACCTGGGTGGCCTCATCAAGATCGCGCACCAGACGAATTCGATGATGGCGTACGAGCTCGGCACACTCGATCGTTAGGTGCTCATCGGGGTGATCATGGGAGTCGGTCACCTGTCCATCGCTGACCCAGATAAAGGGCTCGCTCGCCCGGCGCTGAGCGAGTGCCCAACGGAGCACCGGTCCGTCGACGCCGTTGCCGACGTTGCCAGTGGGCCACGTGGTGGCTGAGTTGCCGCGGTCGCAGAGCAGCCACGCGTTCGCCGCACTTCCGCGGTCACCGGGACGATGGCTATAGCCCACCACCAGGGCGTGCGGCGCACGCCGTAGTAACTGTTGCAACGAGTTGTGGTCTACGTCCATAGACCCCGATTGATCGACTACGACCACCCCGCCTCTACGCGCGACGCGATCACCGAACGCGCGTCGATGATCGTCCGTGATCAGCCGACCGGGAAAGCGCAGATTCCTGCCAGTCGTCGTCGCGCGAGTTCGACGGACCGTCCCGAGCGTTCCTCGAGGTAGTCGCTCGAGGCTTTCGTCAAAGACGAGCGGGGCGAAGTGACCCGTTGGTGGGCGCCGACCGCCAACGTCCAGTGATCGACGAAAGATTCGCAACTCCTCGGCGTTGGCGGGAACGCGTGCCTCCATTGTTTGAGTGAGCGTTCGAGCAAGCTCCAGCGTTGAGGTGGCGTAACCACTTGGCAGGCCAGCGTCATTTAAGTTTGTCGCGGCGAGCGATGAGGTGCTCTGACCCATTAACGCCACCGCGCGCTTTCGTATGGCACGCATCGCGGGCAACCAAGATGCTCGGCCCTGTCGAATCCCGGCGAGGTAGTCCTTCTCCGCTCCAGTACCCACCACGGCCACCAGGAAACAGATCGCTTCGGACCAGGAATCCGCTTCGGCGACTCGTCGCCCTCCGGGTTTTTCCGTTCCGTCCTTCAAGAGCGACACGTCAAATCCCAGGCGGAACAACAACGTATTGACGCGCAGTTCCTCGGCACACTCGAGCGCTCTGGGCGACACTTCGTCAAGTGCCTTGTGCAGATGTTTCGCGTGGGGACTCACTCGAGCGTGCATGAGCTCGTGTGCTCGAACGACGCGTGCGAGTGGACTTTCGTCCATAGGCACCTCGAGAACCCGATCGCCGAGGTCACAACTCGCCTCGCCACGCATGGTCGAACATTCGCGAACTACCCAAGGACCATCCACGTTGTCGTCGTCACGAAGACTGAGAAGCTCTGGGAAGATGAGCCCGTTCACGACGACAACGCGCCTATGGTCAGCGCGTCGAGAACGCTTTGCGCGGTCGAAGCACCAAAGACGAGCTGAGCGGCGCGCGGCGTTCCGTGGTGTCGGCGCAGATCGTCAAACGCGTAGAAACTACGAAGAGAGACACGGCGATGCGCGGGACCGAGCGATCCCATGAGCGCGGGCTCACGAAGGTCGCTGCTCAAACTGGCTAACGCCGAAGGGTGCGGGCGATCGACACGAATTGATACTGGAAATCGATCGCGTAGCGCCCGAGGCACCTCGTCCAGGTCCTCAATGTTCGATGTCATGACGACGGAAAACTCAGGTCCCGGTCGTACCCACTCCAACGTCTCAGGATTTCGCCATCGGGCCGACGCCGGCGAGTCGGTCATCGTCAGGAGCGTTGACAGGGCGTCGCCCGAAGCACGATCGACTTCATCCAGCACCAAACGTCCTCCGCGTCCACCATCACCTCTCCAGGCACGAATTGCCGGTCCTTCAAGCCACTCGAAACGGCCCTCACTTGAAGGCATCCACGAACCCGTAATCTCACCCGACGTGAGGTCTTCAGTGCAGATGAGTCGCTCGGCAGCCGTATCTACCACCCCAAAGTGAAGGGCGGCAAAGGTCTTGCCGGTTCCGGGCGGTCCGTAGAGAAGAACCCGCGAAATACCTGCCGTGAGGACGTCGTCAAAATCGCGCCAACACTGCCCAACCAACCCATTTCCGTCCAACCGACCTCCTTTGAAAGGATCCCAAAGGTCGCTCGCCGACTTAAAGAAAAGCGAACAGGTGTTTGAGTCCTACCCCGAACGGGTGTAACGGGGACGTGTAACTTGGCAAACCCAATCGCCTGTAGGATCCAAGGAATGCGCCAAAAGTTTCAGTTCCCCGGGTGGGTCTTGAATCTTGCCATTGGGGCGCTTGCCGGCGCATTACTGACCGGGTTCCACCGCTGGTTTGACCGACTGACTTCCCTCGAACTATTTCTAGGGGTGTTTTTCGTGGTCGCACTCATCGGCTTCCTGGTGGAATGGCTCTACCGAAGGGAATACGCCCAGGAGTACGTTAGCGACTCTCACCTCGGAGGACTTAAGAAAACTGCCCAGACAATCCTCGATGGAATTCCAAACAGGCAAGGTTCCGCGGCGCACACCCTTGGTAAGGAGTGCCAGGCATTGTTCTCCCATGATCGTGAGATTGCAAAGGAAACGAAGTGGTGGGATTCAGAGGTCTCAGCGTGGATGCAGGACGGATGGAGTTTCAACAAGGGACTCGCTGCCGCCCTTGATGCGAACGCCCTAAATAACTACCCGTTTAATCGGGAACGAGTGCTTTCCTTGATCAGTGCGCTTTGTCGTGATCGAGAGATGAAATTTCAGGCTTTTGGTTCCCTTCGTCAGCCGTTCTTGTGGGAGTGGACGAAGGGCGAAGTTGTTATGGCGTCGGGACGCAAGAACGCCGTAATTATTGGAGACGAGAACGGCGTCACATTCATTTGGGACATTGACGATCCCGAACATCCGATTGACGTTGACGAATGTAAACGTCGTCTCATCTCGATCTTTGACGATGCCGACAACTCTCCGACACTCAAGAGTTGGGTGAAAAGAGAAATTACTCTCAGCCACGACGAGCGAGTCAGTTCTCTTAGAGATCGTCTTCACGACTTCACCTTGAACGATCGTTTGCGTACCGGTTCCGGGTGCAAATGGTGCAACTCGTGAATATCTAATCAATTGGAATGACTGCCCCACGGTGAACTCGGACTCTAAAATCACGTGTGCGGTGCCGTTAAAAAAGGAACATCATGAAAGTTACAGTCAAGCAAGCCAATGGTGGTAGTAGCGGAAGCGTTTTCGCAATCTTTGTGTTGGGAGGGGCCTTAGCCCTGCTCCTCCCCTGGGGAGTGCAAAACGTCAAGGCAGTTTGGGACGAGAATTAGCTCGTAGCAGTTACTTCTCGGACTCGTCCTCGTGACGTTCGACTTGGAGCAGGAGTTTTAGAGCCTCTTCGGGGTCCATCTCGATATTGACTTCCTCATCGTAGAGAGGGTCTTTGCGAATGTCTGGCACCCCTAAATTCTACCGTTTGCAAGCGTCTCGCGATTCAACTTGAATGGCTTGATTCGGGAGGGTTGAGATGAAAATCGAGTGGTCTACCTTTGTCAGGTCCGTGGAGGGCGAAGACGACAGCATGGTCATTCACGGTCCAGGGATGGACAGCGTTCTTGCCAAGTGGTTGCCCGTCGATGTCGAGATTTGGATGACGGTGTGCTTGAGGACAGACTTTCGCGAATTTGAGGACCCTACTGACAATGTGCTGAGGGCCGAGATAAAAGAGCCCCAAGAAAGGGAGCTCGTCGGGTGGTGGACATGGACCATGGGCGCTCCACGCATCGCGTCAGATTTGTATCAAGAGGGTCACAGTGGACACCAAGTAAAGGCTTTTCTCCTCAAGTTCCACGCGGAAACCGAAGGCTGGTACGACGTGGAACTATCGGTTAACGGGGGAGAGATTTACTTGTGTCATCTTCGAGTGGCACCGAAACCCGAGTCGTTCCAGACTCAATAGAGACGATCTCGAAGTGGACCTCAACGGCGCGACCAACCGTGAACTCATTACAGACCGAAGATTCTGTATCCATTTCGTCACTCTATAACCCGGTCACTGTTTTGTAGGTCATGCGTCGTCCGTACACCTGCCCCATGAGCCTCGTCATGCGCGCCTCGTCAGAAATCATGTGAGTTGAGTGACGGAAAGCAAACTCGCTCACGTAACGGTGTAGGTGTTCGGGGCTCACGTTGTGGTGCGTTCCGTCGATGGAACGCTTCAACTGGCTAAAGAAATTCTCTGCTTTGTTGGTGCCGTCACTCAGCTCCGTGACGTACTGGCCCACCGTGTGATTCACTACATGGTGCGCGGCCATCTCTTTTCCAATGGCGCGATAGACGGGCGCTGAGTCCGTGTGAAGGGTTGAGTTTCTCAGTTCAACGTTGTCCTGAATGATCTTGCGGATACGCGGACCGGAAACCGTGGTAATGACCTTGGCGCGAATCTCTCCCGTTTCCGCCTCGATCAAAGCCACAACGGGAGTCTTGTAGGGAGTGACGTTGCCTCCGTCGAAACCGGCCCTACGAGGGTCGTTCTTGTGCCAGTTTTTTACGTCACCGCCAAAGAACGTTTCATCGGCCACGATGTTGCCCGACAGTTTGCCCGTGGAGTCGTTCATCATGGCCTCACGGATTCGCTGAGTCATAAACCAGGCCGTCTTTGGAGCAACGCCGTACTTTCGAGCGATCTCCCTCGCGGCGATCCCGTTCTTGTTGCAGCACATCTCAAAGAACACGAACAGCCACGTTCGGAGGGGAACTTTGGAACCGTGAAAGACCGTCCCCGTGGTGGCAGAGAACTGCTTGCGGCAGTCCTTGCACTTCCACACCCGACGCTCAGACTCTGAGCCCCTGGTGGTGGTCCGGCTGTAGCCATTCTCGGGCTCAAGGTAGTAGTGATCGTTCATCACGCCACAGTGAGGGCACACCGGCTTTTCGGGCCAGCGCAGGCTTTCTAGGTAAATGTAGGCGTCCCCTTCAGTGGGAATCTCCGTGGCTAGGTTTCCAAGCGTCAATTTGGGCATACCTAATTATCCCACGTAGAATTGGGTTTGTCAAGTTACACGTCCCCGGTGTAACCTACGAACAACTGTTCGTCAAGTGGAGGATCTCATGGCTGAAGTTCTGACCCCGATGCGTCGCCAGATATTGGAGTTCATCGCGTCCTGCCAGCGTGAGCGCGGCTTTCCTCCGACTATCCGAGAGATTGGCGAAGAGGTAGGTCTCTCCTCCTCGGCCACCGTGGCGAATCACATCAGCGTCCTCAAAGACGCCGGGTACATCGAGAAGAATCCCCAACAGCCGAGGACGCTCACGGTGCGCCTCGATATGGCGAACCCCGCTCCGGAACAGCACATCCGCCACATTCCTCTCGTCGGTGACATCGCCGCGGGCACCGACGTTCTCGCATTGGAAAGCACGCACGAGATGATGTCCATTCCCGAGCAGTTCGCCGGGCGGGGTGACAGTTTCGTACTTCAGGTACGCGGCGACTCCATGATCGAGGCAGGTATCTTGTCGGGTGACTTCATCGTGGTACAGCGTGAAAGGACCGCCAACTCAGGTGAAATTGTCGTCGCGGGCATTCCTGGCGGGGAGGCGACGGTCAAGCGTTTCTTCTCTCAGGGATCGCGAATCATCTTGCAGCCGGCGAATTCGTCAATGCAGCCGATGGACTTCGACTCTCATGACGTAGAGATCTACGGTCGGGTAATCTCCGTTCTGCGGCACTACTAAAGCGAGTCACCGCTCGCTACCTAGGCGAGCCAGGTTCGAATCACGTTCTCAAAATTCTCGAGCTGCTCCAGGGTGATGAACTCATCGCTGCGATGAGCCAGGAGCGGATCGCCGGCGCCAAAATTCGTTGCCGGAATAGAAAGCTCTTGGAACGTCGCCACGTCCGTCCAACCCATCTTGCCCGCCGCCGGCTTTCCGGTGAGTCGTACGAGGGAGGCAAGTCGATCACTTGAAAGTGAGGGTAAAGCGCTTGGCGCCCAATCGAGCACGGAAAATGTGTCGCTCTCCTCTACGAGGTCGCCGAGATAATCGCGCAGCCACGAGGTGGCCTCGTCCTTGGTGCGGTCCGGTGCCACGCGGTGGTTCAAGGTCAGCGCGGCGATGTCGGGTACCACGTTGGATGCGACTCCCCCTTCGACCGCGACCGCTTGGAGTTGCTCGGTGTAACTCACACCGTCGATCGAGACGGTACGGGGTCGATACTGGGCCACCCGATCAATGAGCTCGCCCACTCGATGTATGGCGTTTCGTCCCGTGAAGGGTCGCGCAGTATGAGCGCGCCGGCCCGACAGGACAACGCTTAGCTTCAACGTCCCCTGGCAACCGGCCTCCACGACGCCGCCGGTGGGCTCGCAGAGCACCGCCACGTCGCCTTGCAAGAGCTCGGGGCGAAGCTCGGCGATCTCCATAAGACCCGACTCCCTTCGCGAGATCTCCTCTCTCGCGTAGAAGATCCAGGTGACTTCGATGGGGCGAGGCGTCGGATCCACAGCGAGCGCCAGCATCACCGCCAGTGAACCCTTCATGTCACACGCCCCGACGCCACGAAGCTCGTCACCTACGATCTTGGCGTGCGTCGCTTCTCCGGGCACGGTGTCGAGATGGCCGGCGACGAGCACCCGCGTCGCGTGTCGACCACTCGTGCGAGCCACGACGTTGTCGCCAACGCGCTCCACGTCTAAGAATGTGGCGTTGCGCAGCTGTGCTTCCACGTGCGCCGCGAGTGGCGCCTCGTGGCGACTCAGCGACGCGATCGACACCAACGCGTACGCGTCGTCGAGTCGGCTCACGTCGACACGCCGTGGTCGCGGAGAATATCGTTCAACGCGGTTTTGTCGTGTCGTTCACCTTCGCTCAAGCGTCTGATGATTAAGACACTCGGTAAGAAGAACTCTCCGCCCGGGTACTCCCGACGCCGGCTCGCCGAGACCGCCACGCAGTAGTCCGGCACGTAGCCTCGTGACACCTCTTCGCCGGTCTCGGCGTCAAAGACGGGGATCGAAGGACTCAACATGGTGCCGGTACCGACCACCGAACCTCGTCCGACACGCGCACCTTCGGTGATCATGCATCGACTGCCAATGAAGGCGTCATCTTCGATTACGACGGGCACCGCGTTGGGCGGTTCGAGTACGCCGCCGATACCGACGCCTCCCGCTAAGTGCACGTTCGAGCCGATCTGCGCGCAACTGCCTACCGTCGCCCACGTGTCCACCATCGAGCCGGGGCCGACCCACGCGCCCACGTTCACGAAACTGGGCATCAAAATAACCCCCGGGCTCAAGTAACTGCCGCGCCGAGCGATGGCGCCGGGCACGACGCGCACACCGCGCCGCTCGTAATCACCTTTCAGTTCCAATTTGTCGAGGTACTCAAAGGGCCCCGCCTCACTGCGCTCGACGCCGTGCAAACGAAAGAGCAGCAGGATGGCCTCCTTGATCCACTCCTGCACGACGACCGCACCGTCCGGGCCGATCTCCGCGACCCGAAGTTGACCGTCGTCGAGTTTCGCGATGACCAACTCGACGTCTCGTCGAGCTTCTAGGTTGTCTGGCGTCATCTCCGAAATGTGTTCGAACCAGTGTCGGACGCGGGTTTCTAGATCGCTCATTCGTTCATCGTATCGTTGGTCTTAGGAGACTTCGAGACGCGACGCGACGAGCTCAAGGCGTTCGTCGGGTTGCACGACGGCGAGACGCACGAAGTTGTGTCCAGCTTCACCGTAAAGTTCTCCAGGACTCACCACAACGCCGGAACGCTCTGCGAGGAGCGTCGCGAGTTCCCAACCGTCCATCCCGTCCTTGGTGCACCACAGGTAGAACGATCCCTCGGGCATCGGTGCGTCGACACCCAGATGCTTGAGCGCTGAACTGAGTAGTTCAAGACGGCCGTAGTAACGCGCTCGTTGGGCCTCGACGTGCGCGTCATCGCCGTAGGCGAGCGCCACGGCGTCCTGCACGGGTCCCGGCACCATGAGCCCGGCGTGTTGGCGAACGCTTCGTAAGTACGCCACGAGTGATGCATCGCCCGCGTAGAAACCCGCGCGAAATCCGGCCAGGTTCGAACGCTTGGAGATCGAGTGCAGCGCCAAGACGCCGTCTCGCCCGTGCTCGAGAATCGAGCGCGCCCTCGTCGCCCACGTGAACTCGGCGTAGCACTCGTCACTCGCGACGATCACCCCGTGACGACGACCCCACGACGCCAGTCGCTCGAAGTCGTCGAGAAAACCGGTCGGGTTCGACGGAGAGTTCGCCCACAAGACGAGCGCGCGCGCGACGTCGCTCTCTTCGATGCTCGAGAGATCGAGCTGCCCGTTCAGCATCACCACGGGCACCGATCGCAACCCGGCGAGGGTCGCGCCCATGGCGTAGGTGGGATAGCTAACCGCGGGATAGAGCACCGTGTCTCGTTCGGGACTTCGCAGGTGCAGGTACCCGGCGAGGGTCGCGACGAACTCCTTGGTTCCCACGCAGGCCGCGAGATCGCTTTCGCCGAGATCGATTCCAAAGCGGCGATTCATCCACTTCGCCGCAGCGTCGCGATAACTCGACGTGCCCGCCGACGGTGGATAGCCCCTGGCGCCCACGCCTTGCGCCAACTCGTCGATCACAAAACTCGGCGGTGGATCAATAGGGGTCCCAATGGAGCAGTCGACTGGGCCGCCCTCGAACGATGAGGCCAGTTTCTTCAAGCCGTCAAGGCGTTCGTAGGGGTAGGCCGGTGGGTCGAAACTCACGCCGGCACTCGCCACTCACTGAAGCGCGCCGCGCCTACTGCGTCGAGCACGACGTGAATCAGTACGCCCTCGTCGCTGACGGAGGTGTCCAGTACGTCACCCTCGCGATGCGCCGCCGCGAGAAGGTCGCCACGATCCAGCGGTAGTTGAAGAGTCAGCACACGATCCCGCGAGCGAAGACGCTCGCCGATGGCACTGACCACCTCCTCTAAATTCTCGCCCGTCTTCGCCGAGACCCACACGCTTCCCTCATAGAGCTTCGCTAAGTCCTTCGCTCTCGAACCAGGCACATCGGCCTTGTTGAAGACCAGTAACTCGGGTACTTGATCGGCCCCAATCTCCACCAGTACATCGCGTACCGCGGCGATCTGTTCCTCGGCATGATCACTCGCACCGTCCACCACGTGTACCAAGAGGTCGGCCAACTGCACCGAGTTGAGCGTGCTCATGAAGGCTTCGACGAGTTCGTGGGGAAGGTTCGAGATGAAGCCGACCGTGTCAGTAAAGAGAATGGTCTCGCCGCCGGGTAGTTGACGCTGTCGCGTACGGGGATCCAGTGTGACGAAGAGGCGATTCTCCACGTCCACGCCGGCGTCGGTGAGGGCGTTGAGCATCGAGGATTTGCCCGCGTTCGTGTAGCCCACCAGCGTGACCTCTCGGTGTCGGCCTCGATCCCGGCCTTGACGCTGCACCTGGCGAGTGCGGTCGATGTCTTTAAGCTCGCGACGAATGTGATGGATGCGCTGGACGAGACGACGGCGATCAACCTCGAGCTGCGTCTCACCGGGCCCTCGCGTTCCAATCCGACCGGCCTGCTGGGAGAGCGAACCGCTGGCCCGTCGAAGACGGGGCAGTCGATATTCGAGCAGCGCGAGCTCGACCTGTGCCTTGCCTTCGGGAGTACGAGCGTTCTGCGCAAAGATGTCGAGGATGACCGCGGTGCGATCGATCGCCGTGCGACCGAGAATTTTCTCCAGGTTTCTCTGTTGAGCCGGTGAGAGATTGTGCTCGAAGACCACCGTGTCGGCGTCCATCGCTAGACAGATCTCGCGCAACTCATCCACCTTGCCCGAACCGAGAAAGGTGGCCGGGTCGGGGCTGTCGCGACGCTGCACGACGCGCGCGACGACGTCGGCACCAGCGGTGTCGACCAGCAGGGCCAGTTCGTCGAGTTGTTGATCGAGCGCTTCCTGGCTGACGCCGGGAAAGAGGACGCCCACGAGCACGATCTTCTCTCGAAAGCTCCGTTCAATAAGTGTGTTCGGAATATACGTCAAGCTTCGAGCCACTCCACGTCCGCGACGAACTGCACCGGGCCGCTCAAGGTGGCGCGCGATCCGTTGAGCTCGACTCGCAAGATTCCTCCTGGGTTCTCTACGCTCACGTCGTTACCGCTCAGACCGGCATCGCGGGCGAGCAACGCTACCGCACATGAACCCGTGCCGCACGCCTGCGTCCAGCCGACGCCGCGTTCGATAACGCGAATGCTGAGTCGATCGTTTGAGAGCACGCGAAGAAACTCCACGTTCGCGCCGCCCAACTGCGCGGCCAGCTTCTCGGCGAGCTCTTCGCGCGCGGCGTCGCTCCACTGTGCGTCGTCCAGCACGACGACGTGAGGGTTGCCCACACTCGCAACGCCGAGGGTGCCTTCGAGCGCGTCTCCCACGGTTACCTCGCCCATGGACACACTGCCGAAGCCCGAGTTGCCACTCATCGCGAGAGTCACGGTGCGAAGACCGGCCGGCGTGGCAACGTCGAGTGAATCAAAGGTCGCACTGGTGAAACGTCGAACGGCGGCCGCCAGACAGCGCGCCCCGTTGCCGGACATCTCAGCCGCTGAGCCGTCGGCGTTGAAGAGCGTCATCGAAACGGGCGAATCGAGCGCCGCCACGAGCAGTCCGTCCGCACCCACCCCGGTCGTGCGGTGACAGACCGAGCGAGCGCGCGATGGCGTCCACCAGTCGGCGTAACCGGGCTCTTGGACGTCGATGAGGAAGTCGTTTCCGGCGCCGTGCCACTTTTGGAGACTGCGAAACGTCACTGGTCTAGTCTCGCACGAACCTGTCGGCGCTACTCAACACGTCTTGCAGTCTTTCCTGAGCCGCGTCGGCGTCAGAGAACCACTCCACGCGCGGATCGCGACGGAACCACGAGCGTTGTCGGCGAGCCAGTCGACGGCTCTGGCTGATCGCGTTGTTCACGCACGTCTCCAAGTCAACGCCCTCTTCAATATGTCGGAGCAGTTCTCGATACCCCACCGCCTGTCGGGCCGTTCGGCCGAGACCACCTGGGGGTGAGGCGAGTCGAGCGACTTCATCGAGCAGCCCCTCAGCCATCCATGAACGAAACCGTCTCTCAATGCGCTCGTCGAGCACCTCGGGTTCCACGTCGAGGCCGATCTGTACGACGCGAACTTCTCCGTAGGTCAAGAGCCCTTCCCCATAGGAGGAGAACGGACGTTGCGAACCGAGGGTCACCTCCAGTGCTCGCACCACGCGTCGTTCGTTCGTGCGCTCCAGGCGACTAGCCGCGAGCGGGTCGAGTTCAACGAGCTCGTTATAGAGCGCGTCAAGATCGTCTTTCGCGCGATCTTCAAGAGTCTGACGGACCTCGGGATATCGCGCCGGAATGTCAAGATCGTCGAGCACGGCGCGGCCGTAGAGACCGGTGCCCCCGACGTAGAGCACGTCGGCGCCTCTTTCCCACACTTCGCGGGCCGCCTCTTTCGCCGCGTGTTGAAACTGCGCGACGGTGAACTCTTCACTCGGCTCGACGAGATCGAGCAAGTGGTAGGCGACCTCGTCGCGTTCCTTTTGCGAGGGTTTCGCCGTGCCGAGGTCCATGCCCCTATAGACGCTCATCGCGTCGACGCTCAGTATCTCCGTCCGGCTTCGCTCGAGCGCGACCGTGTGCGCCAACGCCGATTTGCCCGACGCGGTAGGCCCCACCAGTGCGACCGAAGGTCCCGTGCCGCTCACCTCGTCGAGAGCAGTGGCACGCGAATCTTGTGGCGAGGAGCGCGAAGCACCTCGTTCATCTCACCGAGCAGGTAGTACGGTGCGCCGTAGGTAACGTCGACGCTGACCAGCGCACCGGCCCGCGCCGCAGTCTCACTCAGTGGAAAGTGAATCAGTTTGCCCTGTCGCGTACGGCCGGAGAGCATCTGGTCATTGCGACGCGACGGTCCTTCGACCAAGACCTCTTCGCGCTTTCCTACGCGCGCCTGGTGGCGACGAAGCGCGGAGCGGTCGGTTACGTCTTTGAGTCGTTCGAAACGGGCTTTGATGACGTCGTTCGTCACGAAGGAGTCCCCCATAAGAGCCGCTCGGGTGCCTTCACGGGGCGAGAAGATAAAGGTGTAGGCAAGGTCGAACTCACAGGCCGCCACCACGGCCAGCGTCTCATCGAACTCCTCATCACTCTCGCCGGGAAAGCCGACGATCAGATCGGTCGTCACCGCGAGTTCGGGAATGGCCGCCCTCGCCGCGTTCAGTTTCTCCACGTACCGCTCGACGCTGTAGCCCCGGCGCATGGCCTTCAGCACACGATTCGACCCCGACTGCAGTGGGAGGTGCAGTTGATTGCACACGCTCGGCGTCTCGGCCATAGCGGCAATTGTTTCGGGACGAAGGTCCTTCGGGTGCGGACTTGTAAAGCGAATACGTTCGAGCCCCGGAACCTCGCCGAGGGCGCGAAGCAACTCGGCGAAGAGGGGACGACGATGGGTGAGGTCGCGACCGTAGGAGTTGACGTTTTGACCGAGGACCGTGATCTCGGTGACCCCGGAGTCAGCGAGCATCGTCGCCTCGGCGATGAGGTCATTGAGCGGACGGGAGATCTCACCACCGCGCACGCTCGGCACAATGCAGTACGCGCACGTGTTGTCACAGCCCGTTTGAATCGTCATCCACGCGGCGAAGGGCAGCTCGCGCACCGCATAAAGCGCCGGAGCCATGTCGCGACTAGTGACGGGATCGGGCGCGTCGAGGACCTCGACCAGCGGTCCTTCGCTCTCACTTCGACGCAGCAACGACGGTGCTGAGGCCAGGTTGTGCGTGCCAAAGACAACATCGACCCAAGAGGCCCGTTCGAGAATCGTGCCCCGGTCCTTTTGGGCCATACAGCCCCCGACGGCGATCTGCACTCCGGGGCGCTCTTCTTTCAGAGCCTTCAACTGGCCCAGCGCGCTGTAGAGCTTGAGATCGGCGTTCTCTCTGATGGTGCAAGTATTCAGCACGATGACGTCGGCCTCTACGTCGCACGCCGCGGGCACCATACCGTCGGCGACCAACAGCCCCGCCAAGCGCTCGGAGTCGTGTTCGTTCATCTGACAACCGAAAGTGCGAATGGTGAACGACTTAGGTTTCACTCTTTTAGCCTACTGAGCCAGTTCGCTCTCACTCACGGTCGAGTTGTACATCACGCCCGCACCGGCCGCCACCACGCAGCACAGCCCCACCACGTCCCACACCTTGATGCTCTGGTTCAACAAGATCCATCCCACGATGAAAGCGACCGCCGGATCACCGGCCATCAAGACCCCGGCGATGGAAGGCTTCAGTCGCCGCAGACCTTGCAGTTCGGCGCCAAAGCCGAGCACGATCGCCATGACCGCGACGATCGCGAGTCGCGCGAGAGTGCCAGGGTGATCGACGAGTTGCGCGCTGACGCCGAGTGAGAACGGCAAGGTCAACAGCGCCGCCACCGACATCGATACCGCCAACCCCTCGAAGCCCTTGGTGGTGCCTCCGACCTGTTTCGAGGCGTAGACGTACGCGGCCCAGCCAACGCCCGAGCCCGCCGCAAAGAGAACGCCATCGAGATTGAGCCCGTTGCCGGGGCGCGTCAATGCGACGACGCCCAAACCCGCGAGCACGACTAAGGCAAGATGGCGGGGCGTGCGTTTTCCAAGAGCGGCGACACAAAATGGTCCGAGGTACTCAATGGCCACGGCGCCGCCGAGTGGAATTCGCGCGATGGCTTGGTAGAAACAGAGATTCATGAAAGCCGTCGTCGCACCGAGCGCGAGCGCCCCGATCCATTGACGCTTGGTCCAGTGACGAACCTTCGGTCTGGTGAGGGCTAAGAGCACAAGGGCCCCCAGGAGAAAACGCCACGCGCTCGTCGCCGAGGGGCCAATCACGGGAAAAACGCGCGTGACAATCGCCGCGCTCCACTGAATCAAGGTGGCGCCAAGCATCAAAAAGCCGGCGCCCTTCAGGGCCCGGCCAGAGACCTCATACTCCCCTTCGCTCAACGGGTGACCAGCCCGACGCGATCGGCGTCGAGAACGTAGACCTCACCGGGAAGGGACTGGGAGTGCATGAACTCTTTGGCCGCGCGGGCCACGCCGTCGGCGGTCTCGTTGGTGACGAGGCCGAGCATGGAAGGCCCGGCGCCCGACCAGCACGACGCCGCGGCACCGCTCTCTCGCAGCAGCGCCAGCAACGGACCGGCGAAGGAGAGCAGTTCGCTGCGGTGCGGTTGGTGGAGGTAGTCGTCCATGGAGGAGGCGACGAACTCGCGGTGATTCGCGAGACCGGCGATCAGTAAGCCCATAGCGTTCAAGTTGTTCACGGCGTCGTTGAAGGAGACTACGCTCGGAAGAATTCGGCGTGCTTCGGAGGTGGCGAGCTCTGCCTCGGGCACCACCACCACGAATCGCCACGTGTCATCGAGTGGCAACTGTCGGGCGATCACGCCGTTTCGCCCACTGACCCCGGCCACGATGAATCCTCCGAGTGTCGAGGCGGCCGCGTTTTCGGCGTGTCCGTCAATGGCCGCAGCGATAGCGAGCGGATTACTCGCACCCGCGGCGGCGGCGGCGGCCACGGCCAGCGCGGCCGACGAGCCGAGTCCCCGTGACACGGGAATCGACGACGTCACGTGCATCGAAAAGTTGCGATGCCCCAGCACGCTCGCCGCCACACGCACGCCGAGGTGGTGCTCGTCGTCGTAGTGACCCGCACCACACCCGTCGCTGACGATGCTCAGGCTGTCCGCCGGTTCGAGCGAGACGTCCACGTAGAGCGACAGCGCCACCGCGAGCGTGTCAAAACCCGGTCCGAGATTGGCCGAGCTAGCGGGAGCGCGCGCGAACATCTGCTCAGCGTAGGCGCTGAAGCAGCGTGGGCGGAGCGAGATCGCCGAATGCGCGCAACGTGAAAGTGTGATCGGCGAAGCCGTCGACGCGCAGTACGCCCACGAGTTCACCACGGTGAATCTTCGAAGTGAAAGATCGAACGACGGCGTTCACGTGTGGCGCGCCTTGCGCGGGCCACCACCAGATCTCGTGAGAGGACGTCAGTCCGAAGGGGACCCGGCGAGTTCCCCACGAGATGTCGCCGACCACTTCATTCTTGTAAAAGTTGTAGTTCACCCGACTCGCCACGGCCGAGTTCCCCAACGCGAGTGCGGCGTCGCCGGCGGGACCAAGAAGATTGCCGCCCTGTTGACCGAGCACGACCGCGTACACCACCCGCGTCGACGAGCCGTCTTGGAACGTCATGGCCATCACGTCGCATCCGCCGGCCTGGGCCGTTCGACCCGACTTCACGCCGATGACGTTGTCGACTCCGACGTAGGGCGTATAGGACGCCACGGTGCCCGCCACGGGAAGCGTCACGCTCGGTTGGATGACGATGGATCGCACCAAGGGGGACTCCATGAGCAGCGTGGCCAACCGGGCCTGGCCGAGCGCGGTGGACACGGACTGGGGCGAGTAGCCGGTGACGTCGGCGTAGTGCGTACCCGTGAGTCTTAGCGCGAGCGCTTCTTCATTCATCTCCGCAATGAAGGCCTCGTTCGAACCCGCCACCATGTTGGCCAACATCACTGCGTAGTTGCCGGCCGAGTGCACCAACACACCGTTCAAGAGATCGATCTCGCAGAGCTGCTCGCCCAGGACTACCGGCACACTGGACTCATCCATGCCTTGCATTAGCTGGTAAGTCACCACGTCGTCATAGTCCACGACGTGACACGGTCCCGTCTCGCCGATCTGCAGTGGCAGCCGCTGCAACGCCACGTAGGCCGTCATCATCTTGGTCAAACTCGCGATGGGCACGACCTCGTTGTGGTGAGCCACGAGCACGCCGAGCGCAGGTATATCCACCGCGGCGGATCCGATACTCGGCCAGGCCAGTGTTGACGACGGCCCGTTCGATGAGATCGTTTCAAGCAGGACGTGAGCGTTCGAGCGAGGGTGCAGCAGCGGCACTTGCAAACCCACGATGAGTGCGCCAGCCAAAATGAGACCAAAGAGCAAGCCGACGCCACGAGTGAAAAGACCGCGCAGAGCCGGTCGACGGGAGGAGGCTGAGCGTGACAATTACTTACAACGAGGTCTGTTGGTCGTACTCTTCAGGCGTCTTCAGTACTTTTCGAGCCTTCGAGCCGTCGCCTGGTGCGACCACCCCTTCTTCTTCAAGTTGATCCATGATACGCCCGGCTCGCGCGAAGCCCACTCGCAGTTTTCGTTGCAGCATCGAAGTTGAGCCCGATTGGGTTCTCATCACAAGCTCACGAGCCTGCTTGAGTATCTCGTCGTCATCACCCGCAGTACCGCCCGCAAACTGACTTCGATTAGCGGGAACGTCCA
Organism: uncultured Acidimicrobiaceae bacterium; assembly: GCA_963803745.1. Classification (GTDB taxonomy): domain Bacteria; phylum Actinomycetota; class Acidimicrobiia; order Acidimicrobiales; family RAAP-2; genus RAAP-2. The sequence goes on along the minus strand of CAWDNL010000004.1, from coordinate 219,267 downwards.
GCGCGACGATGGATTCAGCCCGACCGCCTTGGGCGCGCCACGCTTCGACAACGCGGCGCGCTTCACTTTCCGAGACCCAAGGCGACTGCAAGCGTCGCGCAATGCTGCTCGACGCCGTGACCAGCAACATGTCGCCCTTGCCAATGAGTCGCTCCGCACCTGCCTGGTCCAAGATGACACGACTGTCGGCGAGCGAGGACACCGCAAAGGCCATGCGACTGGGAATATTGGCCTTGATAACACCGGTGATCACGTCGACGCTCGGGCGCTGCGTGGCGAGCACCAAATGGATTCCCACCGCCCGCGCCATCTGCGCGATTCGTACCACCGACTCTTCGACGTCACGCGCCGCCACCATCATCAAGTCGTTCAACTCATCCACGACGATCACGATGTAGGGCAACTCTTCAGGCCGGGGTGCCCCGTCGGCCTCCGAGGGCAGTCCGGTCGCGCGCTCGATGGCGTCGGCCACCATTTCGCTCGTGGTCGGCCCGGGCGTTAGCTCCCCGTTGGCGATCATCAGTTGATAACTCGTGATGTCGCGCGCACCACTCTCGGCCAAGAGGTCGTAGCGTCGCTCCATCTCACGAACCGCCCACGCCAGCGCTCCGGCCGCCTTCTTCGGATCGACGACTACCGGCGCCAAGAGATGCGGCAGGTCGTTGTACTGACCCATCTCCACGCGCTTGGGGTCGATGAGGAGCAGTCGAAGTTGATCGGGCGTGGCGCGCATGACCAGCGCGGTGATAATCGAGTTGATGGCCGAACTTTTACCGGCGCCGGTCGCGCCCGAAATGAGCACGTGGGGCATTTCGCCAAGATTGACGAGTACCGTTTTGCCCGAGATGTCGCGCCCGATGGGCACGTCGAGGGGATGAGACGCAGCGAGCGACTCTTCCGAAGCGAGAAGGTCGCCCAATGCGACGAGCGATCGCTGGCGGTTGGGCACCTCCACGCCGATGGCCGAGCGACCCGGGATGGGCGCCAGAATACGCACGTCGGGCGAAGCCATGGCGTAGGCAATGTCTTTGTTTAGTGACGTCACGCGAGACACCTTGACGCCCGCGCCCAGTTCGAGTTCGAAGCGCGTCACCGTAGGACCGACGGTGTAACCGACCAGGGCGGTCTCCACTCCGTGGGCGGCGAGCGCGTCGACGAGCTCCTCACCGGCCGCGTCAGTGAGCGAGCGATCGAGCTTCTGATCTCTCGTTCTTTGCAAGAGGGAGAGCGGCGGAAGCTCCCACGCACTGGGAAGCGACACGTACGTCGGGCGATCACGCATCGGTATGACATCTGCGGACTCGTCCTCGAACTCCTCCTCTTCCTCTTCGTACTCGTCCTCTTCCTCTTCGTACTCCTCTTCCTCTTCCTCTTCTTCGAGAACTTCGGCTTGGTCGAAAACGCGTTGCCTGATCGGCACGACCACGCCACTCATCGAGTCCTCTCCGTCCAACGACTCCTCGTCTCGTGTCTGACTGAACCACCAGCGTGAGAGCACCCGTCCGATCGCGCGAAAGAGTGCGCCGCTACTTACCACCAGCGTCCGTAGACCCACGCCCGTCGTCACGATGAGGGCGATCACCAACAGCGCGAGGAACACCACCAGCGCACCGGCGACGCCGATGCCTTTGGCGAGTCCACCGCCGAGCGCCACCCCGAGCCACCCCCCCGCGTGCGCCAGGGCCCTGATGGTGGCGTGTTCGCCGGGCCGGCCCCCCGCCAGGTCCGCGATGCCACTGATGGAGACCAATCCAAGGACGACGCCCCAGCCGACTCGGGTCCGTTCAAACTCGATCTTGCCCCAGACCAACGCCACCGCCAGTGTCAGGAGTATGGCCGCGAGCGCAAAACGCCCGACTCCCAGGGCGTCCGACAGCGCCTTTGAGATACCGCGACCGACTGGCCCCAGCGCCCCGGCTTCGGCCAACACCGCGAAAAGGCCACCGACCACGAGTGCGACAATCCACAGGTCGCGCTGATGGCGTTGCCAGAGATTCTCGCCGTCGGCCGCGCGCGAGGCCCGCTTGCGCTGAGCCCCTTTCTTTACCGGCTTTTTTTGGTGTCGCGCAGTTGCCACAACCCTCTAACTTACTAACGACTCCCTCAAAATACGGACCAATCCGGGGTTTTAGACCACTCGCGAGAGATCCAAAGTCCTGTAACCCCTAGGGAAATCGCGGCGATCGCCGTAGGATAAGGCCGTGTTTGCGCGCAGCGACCTCCCGAGTCAGCGACGATAAACATCGCTTTCAAGGAATCTGGGGACCACCGGCCCGGCGTGGCAAGGGAACTCCGTCGTCGCACGAGTCGTGCTCGCCTGCGCCATGTCGGCCATCGCGCCCTGGGCCGTTCAACGCAATCACTTCCTCGCCGTCTTGACGTTCACCCCCATCGTCTTCGTCTTTCTCACTCTGGTCGGCGAAGCGAAGCATCTTCTGGTGCCGCGCATCATTGACACCGCGCTCGGTGCGGCGATAGTGCTCATCCTCGACGTCATGTTCTGGTCCACCCCTGCCTCGCTTCGGCCGAACCCAGCAACTGTTCAATGCGCAACAGGCCCTCGATCGTTATCAACGCGAGGCGCCGCGCGGCGACCCAATACGGCGCAACACGCTCCGTCGCGTTGCGCCTCGCGCTGCGGCGAATGCGCGAAGCTCCTTCGATACCGCGCAGCGTGAACCACGAGTGCTTCGTCGACGCGATCCAACCACGCTCGCCGAGCTTAACGCGGTCGACGCGGCTATTGACGCGCGCACCGCCGCCTTCTTCGACGGCGGATTAACTTCTGGCGCTATCGAGTTTTCGCCGCGCGCGACGACACCTCTAGGCTGATCGCGTGAACCTCGAACCCGACGACTCCTCAAAGCAACTCGCCCAACGCCTCGGCGCCACGGCGTCACTCTGTGAGGTGGTCTCGACCACACCGCTCAGCACGTCGGTACACCAAGTGGTGCTCGCTCGCAACGCCGCGACGCTGGGCGGTGTCCCGGGCAGCGACGTGATGATTCGCTTTGAAGATGACCACGGGCGACAAGTCCGACGTCGCTACAGTGTGCGCTCCGTCGATGTAGCCAACGACGCTTTGACCCTGTGGCTCACCGTCGACCACGTAGGGCCTGGCAGCACGTGGGTGAAGAACGCCGCACCAGGCGAGCTCGTCGACGTCATCGGCCCTCGGGGCAAGATCACGCTCGATCCCGTGGCCGACTGGCACCTCTTCGTCGGCGACGCCAGCGGATTTGCGGCGTTTTATCGCATGGCCGAAAGCATCGGGGTGCCCGGGCGCGCCATCTTCATCGTGGAAATCGATGCCGCCGACGATGCACTCAGCGCCACCTTTGATGAGGGCCTCGGCGTAACGGGCATCTTCGTCGATCGACAGGGCCGCGCCACCAGTGACCCGGCGGGGCTGCTCAGCGGACTGTCCGCCTTCGCCCTAGCGCCCGGTCTCGGCCACGCCTACCTCTTCGGTGAGTTTCACGTCATGCGAGTTATCCAAAGCGCGCTACTCGATCGGGGACTGAGCGAGGAGCAGATCAGTCACAAGGCCTTCTGGCGAAGCGGACTGAGTAACGCCGATCACGGCGAACCGGTGAAGAGCGAGCTTTAGACCACCACGACGGCCGTCAAGATGACCGGCTGACGTCGGTAGCGCTGGCCGAGCAGTCGACCGGCCGAGCGCTGGGCCACCTTGGAGAGTGCGTCGGCGTCGACGTTGCCCTCGGCCAGCGCTTCTTGCAGCGCCGCGCGTACGGCGCCGGTCAAATTCAGAAGAAGTTCCTTGTCACTCGATCCTTCGAACCAGCCCCGCGCCGTCACCGCGACGGGTTGCGCGATAGTGGCGCGCTCGCGGTCCACTCCCGCCGAGACCAGAAGCACTCCGTACTCCGCCAGCATCCGGCGCTCTTCTAGGGGTCGCTCGTCGAGGTCACTCGAGGACCCGTCGATGTAGTGAAAGCCGGCCGGAACTTTGCCGGCCCGCCGAATTCCCCTCTCCGACACTTCGATCTGATCACCATCTTCACAGATCAACACGTGCTTAGGACTGAGCCCCATTGACACGGCCAACTCCGCGTGGTGCACCATGTGGCGATACTCACCGTGCACTGGTACGAAGTTCAGTGGACGAAGCAGCTGCTGAAAGGTGCGGAGCTCTCCTTGGCGGGCGTGGCCCGACGCGTGGACCGGCTCTTGGCCCGAGTCGATGACTTCGGTCGCCTCACGGTGCAGATCGTCGATGACGCGACCCACCGACCATTCGTTGCCGGGAATGGGGTGCGAACTGAGGATCACGGTATCGTCCGGTCCGACCTTGAAGTTGCGCGCGTCACCGCGCGAGAGCCTGGACAGCACGGCGAGTGGTTCGCCTTGACTTCCGGTGCAGATCACGCAGACCTCGCCCGGCTGAAAACGGCTGATGTTCTCCACATCGATCATGTCTGCGCTATCGACGCGCAGAAGGTGCAGTCTCCTCGCCAATTTGACGTTGGCCTCCATTGAGCGACCCATGAAGGCGATCTTGCGACCGGTCTCGTGCGCGACGTTGGCGATCTGCTGAACGCGGTGGATATGACTGGCAAAACAGGCCACGACCATGCGCCGATGCGGTCGTTCGAGGAAGATCCGTCGCAGCGCGACGCCGACGCTCGCCTCAGAGGGCGTGAAGCCGGGCTCTTCGGCGTTGGTGGAGTCGGCGAGCAACAGAGCGACGCCCTCGTCGCCCAACGCCGCGAGGCGGTTGACGTCGGTTCGCCGTCCGTCGATGGGCGTGAGATCGAGTTTGAAGTCGCCCGAGTGCACAACCACGCCCACCCTGGTATGAAAGGCCAGCGCGTACGCACTCGGCACCGAGTGCGTGACGGGGATGAACTCGACTTCAAAGGGGCCAATGCGGCGTCGTTCGCCGTCGGACACTTCGATGAAGGTGAGGTCACCGGTCATCTTGGCTTCGGCGAGGCGATGACGAGCGAAACCCAACGTCAACGGTGAACCGTAGATGGGCACGTTGACGTCCTTCACCAGGTAGCGCAGCGATCCGGTGTGGTCTTCGTGGCCGTGCGTTAAGACGATGGCGTCGACCCGGTCACGCCGCTCAATCAACCAGCGAAAGTCCGGCAAAATCAGATCGACGCCGTACATGGTCGGCTCGGGAAACATCAGTCCGGCGTCCACGACCACGATGCGACCGTCTTGCTCGAGGGCGAGACAGTTTCGACCGATTTCGCCGAGACCGCCGAGGAAGGTAACGCGAACGCTGTCAGCCACGTGCGCTCTTCAGCGACGAAACGATCTCCGCCGCTGCTGCGTCGAGCTCGGGGTCACTGCGCCCGTGAGGTAGTCGACACTCCCCCACGCGAAAGCCCAGCACCCGTAGTGCGGCCTTCGAGGGCATCGGGTTGGGGTACGCCTCAGTGCTCTCGAAAGCGAAACTCGCAGCGGCGCGCTCGTTCAGCCGTTGGGCCTCGACCCAGTCGCCTTTTCTCGCGGCGTGCACGATCCCGGCGACCTCCGCACCGGCCCAGTGGGCCGCAACCGAGACAATTCCAATCGCCCCTACGCCGAGGAACGCCAAGAGCACGGAGTCGTCGCCGCTGTAGAGGTCGAGCGCGTCGCCGAGAACCGACTTGGTGTGTGCCGCCCCCACGAGGTCGCCGGATGCGTCCTTCACGGCCACGATGTTGTGATGGGAACGCACCAGATTGACGGTCGTCGACGGGGCGATCTTTCGACCGGTGCGAGAGGGAATGTCGTAGAGCATCACCGGCAGCGGCGTACTCTCGGCGATGGCCCCTAAGTGCGCCGCGATCCCCGCTTGGTTCGGTCTTGCGTATGCCGGTGTGGTGGCAAGTACCCCGGCGGCGCCGGTCGCTTTGACTTGGGCCGTGAGCGCCACGGAGGTCTGCGTATTCGCAAACGTCGAACCCGCCAGCACCGGCACGTTGACTGCCTCGGCCACGCAGGCAAAGAGGCTGAGCTTTTCTTCGTCACTCAACGACGAACCTTCACCCGTCGAGCCAGCGATGACGAGCCCTTCGCTACCTTCGCCGACTAAGAACTTCGCGAGGCCCGCGGCGACGTCGTAGTCAACGGAACCATCGGGCGCGAAGGGCGTCACCATGGCCGTCAGAACGCGTCCGAAGCGGGGGTCACTCACGTAACGAAGTTACCAGCCAGCGCTCTAATTCGAGAGGGAGTCCGCTAGGGAATCAGTGCGGCGATGCCGTCAAAGAGTTGCGGCGTTGCGTCGATAGCGAGGGCCGCCAGCGCGACGCCGTGCACAAAACTCTGTCGGTCGAAGGAGTCGTGGCGAATCGTCAACCCTTCGCCTGAGGAACCGAAGTGGATCTCTTGGTGCGCCACGAGTCCGGGCAGTCGCACCGAATGAATCTTGATGCCGTCCGCACCGTCGGCACCGCGCGCCCCTTCGATGGTGTGGCGGTTCGTGGGGTCTTCGAGGGGCGCGAGACCGGCGTGCTTGCGCGCGTGCGCAATGGCGTTCGCCGCGGCGATCGAGGTTCCGGAAGGTGCGTCGACCTTACGGTCGTGGTGCAGTTCAATGATCTCCACGCGCTCGAAGTACGGCGCGGCCTGCGCGGCGAAGCGCTCAGCCAGCACCGCGCCGATGGAGAAGTTCGAGGCGACCACCACGCCGACCTTGGTCGCGGCCGATTCGAGCGCGCGACGCTGATCGCTTGTAAAGCCGGTCGTACCGACCACGAGGGCCACGCCGTGCTCAGCGCACCAGGTCGCCGACTGGAGCACCCCCGCGGGCGAAGAAAAGTCGATGACCACGTCAATTGTTGATGCGTCGACGTCGGCGAGAGAGGTGGCGTAGCGTGCGCCGAAAAGTTGGTGAGGTTCGTGCTCGTCGACGAGCGCCGTGATGGAAAACTCCTTGAGCGCCCCAAGACCTTCGCCCAGTGCTTGGCCCATGCGACCCGCGCCGCCGACGATGGCCAGTGACTTCACGCGTGCACCTTAGCCCTTCGACGTCGTCGGATGGAAAGCCCGAGGGCGATCACGACGGCGAGGAAGAGCACATCGGCGAGTAGAGAGACGACCGCGCTCAGCTCGATATACGGCGCGTGATAGTGGAAGTGAATGGTCCACGTTCCTTGGGGCACCTGAACCTCTTGAATGAGCCCGATGCGATCGACCTGCAGCTGGAAGCTCTTGCCGGTGACGTCGTTGCGGGCCGTCGCCCGCCACCCCGGCAGGAACGCCTCGCTTCGCTTGAGCGTGCTCGGCTGACTCACTTTCACGTTCACCCACGTATCGCCCCAGGAGGCGTTGCGGATCTTCGTGATCTGACCGGTGGGCGTGGTCAACCACGCCTCGGGCTTCACGCTCTTCGCTTTGAAGACGGAGAACTGACGTTGGGTCGAGGTCAAGCGCCAGGCCGCAGAAGAGACGGCGAGTTGAAAGTCTGAGTCCAGTTGATAGCTCGGCAACGAGCCCCACGGTGTCACCACGGCGTTGCCAACTTCGACGCCGGTCGCCGACGTCACGACGAATCCGGCGGCTAACGAGCGCTGCCCGAAGTCGAACACCGCCTTGTTGGCGGCGAAGACCGTGGCGGCCTTGGGCGGCCCGACCGACTTCCCTTTGCCGTTCAAAAGCTGGAGCCGCAGCGGCGACGTCGAAAGGGCAGCACCTTCGACGCTGGTCAGGATGATGTCGTGCACGGGCAAGACTCGTCCGAAGTAACGCCGTGACGAACTCTGGCGCGTGATCTTCTCACAACTGTGGGGCACAGTCGGGCTCAACGTGGTGGAGGTCATCAGTTCTGAAGAGGCGATCGCGATCGCGCTCAGACGAAGTTGGGTAAACGTACCGTCGGCCAAGTGGCACGCATTCACCATCGCCTGAGGGTGCGTGCCCGTGACGTCGTCGTAGATCGTCGAGATCAGTGCGCCGTATCCCTGGACGCTGGAGAGGCCGGTAAAGACGTTCATGTTCGGTTCGCCGAGGTAGCGATACTCCTGGGTGTGGGCCCCCGACTGGTCCACCAGAGCGAATCGTCCACTCGTGCCGAGAAGTTTCACCGCCGCCGTGCGCGACGCCTCGCGTGGACCTGGTCCGCCGAAGACTCCCGCCGAGGTGAAAATCATAAAGATGACGATGTCGACGACGAGTATGGCAAAGAGCACGTTCAGAAGGTGGCGGGAGTTGCGCAGCAACAACACCGCCCCGAGCGCCGCGAGGGCGAGGGCGAGGTAGAGCGAGTCGATGAGCCTGAGACCACTCGCCAGGTGCGCACTCGTGCTGGCGTTGCCCATACCGACGAGGCGGACCACGGACGGACCCCAGCCCAGCAGAGCGACGAAGAGCGCCGCCATCAAGATCGCCGGCAGCGCGGTTATCCAGCGAACCCCTTTCTCCAGTCCGGAGTGCGCACCTCGGGCCGGCCAGGCGAGCGAGACGCGCTCTTGCACCCGATCGAGCCACCAACCGAGCATGACCGCGAGAGGAAAGTCCACCAGGATGACGTTGCGACTCTGCAGTCGCGTCGAGCCGAAGAGAGGAATCGCCCGAAAGATGTGTCCGAGCGGCGTGAAGTTGCCCCACGTCGCTGCCAGTCCCACCACGCCAATGACGACGTAGATGACATAGTCGCGATCTCGTCCCACCCAGCCCTTCCACGTGCAGCGAGTGAGGAACGCCGCCGAAGCGACGAGGGCGAGTACGCCCGCGTAGCCCGTAACTTCGGCCAAGTTGTAGTTCGAGAAGAAGCTCGGCTGACCGAGGGCACCGTTCCCGCCGAAAAGATCGGGCGAAAAGAGCAGCGTGGTCCAGCGCACGGCGAGTGAACCGGCGCCGAAGAAGCTGTAGCTCACTTGCGAACGCTCCGAGAAAGTGATGAACGACCAGCCAGGTAACAGTTGCACCAGTCCGATGCCCACGCCCCAGAGAAAGCCCACCAGCAACGTCACGAGGTAGGCAACACGAAGTCGCCACGTGGAGAGCCAGTACGAGGTGCGAAGAAGCAGCACAGCCGGCACGACGATGATGGTGAGGAGTTCCACGACGGCGATGGCGCGAGGTTCGCCGGTTAAGAACGTCAGGCCCCACAGCAGTGCCGTAGCGCAGACCCACGGCAGGGCGACGCTCGCCAGCCTAAACCACGACGCGGCGGGGCTCTGCTGGCGCAGTCGACGCGACAGGGCGAGCATCAACACGGTGGCCCACGGGAGAAAGGAGTAGCCCTGGATGACTCCGAGGTGGACAATCTGGCCGATCATCGCGCCCATGTAGGTGTAGCTCAGCGCCGCTGCCGCGGAGGGCAAGGTGCGCAGTCCGTGCCATCGCAGAAGAACAAAGACGCCGACGGCGCTGGTTACGTAGATGACGATCAGATTGAAGATCCAGGCGGGAATCGCCGGCGTAAAGGCGAAGATCACGGTGAGTGGATACAGCGCGCCGGCGTTCATGCCGCCGAGCAGTGGCGTGCCGGCGTTCGTCAAAGGATCGAGGAGTGGGAGGTGTCCTGAGGCGATCTGCTTGCCCGCGAGCACGCGCAGGGGAAAGTTCTGAATCAGGTTGTCCGCGTCAATGGCCGGGTGTCCGAACAGCGCCGGGACGATGAAGAGCACCACGGGAATAGCGACGAACACCGACAACGCCCAGCGGTCTGCCCGTCCCAGCGGTCGCCACCAGGGCGAAGGCGCCGGGAGGACGAACGCAGTGCTCATAGCTCTACGCTACGAAAAAACAAAGCGCCCGTGGCGTGCAGTTCTTCACTGCACGCCACGGGCGATCGTTACTTATCGACGTCGGGGCCGCGGGCTTCGGCGTCCGCCGCCATCACCGTCACTAAACGAGGGACCACCGGGGCCGAGGTCGCCGATCTCTCCGGCCAACTCTGCCTCAAAGGACGCCTCGAAGGACGAAGGCTTCGGCGCTGCACTACCGGGACGTTCGCTTCGCTCGGGGCGGTCTCGGTGACTCGAGCGATCGTTGCGTCCCTCACGCTCGGGGCGTCGCTCGCGGTACGGCGCCTCTTCGACAACGTCGGGAAAGTCACCGACCAGTGAGAGCGAGACCTTGCCCTGAGGGTCAATGTCGTCGACCTTGACCTCGAGTGACTGTCCGAGCTCGAGCACGTCTTCGACCTGGCCGATGCGCTTGCCACCGTTGAGCGGCGCCAGCTTCGAGATGTGCAGGAGACCGTCACGGCCGGGAAGGATGTTGATGAATGCTCCGAACTTGGCAATCGAGACCACGCGACCTTGGTAGATCGCCCCGACGTCAGCCGAGGGCGGGTCCAGAATCAGCGAGATGCGACGACGGGCCTCTTCGACCGCTCGTCCGTCTTTCGCGCCGATGGTGACCGTGCCGACAACTCCGTCGTCGTCGACGGCGATGTCGGCGCCCGTCTCTTGCTGGAGTGTGTTGATGACCTTGCCCTTAGGACCGATAACCTCGCCGATTTTGTCGATCGGGATCTCCAGGGTGACAATCTTGGGCGCTACTTCGGCCACCTCGCTGCGCGGTTCGGCGATCGTGTCGGTGAGTACCGTCAAGATCGTCAGACGCGCGTCCAGCGCCTGGTGCAGGGCCTTCTTCAAGACGTCGGCCGGGAGGCCGTCGATCTTGGTGTCGAGTTGCAGAGCGGTCACGGCGTCGGCCGTGCCGGCCACTTTGAAATCCATGTCCCCGAAGGCGTCTTCCGCGCCGAGGATGTCGGTCAGCGTGACGTAGGTGCCTTCGTCGTAGACGAGTCCCATCGCGATACCCGCGACGGGCGCCTTGATCGGTACACCGGCCGCCATGAGCGATAGCGTCGAACCACAGACCGAGGCCATCGAGGTCGAGCCGTTGGACTGCATGACGTCAGAGACCACGCGCACCGTGTAGGCGAACTCCTCTTCGCTCGGCAGTACCGGCACGAGCGCGCGCTCGGCCAACATGCCGTGACCGATCTCGCGGCGCTTGGGTGCGCCGACGCGGCCGGTCTCACCGGTCGAGTACGGAGGGAAGTTGTAGTGGTGCATGTAACGACGGAACTCGTCCGGCGTAATGGTGTCGAGCTGTTGGCGCATGCGCGGCATGCCCAGCGTCGTCACGTTGACGACCTGGGTCTCCCCACGCTGAAAGAGCGCGGAACCGTGCGTCATCGGGAACAGGTCGATCTCCGCCGAGAGCGGGCGGATGTCCGTCACCCCTCGACCGTCAATGCGCACGCCCTCTTCGACGATGCGCTGGCGTACGAGTTTTTTGGTGAGAGAGCGCACGGCGGCCTTGATCTCACTCGCCCGTCCTTCGAACTCGCCGTCGAGTTGCTCGGTGATGGACTTGGTCGCCGCGTCCAGCGCTTCGTTGCGCGCGGCCTTGGTCGTCAGCTTGTTGGCGTCGGCGAGCGACGCTCCCCCGACGCTCTCTACGCGGGCGTAGACGTCATCCTCGTAGTCGTCAAAGGTTTCGTACGGGAATGAGGGCAGTGGACCTCGATCGGCGATGAAGTCGCGCACGAGGGCCCGCTGAAGATTGATTGCTTCGCGGATCCAGAGCTTCGACGCTTCGAGGCCCTCAGCGAGCACGTCTTCTGACACCTTGGGCGCGCCGTCGAGATACTTCTCGAAGGAACCCTCGGTGCCGCCCGCTTCCACCATCATGATGGCGACGTCGGCTTCTGAGTCATCACTGAGCGCCCGGCCCGCGACGACGAGTTCAAAGACCGACGCGTCGCCCTCGGCGAAGGTCGGGTGGGGCGCCCAGACACCCTCAGTGGTGTAAGCCATGCGGACGGCCCCGATGGGACCGTCGAAGGGGATGCCCGAAATCATCAACGCGGCCGAAGCGGCGTTGATGGCCAGAATGTCGTGCGGGTTCTCCTGATCGGCGCTGAAGATCGTGCCGACCACTTGCACCTCGTTGCGAAAACCCTTGGGGAAGGACGGGCGCAGGGGTCTGTCGATCAGTCGACAGATGAGGATCGCTTGGTCGGACAGCTTGCCCTCGCGGCGAAAGAACGCCCCAGGAATCTTGCCGGCGGCGTAGGCGCGCTCTTCGATGTCGATGGTGAGAGGGAAAAAGTCCATGCCCTCTCTGGCGCTCTTCGCCGCGGTAACCGTGGCGAGCAACATGGTGTCACCGATACGCGCGAGGACCGCGCCGTCGGCTAATTGGGCGAGGTGACCGGCTTCAAAACTCATCGTCTTGTCGGTACCTGTGATGGGACTGCTTACGCGGATTGCGTCAGTCATGGGATGGCTCCTTGTGTAGCAACACTCCGCCCGAATCCCAGTGGGCGACCTTCGCCGGGGGCGACTGTCCTCCACTGGCCTTCGAGGCCTCGGATATGTTGAACACGTCGACGGCGTCGACGTGCGTATGTCTCGGTTAGCGACGAATACCGAGACGGCCTATCAAAGCGCGGTAGCGCTCCACGTTGCCTTTTTGCACGTAGTCCAGCAGACGACGGCGTTGACCAATGAGCTTCATCAGGCCACGGCGAGTGTGATGGTCGCCTTTGTGTACCTTCAGGTGCTCGGTGAGGTGGGAGATTCGGTCCGTCAGCAGCGCTACTTGGACCTCCGGCGAGCCGGTGTCCGAGACGTGCGTCTGAAAGTCCTTGATAATCTCCTGCTTCTCAGCCATAACGTGTTTGCCTTATTGAGTCGGGGGTCTCGTTGCGAGTCGCCAACGAGACGACCCACATGATCAGCGTCGCTGACTGAACATCTATTCTAGCAGTTGAAAGCCCTCGGCCGACTTTTCGTCAAAGATCTGGCGGGTTTTGACGACGTCGCGACCAATCTGTGCATTCAACTCATCGACGTTGGCGAAGATCTCTTGATCTCGAAGTCGTTCCACGAACACCACGTCGAGCGGGCGACCGTAGAGATTGCCCTCATAGCCGACCACGTGCACTTCCACGAGGAGTTCCCCATCGTTATAGAACTGGGGGCGGGTCCCGATGGAAATAGCCGCGGGCCACCACTCATCGTCGACACGGGCCGCACCGGCGTAGACGCCCTCAGCCGGCAGAGCCTGATTGGACGGCAACGTCAGGTTGGCCGTGGGAAAACCCAACGCCGCGCCTCGCTCGTCTCCGTGCTCGACGATGCCGCGAAGTGAGAAGCGCCGCCCGAGCACGCCAGCCGCGCTCGCCAGGTCGCCGCCCTCCAGGGCACGGCGTACCGAGGAGGAGCTCCATCGCTCTCCCTCGCCAAAGAGTGGAGCCACCACCACGTCGAAGCCTTTTTGCGAGCCGACGGTTTGCAGCATTTCGACGGTGCCCTTGCGGTCGTGGCCGAAGTGAAAGTCCTCGCCGACCACCACGCAGCGAGCGGCGAGTTCGTATACGAGCACCCGATCGATAAAGTTCTCGGCCGACTCACTCGCCAGTTCCTTGGTGAAAGTGAGCACGCGAACCTGATCGACGCCGAGTGCGGCGAGGCCCTCGAGGCGTTGGCCAATCGTCGCGAGCAGCCGTGGCGCCTTGGTGGGCGCGAGCACCGTGGCCGGTGCGGGGTCGAACGTGACGACGGTGGCGAGTGCGTCGTACTCTTTGGCCAGCGAGACGACGAGCTCAATCACCGCCTGGTGTCCACGGTGCAGTCCATCGAACACGCCAAGGGCCACGACACTTGGTCCTTGTGAATCCGTTATCTCGTCGTCGTGGAGAACCAGCACGTCAGCAACCTACCCGCGCCCGTTCTTCTCGTCATCAGGCATCACGACGACGGGCTGCCATGACTCTTCTCGTCGACGCAGCACCGCCACCAGTGCACCAGCGTCGCTCATCGCCGCGATCTCATCGTCGCCCGTCTTGTCGAGGTTCACGCGCTGGCCCTGACGCAGCCGCGTCGCTTGGTCATGGGAAACAACGACCGAGTCAAGTTGCGTAACGAACTCGAGTGGGGGCAACAACACCGTGGTGCCGAGATGAACACGGCGCTCCAGCTCTCCCAGTGTGAGGGCTTTATCGACGTGATGTGTGCCACTAGCAAGGCGCCGCAGCGCGCTGAGATGCCCCACCGTGCCGAGTCGCTGGGCGAGATCGGCGAGGAGGACCCTTACGTATGTGCCCACCGAACAGGTGACGTCGAAGGTCCACTCGTTCGATGAGGCCAGCGCTTCGAGCGAAAGGGCTTGCACCGTGATCTCGCGCGCCGGACGTTCGACCACGACGCCCTCTCGCGCGAGCGCGTGCAGGCGACGGCCGTTCACTTTGAGAGCAGAGACCATGGGTGGCACCTGCCACTGCGTTCCGAGCATGGTGCGCGCAACGTCGTTGACGCCCTCGCTGGTGAGCGGCGGCACCTCGCGTCGCTCGAGCACCGCGCCATCGGCGTCAAGCGAATCAGTGGCGACGCCCAAGGTAACGACACCGCGGTAGCGTTTAATCTCGCTTTGAGCGAAGCGCAGCAGTCTCGTCGAGGGACCCACCGCGAGAACTAACAGACCCGTCGCCATGGGATCGAGCGTGCCCGCGTGTCCCACGCGTTGCTCGTCGAGCAAGGTCCGTGCCCTCGCCACCACGTCGTGACTCGTCACGCCGCCGGGCTTGTCGATCAGGAGAAGCCCGTTACTCGTCGTCATGACGCTGACGTCGCAGCAACTCCTCGACCGCCGTGCCGCTTGCGACCGCCGGGTCGGCCTTGAAGGAGAGCTTCGGCGTCCGCTTCAGACGGGTCTGAGCGTTCACGACGCTCTGAATCTGACCTCGACGTTCCTCTAAGGCCGCCTTCGCGCCCTCGGAGAGCGAATCGAAGTACACCATCGCCTGGCGCATGTCCGGTGTCGTTTCAACGCCGGTGACCGTGAGAAGGCCGAGTCGCTCATCAACGTCGGAGATTCGTACGAGCTCATCGGAGATCACCTCGCGCAAGATCTTGTTCACCCGCGCCGAGCGTGGGTAGGGGTGGTGCGATCCTGAGGAACGGGCCATGGATTAGGCCGTGCGCGGAATCTCGCGCTCTTCGTACGTCTCGATAACGTCGCCGGACTTTAGGTCTTGATAGTCCGAGAGCCCCACGCCGCACTCAAAGCCCGCCGGCACTTCGCGCGCGTCGTCCTTAAAGCGACGAAGCGACGTGATCGTGCCCTTCCAGATAATGGTTCCCTCTCGCAGGAATCGAACCTTCGATCCACGCGTGATGACGCCGTCCTGGACAAAGCAGCCGGCGATCGCGCCGACGCGCGGAATACGAAAGACCTCGCGCACTTCGGCCTCGCCGGTGACGATCTCTTCGTAGACGGGCGTGAGAAGTCCGAGCATCGCGTCCTCGATCTCTTCAATCAACTTGTAGATGATCTCATAGGTGCGGATCTGCACACCTTCGCTGACCGCGAGTTCTCGGCTGCGCTTGTCCGGGCGCACGTTGAAGCCGATGATCGTCGCGTTCGAGGCTTTGGCCAGCTGGACGTCGTTCTCGGTGATACCGCCCACGCCTCGGTGCACGATCACCAACTTGACGTCGTCTCGCTCGAGTTTGCGCAGTGACTCGGTGCAGGCCTCGAGCGAGCCCTGTACGTCGGCCTTGAGCACGATGTTGAGCGTGGCCGTCTCGCCACGCTGAATCTGCTCGAAAAGATCTTCCAGGCGCGCCCCGCTCGAGGACGCGGCGGGCTGCTGACCGACCAGGCGTGACCTTTGCGCGCGAGCTTCGGCGAGTGAACGGGCGTTCGCCAAGTCTTTCGCTACACGCATCTCGTCGCCCGCAAAAGGTGGCTCGCTGAAGCCGAGAATCTGCACCGGCGTCGAAGGACCCGCGCTCTTGACCTGCTTGCCCTGATCGTTGATGAGCGCCTTCACCTTGCCAAACGCCGGTCCCGCCACCACGGGGTCACCGACGCGGAGCAGGCCTTCTTGCACCATCACGGTGGCGACCGGGCCGCGTCCGACTTCGAGATTCGCCTCCAGCACGGTGCCCACGGCTCGGCCCGTCGGACGCGCGGAGAGTTCGCCGATCTCGGCCACGAGCAGCACCTGTTCGAGCAGTTCATCGATGCTGGTGCCCTGTAGCGCGGAGATCTCCACCACGATCGTGTCGCCGCCCCACTTCTCGGGCACGAGTCCCTGTTCAGAAAGCTGTTGGAGCACGCGATCGGGGTTCGCGTCCGCTCGGTCCATCTTGTTGATAGCGACGATGATCGGCACGCCGGCGGCCTTTGCGTGGTCGATCGCTTCGACGGTCTGGGGCATGACCCCGTCGTCGGCCGCGACCACCAGGATGATGACGTCGGTCACCTTGGCCCCGCGCGCGCGCATGGCGGTGAAGGCTTCGTGGCCCGGGGTGTCGAGGAACGTGATCGCCTTGCCGTGCCAGGACACCTGGTAGGCACCGATGTGTTGGGTAATGCCGCCGGCCTCGCCGGCCACCACGTTGGTCTTACGGATTCTGTCCAGCAACAGAGTCTTGCCGTGGTCTACGTGGCCCATGACCGTGACGATGGGAGGACGCGGAGCGACGGGAATGACCTCGTCATCATCGTCGTCCTCGAAGAACTTCGCTAAGAGCTCCGCCTCTTTTTGTTCACCGGGATCGACGAGGTGAACCTCCGCGCCCACTTCGGCGGCGTAGAGCTCGATCATGTCGTCGCTGAGGCTCTGCACGGCCGTAACGATCTCGCCCTGGAGGAAAAGGAATCGAATGATATCGGCAGCGCTTCGATTGAGTTTGGGACCGACGTCCTTCGCCGTCGAGCCCCGCTCAATGATGATTTCGCCGTCGGGCACGGGGGCGCTACTCGGCTGCCACGTGGTCATCTGTGTCGGCTCGAGTTCTTCGACGTTACGTCGACGTCGACGAGTGACCTTGCGTTGAGAGCCGCGCGGCCCGCCACCACCGCGGGCCGGACCACCGCTGCGACTGGCGCCTGCGGGGGTGCCGCCGGTTGGTGCACCGGGACGGGTAGCGGAGAAGCCGCCGCCCGGACGTGACGGACCGCCGACGCGTGGCGCCCCGGTACTCGGACGAGGGCTCATGGGACGTGGACCACTGAAAGGTCCGCTGCGGCTCGCGCCCGTCGGCATCGCGCGACGCACGCCGGGAGGTGGCGGAATCGGACGACCCGTCGAACTCATGGGACGACCTGGCGGTGGCGGAATTGGACGACCGGACGCACTGAGCGGCGGGCGGTTCGAGCCGTCACCGTCGCCGGCCCCGCCGCGCTGTGTAGGGCGGATAGTGGTCGGACCATCGGGTGAGACACTTCGCGTGGGCGCGGGCTTCACCGGCATGGCTCGTGATCGAACGACCTTGGGCGCGCCGGCATCAGCAGCCGGCGCGACGGGCACTGGCGCTTCGAGCGGCGCACTCGCCGCTGGTGCACTCGCGGGGGCACTCGCGCGCGCGGCGCGTGTCGCCTCAACGATTTCGGGCTTCGCCGCCGGTTCGAGCGACGCGCTCGCCACTGACTTAGTTGCTTTCGTGGCCTTGGTCGCCTTCGAAGCCTTTTCTGCTTTTTCGGCTTTTCCGGCCTTGACGGGTTCGGCCGGCACTTCGCGACGTAGCCCGTCCGCGTCGGCGCGTCGGCGTATGCGGTCGGCCTGGGCGTCCTCGATCGACGCCGAAGGACTCGAGGCGCCGATACCTAGTTTTTGGGCGAGTGCGAGCAACTCCTTGCTCGTCAAACCGAGCTCTTTTGAGAGCTCGTGCACTCGAATTTTCTTTGGAGCCAAAACGTTCCCTTACTTCGCGTGCCCGCGCGTTCGCCGGGCACAGTTTCCTATTCTTTCACAACTACGGCCTTTTACTGGTCGAGAGACCTCGTAACAGCGCCACATCGCTTGCGAGCACGCTGCTTTTGAGTGCTCGAGCTAGATGGGTAACTCGCAATCCCTCTTCGCAGTGACCCTCGCGGCACCACCACACACCGCGACCGACCCCTCGTCCGAGATACCACCGTCCGAGCGCGTCGCGGCCCGCTCGGACCATCTCGGAGTCGTCGCGCACGCTTCGGCACACGACACACGTTCGCCTCGGTACTATGCCTCGTCCTCCGCAACTACTTCGGCGACGACCTCGTCGACGTCACCCACCTCAACGTCGGTGATGACCTCCACTACCTCGCTCACGCGACCCTCGGCGTCTTCGGCGACGACGTCCACCACCAGCGCTTCGACCTCACCGCTCTCCCCCACCACGGCGGCCGCCGTCTCCTCGACCACCACGTTGCCGTCGGTCCACACCTCTTCGACCACTTCGTCGTTACCCTCGTTCTCGGAACGAATGTCGATGCGCCAGCCGGTCAAGCGTGCCGCGAGTCGGGCGTTCTGGCCCTCTTTGCCGATGGCCAGAGAGAGTTGCTGGTCGTGCACGATCACCGTGGCGATGCCCTCGACCTCGTCGAGGCGAACTTCGCGCACGCGAGCGGGCTGCAGGGCCGACTGGATGAACTCCACGGGGTCGTCGCTGTAGGGCACCACGTCAATTCGTTCCGAGCGAAGTTCGTTCGTAATGTTGCGCACCCTCGAGCCGCGCGCGCCCACGCAGGCACCGACTGGATCGATCATCTGATCGTTCGAGGCGACCGCGATCTTCGAACGGTGCCCGGGTTCGCGAGCGAGCGCCTTGATCTCGACGATGCCGTTAGCTATTTCGGGCACTTCGATTTCGAAGAGCTTCGCGACGAGTGCCGGATGCGTGCGCGAGACCACGATCTGGGGTCCCTTGTTCGTTTTACGCACTTCGACGATGTAGACCTTGATGCGCGCACCGTGCTCGTAGCGTTCGAAAGCGATCTGCTCGGCCTGAGGCAACAACGCTTCGACTCGACCGAGGTCGAGCAGCGTGTAGCGATTGTCGTTCTGCTGGACGGTGCCCGAGACGATGTCGCCTTCTCGGTTGGCGAACTCTTCGTACATCTGGCGCCGTTGGATGTCGCGAATGAGCTGCATCAAGACCTGCTTGGCGGTCTGGGCGGCAATACGACCAAAGTCCTCGGGCGTGGCGTCCCACTCGCGCGTGACGTTGCCCTCTAAGTCCAGCTCGAGTCCCCACACCTTGATCTCGCCAGTCTCGGGATTGATTTCGACTTCGGCGTCTTCGGCGGAGTCCGGACGACGCTTGTAGGCAGCGAGCAAGGCATTGGCGAGGGCAATCAGCAACTCGCCTTCGTCAATGTTCTGGTCGCGCGCTATCTGACCGAGAGCCTCAAGAAATTCGAAGTTAGCCATGTCTAGCCTTTCCTGCTCGTCGATGAGGACTTCGCGCTCTTGGCGGACGAGGGCTTGATGGCTCCCCACTCGAACACCGTGCGTGCGCGTTCAATCGCGTCGAGGTTGATGACGAGCACGCCGAGATGCTGGTCGTCCAGGGTGATGGTGTTCTCATTCGCGTCAACGACGGTGCCTTCGAGACGACGCGTCGGTTCGTTTTCTCGAAGTTCACGCAACGTCACCACTTCGCCAATCGCACTCTGAAAGTGCACCGGGGTGCGAAGGCGCCGCTCGAGCCCGGGGCTCGACACGTCCAAGGTGAAACGTCCGGGGATGGGGTCGTTGGCGTCCAACCACTCCGAAATGGTGCGATTCGCCTTGGTCAGCGCCTCGAGGTCTACCCCACCGGGTCGACTGACCACTACGTTGAGGGTGCCTGCGGAGAACTCCACGTCGTAGAGCTCTAGTCCGAGCGGCGTGAGCAACGGTCCTAGCGTGGTGTCCCATTCCATGACCGTCTCCTTTCGCTGTCGCCAGGGACGCTCAGACATTAAAAAGCGCGGGCCAGAGGCCCGCGCTTAAACGAGTCCAAACGTCCTGAGCGGACTGTAGGAGGCAATTGTAGCAGTCAAAGGCACGTTTCACAACGGGCCGACGACCGGCGAAAACCGCGATCAGATGAGAAAAAAGGTGGCGAGCGTCGTCACTAGTACGACTTGGCGACCAGGCAGACGAGACCCCCCTCGTCCTCGTTTTCGGGCATCGAACCGTCTTGACGTTGGAGGCATCGAACGCTCACCGCTTGGTCGTTGAGTACCCGCTCGCCCTCTCCCGCGACGAGGTCCCACGCGAGGCGGGCGAAACCATCTGTGGCGGCGTCGATGGCGTCGGCCACACTCGCGACGTCGCGGGTGCGCTCGTCGCGGTGCGCAATCGCTCGCGCCAAGATGTCGCTCTGGATTCGTTCCAGTTCGGACGGCACCTCGCCCGCGAGAGCGCCGAGCCCGTGAGTCGATTTCTCCCCTTTATCGCGACGAACGAGCGTGACGAGTCCTTGCGCCAAGTCGCGCGGTCCCACTTCAACGCGTAGTGGCACGCCCTTGATCTCCCAATCGGTAACGCGTCGACCGAAACTGCCCCGTCCGCGATCCACTTCGACGCGCACCCCGACGCCGCGAAGGTCGGCCGCCACTTGCTCGCAGACCTGATTAACCTCCGTCTCGTCTCGTACCGCGACGACGACGACTTGAGTGGGCGCGAGTCGAGGCGGAACGATGAGGCCACTGTCGTCGCCGTGCGCCATGATGAGCCCTCCCACCAGTCGCGTGGAGGCACCCCACGACGTCGTGAAGCACAGCTCGGCCTCTCCGGCCTCACTCTGGAAGAAGATGTCGAAGACCCGCGCGAAGTTCTGACCGAACTCATGCGTGGTCACCATCTGGAGAGCCTTCCCGTCGCGCATGACCGCCTCTGCGGTCATGGAGTTGGTCGCTCCAGGAAAACGCTCACTCGCAGGTTTGATTCCTACGTATGACGGGCAGGCGAGCACCTCTACCAGAAAGTCGAGATACACCTCGTAGTGGATCCGCCGGGCATAGGCCGCGGCATCTTCGTAACTTTCGTGCGCAGTGTGTCCCTCCTGCCAGAGAAACTCAGAACTACGCAAGAAAAGGCGTGGGCGCAACTCCCAACGCACCACGTTCGCCCATTGATTCAACAGCAGCGGCAGGTCACGGTAACTCTGCACCCACTTTGCCATGAACTCCCCGACGACGGTCTCTGAGGTCGGACGGACCACGATTGGCTCGGCGAGCTCTACTCCTCCGGCGTGAGTCACGACCGCTAACTCGGGCTTGAAACCCTCGACGTGCTCCGCCTCTCGAGAGAAGTAGCTCTCGGGTATAAATATCGGGAAGTAGGCGTTCTTCGCTCCGGTCGCCTTGATCCGCCAGTCCATCTCGGACTGCATTCGCTCCCACAGGGCGTAGCCGTAGGGCCGAATCACCATCGTGCCGCGCACCGGGCCGTTCTCGGCCATTTCCGCTTTGGCCACGACGTCTTGATACCAGCGGGGAAAGTCCTCTGATTGAGGGGTCAGTACGCTCTGCGACGCCACGGTGCTCCTTTGTAGGGACTCAGCCTACAGAAGGCCTACTGTTCGACGTGTCGACGAATCTTCTCGATGCGCTCTTGGGTGTGATTGACGTCCATGCCGCGGTCGTCGAGTAACTCTGCACGATCAGCGGCGGCTTCGCCCTCAGCGCTGGAGTCACGCGCGGCGAGACGGGCCTCCACGCCTTCGGCGATGATCTTCTTCGCCTCATCGACGAGGGCCTCGACCATTTCATCTTCGGGTACCACGCGCACGATCTGACCCTGTATGAAGAGGTGGCCGCGGTGCTTGCCCGCGGCGATGCCGAGGTCGGCGTGACGCGCCTCGCCCGGTCCATTCACCACGCAGCCCATGACCGCCACCTGCAAGGGAACGTCGAGCGCATTGAGTGCCTCCTGGGCTTCGTTGGCGACCTTGATGACATCTACTTCGGCTCGTCCGCAACTCGGACACGCAATAAGGTCCAGACCCTTTCGCTCGCGAAGTCCGAGCGACTCGAGCAGTTGGCGTCCGGCACGCGCCTCTTCGACCGGGTCGGCCGTGAGTGAGTAGCGAAGCGTGTCGCCAATACCTTCGGCCAGCAAGGTCGCAATGCCGGCCGTGCCCTTCAGCAGTCCTCCAGGGAGAGGGCCCGCTTCCGTGACCCCTAGGTGCAAGGGGTGATCGAAGGTCTCCGACGCGAGTCGGTACGCCGCGATCATGGTCGCGACCGAGGAGGCCTTGACCGAGATCTTCACGTCGGAAAAGTCCACTTCCTCGAAGTAGGCCAACTCGATTCGAGCGGACTCCACCAAGGCTTCGGGGGTCGCGCCACCGAAGCGCTTATAGATGTCGGGGTGCAGTGATCCCGCATTCACCCCGATGCGAATCGGTACGCCGCGGTCGCGTGCTTCACTCGCGACGAGCTTGATCTCCTCGGCCTTGCGCAAGTTGCCGGGGTTGAGGCGAAGTCCGTTCACGCCCGCCTCGAGGGCGGCGAGCGCCATCTCGACGTGAAAGTGAATGTCGGCGACAATAGGAACCGGTGAACGAGGCACGATCTGGGCCAGGCCCTCGGCCGCCGCCTGTTCGTTGCAGGTGCAGCGCACGATGTCGGCACCGTTGGCGGCGAGAGCGTAGATCTGCTGGAGGGTGCCTTCGACGTCGGCGGTTTTCGTGGTCGTCATCGACTGCACCGAGACCGGTGCGTCGCCACCCACCTTCACCGAGCCAACGGAGATCTGTCGCGTCTTACGACGAGGAGAAAGGGAGCTGGCGGTGACGTCCACCCCCCCATTCTGCCGTGTCCGGGAGGTTGGTGTAACGCCTAGCCGAAGGGGTTGGCGATGGGGTGAGCGATGTCCAGATAGAGCGTGCAGGCAAAGAGAACGAGCAAGACGCTCATGAAGGCGTAGATCACCGGGGCGAGTTTGTTGATATCGGCGTGGTAGCGCTGGCCACGTCGAGATCGCAGGCGTTCGTAGGTCGCGATCGCGACGTACCCGCCGTCGAGGGGCAGCATCGGCAGCATGTTCAGCACGCCCACGAATATGTTCACGGCAACCAAAATGGCGATGAGCTGACCGGCGCCCGCGTCCGCCGCTTCCACCGCGATGCGTCCGACGCCGACGATGGAGACCGGCCGCGAGTCCTCATTCTTGATGTTGGTGGCCGCCGCCGGCGAGGCGACCTGATGGAAGAGACTCGCGAACTCTCCGGGCGAAAAGACGTGCACCATGGCGTGCGCCGCTTCACCAATGGTCGAGCCAATCTGAGTGAAGGCGTGAGGCACCGCGTCGAGCGCGGACTCGTGCACACTTAAGTCGCCGACCTGAATGCCGATGTAGCCGCCCGCGGTGAGCGCTCTGCCGTCTTCTTTGATCTTCGTACCGCTCACCGGTGTGGCGTGCAACGTGAGGTCACTCCCGCCACGTTCAACGAGCAGGGTGAGCCGTTTGCCGGCGGATCGGTGCACCAGGTTCGCCAGCTGCGACTCGTTCGTGATCGTGACGCCGTCAACTTTGAGGATCTGATCTCCGACCTTTAGACCGGCGAGTTGCGCGGCGTTCTCTTTGTGGCCCTGCCACGCGTCGAAGGCCAGCACGCCGACATGCGTCGACGAAGGAATACCGATGAAGGCCAACGCGGCCCAGGCGAGCGCCAGCGCCATGATCAAGTGCATGATCGATCCGGCCGAGGCGAAGAGCACCTTCTTCGGATAGGACGCTTCGCGGTAGGTGCGTGCTTCGATCGCCGGATCGACCGGCGTGCCCCAGGTCATACCCGGCACCTTCACGTAGCCACCGAGCAGCAAGGCGCGAACACCGTAACGTGTCTCGCCTCGCGTCGTCGACCAGATGATGGGGCCGAAACCGACGAAGAAGTCCGTGACGAGAAGCCCCGCCCGCTTGGCCGTGATGAAGTGCCCGAACTCGTGGCCCATCACCATCAAGACGATGAGAAAGATCACCAGCGGAAGCGCCCAGCCAACCAGATAGGTCAAGAGGGCGACAGAAGCGACGACGCCGACGAGCAGCGCCACCGGGGACTGACGCAGTGACGACGATGCTTCTTCGGTCACCTAGTGAGGCTATCGTGCGCCCATCGCCGCGCGAGCGCATCGTTTTCGTACAGCGACGACAACGAATCCAGCGGGTCGTCCACGTAGTGATCCAGGGCTGACGCCACTACCGGCACGATGTCGTACCAGTTGATGTGATCGGCGAGAAACGCCTCCACCGCCACTTCATTCGCGGCACTTAACCAGGCCGGCGCGGCACCAGCGCGTCGCGCGGCGTCGTAGGCAAGTTGCAATGCCGGGAAGGCGTCGTGATCGGGTGGCTCGAAGCTCAACTCGAAGGACGTCGCAAAATCCAACTCACCGAAGTGGTGCGCGAGTCGTTCGGGAAGACCGAGACAGTACGCGATCGGTAGACGCATGTCGGGGCGAGAAAGCTGTGCCAGCACCGAGCCGTCCACGTACTCCACCATCGAGTGCACGATCGACTGGGGATGCACCACGACTTGCACCCGATCGACGTCGATACCGAAGAGTGCGGAGGCTTCCAATACTTCGAGACCTTTGTTCATGAGAGTCGAGGAGTCAATGGTTATCTTCGGACCCATCGACCAGGTCGGGTGGCGCAGCGCGTCCTCTTTACTCGCGCCCTTGAGCTGCTCCTCACTCCAGCCGCGAAACGGACCGCCCGACGCGGTGAGCAAGAGCCGTTTCACGTCGGGGTAGCCGCCGTGCGCGGGCGAGCTCGCGAGACACTGGTGTATCGCGCAGTGCTCGGAGTCGATAGGGAGAAGCTGCGCGCCTTTGGTATGGCGCACTCGCTCCACCAGTGGCGCCGCGGCGATGAGGGACTCCTTATTAGCGAGCGCCAGTCGTTTACCCGCCGCCAACGCCGCGAGAGTTACCGGTAGACCAGCAAAGCCCATGACGGCGTTCACCACGACGTCGGCGTTCGAAGAAAGCTCTCTGAGTCCCTCGTCGCCGATAACGATCTCGACGCCACCGCCCAGAAGGTCAGAGAGCACGTCTCGATGTTGTTCACTCTTCACCGCCACGCTCTTCACGTCGAACTCGCGAACGATTCCCGCGAGTTCGCTCAGTTGTTCCCCACCGGCAATGGAGACGAGCTCGAAACGCTCACGTTCTAGGCGCAGCACGTCGAGGGTCTGGACACCGATGGAGCCGGTCGCTCCGAGTAGCGCGACGCTGCGACGCGCGTAGCCCATCGCTAACTCAGTTTGAGTACGTGCAGAAGGTAGTACATCGTCGGGAGCGCGAACAGTAGACCGTCCATGCGATCGAGCAGTCCGCCGTGTCCCGGTAGGAGACGACCGAGGTCCTTTAGACCAAGGGTGCGCTTCACCATCGATTCAAAGAGGTCGCCGAGTGGTACGACGATCGACAACGCCACGGCGGCCTCCAAACCGTGCGTTATCGTCCACGGGCTCACGCGCGGAAGCAACAGCGCTCCGGCAAGCAACGTAATGATTGTTCCACCAATGGTGCCTTGGATGGTTTTGTTCGGCGACAAGGCGGCGTTCAAGGGGCGCGTCCCGATCCAGCGTCCAATGAAAAGGGCGCCGACATCGTTGCAAATGGTCAACGCCACCGCACCAAAGAGAAACGCCATGCCGTTGCGATTGGGGTACGTGTGCGGCGAGAGAATAGCGATCGAATAGCAACCCAGGATGCCGACCCAGACGTACACAAAGATGGTCGCGCCAATTCCGTCGAGGACGTCGATCTTCCTTTGGGCGCTCATGTACCAGATAAATCCGAAAATGACGAGCAGGACGCTCACGGCACCGACGACGACAAGACCCTTGTTGTAGACGGCGATGCCCAACGTGACCACCGCCACAATGCCCAGGATCGTCGCTGGGTGCGCGCCTACTTGACGAAAACCGGCGTACGCCTCGGCGCTGGCAAAGCCGAGGGCGACGAGAATGAGCACAGTCAGCGGTAGCGGTCCGGCAAAGAAGAAGGCGAAGACGAGAATGGCGAGCAAAACACCTGTCGCCGTGGCGAGAGAGACGGTGCTCGAGGAGCTCTGTCGAACGGCCCGACCGGCGAGTGGGTTGGAAGAGACGCGGTGTCGCGTGCGTGGCACGATCGTGGGTTCGGGACGCGGCGCTTCGCTCACGACCTCATCGACCGGTTCCTCTTCGGCGAGAAAGAACTCCCAGGGTCGAGCGTCGTCGACCTTCTCTTCACCGGCGAGTATTGAGGTGTCGAACTGGTCCTCGTGCGCCACCCAGTCGGCCTCACCTTCGCGCCAGGCGGGAGCGGGAATGGAGGCCCAGGGGTCGTCCGAGAGGGCGGCCTCACGAGCGACCACGGTAGGCACTTGGCCCGTCGGCGCGTCTGTCCAATGTGGAAGCAACGTGTCGGGATCGATTTCGGGGGTCTCGTCGACGAGGTCCGAAGCCATTTCAGCGCCGGTGATGGTTACGCGCGGGTCGTTCGTGCTCGTCACCGGGTACTGCCCGGTGGGCTCGTCCTCGCTAGTGTCGTCGTCGTCAGACTTCAAGAAGTTCCTGTTCCTTGTGCGCGAGTAGCGCGTCCACCACGGCCACTTCGTCTTGGGTCATCTTGTCGAGAATCTTCTCGAGTCGCTCAATCTCGTCACTGGAGAGTCCCTGCTCTTTTTCGAGCGTCTCTAACTCTTGACGGGCGTGGCGGCGAACTCCTCGCAACGCCACGCGACCCTCTTCGGCTTTGGTCTTCACCATTTTGACAAACGTCTTGCGACGCTCTTCGGTGAGGGCCGGAAACGCCAAACGAATCACGTGGCCGTCGTTGGAGGGCGTGAGACCGAGATCGGCGTTGCCGATGGCCTTTTCGATCGCGGCCATTGATCCTTTGTCGAACGGCGTCACGACCAAAAGTCGGGGCTCGGGCACCGAAAAGTTCGCCAGTTGTTTGAGTGGTGTTTCCATTCCGTAGTAGTCAATGAGGAGCCCTTCGACCAGGGTCGAGGTCGCACGACCGGTACGAACGGCGCCGAATTCGTTCTTCACGTGCTCGATTGCGCGGACCATTCGTTCACGGGTGTCTTCCATCACCAGGTCGACGAGTTCGTTATCCATTACTTCACCAGCGTACCGACGGGATAGCCGTCGAGGGCGCGTCCCAAGTTACCCTCAGCCATCAGGTCAAAGACGCGAAGGGGCAGATTGTTGTCTTTGCAGAACGTAATAGCTGTCATGTCCATCACGCGCAAGTTGCGCGCGATCACTTCGTCAAAGGAGATTTCGTCGAACTTGATGGCGTTGGGATTTACGCGCGGATCCTCGTTGTACACCCCGTCGACACCGCCGTGGGTGCCCTTGAGGACAATCTCGGCTTCTATCTCGGCCGCGCGCTGGGCGGCGGGCGTGTCGGTCGTGAAGTAAGGATTGCCCATGCCGGCCGCAAAGATGACTACGAGCCCCTTTTCGAGGTGGCGCACCGCACGGCGCCGAATGTAGGGCTCGGCGACTTGGTTCATATCGATCGCCGACATGACCCTCGTAGCGCGTCCGTGACTCTCGATGGCGTCTTGGAGCGCGAGAGAGTTGATCACCGTGCCCAGCATGCCCATTACGTCGGAGTTCGCGCGATTCATCCCCGCCATCGCGCCCGTGGCTCCGCGCCAGATATTGCCTCCTCCGACGACGACCGCGAGCTCGAGTCCGCCACGTTCCATGGCGCCGGCGATTTCACGCGCGAGGAAGTCCACGGTCGAGGCGTCGATGGTTTCGTCACTCGCGGCCGAGGCCAGCGCCTCTCCCGACATTTTCAAGACCACTCGACGCACGACGATGTCCTATCCCCCGATGACGACTTGAGCGTAGGCGCTGATGGTGGCGCCCTTCAAGAACTGTTGCACCGTCTCTTTCTCGTCTTTCACGTAGGGCTGTTCTAAGAGCACCCGATCCTTGTACCAGCCGTTGAGGCGGCCTTCGATGATCTTCGGTAGCGCCGCCTCGGGCTTCCCTTCGTTGCGCGTGATCTCCTCGATGGTCTTGCGTTCAGCGTCGACTTCACTCTGGGGAACATCTTCTCGCTTCAGATAGAGCGGCCTGGCGAAGGCGATGTGCACGGCAATCTCGTGGGCGACCTCTTCGCTCGCGCCTTTTAAGACCACGGCGACGGCGTTCACACCGCGACCGGACTGGTGATGGACGTAGGTGTCGACGACCTCACCGGGGCCGGCTTCGAGACGATACACCCGTCCAATGGAGATGTTCTCCTTCAGCGTCGTGAGCATGGTGTCGATGTTTTCCTTGAAATGCACGATGGACTGATCGCCGTCGGCGCACACGCGCGCGGCGATCTCGTCGGCTAGGGTCACGAACTCTTCGGACTTGGCGACGAAGTCGGTCTCGCTTCGAAGCTCCACGATCGCGGCGACGTTGCCGTCGCGCACGACGGCCACGGCCCCCTCGCTCGCCTCGCGGTCCGCGCGCTTGGCGGCCGAGGCGAGGCCTTGGATGCGCAGCCACTGCACCGAGGCCTCCATGTCACCGTTGTTCACTTCGAGCGCTCTCTTCGCGTCCATCATGCCGACACCGGTCGCTTGGCGCAGCGCCTGTACATCTTTTGCGGTGGTAGTCACCTTGGTTCTCCTCTTAAAGTCTTCTAACGGTTTAGGCGGTGGCGCTCGAGGCGCTCACCGTGACGGCGGGGCGATTCTGGCGAATGTAGCGCCCTTCGGTGACGGCGTCGGCCATCAAGCGACAGAGCAACGAACCGGCGCGAATGGCGTCGTCGTTGCCGGGAATGACGTAGTCAATCACGTCGGGGTCACAGTTCGTGTCCACCACCGCCACCACGGGCAGGCCGAGCTTGCGCGCTTCGGTGACGGCGATGTGCTCCTTCTTCGTGTCGATGACGAAGATGGCGTCAGGTACACGCTCTAAGTTCGCGATACCACTCAGGTTGCGGTCCAGCTTCTCGAGCTCGCGCGAGTGACGCAACGCCTCACGCTTGGGCATGGCCGCAAAGTCGCCGGCGCGTTCCATGGCGCGAAGTTCGATAAGGCGCTTGACGCGACCAGCGACCGTCGAAAAGTTCGTCAGCATGCCGCCGAGCCAGCGCTGGTTCACGAAGGGCATCCCGCACGCTTGGGCGTAGTCGGCGATAGGACCCTGAGTCTGCTTCTTTGTTCCGACGAAGAGAATGACACCACCATCGGCGACCAGGTCACGTACGTAGGCGTAGCTAGTTTCAATGCCCGCCAAGGTCTTGCGCAGGTCGATCAAGTAGATGCCGTTTCGTTCACCGAGAATGAAGCGGCGCATTTTGGGATTCCAACGGCGGGTCTGGTGCCCGAAGTGCACGCCCGAGTCCAACAGTTCCTGCAAAGTGACGAGAGCCACGATCTAGTTTCCTTTCGTATGGTTGCTTCAACCCCGTGGAGCACCGCGAACGGCGACCGTACGAAACCACGAGGACAACTCACGCGCTCTCCCACTCTGGGAGAGCCAATACATATTAGTCGATGGCCTTCACTAGCCCCGCGGGTGCGTCTCTCTATGAACCTTCTGCAGACGCGACTTGGAGACGTGGGTGTAGATCTGCGTGGTCGTGAGACTCTCATGTCCCAAAAGCTCTTGCACCACTCGCAGATCGGCCCCTCCTTCGACGAGGTGCGTGGCGTAGGTATGGCGCAAGGCATGAGGGTGCACGTGGCCACGCGCCACGCGGTGATCAAGAATGCGGCGAACGTCGCGCGGACCAAGGCGGCGGGCCCGGTGATTCAAGAACAGCGCCTCCGCCGGTGAATCCTTGCGCATCACCTCATCACGCGCGTCCTCCAGCCAGAGGCGTAGCGCCTCGAGACCGCGGCGGTGCAAAGGCACGACTCGTTCTTTACGACCCTTGCCGAGGACGCGCAGCATACCTTGGGTGAAGTCGACGCTGGAGACGTCGAGACCGCAGAGCTCTGACACGCGCAGCCCCGCGCCGTAGAGCACTTCACACACCGCGCGGTCGAGGGTGGCCCACTCGTCTTCGCCCCAGTCATCGTCCAAGAGGTTCTCGAGCTGCTCACGCACCACTATTTTCGGGAGGTGTTGGGCCGCGCGCGGCGCGAGCAAACGCGCCGAGGGGTTGGCGCTCAAGTGACCGCGTTCTACGAGCCACGAAAAGTAACTGCGCAGTGACGCGCGCCGGCGCAACACGGAGGAACGTTCGTCGCCCCGAGTCGTCATGTAGACGAGGTAGTCACGAAGATCCTTCTGGGTTATCTCACCCGGAGACCTCAAGCCGCGTTCGCCCGCCCACGCCACGAAGGCCTCAAGGTCGCTGAGGTACGCGCGCTGAGTAGCGAGCGCGCGGTCTGCGGCGCGCAGCGTATCGGCGTAGTTCCCGAGGTACCACTTGGCGGTGGCTCGCTCGTCTTTTCGCTGCGCCGACACGCGTTTAAGGCTAGTGATAGCGGAGCGCACCCCGGGGTCTTACTAGTCTTGGCGAAGATTCCAAAGGAGTTGGGATGCCCCGTATCTTGATCGTGGAAGATGACGACCACATTCGCACCGCCCTTCGACTCATGTTCGAAGGTGAGGGTTTCGTGGTGGACGACGCTCCCACTGGTGAGGTCGGCGTCGCGCTCTTTTCACGAATGAGCTCCGATGTTGCCATCGTGGACATCATGCTGCCCGGGATGACGGGCTTTGAGACCTGCCAGGCGTTGCGCGCCGCCAGTGATCTACCCATCGTTATTGTCTCGGCGCGCGACGACACCGCCGACGTGGTGCTCGGCCTCGAGTGCGGGGCCGACGACTACGTCACCAAGCCCTTCGCGCCCGAGGAACTCTTGGCGCGCGTTCGCGCGCACCTGCGTCGACGACCCGACAAGAGCACTAACGCGTTCCAACTCGGCGAACTTCGTGTGGTGCCCGACGAAGGCGTCGTGCGCCACCGTGACGGCGCAGAGCTGCACCTCACCTCCACGGAGTTTCGACTTCTCACCGAGTTGGCGTTGGCCAACGGACGCGTTCTCTCGCGTGAAGACCTCTTGGAGCACGTGTGGGGCTATGACTACTTCGGCGACAGTCGTCTGGTGGACGTGCACATTCGACGTCTACGCATGAAGATTGAACCCGACCCCGCCAGTCCTACCTACCTCGTCACGGTACGAGGAACGGGCTACAAGCTGGTCCTCTAATGCGTCAACGAAGTCTCCGACTTCGTCTTTTGATCACCTTCGGTCTCGGGGCGCTGCTGCTCAGTGGATTCTTCGCCGCCTTGACTTATGAAGGCGTGCACCACATACTGGTCGCTGATCTCCAGCAGACCGACCTGCACGAAAGTTACGAAAACGCCGCGCTGGTTCGCAGCACCCTTTACACTTCGCCGCCGGAACTATCCAAACTGCTGAACTCCATCGAAAGCGCGACGAACTCCAGCGTGCTGGTTCAAACGGACCAGGAGTGGCTCTCGAGAAGTCACGGCGCTCAGACGATCGACGTTCCTACACCGGTCATTGACACCGTGCTTCGCGGCAACGCCGCGGCGCAGATACTGGTCATCAAGGGTCGAGTCATCTTCGTCGTCGGTGTGCCCATACCGGCTGTTGAAACACAGTTCTTCGAAGTCTTTAACTTCGCGTCACTCGAGCACACGCTGCGTCTCCTCATGCTCCTGCTCGCCACGGGCGCGCTGGTGACCACGCTGATCGGCGTCGCCGGTGGTCTCTGGGTCACCCGACGAACCGTGCAACCCTTAGAGCAGGTCTCCCTCGCCGCGGCGGCCATTGCCGACGGCAACCTGTCCACTCGTCTTCAAGTAAATCGTGCCGACCGCGAAGTGCAACAACTCACCGACTCCTTCAACGAAATGGTGAGTCAACTCGTCGACCGCTTGGAACGAGACGCACGATTTGCGAGCGACGTCAGTCATGAACTTCGTTCCCCCTTGACGACGTTGGCCACGACGGCCTCGGTGCTCCAGCAGCACCGAGGCGAACTATCGCCGTCCGGCCAGAAGAGTCTTGATCTGTTGACGGCGGATCTGTCGATCTTCGAGTCGCTCGTCGAAGACCTGCTGGAAATGGCGCGCAGTGACGCCGGAGCGGTGCCACTCATGATCGAAACCATTGCGGCCATTGAGCTCGTTCGCCAATCGGTGCGGTCTGCAGCGCGCCGCCACGGTCTCAGTGAGCCGCCGGTTGAGGTTTCGGCCGCGCTCGATGACCCGTTGGTCTCGGTTGACCGACGGCGCTTCGAGCGCGTTATCACCAACCTGATTGACAACGCCCACCACTACGCCGGTGACGCAACCGCCGTGCGCCTGGACTACGAAGCCGGGCAGTTCGCGATCAACGTCGACGACGCCGGACGGGGTGTGCCACCCGAAGAGCGAGAGGTTATTTTCGAGCGATTCTTTCGCGGGCGCGCCGCGCACGATCGGGGCATCGCCCGCGGCACTGGTCTTGGACTCGCGCTCGTGCGCGATCATGTGCAGGCCTTCGGTGGTTCCATCCACGTTCTCGAGAGCCCGGAAGGCGGCGCACGCTTTCAGATCCTGCTCCCGCTCGTTGACGAGGGGTCAGCGTGAAACGGCTACGGGTGACGTTGCTGATGTTGCTCGGCGCGCTCGTGTTGTCCAGCTGCACCCTCGTCGCGCCCAACGGCTCGCCGGTGCAAATTCCGCGCTCGAAGGTGCGCTTCGAACTGCTCAATCCAACGATTCCCGGAACCAACAACGCTCGCGTGCGCTTTAAAACCCAACCGGTCTACATCGTCGACGCCACCGGACAGCTCGCACCTTCGAGTCGTATTGTGCCGACGCCCCCGGCGCTCGCCACCGTCATCGAGCAGCTCTTGCTCGGTCCCACGTTTATCGAGACCTCTGCGGGCTACTCGTCCGCGCTACCCACGAGCCTCGTCCTGGTATCAGCCAACGTCCACAACCAAGTGGGGTACGTGAACTTCGCGACCTCGCTCAACTCGTTGCCGCGCGCCAAGCAACTGCTCGCGATCGGTCAACTGGTACTCACCGCCTACGACGTGGGCGCCACGAGGGGCATTGTCATCAAGGTGGCGGGAGTAACCCAGAGTCTCCTCACCCCGAGTGGGCGACATGCGACCCTCGTGACCGAAGGTGACTTTCAGAGTCTTTTGAGTAGCTAGCGCGTTGGTTGCGGGCGTAGCGCCGGAGCCGCGCTCCAGAGGTGCTCGAGGTCGTAGTACTCGCGCGCCGTTTCGTCGAAGACGTGCACGATCACGTCGCCGTAGTCCATCGCCACCCACTCCGCGTCGAAGAGGCCTTCAACGCGGATGGGCTTGACATCGAGTGCGAGCTCCACCAATCGTTCAATCTCTTCGGTCATCGCGCGGACTTGACGATCGTTATGACCCGACGTCACCACGAGCGCATCGAAGGAGTCGACAAGTTCACGAAGGTCGAGTACCACCGTATCGATCCCGATCTTCTCTTCTGCGGCGACCACGGCCGCGTTAACCAGCGTGCTGACGTACGTGGAGTAGGGGCCGCGAGTAACCTCGCCGCTCGTCACGGTGTCACTCAGTGGGCCACCCCGAGCACGGCCAGTGCGCCGAAGAACGGAATTGCGAGAGCGAGCACACCGACGAGAGCGTAACGGCGTCTCGAACGTCTCAGTTCGCGACGACGCGGCGGCGCTTCCAAAACTCCAAGTCGCAAGGACTGCGGTTCGGTCGCGTCGAAGATTCGAACTGCCATTGCCACGACTCTAGCCTCGGGCCTCTTCGAAGAGCGGAATGACGGCCGCCGGAAGATATTTTCCAAGATCGTCTGTTCCCGGCGCTAAGTGGCGCACGTAGGTACTAGAAAGATCGACCGGCTCCATCGGAATTTCGTACCAGCGCCAACCTTCCGGTGCCGAACTTCGTGCCCCCGGACGAGGAACAATACCCACGACGGT
Organism: uncultured Acidimicrobiaceae bacterium; assembly: GCA_963803745.1. Taxonomy (GTDB): domain Bacteria; phylum Actinomycetota; class Acidimicrobiia; order Acidimicrobiales; family RAAP-2; genus RAAP-2. The sequence goes on along the minus strand of CAWDNL010000004.1, from coordinate 185,654 downwards.
GAGGTCGCGCAACTCCTCGGCCTCGTGCCACTGATCGAGTTGGGTGGCGAGGTCGGCGCCCACGAGAAGATCGACATTCTCGGCCTTGTTAAGGAACTCTCGCACCGTGTCCACGGTGTAGGAGGGTCCGTTACGGCGGATTTCGAGGTCGGAGACTTCGACGAGCGCCAAACCATCAAAGGCGGCGTGAGCCATCGCGAGACGAAGCGACGCGGGGTGCACGTCGGCGTTCTTCAGGTACGGGTCACCGGCCACGGTTACGACTAATCGGTCAAAACGACCGGTCTCAGCCGCCGCTTCGAGCGCCTCCACATGGCCAAAGTGCGGCGGATCGAAGGTCCCGCCGAAGAGACCGAGTCGCCGAACTTTCACCTCCGAAGACTAACGGGATTGTGATGGCGCATACGAAGCCCCTACGCTTGGTAGATGGATCCGGCGTCTCTCGAGTGGACACCCGCACTGTGGCGCGACTACCCGATCGCGCAGAACACGATCTGGCCCGACGCCGAACGCCTCGCGCGCGTAGAGAAGGAGCTCGCGACCAAACCGCCGCTGGTCTTCGCCGGCGAAGCTCGTCGTCTCCAAGACCAACTCGCCCAAGCAACCAAAGGTCACGCCTTTTTGTTGCAGGCCGGTGACTGCGCGGAGTCCTTCAACGAGGGTTCGGCCGACGTCATTCGCGACAAGCTGAAGGTCATCTTGCAGATGGCCGTGGCGCTCACGTACGCGGCCGGCGTGCCGGTCATCAAGGTCGGGCGTATCGCCGGTCAGTTTGCCAAACCTCGCACCGACGACTTTGAAGAGAGGGACGGCCTGCGTCTGAGCGCCTTTCGCGGGCACATCATCAACTCCGAGGAGTTCGACGAAGCGTCGCGCCAACCCGACCCCGAGCGACTTCTTCGCGCCTACCATCAGAGCGTCTCCACTTTGAACCTGTTGCGGGCCTTCACGACCGGAGGCTTCGCCGCACTCTCGCGCGTGCACGCATGGAACCAGGAGTTCGTCGCGAACTCCCTCGAGGGCAAGCGCTATGAGGTCATCGCCGATGAGATCGATCGCGCGCTGCAGTTCATGAAGGCCTGCGGGATCGACCTCTTGGACGACAGCGCGCTGCAGAGCGTCGACTTCTACACGAGTCACGAAGCGCTGGTCCTGCCCTACGAACAGGCTCTGACCCGTCGTGACTCACTCACCGGTGACTGGTACGACTGCTCGGCGCACCTGCTCTGGGTCGGCGATCGCACCCGCCAACTCAACGGCGCACACGTGAACTTCCTGCGCGGGGTCTCCAACCCGCTCGGTCTCAAGGTCGGACCCACCATGGGCGTCGAGGAACTTCGCCAGCTCGTTGACGTTTTGAACCCCGGAAACGTACCCGGTCGGCTCACGCTGATTTCTCGCATGGGCCACGAGCGCGTGAGCGAGCTCCTGCCCCCGCTGGTCGAAGCGCTACGCGACGACGGACGTAACGAGCTCTGGACGTGTGATCCGATGCACGGCAACACGTTCGTCGCCTCGGGTGGTCAGAAGACTCGCCACTTCGATGACGTGCTCTCGGAAACGTCGCAGTTTTTCTTGGTGCATCAAGCACTCGGCACCTGGCCGGGAGGACTGCACGTGGAACTGACCGGCGACGACGTGACCGAATGCTTGGGCGGCGGCTCACGGCTCAACGAAGACGACCTCGAGTTGAACTACACCTCGATCTGCGATCCGCGGCTCAACGCCACCCAAAGCCTCGACATGGCCTTTCACGTCGCCGAGTACCTCCAGCGCTACGCGACGCCGATCGGCGAGAGGTCGTTGTAGCGAAGAAGTCGCATGCGATTTCCCTCGAAACCGAATTCAATCTCGGTCATTGAGCAGTGCTCGACCCTCGGCCGCAGACGCGTACCGGCTCCGACGCCTTGATAGAGCTTCATCGCCTGCTCGATGAAGCCTCCGTGCACGACGAGCACGACCAGCTCCTTCGGGTGTCGAGCAACCAGACGATCGATCGCCGAAATGCAGCGTTCGTAGAACGCAATCAGTGACTCCCCGCCCGGCACGTTCACTTGTGTCGGGTCCACGTTCCAATTGGGCAGTTCGTAGCGCGCTTCGATCTCCGCCCAGGTGAGACCGTCGGCTTCGCCGACGGCGAGCTCACCAAGCGCGGCGTCTTGGGTCGGCACGAGTGCCGGGTTGATGGCCGGAAAAACGATCTCGCCGGTCTGCATCGCCCGTGGAAGCGTCGAGGTGTAAAAGGCGCTCGCCGTCGCGAGCTCGCCCGTAATACTCAGTCGATGCGCGAGCGCGCGAGCCTGTGCGCTACCCTCCTCCGTCAACCCCCCATCACCGAGCGGCCCTCCCGCGAGGCCCTTCACGTTGGCGACGGCCTCGCCGTGACGGATCATCAACAGCCGCGCGCCCGTCGGTAGCGGGCCGCGCTGACGGAACCCTTCGGGGGGTAAAAGTTCGGCGAGACTCACGCCAGCTCTCCGACGAAGGCTTCGAGTTGACGCAACGTGCGACACTCGATGACGCGATCGCAGTACGGCGCGTACTGGTTCACGATGGAGTCGCCACTGTTCCAGTAGCTCGTCGGCTCGGGGTTGAGCCAGTACACCGCCTTCGCCCGGTAGTGCAGATCGGCCAACACCTCGGCGTTAGCTTGGTGGTAGTTGTTGCGCGCGTCGCCGAGGATCAGCACGGTCGAACGCTTGGTGAGGTCCTTCGCGTAGAGGTCGTGAAAGGTCATGAGCGCTCGCCCGTAGTCCGAGTGACCGTCAAAGGCGATGACGTCGGCTTCGGCGTTGATGCGGGCCACCGCGTCGGCGGGGTCCTCGACACCTTCAAAGAGGCGCGTCACTTCGTCGAGTCCATCCACGAAGACAAAGCTGCGCACCTTGGAAAACTGTGAGCTGATGGCGTGAACCAGGTGCAGCGTAAAACGAGCGAAGGACGCGACCGAACCTGAGACGTCGGCGATCACAAAGATCTCGGGCTTAGCGGGCCGAGGCGGCTTGAAGCGTAGGTCGAGGGGCACGCCGCCGGTCGAGAGGCTGCGTCGCACGGTGTGTCGAAGGTCGACCGGCCCGCGACGGCGGCGTCGGCGTTTGCGCGCGAGACGGGTCGCTAGTTTTCGACTCAGCGGTCGAAGGGCGCGCTCAAGCTGGGCCATCTCTTCACGATTGGCGTGCATGACGTCGAGGTCTTCGGGCAGAGGTTTGCGCACGGACTTGGCGAGCGCCCGTGACCCGCGGTCTTCCACCAGGCGCTCCCTGATCTCTCTTTCGATCTCCGCCTTCAGCTGTTCAATTCGAGCGCGCACCTCGTCGCGCGCGAGCCGATCGCCCAGTTCGTCCGGATTGGCCCTCATGGTTCCGGCGAGCAAGCGCTCTTCAAGGGCTTCGAGCTCGAGGCTGCGCAGCGTGCGGTACAAGTAGTACGTCCCGCCAACGGGCCGGCCCGGCTCCATTCCCGCGTAGCGCGACACGGCTTCGCTCGCCCCCGCGCGCATCGCCTCCATGTCCCCGTTCATCAAAGCGCGAAACAGCAACTCGGAGAGCTCGTTGGCGCTCATCGCACTCGAACCGCCACCGAGACCGCGCCCCGGACCCGCGCCGCTCGCGCCCGCGGCGCCCTCTCGATCGGACTCCGCGTTCAGTTCATCACCGAGCAGATCTTCCGCGCTCTCCCACGAACGGACCGAAAAGAAGACTTCGAAGGCGGTATTAAAGACCGGCAGGTGATCGCCGTCCTTCACCAACGTGGCGGCAAGGGTGGCCTTCACCAGTGAGCGATTAGAGAGATCGATAATTTCGACGGCGCGCGCGGCGTCGACGTGCTCGCTCATCGACACCGGAATACCGGCCGCGCGAAGCTCGCCGATGAAGTCGCCCAGCAGGTTAAGCAACGGGCCTCGAGCGTCCGAGCAACTCTTTGCTAGCTCGTTCGATGTCGGACTGATACTTGAGCAAGATGTGCAAGGTGGCGGCCGCGTCCTCATCGCCGATCTCGTCGCGACCGAGTACCACCAAAGTTCGCGCCCAGTCGAGCGTTTCCGAGACTGACGGCGCCTTTTTGAGGTCAAGCGCTCGCAGCGATCGCACGACCTGGGCAATCTGTTCGGCCAACGCGCTCGAGATTCCCGGCACCCGCGAGAGAATGATGTCGCGTTCGCGCTCCACCGTGGGATAACCGATGTAAAGGTAGAGGCAACGACGCTTTAGCGCTTCGGAGAGCTCGCGCGTGTTGTTCGACGTGAGAAACACCATCGGGATCTGCTTGGCACGAATCGTGCCCAGCTCTGGTATGGAGACCTGGTACTCCGAGAGGATTTCGAGCATCAACGCCTCGGTTTCGAGTTCCACCCGGTCGACCTCGTCAATGAGTAACACCACCGGATCACTGGCCGAAATGGCTTCCAAGAGCGGACGGGTGAGCATGAACTCTTCGGCGAAGATGTCTTCTTCAAGGTGGTGCCACTCTTCGCTGCCTGTGCCGTCGGGCCGGCCTGCCTGAATGCGCAGCAACTGCTTGCGGTAGTTCCACTCATAGAGGGCCTTGGACTCGTCGAGTCCCTCGTAACACTGCAAACGAATTAGTCGCGCACCGACCGAGTCCGCCACGGCCCGGGCGAGGGCGGTTTTGCCTGTGCCGGCCGGGCCCTCGACGAGGATCGGTTTCGCCAGTCGATCGGCTAAGTACGTCACCGAAGCGATCGCGTCGTCACTGAGGTAGTCGTTCTCGGCCAGAAGTTTTTGGACTTCGGCCGGTGATTCGAAGCGCACGGGCGGCACGCTCGCGAGACCGAGTCGTTTGGCGAGCTCTTCCCTCGGGTCCAGTGCACTCATCGAATCTGTCCCTCTCCTCGAATCACCCATTTGAGACACGTCAACTCGCGCAGGCCCATCGGACCACGCGCGTGCAGCTTCTGCGTCGAAATTCCCACTTCGCCCCCGAGACCTAACTCACCGCCATCGACGAAGCGCGTCGAGGCGTTCACCAACACCGCCGCGGCGTCAACCCGCCGTACCCACGCGTCGGCGCTGGCGGCGTCTTCGGTGAGGATGGCTTCACTGTGGCCCGTGCCGTAGGTGGCCACGTGTTCAATAGCCTCTTCGAGTGACGAGACGACCTTGACGGCGAGAATCAGATCGAGGAACTCTCTTTCAAAGTCCTCCTCGCACGCGAGCGTGGCGCCGGGTAGGAACGGAAGCGCGCGCTCATCAGCGCGCAAGGCGACATCGGGTAAAGCTGCTTCGAGCGCGTCCAAAAACTCCGGCGCGATTGACTCATGGACCAACACCGTCTCGGCCGCGTTGCAGACCCCGGGACGCGAGGTCTTCGCATTGTGCACGACGGCGATCGCTTGGTCGAGGTCGGCCGACGCATCCACGTAGATATGGCAGTTCCCATCGCCGTCCAAGACGTAGGGCACCCGTGCGTGCTCGCGCATCGCCGCGATCAAGCTCGGTCCTCCCCGAGGAATGAGACAGTCCAGCACGTCGCTCAACTGCATGAACTCGGCGACAGTTTCGTGCGAGGGGTCCTCGACGAGCGCCACCCCCTCCACCGGTAGCCCTTCTTTTTCGAGCGCTTCGTGCCACAAATTCACAATGAAGTTATTGGTCGCCTGCGCGCTCGAGGAGCCCCGCAAAAACGCCGCGTTGCCGCTTCGTACGCACAGCCCGGCGACATCGCTCGTCACGTTGGGACGGTTCTCGTAGACGACGCCGATAACGCCGAGGGGCACACGCAGTCGCTCGACCCGCAGGCCGTTGGGGCGCGTCGACGCGTCGACACTCTCAAAAAGCGGATCGGGCGCTTCGGCGATCTCGCGCAGAGCACTGGCCATCGACATAATGCGCTCGTTGGTCAGAGCGAGTCGGTCACGGCCCGGTCCGGACTCGTCGTAGTTCGCCACCTCGGCTGCGTTCACGGCCAGGAGATCGTCCGCGACTTCCTCGAGTCGGTCGGCGACGTGTAAGAGCACCGCGCGACGGGAGTCGTTCGACGCCTGAGCGAGTGCCACGGCCGCGCGTTTTACCGCCGCACCCTGGGTTCCTAACGCACTCGCTGTCATAGGTCAAGCGTAATGGCCGCGCTTACGCCCTTCGTAAGAGGACGAGGTCGTCTCGATGCACGACCACGTCCTCACCGTCGTCGAAGGACTCCGCTGATACGCGCACGAGACCTTTCGCGATCGACTCACCATTCGGACCTTTTATTTCGACGGCGTCGCCTTCGACGAAGTTGCCCTCATGCGACTCGACCCCCACGCGCAGAAGGCTGCGTCCCTGGCGTTCGAGAGCCTCCATGGCTCCCTGGTTCACGACCAGTGACCCCTGACTCGCGACCGCGAAGGCGATCCACGACTTGCGCGCGGAGAGTCGTTCGGGCCGAGGGTAAAACGTGGTGCCGAATCCGGCGCGACCCTCGATCGCTTGACGGAGCGCTTGTGGCGTACGAGCCGGCGCGATGACAACGGTGACGCCCGACCACGTCGCCATGTGGGCGGCGGCCAACTTCGAGGCCATGCCGCCGCTGCCCACGCCGGAACGGCTAGATCCTGCCGCCTCGAGAAGATCGGCATCGAAGGCGGTCACTTCTTCGATCAGAGTCGCCGACTCATCGACTCGAGGGTCCGCCGTCAAGAATCCATCAGTGTCGGTCAACAACACCAGGTGCGAGGCACCGACGAGGTTCGCCACCAGCGCGCCGAGACGATCGTTGTCGCCGAATCGAATCTCTTCGTCTGCCACCGCGTCGTTCTCGTTCACGATGGCTACCACATTGAGCGCGGCCAGCGACTCGAGCGTGCCACGCGCGTGCAAGTACTGACCGCGGTGCGAGAAGTCGAGCGGCGCCAGCAAAACTTGACCGACCGGCACACCCAACGCAGCGAAAGCGTCACGCCACGCGTGCATGAGCAAAGGTTGGCCCACGGCCGACACCGCCTGCAAGGTGGTCGCGTCACGCGGGCGCGCTCGACCTTGGCCGACGTGAGCCCAGCCCACGCTGATTGCGCCCGAGGTAACGACGACGACCGACCAGCCTTCGTGGCGCAACGCCACGACGTCCTCGGCCAGTTTCGCCAAGACGTCGTGGGCGATGTTGCCCACGTCGTCGGTGACCGAAGAAGTGCCGATTTTTACAACAACGCTACGATGCGCCATCGTCGTCCCCGACATCAAGACGGCCGTGGCGAGCGAGGCGCTCGCGACGCGTGACGCGATGGTGCTCGCCGCGATCAAGTCCCGCGCCCCCGTCGTCGCGCCACCACTCGAAGGAGAGCGCACCAATGGTGACGAGGTCGCCGTCGCGTACGCCGGCCCGCGTTAAGAGACGCTCCACTCCGAGTTCGCGCAGGCGGTGCACGATTTCGGCGAGCGCTTCGTCGTCCGTGAGGTCCTGGAAGCGCACCGCGCGCCGTGCGGCACGGCCCTCGACGATCCAGCCGTGCTCTCCCTCGCGTTCAACCTTGATCTCCTCGGGAATCGGGCGGTGCACGACAACTTCGTGCTCGAGTGCGTCGACTTCCTCGACGCGCGCATCGGCGACCAGTAGGGCGAGCTCTCCCACTAGCGCGTCAAGCCCCTCTCCCGTCACGGCCGAGATGGTTTCTACGCCCTCGAGTTCGTACGCCGCTACGTCGCCCTTTGAGCCAACAACCACGCGAGGTCGCTCCAGTAGATCGGCGCGGTAGTCGCCAAGTTCGTCAAGCAGCACCTCGAGTTGTTCGAGCGGTGGGCGCGGTGCGGTTTCGGAAAGATCGAGCAGCACACAGAGCACACGGGCACGCTCGACGTGACGCAAGAAGTCGTGACCGAGCCCCCGGCCTTCCGCCGCGCCCTCGATGAGACCTGGGATGTCGGCCACGACGAACTCTGTGGCGTCATTCGGACGCGATGACCTGGCGCCCACGCGCACGACGCCGAGGTTGGGCACCAGCGTGGTAAAGGGATAGTCCGCGATCTTCGGTCTCGCTGCCGATATGCGTGAGATCAAGGTGGACTTGCCCACGTTGGGAAAACCGATTAACGCCACGTCCGCTTGGAGCTTTAGCTCGAGATTGAACCAGTGCTCCTCGCCGATCTCACCCTGCTCGGCGAACGCCGGCGCCCGACGCTGATTAGAGAGAAAACGAGCGTTTCCCTGCCCGCCAAGCCCCCCTTCCGCGGCCAGCCAACGATCCCCGGGGCCCTTGAGGTCAACGAGCAGTTCGCCCTCGACGCTGTACACCGTGGTGCCGACCGGTACGTGGACAATGACGTCCTTACCCCTCGAGCCGTGTTGGCGCTTGGACGTACCATGCTGCCCATCGGTTGCTCGACGGAAGGGGTGATCGCGAAAGCCCAACAACGAAGCCTGGTTATGGTCCGCCTCTAACCAGACGTCGCCTCCACGGCCCCCGTCACCGCCATCGGGGCCGCCCTTCGCGACATGGGCTTCGCGCCGGAAACTCACGCAACCCGCACCACCGTTGCCGGCTTTGGCGTGCAGCTGAGCGCTGTCGACGAAGGCGGACACCCCTTCATCCTACGGGCCACCTCGCCAAGCTCCCTTGAAGAAAAGGGGTTCCGTTAAGTGCTTGCCATGAATGATGCTTGCTTGATCGCGGCGATGGGCGTGGACGCTGGCCGCTTCGTCTGCGAGATTGAACTTCGAGATCGATGGTGCTGAATCACTGGGACGTCTCATTACTCAACGTCCTCGCTGTTTCACTCGGGCCAGGCGCGGGCGCCCAATTCCACGGACTCCTCGCCCCACACGTTTCACCAATAAAATCAGGTCTTGGCTCGAGCTTCGCGTCCGCAAAGGCCGGTAATCACAAGTAATTTCGGGGTATTTACTGGGTCATCGCGGATGGACAAATATGAAATTATGAAGATTGCGTGCTTGTGAAAGTAGTACTTACCAGGATTTTTAAGAAAACAAAACTGTAATACGAGCCAATTCTTAGAACGATATCCCCGGAAATTCCCATTTTTACGGTAAAACTGACGATGGCTGCTGGGAACGCCCAGTTCCGTATCAATGAGAGCAAGGAGTCGACCGGTGAACAAGGCCGAGTTGGTAGAAGCGATTGTCGCCGATAGTGGCGCCAATAAGAACACGGTAGCGGAAGTACTTAAGTCTCTTGAAGACGTGGTGGTCGGCAACGTTTCCAAGGGAGAGAAGATCGTACTGTCTGGATTTTTGTCATTCGAGCGAGTCGAGCGTAAGGCCCGTACCGCCCGCAACCCTCAGACCGGTGAGGCAATCCAGGTAAAGGCCTCCCGAGCCCCGAAGGTCTCCATTGGATCGACCTTCAAAAAGGCCGTCAAGGGCGCGTAGTTCTCTTTACTAACTAAGAATCCCCCGGGCTCAGCCCGGGGGATTCTTAGTTTTAGGAGGAAAACTCAGTTGGCGAGAACGTCAACTAGTTTTCTGCCGCCGCGGTAGCCAAACTTCACGGTTCCCTCAGCGAGCGCAAACAGCGTGTCGTCCTTACCGATGCCGACGTTGCGGCCCGGGTGAAACTGCGTACCACGTTGGCGAACAATGATGCTGCCCGACTTGACGAGAGTCCCGTCAAAGGTTTTCACCCCGAGGCGCTGGGCGGCCGAGTCACGACCGTTGCGAGTAGAACCGCCACCTTTGGTCTTTGACATCGATACTCCTTAGGCCTTGGCCGAAATCTTGGTGATTTCGACGGTCGAATAGTGCTGGCGGTGACCCCAGCGACGGCGCTGGATCGCCTTCGCCTTGTAGGTAAGAGCGCGAATCTTGGGACCCTTCTCGTCGCCGACGATTTTGCCGGTAACGGTGGCTCCCTTGAGGGCCGGACCGGCCACCACCTGGTCGCCATCGACCAACAGCACCGGCTGGAACTCCACGTCGGTACCGACCTCTTCGGGCCGTAGATCTACCCGGACCACCTGGCCCTCGGTGACGCGTTCTTGGGACGTTCCTACACGGATGACGGCGTACATGAGGTTTCCATACTAGCGGACGGGGCGCGAGCCTCGCGAACTAGAGCCCGGTCTTCACGATGAAGCCACGCCCGTCGCAGACGCTGCACACGACCGACAGCGACTCCAGCAGTCCCTCGTTCACGCGCTTTCGGGTCATTTCTACGAGCCCCAACTCGGAGATGTCAAAGACCTGGGTGCGAGTCTTGTCGCGCGAGAGCGCCTGGCGAAGCGCCGAGGCGACCGCCTCGCGATTGGCCTTGGACTCCATGTCGATGAAGTCAATGACAATGATGCCGCCAATGTCGCGCAGTCGTAGTTGGCGGGCGACCTCGTCGGCCGCTTCTAGGTTGTTACGAAACACGGTCTCTTCGAGGTTGTTGGTACCGACGTTCTTTCCGGTGTTGACGTCGATGACGGTCAGGGCCTCCGTGCGCTCAATGATGAGCGAGCCGCCCGAGGGCAGAAAGACCTTGCGGTCCAGGGAACGGTGGAGTTGCTCGTGCACGAAGTAGCGCTCAAAAAGTGGCAGCTCCTCGGTCTCTTTGTCGTAGAACTCGATGCGGTCAGCCAACTCGGGGTTCACGGCGTTCACGTATTCGAGCACCTTTTCGTAGAGCGTTCGATCATCGATCAACACGGCTCGGTACTCTTCGTTGAGTTCTTCACGCAGCACCCGAACCGCCAGGTCGAGGTCGCGGTAGATGAGACGAGGCTGGGGCGACTTCGCTACTTCCGCCTCGATGGCCGACCACTTCTCCACCAGTGACGCGACGTCACGCGACAGATCGTCGGCAGACACGCCTTCGGCCGCCGTGCGAATGATGATGCCGTGACGATCGGGCTTGACGTCTTCGATGATGCGTCGAAGACGACGGCGCTCGCCATCGGGCAACCGCTTGGAGATGCCGATCGTCGACGAGTTCGGTACGAGCACGGCGAAGCGTCCCGGCAGCGAGACCTCCTGGGTAAGACGCGCACCCTTGGCTCCGATCGCGTTCTTCGTTACCTGACAAACCACCGTCTGGCCGGCGCGGATCATCTCTTCGATGCGCTTGTCTAAACGCGGCGCGCCGTCCACTTCCTCGGCGTCAAAGGAGACGTCGCCCTTGTAGAGCACTGCGTTCTTCGGAATGCCGATGTCAACGAACGCGAGTTCCATACCGGGCAACACGTTTTGAATCCGTCCGACGTAGATGTTGCCGTCGATCTGGTTAGTTTCGTCGGCGTTCTTCGCCACCGTGTACTCCACCATCGAGCGACCCTCGAGGGTCGCGATATGGGTTCCGTCGCTCGTGGTGTGCACCGCCATGAGGTAGCGGCCCTGGGCGCGCGTTCGTCGTTCCCCACCACGTCGGCGCCTTCCGCGACCTTGACGGCCCGCATTGTCGACGCCGGCCTCGGGGGCGGAAGCTTCGACCGGCGCGTCCATCAAACGACGCGCGCCGCCCTGCGGGTTCGAAAGCGCGCCGTCGCGTTCGCCACGAGAATCTCGGTTGCCCTGACCCGAACGGCCACGACCACCTCGTCGGCGCCGACCGCCACCTTGACCGGGCGTCGAAGGGATCGGCGCGCCAGAAGGTGCCGCCGGTCGGGTGTCGCCTATCTGTGGTGCAGGTCGGGTGTCGCCAATTCGAGGACTAGACGATACGGGTAAAGGCTGGTTGGGTTCGTCGCTCACGACGGGTACTCCTTGCGTTCTTAGCGGGTGGGGCGTAGCGCGAGGCGCCACGAGTAGGGACCGCGCGCGGCGAGATGCTCGCGACGTCAGCCGGTGGGGAGAAACGATGGGCTCGTTGGGCCGTCAAGAGGAAGGCGCTCAAGATACTCAATAGCAGTAGCGCACTGACGTGTACCACGAAATGTCCTCAATACTGTGCGTAACGGAGCGAAAACACTGCGTTAGCGCGACGTTCTTTTGCGTCTGACACCCCGTGTGTCAATACGCCCAACACCCCCAGGCTACCGCACGGATGGCCTACTTTGACTTTTTTGGCGCCGACGCGGCTGATGACGAGTTGTTCGTGGCTGTGATCGCCACCGTGGTGGTCGTGGTGGTCGAAGTCGTCGTGGTCGAGCTGGTGGTCTTCTTCCTGCCCGTCGGCGTCGAGAGGGCGGCGTTCAACTTGAGCGGCGGCACGGGGTGTGAAATGAGGTAGTTAAAGGTCTCGGCTACGACCGGTGCCGAGGCGTCGGCGCCGTAGCCTCCCTCGTCGATGACGCACAACACCACGTACTGCGGGTCGTTCGTCGGTCCAAAGCCGACGAACCACGAGTTCGGCTCTTCGTCCGGAGCGTTGCTCGCGGTGCCGGTCTTACCCGCGATGGGATACGCCGTGAGCGAGTGGTGAAAGTACTTCTGGAACGCGAGGTACGCGGTGCCGCGATCGCTGTCCACGACGCCAGTCAGACCCTCGAGAATGGGGTCACGGATGCTCGGTGGCAAGTTCACGTGTCCGATGACTCGCGGCGTGTAACGGATGACGACCTTGCCGTGGGGATTGACGATGGCGGCGGCGACTTCAGGGGCGTAGCGAGTGCCGCCGTTGGCGAACGTGGCGTAGGCGTTCGCCATCTCGATGGGTGTCACCGCCGTCGTGCCCTGTCCGAAGGCCATCTCTACGTTGTCGCCCGTGTACCAACTGACGAACGGGAAGGCCTTCGGAGCTTCGGCGTGCAGTTCCTTACGTACCTCGGGTGAGTCGACGCGACCTTCCGCTTCGTCGGGAAGGTCGATGTTCGTGGTCTCGCTCAGCCCGTAGTCGGCGGCCACGTTCTGGATGGGTGTCTGGCCAAACTTGCTCTGGTCATTCCAAAAGAGGTAGCCGAGGTTGTAGAAGTAGTAGTCCGAGGACACCGTCAGCGCGAGGGGTAGATCCACGTCGCCGGCCGCATCGTTGTCGTCGTCGTGGAACACGCAGAGTGAGTGCTTCGCGGCCTTGAAGCATCCCGGCACGGTGAAGGTTCCGGTGTCGTCGACCTCTTGGTTGGCGGACATGATGCCCGTCTGAAGTTCGGCGGTGGCGGTGATGAGTTTGAACGTGCTACCCGGCGTGTAGAGACCTTGAATGGCGTAGTTGTTAAAGGCGCCTTCGGCGATGAGCTGTTGGAACTCGCTGTTGGAGAGACCACTCACGAAGGAGTTGAGGTTGTACGAGGGGTAACTCGCCATGGCGAGCACTTCACCGTTATTGGGGTCGAGCACGATCGCCGCGCCGTTGAGCGCTTCCGGCACCTTGCCCGACACAGGGTCAATGGAGTGACGGTCCGCGAGGATCTCGTTGGCGAGGTACCCGTCCAGTACCTTTTCGAGGGGGGTGTCGATGTTCAAGACGACCGAGTCGCCCACGGTAGGTTCCGTTGTCTTGATAGCGCCCAGCACGCTGCCAAAAGCATTGACCTCCAACGTGCTGGTGCCTTCTTTGCCGCGCAGGTACTGCTCGTAGTAGGACTCGATACCGGTCTTTCCGATCGTCGAATCGGTCTGATATCCCTGGTGGGGGTTTTGATTGATCTCGGCCTGCGTGATGGGCCCGACGTAGCCGAGGACTTGTGCCGCGACGCCCCCACCGTTGGGGTACGCGCGCGTTGAGGTGTCGAGAACCGATACTCCGGGGAACTCACCCGGGTGCAGTTTGATGAACTCGACGACGTCGGCGGGTGCGTTGCTCATGATAGGCGCCGGCTGGTACGGGTCGTACTGCTTGTTGTCGAGGTCACTATTGATCTGTCGTACGCTCAGTCCTGTCAGCGACGACAGGGCGCCCTTGATGGTCGGGTGCAGCGAGGCTTCAGCGCGCGAGAGTCGGATCTCGGTCGTGGTCACGTTGGTGACGAGTGGCTGATCCTCGCGGTCGAATATCTCGCCGCGCGTCGCCGGAATCGTCGTGAGGCGCAGTGAGTTCGACTCCACGACCGCCACCGAAGCCTTGTAGTCCACCACCTGGAGAAAGAAGAGTCGAAGTATCAAGGCGAGTAGCAACAAGAAAAAGAAGCCACCAATGACCAGCCAGCGCCGCTGGGGACGAGCCGTGACCTCTTCGGGCGAGGCCATGAGGTCGCGGATGCCGACGGTCTTGGGTTCGTTGATGGTGCGGCCCCGACCGCGGAAGGGATGCAACGAGACCCACGGTCGCCACAGTCGGGAGAACCACGAACCAATGGGCCGCTCGCGCCACGAACCTCTCATCGACGCGACCCTCCGAAGTTCCCCACCCATCGCGCGAGCCGTGTCATCGGTCGAGCGAGTAGAAAGAACGCCACCGCGTTTACCACCATGGCCGCCACGAGGCTGTCGCGCCAGAGAGAAAAGTTCAACGTAAAGAAACTCGCGCCCACGAAGAGCAGAGGCGCCACGAATCCGGCCCCGGCAGCAATGAGCGGCGTGACCCACCACGCCGCAGAGTCGAGGTCCCCTACTCCCTCACGTCCCAGTCGCGACGCGCCATAGGCCAGCAGGATCGCCACCACGGCCGTCAGTCCGAAGGGCGTCGTGGCGTGAGTATCGAAGAAGACACCCGCGACCACGGCACTCCACAGCGCGAGTGCCGTCATCCCGGCCATACCCATGGCGAGGGGCCAGAGCCACACGAGCATCACCACGACACCGGCAAAGCGCAAGGAGGAGAGCACGGAGAGTTGAATGGCGACAATCAGCAGCGTCGCCAACGTCACCGGGACGAGAACGCGCCTCACGCGGTGGGCTCCCAGAGAACGACGTCGAGGTAGGACAGGTGGCGAAGATTCGCGACCGGCTTCAGTGTCAGGTTGTAGGTGGCAGCACCGGGTGTCAAGGTCACCGTCTTTACGGTCGCTACCGGCAGCCCCGCCGGGTAGAGAGCACCATTTAGTCCGTCTGTTTCGAGCCTCGTACCGGGCTCGATCGACGTGCCCAGGGGCACGGACGTGGCGCTCAGCCCGTTGTTGAGACCGCGGCCCGAGACAACGATGTCCGTCTTGCCAGACTTAAACGTGACTCCGACGAGCGACGCCGTGTCGGTGATGAGTCGCACCGTCGCTCCGTGAGGCGTCGTGTCTATGACGCTGCCGACGAGTCCCCCGTTGGCGACCACCGGCATGCCGACCATGATGCCGCTGTCACCACCCTTGGAAATGCCCACGGTCGCGGCGAAGTTCGTCGGCGAGAGCGTGGTGACCTGCGCCGCGACGGTCGGCAGCGAGCCGACGAAGGGCACGTCGAGCTCGGTCGTGAGTTGTTGAAGCTGGCGCGCGAAGGCCCAGCCCTCGTTGGCCCGCTCTTCGGCCACGCCGAGCTGGTAGCGAAGTTTCTGGTTCTGCGCAACCACGTCGCTGTAGTTGACCGTGCCGGCGAAGAAGTGACCAACCGGACGGGCAATCTCGTTGACGGCCCAACTAAAGGGCGTGATGACGAGGTTGGCGCCGCTGCGAAGTCCCGACGCGACGCCGGTGGTGAGATAGAGAACGACCAGCGTCGCCAGTACTGCCGCACCCAGCGTCCACGTTCGCCGTCGTGAACGTTCGGTGGCCACGCGCTAACGCGTGGGACTGGTCTTCAACATGCGCGCAAAGACGTCGAGTTCTTCGAGACACATCCCACTGCCGAGCGCCACACAGTTCAACGGGTCATTGGCCACAATGATCGGCATGTTGGTCTCCCACTCCAAGCGAGCGGCCAGGCCCGCGAGAAGCGCCCCGCCACCGGTTAGGACAATCCCCTGCTCCATCAAGTCGGAGGAAAGTTCCGGCGGTGTGCGGTCCAACGTGACCTTTACCGCGTCCACGATCGCCTGCACAGGCTCTTGAATGGCCTCACGAATCTGCTCGGTGGAGATGATGACGGTCTTGGGCAGTCCGGTCACGAGGTCGCGTCCGCGAATCTCGGCGCGAAGCTCTTCTTCGAGCGGAAAGGCTGAACCCAACTGCATCTTGATCTCTTCCGCCGTGCGCTCACCGAGGGCGAGTTGGAACTCTTTCTTCACGTAGGCGACCAACGCTTCGTCGAGTTCGTCGCCACCCACGCGGATCGACTGACTGGTCACGATGCCACCGAGTGAGATCACGGCCACTTCGGTCGTTCCTCCACCGATGTCCACCACCATGTTGCCGGTCGGTTCGTGGATCGGTAGTCCCGCGCCGATGGCGGCGGCCATCGGCTCTTCGATGATGTAGGCCTTTCGTGCGCCGGCGAACTCCGCCGCTTCCATGACCGCTCGCTGTTCGACACCGGTGATACCCGAGGGCACGCAGATGACCATGCGCGGCTTGGCGAAGCGGCGCTGATGCACGCGGTGAATGAAGTAGCGAAGCATCTTCTCGCAGATCTCGAAGTCCGCGATGACCCCGTCCTTTAAAGGTCGAATGGCCTGGATGTTGCTCGGGGTGCGCCCAATCATCCGTTTGGCCTCGGCGCCGACGGCGAGCGGCTTGCCGTCCTTCACGTCAACGGCGACCACGGAGGGTTCGTTCAAGATGATGCCGCGGCCCCGTACGTACACGAGAGTGTTCGCCGTGCCGAGGTCGACTGCCATGTCACGACCCAGCAATGAGAAACGTCCGTCAGCCATAGAAACCCTTTATTGAGGTGTGAGACACCCCGCGCGTAGCCACAAGGCTAGGGCACAACACCCGTTGCGCACCAGTGCAAGCCTTAAACCAGGTGAGGAAAGAAGATCGTCAACTCTCGTTGCGCGGATTCCGCCGAATCGGAAGCGTGAACCAAATTATCCGGCATGCCAATGGCGAGGTCGCCGCGCACCGTTCCTGGCGTGGCGTCGATTGGATTCGTCGCGCCCGTCAGCGCGCGCACCACTTGCCAGGTGTCCTCGGGGCCCTCCACGATCAACACCAACGACGGACCACGAGTGATGAACTCCACCAGTCGATCGAAGAAGGGCTTACCTTCGTGTTCGGCGTAGTGCGCGCGGGCCGTGGCGAGATCGATCGTTCGAAGGTCAGCCGCCACCAGTCGAAGCTGCTTGCGCTCCAGTCGCGACAAGATCTCGCCCACGAGACCGCGCTCGACGCCGTCAGGCTTGATGATGACGAGCGTTCTCTTCACGCCAGGCAATCTAACAGTCTCAACTCGAATGCCGGGAGGCGATGTGCAGTACTTCGCCGCGCACTTCAGCGACGAGATAGAGACTGCCCGTGACGACGATGAGATCGTCGTCGGTCGAACGTTCTCGTGCGTGCGCGAGGGCTGACTTCGCGTTGGGGTGCGCGAACGCTACGGCGCCGTATCGCTGCAGCGTCGCGACGAGTTCTTCTACCGGGACCGCGCGCGGCGAGCGAGGTGCACAACAGTGGTACTCCGTAAACCCGGCACCGACCAACGGCGTCACCATGTCGTCGAGATCGCGACCCGTGAGGATGCCGAGCACGCAACGCCTTTCGCCGCGCACGTCGAACGCGCCGTCCAAGGTCGCGACGAGGGCGCGTACGCCCGCGGGATTATGAGCGCCGTCGATCACAATCATCGGATTGCGTGAGACGATCTCCATGCGTCCGGGCATAAAGGCGTTCGCCAAGGTCGTGGTCACGACGTCCTCGCCCAGGGCCCGCCCGAGAAAGGCCTCGGCGGCCACGATCGCAGTGGCGGCGTTGACGCCCTGGTGGATTCCGTGCAGCGACACGAGGATCTCGTCGTAGGTTTCGTAGGGCGTGCGAAGCGTGATGGCTCGTCCGCCGAGGGCCAGTTCGTTGTCGAGGAGCTCAAACTCCGCGCCCAGCAGCCACAAGGTCGCACCGAGCTCCTCGGCCTTTCGTTGGGCGATCTCGACCACGATCGCGTTGGTCGTTGCCACGACGGCGATGCCCTCGGAGCGAAAGATGCCCACCTTGTCGGCGGCGATCGCACCGACGGTGGTGCCTAAGACGGCGGTGTGATCTAAGTCGACGTTAGTGAGTACTGCGACGTCGGAGTCGATGACATTCGTCGAGTCCCACGTGCCGCCCATGCCCACTTCGATAACGCCGACGTCGACTCCTTCGTCAGAGAAGTGCAACAGCGCCCCCACCGTCAAGAGCTCGAAACGCGTCAACACAACGCCGGTGACCTCTTCAACATCGGAGAGTCGTTCGAGCAGACCGATGAAGGACTCATCGTCAATCGGCTCACCGTTGACGGCGATACGTTCGTTCACCGCGTGCAGGTCAGGACTAGTAAAGGTACCCACGCGCAGACCCGTCGCGCGCAGAAGTGCGCTGATGAGCGTGGTGGTGGTGCCCTTGCCGTTCGTACCGGTGATATGGATCGAGGGATAGTCGCCCTGAGAGTCGGCGAACTGGGTCAACGTGTCGCGAATCGGTTGCAGCGTGGGAACGGGTTGACGATTAGGCGCCACTCGTTCGAAATCAACGTGCGATTCGAGCCAACTCAGCGCTTCAGCGTACGACGCGAAGCGCACGCCTTAGCTCGCGCGACGAGTGCGCGTCGCCTTTCGCATTTCGTAGTTCGGCGCTTCGTGCAGACGCACCGACGTGGCCGTGACCACACACTTCACGACGTCGCTGCGTCCGGGCACGTCGTACATCGGTTCGAGCAAGACGTGCTCGAGAATGGAGCGCAGCCCTCGCGCCCCGGTGCCACGCTCGAGAGCGAGCTCGGCGATTGCTTCGAGTGCGTCAGGTTCGATAACGAGTTCCACTCCGTCCATCGCCAGCACCTGTTGAAACTGTTTGACGAGTGAGTTCTTCGGCTCGGTGAGCACGCTGATGAGCATGTCGCGATCCAGTTGCTGCACAGCGCCGACGATAGGTAGTCGTCCGATGAACTCGGGAATGAGTCCGAACTTGACCATGTCCTCAGGTAGCACGTGGCGAAAGAGTTCGATGTCGCCCTTGCGCTTGGACTCCACAGGCTGGTTGAAGCCCATCGACTTCTTGCCGAGTCGACGTTCGATGATCTCTTCGAGACCGGCGAAGGCCCCGCCGCAGATGAACAAGATGTTCGCGGTGTCGATGTTGATGAACTCTTGGTGAGGGTGCTTACGACCACCTTGGGGCGGCACACTCGCGACGGTCCCTTCGAGTATCTTGAGCAGCGCCTGTTGCACGCCTTCGCCCGAGACGTCGCGGGTAATCGACGGGTTCTCCGCCTTGCGCGCGATCTTGTCGATCTCGTCGATGTAGATGATGCCGCGTTCTGCGCGCTTTACATCGAAGTCCGCGGCGGAGAGCAGTTTCAGGAGGATGTTTTCGACGTCTTCGCCGACGTAGCCGGCTTCGGTGAGCGCCGTGGCGTCAGCGATTGCGAAGGGCACGTTCAGCATTCGCGCCAATGTTTGGGCCAGGAAGGTCTTGCCACAGCCCGTCGGACCGAGCAGGAGGACGTTGGATTTGGCAACCTCGACGTCTTCGTCGTGCAAGGGTCCGGTCTGGATGCGCTTGTAGTGGTTGTACACCGCGACGGCGAGGATCTTCTTCGCGTCGACTTGCCCGATCACGAACTCATCGAGGAAGGCCGAGATCTCTCGCGGGGTCGGTAGTTCGTCAAGAATGAATTCGGGTCGATCGCCGAATTCATCGGCGATGATGTCGTTGCACAGGTCGATGCACTCGTCGCAGATGTACACGCTGGGTCCCGCGATGAGCTTCTTTACCTGTTTTTGACCCTTCGCGCAGAAACTGCACTTAATGAGGTCGTTGCCTTCACCAAATTTCGCCACGGACACCCTCCGACACACCCACCGCCGCGCCTATCCTACGGGTCCGCACCGAGAAAACGAGGTACCTACGGCCGAGCCGAGATAACTTCGTCAATCAGGCCGTATTCCACGGACTCTTCGGCGCTCATAATGAAGTCACGATCGGTGTCCTTGTTGACGCGCTCCACGGACTGGCCGGTGTCGTTGGCCAGCATGGAGTTCAACATGTCCTTCATGCGAAGAATCTCGCGGGCTTGAATCTCGATGTCCGACGCCTGACCGCCCACACCACCCCACGGCTGATGGAGCAATATTCGCGCATGCGGCAAGGCGTAGCGCTTGCCCTTGGAGCCCGCGCCGAGCAGCACCGCGGCCGCGGACGCTGCTTGACCGAAACAGAACGTCGACACGTCGGGCTTGATGTACTTCATGGTGTCGTAGATCGCAAGCAGGCCCGTGATGTCGCCGCCGGGTGAGTTGATGTAGAGGTTGATGTCCTTGTCGGGGTCTTCGGACTCCAGAAAGAGCATCTGCGCGCAGACCAGGTTCGCGATCGTGTCGTCGATCGGGGTACCGAGAAAGATGATTCGTTCCCGTAGCAGTCGGCTGTAGAGGTCGTAGGCCCGCTCGCCGCGGTTCGACGACTCGACCACCGTCGGGACAAGGTAGTTCTGGGCTCGGTAGTTATCGTTCACGGCACTACCTTAGGCGTCGAGGTTCTCGGATTGATCCGCCTGTAACAGCGTTCGATCGATTTCGACACCTTCGGGATCGACGTAGGTGACGTGATCGCTGAGCCACCTCGACGCTTTCATTTTCGCGACTTCGGAACGAAAGGTGACTACGCGGCCGGTGTCACGAAGGTTGCTGCGCAGCACATCGGCCGTCACGTTCATCGCCGCCGCGGTAGTGGCCAACTCCTCATCGATCTCTTCGTCGCTCGGCTCGAGACCTTCGGCTCGCACGAGCGCGCGCAGAGCCAAGTCGATGCGCACCGCGCGAGTGGCATCGGCGCGAAGGGTCTCGAGCAGCTGGTCGGAACTCTGATTGGTGACTTGCAGGAACGTCTCAAGGTTGAGCTTTTGCTGCGACAGACGATGTCCGAGGTCGTGAAGACGCTCGTTGGTCTCGTCTTGGACCAGCGCCTCGGGCACGAGGTTTTCATTCACGAGTTCGCTCAGCGCCACGAGCACGGCGTCGCGCTGGGACATCTGCGCTTCGACGACGCGACGTCGGCGCATCTGCTCCGCGATGGCCTCGCGCATCTCCTCCTCGCTCTGCCACTCGGTATTTTCTTGGACCCACTCGTCGTTCAGCTCGGGCAACTCACGTTCCTGGATCTTCTTCAGCGTCAAGTCGAAGGTCGCCACGACGCCGGGCGCCACGTTGCCGTTCACCTTCAACTCCTCACCGGCCTTCATGCCGAGGATCAAGTCGTCGACTCCCTCGGTGATCGAACCCGATCCCACGGTGTACATGAAGTCGCCCATGTCGAGCGGCTCTTCCTCCGTGGCGATCTGCTGTACGTGCACGTCCATGGTCACGAGGTCGCCGCTGACTATGGGACGATCGACGTCCTTTAGGACCGCGTCGGTTTCGCGAAAACGATCGATCTGGGCGTTCACCTCGTCGTCGGTGACAACGGGGGAAGGAATGGTGACGCGCAGATCATTCTGCCCGACGATCTCGACCTCGGGGCGAACCTCCACGTCGGCCTCAAAGACCAGCTCCCCCTCTTCCTCCCCCGAGGTGATGTTGATGTCGGGCTGGGCGATGGGATCAATCATCGTGTCGGAGACGGCGTGGGCGTAGAAATCTGGTATCGAATCACGAATCGCTTCGCTGCGTAACGCGCCCGGCCCACCGAGGTGCGCCATCAAAACGTTCTTCGGCACTTTGCCCTTTCGAAATCCCTTGATGCTGACCTGTTTGGAGAGTTTGGCGGCCGCGGCATCTATGGCGGTAGCCATCTCGGCGTCGTCGACCTCAACGGTCAATTTGACGTGATTGTTCTCGAGAGTGGAAGTCGTGGCGCGCATAAGAGATGTCAGCCTACCGGTTGGTTTCGCAACGTCTAAATCATGATCGCGAGGCCCTCGGCCAGTGCGCTAGCCAGTTCCTTATCGCCTCGAACGTCGGTCGCAGAGGCGCGCAGAAACGCGTCGGCTGAGATTCGCCCGGCCGCTCTTCGCCAGAACATTGCTACCGCCGTGGTGAGTTCCAAATTCGGAGTCTCCGCGATGTCCACTAAAGGCACCGCACGACCGTTTTCAACGCCCAACAGTATGGTCCGCGCGAGGCGGCCACTGAGGTTGATTCGCACCAGCGTGCCTTCGGGCGCGTGGGCCCTTTTTCCCAGCACATACGGCAGCGCCGCCTCGAAGCGATTCACGACAATCTCTTCTCCGGGACCGTGATCGTCCTCAGGCTCTAAGAGCGCGTCTCGAATGTCCTGGAGATGGATCCAACTATCCAGCACGCGCGTCTCTTGAAAGCGATGGTAGGGACGTTCGCCTTCCGGGCTCCATCCAACTTTCTCCCACCCCTCATCGCTCAAGGCCCGCAGTCGCTTCAGCGACTCACTCGTTGCTCGGTGAAAAAGCTCGAGAACCTCGCTGCCCGGCAGGTCTCGGTACGCCTCCACGAAGGCTTCATTGATCTCGCCCACGGGATTCTTCACGTACCACGGCCAGGAACCCTCGTGAACGGGTACTGATCCACCCTGCAACATCAGCTCGAATCCCACGAGATGGCTCAGCACGTCGCGCACACTCCACCCGGGACAAGGCGTCGGCGCGTCGTAGGTCTCCTCGTCGCGAGGTCGAAGCGTGCGATCAATCGACGACCAGGTCTCTTCGAGTGCGTCAGTAATCCACTCGTACGCCATGGCCCTCCTCGCTCCATTCGAGCCTACGCAGCGCGCTATGAGCACGCCGGAGCATGTGTAACGATGGAGTCCTCGGGAAGTAGCGCAGCTTGGTTAGCGCGCCTGGTTTGGGACCAGGAGGCCGCGGGTTCGAATCCCGCCTTCCCGACCACAAGTGCCCTGGCAATATCGACGTCCGATGAACCTGAAGGCCAGAAAGTAAAGGAAATTCTGGCGTCGATATCCCCGCTAGACGCGACGAAGAAGTCTCACTACACTCTCGGTTCATCAGCAGTACCGATCATGAAGGACTGGCGACGAAGGTCGCCCGGGCGAGAATCTCGCTTCGAAAAGGAGGAAGTTTATGAGACGGAGATCTATTGCGATTCGTACCGGCGTCGCCTTCTGCGCGTTGGCGCTGGCCCTGTCACCGGTGTTGGCCTTAGAAGCCGGCGCGGGCAGTGGCGGCTGGGTGCCGGTCGGACAAGGAGTCAGTCCCGCCAGCCTCCCCGGAGCGACAGCCTTTGGCTCCACGCCCGCGAGCACGCCGGAGACAGTGTCGTTCATTCTTAATGAACCGAACAAAACCCAACTCGAAGCCGACGTCGAACAGGGCGTCTCGCAGTACCTTTCGGTCAGCGAGTTCGCGCAACAGTACGGTCAGTCTCAGTCCAACATCAACGCACTGACCAGCTACCTCGCTAAGTTCGGTATCAAGTCAACCGTCTACGCCGACAACGTCGACGTCTCGACGTCCGGCACCGCCGGTGACTACGACGCAGCGCTCTCGGTGCAGCAGGACCAGTACCACGTGCCGGCCTTCCCAGGTCAAGGAGGAATGCAGGGCATACCCGCGCAGACAGTCCACGGAGCAACGACAGCGCCCGAACTCCCATCACAGTTGGCGTCCTTCGTGCTCGCGGTTCTCGGTCTGAGCAACTACGCGCCATTCGCCAGTAACGCGGTGCATGCGGATACCACCGCAACCGCGGCTGACAAGAGTAACGCCAACCCTTGCATCGCCCTGGCGGGTCTGCCAGACGGTTGCAACACCGCGAAAAACTTCGAGCAGAACTACGGACTTACTCCGCTCGAGAGCAACAACGCAGGAGCGGGACAGACCCTCGCCATCGTCACCCTCGCAGCTCTTGACCCGGGTGCGCCACAGTACTACTGGTCAAACGTCCTCGGTTTGCCGAGCAGCAACCGCAGCGTGACAGTCGAGAACATTGACGGCGGCCCCGGCGCGCCGAGCGATGAATATGGCTCCGGCGAGACGGACCTCGACGTGGAGCAGTCCGGCGGTGTCGCGCCGGGAGCAAACGTAATCGTGTACCAAGCTCCCAACACAGACCCCGGCTTCGCTGACTCGTTCTTTACCGCCGCGAGTCAGAACATCGCGGGCAGTGTCTCATGCAGCTGGGGCGAATCCGAGACCGTCATCCAGTATGCCGTTGCCACGGGCGTCGAGACGCCGGCGTACGTCGCTGCGTTCGACGAGGCGTTCCTGGAGCTAGCCGCGCAGGGTCAAGCAACCTTCGTCTCGGCTGGCGACGCAGCGGCCTACGACGCGAGCGAAGATTTAGGCACGACCAACCTCTCGGTTGACGCACCCGGCGACAGCCCGTACGTGACGTCTTCCGGGGGCACCACGCTTCCATGGAGTGGCTCGGTGCAGGGTCCCGCGGGATTCCCTGACGCGTCCACCTACGTGTCAGTCAATGTGAGTCAGCAGCGGGCGTGGGGCTGGGACTACCTGTGGCCCGCTTTCTCGACATGGCTCGATGAACCGCTGGCTACCACTGCGGAGGAACTCGTCGTGGGAGGTGGTGGCGGCTTCAGCGTCGACGAACCAACTCCGTCGTACCAGCAGGGTGTCCCGGGCACGAACTCCTACCAGGACGTTCAGTACCTCACGCCGACTGACTACGAAAACGTGGGAGGCGGACTCGTTGAACCAACGGGGTGGAACTTCAATCCCACACCGTCTGTCCAGCGGGGATCTGGATCCGGCCGCGCCGAACCTGACCTCTCCACCGACGCGGATCCGTGGAGCGGTTACCTGTTGTACGCTCCGTCTTTCGCCCAAGAAGGCGGTGCGCTTCTCGAGGGTGGTTGGGGCGGCACCAGCTTTGTAGACCCACAGCTGAACGGGTCGACCGCGGTCATTGACGCGGCCCTTGGGCATCGCGTCGGATTCTGGAATCCGTCGATCTACAAGTTCGCGACTTCGCCGAATTCGCCGTTCACTCCTCTTAACCAGGCGGGGACGTCGAACGACAACATCTTCTTTACCGGCAATCCCGGCACGGTGTACAACCCGGCGACTGGGCTCGGCGTGCCGAACCTCACGGCGCTCGAGCGCGACTTCGCGCGCGGCTAAATCGCTTCTCGGCCCCACCCGCGCTTTGCGGGTGGGGCCGAGGCACGCCTATCAAAAGGTCACATCAGAAGTTGCCGTGGCGTGCGCCCCTACAAGCCGCGGGCACGTAGTCGCAGTGCCCCCGGCAGGAGTCGAACCCGCAACCTGACGGGTAGAAACCGTCTGCTCTATCCAGTTGAGCTACAGGGGCGTGAATTCAAGAGTAGTGAACGCCTTCGCGAACTTTTGTCAAGGTCCAGAATCGCTGTGCAATACTGGTGTGTCTTGGTGGGCGTAGCTCAGTTGGTTAGAGCGCCAGGTTGTGGTCCTGGAGGCCGCGGGTTCGACCCCCGTCGCTCACCCAAAGTTTGGCCTGCCTCTTCAATTTGAACATCCTTATCTCCGCGACACGCAGAGAGTCAGTCCGTGTAGATTTCGTCGTAGCGGCCCGTACGGGCACACTCAAGGGGGTTCCCATGACTATCGTTCGCGACTCGTTCTATATCAACAGTGAGTGGGTGAAAGCCACGTCTGACGAGAAGCTTGACGTAACGACGTCAGGCACGGGCGAACTCTACGCGACCGTTCCCGCGGGGACCGTCGAGGAGGCCAATCGAGCGGTCGAGGCCGCGGCGGGGGCCTTTGACGGCTGGGCCAATACCAGCCCCAAAGAACGCGGCGAGTACCTCATGCGAATCTCGGAGAAACTCGCCGAGCGAAGTGACGAGATTGCCCTGACAATCGCGAATGAGGTCGGCATGCCGCTCATGCTGTCCAAGGGCATCCAGGTGGGCTTGCCCACCATGACGTTCGCTGACAACGCCCAACGGGCCATGGACTTCGTCTGGGACGAAGAGGTCGGCAACTCTACGCTGGTTCGTGAGCCGGTTGGCGTTGTCGCCGCCATCACGCCGTGGAACTATCCCCTACACCAGATCGCCAACAAGGTTGCTGCCGCTTTGGCCGCGGGTTGCACGGTGGTGCTGAAGCCGAGCGAAGTCGCGCCGATCAACGCCTTTCTCTTCGCCGACATCGTGCACGAAATCGGACTGCCGAAGGGTGTCTTCAACATGGTCTCCGGCGTGGGACCCGTCGTCGGTGAAGCCATCGTTGTTCACCCCAAGACCAACATGGTGTCCTTCACCGGTTCTACGCGCGCCGGCAAGCGCGTCATGGAGCTCGCCGCGCAGCAAGTCAAGCGCGTCTCGCTCGAACTCGGCGGTAAGTCGGCCAACATCATCCTCGACGACGCCGACTTCGAGAAGGCCGTGAGCGACGGCGTCTTCAAGTGTTACTTGAACTCAGGTCAAACCTGCTCGGCGCTAACGCGAATGCTGGTACCGCGCTCGCGCCTGAGTGAGGTGGAAGACCTCGCGGTGGCGAGCGCCGCAGGCTTCATGCCCGACGACCCGATCACCGGGTCGAGTCTGCTCGGACCTCTGGTCAGCGCCGCCCAGCAGCAGCGAGTACGTGACTATATAAATAAGGGCGTCGACGAAGGTGCTCGGATCATTACCGGCGGCGTGAACCCGCCGGAGGGTCTCGAAAAGGGTTACTTCGTCGTACCGACAATTTTCTCTGACGTGCGCAACGACATGACCATCGCACAAGAAGAGATCTTTGGACCGGTGCTCTCGATCATCCCCTACGACACTGAAGACGAGGCCGTCGCGATCGCGAACGACTCCACGTACGGTCTTGCCGGCGGTGTGTGGGCCGGGAGCGAAGAGAAGGCGTTCGAGATCGCGCGCAAGATTCGCACCGGACAAGTTGAGATCAACGGTGGTGCGTTCAACGTCGTGGCGCCATTTGGTGGCTACAAGCAATCTGGCGTCGGACGCGAACTCGGTAAGTACGGCTTCGAAGAGTTTCTCGAAGTTAAAGCGATTCAACACAACTAATCGATTCAGAGCCGTTGCGGTGGCGGTATAGACTCGTCCCGCGCCGGTAGCTCAATTTGGCAGAGCATTTGACTCTTAATCAACAGGTTCCGGGTTCAAGTCCCGGCCGGCGCACTGATTAAAATTCTTGATCAACTAGCCTTTCCTTGTTCCTCGTCGCTCTCCCAAACCAGCAAATTGGCCTCACTTTACGAGGGATGACCTGGTCGTAAGCCTATTTTGACTGCTTCCTGAGATCCTCGAGCAATGCGTCAACGCGATCCTTAATTTCGTCCCGGATGCGCCGAACGGTCTCGAGGTCCTTGCCGTTCGGATCCTCAAGTTCCCAGTCTTCATAACGCTTGCCCAGGTACACGGGGCAAGCGTCGCCGCAGCCCATCGTCACAATTACATCAGCGTCCAGGCCCATCTGGTCAGTGAGTCGCTGGGGCGACTCGTTTGAGATGTCGAGCCCAACTTCCCGCATCGCCTCCACCACCGCCGGATTCAACGCGCTGGTCGGATCAGAGCCAGCCGAGTTGACGACCACGTGCACGCCTCCAAACTTGCGAGCGAACGCAGCTGCCATTTGCGATCGCCCCGCGTTGTGCACGCAGAGGAACAAGATTTCGGGAGGCCTGGCGTCCATTAGGGCACGTCTCCTTTGGCCAATGCGTCAGTGACTCGGGACGCATCCCGAGGGGTGAGTCCCGGATAGAGGGACTTGACGAGTCCGAAGCCCACCACTCCCCCAACCACCTCTGCCGCGACAAAGAACGGGGCAGATTGTGGCGCGATCCCGGCAAACGTATTCGAGAACATTCGACCAATCACGATGGCGGGGTTGGCAAAACTCGTTGAACTGGTGAAGAAGTAGGCAGAGGCGATGTAGGCGCCCACCGCGGCTGGAGCGAGAGAACTTCGGTTCGCCTTCGCTAAGGCAAAGATCACGAGTACCAGCCCGGCCGTTGCCATCACCTCTGACAGTCCGTGCGCCGCCGTCGCTCGATGATCAGTCGAGAGCGAAATCGCCGAGCGTGAAAACATCAGATTGGCTAACACTGCACCGCTCGTGCACCCGGCAACTTGGGCTACGAGGTACGAAGACGCGGTGCGCCACGAAATGCCACCGAACGCCGCGTCCACGAAAGAGATGACTGGGTTGAAGTGTGCGCCGGAGATGGGTCCGAACGTGACAATGAGGACGAAGAGTCCCAAGCCAGTCGCGGCTGCATTCTCAAATAGTTCGAGTCCGATCGAGTGAGGCGAGAGCTTTTGCGCGGTGATTCCGGAACCGATAACGATCGATGCCAGTAGAAGACTGCCGACGTACTCAGCCGCGAGCTTTCGCCAAATCGGCGACTCGTTTAGCAGCACGTCGATGTTTCGTTCGAGTCTGACGACACGCAGCACAAGCCGTCACCCTCGATCCCGTTCGATGTCGTTGAATCTTCGAGCACCGTGTAGACCTCCCACGGTGAGCCATCCACGCCGTCGACCCACACTTTGTCTTGCACCGCGAAGCAGCAGGTCGTCGACTCTTCGACGCGCGTGGCCATGCCGACGCTCGAGAGGTACTTCGACGCAGCGACTACTTCGTCGGTCGAAAAGACTTCGACGCCTAAGTGGTTAAGCGACCCCGGAGCCCCCTCGTTCTCCATGAGCACCAACTTCAGCGGTGGTTCGTCAATCGCGAAGTTGGCGTATCCGTTGCGAACTTTGGCGGGCTCAGTGTTAAAGAACCGCGAGTAGAACTCAATGGCTTCCTCAAGATTGGAAACGTTGAGGGCAAGTTGGACACGGGACACGATGACTCCTTACATTGATGGTTGTCAATGTTAAGGTACACGTCATATCGATGGCTGTCAATGTTATAATTGGGCCATGCCCCGATCAATGCGCGTCGCCGTGCTCAACGACTCGACGGTGAGTTGCTGTAGTCCTCTGAGTGAGAGCGAACTTTCGGACGCCGAAGCGCAGCAGGCCGCGGCAATCTTTGGCGCCCTGTCAGATCCGGTGAGACTGAGGATGCTGTCGCTCATCGCGACTGAGGCCGAGGTTTGCAGTTGCGCCCTCGAAGGTCCACTCGGGAAGAGCCAACCCACGATCTCTCATCACACGCGCATACTGGCCGACGCTGGTCTCATTGAGGGCGAGAAACGAGGACGTTGGATGTGGTGGCATGTTGTGCCGAGTCAGCTCAACCAAGTCGCCAGAATCCTGACGATCTGATTCCTTCTTACGAGATGATTGAGATCACTTCGCTCAACTCAGATGACTGGGAGAGATGGCGCGATATGCGCTTAAACGCCCTCGCCGAAGCACCATACGCATTTTGTTCTTCTCTCAGTGAGTGGCAGGGTGCGGGAGAGCAGAGCTGGCGAGATCGATTGAGCGAGGTCTCTTTGAATTTGATCGCGAAGTTCGACGGCGACGATGCCGGAATGGTGAGTGGAATGGCTTCCGAAGATGAAGTGGAGCTTCTCTCGATGTGGGTAGCGCCGTTCGCCCGGGGACGTGGCATAGGTGACGCACTCATCACCGCAATACTCGAATGGGCCTCGTCGGAACGAAAGCTCCGATTAGTGCTTCGCGTGCTGAACGGAAACGATCGGGCAGAGAGTCTCTATGTACGTCACGGATTCGAACACGAGCAATCAAGCCTCGAAACGAATGGCGCTCTGATACAGGAGCGTTTAATGGTGTGGAAAGCGTCGCCTCAATCGTCGTAAGCACCTCATGCGAGCGACCAGTTATTAAAAATGAGGACAACGGAAGCAAAGGCGATGCGCGTTTGAATCTCGAGGATTCGTCAGAAAATGCGATCGTAACGAAAGCACCCCTCATCACATCCCTCAATTTTCCAAAACGCGGTGAGACGTCATAGACGTTTGCACCACCAACTTCCTTGAAAACTAGCGACTTTGCAGCGCATCACGAACCTGCAAAACGCGTCTCCTAGACCTCTTAATCAACAGGTTCCGGGTTCAAGTCCCGGCCGGCGCACCAAGTAAAACTCCTGATAAGACGTAGATTCTAAAGAACGGATTATCCACTTTGTAGGTATTTTTCGCCAAAAAAACCTCCGAAAACACCACGCAATCGGAGGTTTATTTCGAGTAATCGCCAGTCTTGGTTCGAACCGTATCGTTCGCTGGTCGCTGTCAATAGCGGCAAAGCCGTTCTCGCCCAGTCATCTCTCGCCGCGAAGCGGGACAACTTTTCGAAACTCGGGGTACTTACTAAGTACGGAGCAATCCGAGACGAGATCGGGAAGATAGATAAATGGCTGGATCGATGAGAGAAAAGAGTGCAGGGACATGGGAGATCAGATTTGAGAATAGGTCCCGATCCTGCCGACGGACGTCGCCGTCAACTAACTCGAGTGGTTCACGGCACTCAGAAGCAAGCCCGCGCGGCGCTGCGCCTCGAAATCGCAGCAGTCGGCGCTGGAACCTATCGAGGAACGTCGACAAAATTCAATGCGCTTTGCGCAATGTGGCTGAAGCTTCAATCTCATAACCTCGGACCGGCGAAGATCCATGACTACGAAACCCTTCTCAACTCGATGGTGATGCCAACGCTCGGAAAGAAATCTCTCAACTTGATTCGCGCTACAGACCTGGACGATCTTTACAAGAAACTCGCCGTACGAAAACGACTGAGTCCAATCGAAGTCGATGCGGTGCATGACGTTGTGTGGCAAGCATTCATTCAGGCGGACAAATGGGGATGGCTTGGAACAAATCCCGCGCTGGAATGGGAACTGCACTTTGATAATGAGTTCCCGCGTTGAGGGTTGCCCAAACTTCGCAATTCAACGTTGGAGCACTTCAGCCCAAGTATGACCGGGATGGACTAACTCCAGATTCACTCGAAGCCATTCAACCTGTTGATCATCGAGAAGTGGAAGAACTCTTTCAAAATCCGCTTGATCCTTCTCACGGAGATGCTTCGCCTTAAACAACAACACGACCTCAGGTGACATGTAAGGAATTCCCGTTCCCGAATAGCAAGTCAGTTTCGAGAAGGACATGCGTACTCTCTCGTCGCGCCGACATATCCACTCTGAACCGACATGCGGATCTCGGAAAACGTCGAGATGGTAGACGCCAGTATTGGAGTCGCGCAGCCAAGTTTGAAAAGTGGACTCAAATGTGCCGCTCGACAGCGGCCACCGTCTACCGGAATCCACGACGTCAAAATCGTACTCATCGAAGGCCATTCGAATCTCCGGAAAACTTCTTGCGGGTACCCCGATCTCAATGTCGTCGTGCGGCCGAGACTGCCGGCCTATAAACAGATCGAGTGCCCAGCCAGCGACGACATACCAGAGCGCGCTGGTTCCAGAAAGTTGCTGCGCTACTTCTTCGGGAGTCCAGGGCTCCCAGGCGACATCCGCCTCGAGCAGTTCACCTTCAAGGTACGGTTCCAGGCTCATCTGAACATTCTTCCAGCGTTATGTCGCTACCACTAACCCTTGAAGTGAAGATATCGCGTCGGGTCGTCGAAGCAGAAGACCACCGAATTCTCAATACCCTCGGGTGTAAGGATTTGCCCCGCATCCGATCGCGCCTGAAGGTTCGTCGGAGAAACCCATCAAGACCTGCGTGCCGCTCTTGTTGCACGCAATGAGGTTCCCTTCAATGAGTACCGGCGCAGCGTTTGCAACCCAACCTTTCTGTGTGTACTTCTTACTCATCACGTGGAATGAAGATATTCCTAGGTCTTTGAAGTCAAAGATCCACGGTGAGTACATTGCCAAAGGAGTGCAGTCTTCGTCGTTCTTCGGGAAGTTCAACGGAGATCCAGAGTTAGAAGCAAGTGAGCAGATCAATCCTGAACCGAACGTTTCACGCAGTAAAGCATCGAAGTTCCATTCCGTAGCTCCAGCGCTCGAAAGGCGCGCGACGCTACCGGCACTCACGACTTGACTTGGACCGGCGAACGAATCGGCTGCAATGGCAGTATTTGCTGCGATCGCGATGGCAGCGATAGCCATGACGACTCTCAACTTTGACTTCACTCTGAGCCCTCCTATTCGAATATCGAAACCATCGTCGCATATGGATAGAACGCGCACCTATACGGTCTTCAGGAGGGTTCTAGGAGCCTCAGTGCTTGGTATCAAATCTGCGGTGTCGGTTCTTCGACTCCAATCTTCGACTGCTTGGGACCCAGTTCGCTGGGCGGAAGATTGATGGGATGGCCGGCGCGGCCGTTCCTCCAGATGGAAGACTCACGTCTATGTGGGGAGTGAGAGCGCGGGCGTTTGTCTCGGTGATGTTGATCGCGGGATTCGCTGATTTCGTGGCGGCAACTACGGTTGGCGCCGCGAGACCGTGGCCGTTGCTGACCAACGTCTCGTTGGGTACGGGCACTCAGATTGACTCGGTTGATTTTGTCTCGCCCTCCCTTGGCTACGGCATCGCGTCCAATTCGTACGAGGGCCGATCGACGCACGCGAGCGAACCCTTCTATTTGGTCAGCACGACCGATCAAGGAGCTCGTTGGCGTCTCGGACCTCGAGTGCCACTTCCTCCAACGAAGGGGGCGGGCCCGTACCACGTGCCACTCGTCGATTTCGTTACGCCTTCCATTGGATACATCGGTGGGCAAGAGGGATCTGGCGGTGACGTTCAGGTCACCACTGACGCTGGTGTGCATTGGGCGAAGCTGCGAGCACCGGGAGTGGGCGTAGCGTTCGCGGTGTCGGGCGAAACCGCGGCGGTTGTGACCTCGCTGTGTCACGACGCCGATGAATCGAAGTGCTCTGCAGCGTTGTCGCTTTTCCATGACGGTTCAGCGACTCCCTATGAGTCAAACCGATTACCCCTTCAGGTACCGGCGGGACTGTCGCCCTTATATCCGGTACTTACCGCAATAAGTCCTACGACGTACGTATATGTTTACGGACAAAATTTTGAGCCCTCCTCGATCATCCTCGAAACGACCGACGGTGGTGCCTCGTGGCGACGAATTCCGAATCCCTGCGGCAAGATTGAAGTGAATCAACTTCTCGCCGAATCGAGCTCACGTTGGCTCCTCGCCTGCTGGCAGGACGAGGGTATGAGCCAGGGGCCGGGGAGTCTCTGGCGAACGACCAACAGTGGCGTCCACTGGGCAAGCATCCGTGACCCTGTCCACGCCGGTCGGGGTCTCACCAATGTCGGAGTGGACTCCAGCGTCCTTTCGTACGACAGCAAGGACCACATCATCTACGGGACCGTCTTTAACCCGGCGGGTGGTCTCGAGTACAGCGTTGATGGTGGTCGACGTTGGACATTTGATTCAGATCCCGACATGAACGACGGGGGTGCGGCTGAGTCGCTCGCAACCTTTGGCTCGTCGGGAGCGGTGTTGGACGAGTTGCACGGCGAGCTATTTCGCACACTGAATGGAACGTCGTGGGCAGCACTCCCTGGACTGCCGCCGGGGCGCTATCGAGGTGACCCCGTTTGCAAAGCCAGTACGGTGCGCGTTTCCGAAGTCGGCCGAAAACGGGATCTGGGAGGCTGGAGAGAGTCGCTGATATTCACGAACAACTCGGCCCACGCGTGCTACCTCTACGGCACGCCAGTGCTGCAAAAGGTTGCCGGGCCATTTAGACGCAAGGTGGGCTGGCCGTCAGAGCCCCCAGGAGACTACGGCACCGGCGCGAGCTACGTAACGCTGTCGGCGCTTGGCGGAACAGCGACGGTGAAGGTGCAATTCTTCCCGCCTGGCAATACGCCGCCGTCAGGTTGCCAAGAAACCGCCGTCAAGGGAGTCACCGCCACGTTTGGGCCGGGGTCAGTGTTCTACGTACCCATGCCAAAGTCAGTCACGTTGTGCAATCTGAGTTGGTCACTGCAGTCGTTTCAAGTCAAATAGCCGTAAACCTGGGCGGACTGTCCGTCACCGGTGCCTGATAGACGGTCTGTTGCCTCGGGTCTGCGACACCGGACATTTCGTTGTCATCAAAACTTCAAGAATCTGCGAATCTTCCAGTGCAGTCTCAGACTTACGATGCCGAGGTGACCAAGTCTCACGATCATTTCCGCTTTGCTTGGGCAACCGCTGTTATTTTGTCGAGCCTGACTCGTGGAATGGCGCTATGAGACATCCTTTGATGCTGCTGATTGTTTTTTCGTTGGTGTCCGTGTTCGCGCTCGCGACGGGCGTGGCGACTGCGAACGGGGTCGGGTCGGCGAGCTCTCCAAGGTGCAGTTCGTCGCAATTGAGAGTCACCTCGGACCGTGGAGGGTGGCACGCTAACTATGCGGCGGCCGGTGAGTTCAGAGAGACCCTTACTTTCACCAACGTTTCGCAAAGTGCGTGTCAGCTCAGCGGATGGCCGCGGCTGCAAGCAGTGGTCGGTGGTGCCGTCGAGTCGACGCCGATGACGCTGGTACGCCAAAATGCACCTCCGTCGAAGCCATCGTCGCCGGTGCGCCTGTCACCACGGAAAACGGCGTCGTTCAACATTTACGGAGCAGATTGGAATGCAGTCCAAAACAAGGCGTGTCCTAAGTCGACGACTGGTCTTCTGGTTATGCCACCGGGCGTTTCGAAGAGTATCTTCGTGACTGTCGAAGAACCCGACTGTGGTGGTTTCGACATTTCACCGGTCATCTCCGGCAGTACCGACCGTCAGAGTTGGAGTTCTGTAGTTCGATAGGAGCTCGAGATCACGTCGGATTCGGGAGGCGGCATCGTTCCCCGGCGGGACAACAGGCGACGCCGTCGTCAAAGTGCCTCGATCAGGAATCGAACATTAATTTAGTTGCCCGCTACCGAGCTAATTTAGTTTCTAAGCCGCCACTGCTTGGTAGTAGATCTATTGCTTCGGGTCCCCGAGTAAAACTCCCACGCCCCTAAAAGGGTGGAAGGATCATTGCTTTCGTCGGCCCCTTCAGCGTCACGAAATCCTCTTTCGTGGGATGAATCCTCAGCTTGGCTAGTACGACGCGGATTGTGCCGCCGGGATTCTGCGAGGTCCACGACACGAGGAGCCCGCCTTGATTAAGGCACGTGATTTCGCGCTCAGAGTCCTTTACATGTACCTGTGCTTGTCGAATGCACTGCAGGTTGCCGAATCGCTTCGAAGATTCAGTGAAGACCACTGACGATCGGGCGTCGAAGGTCGGATCAAAGTTTTCAAAGTTTTGTAATACGTTCTCAGGAACGAAACCTACGCCCTCTTCGGCGAATCCGTTCGAAGGAATGAATTGAAATGGTCGTGAGCATTGAAGGCTCGAGTTTCCAGATTGGAAAGGTCCACCCACGCACGCACTGACGCGCGTTTCATCTTGAATCCATTGAACAATGTGGCCGCCCTTGCCGCGGAATACGTACGACATCTCGACGTCGCTCGAGTAGCCGTCAGCGTTGGTGGGCGCTTTCGTACCCGGGCGCGGAGGAAGATTCGCCACTGTTATCGACCCCGTTGAGAAGAAGTCATAGTTGGAAACGTCGTACGTGGCAACGTATGCGCTGCTCACGCCCTTCTTCATAAGTCCGACGAACTGGGTGGTGTCTGAAACGCTTTTTGACGGCGCTGCCTCTGTAACTCCAGTGAGTGTCAGCGTTAGCGAAGCCGCGACGACCATGATGAATGACACCGACGAAGCGAGTAGCCGACTCTTCATTGATGGAACTCGAAACCCTTCGCCCATCCCAAGCGGCTCTCGCCGACTCCACAGGGCATCGACAACGGAACGCCAAGGACCTTTACGAGTCCATGTCGGTCTGGCAGTAGTAGGACAACGCCTGTGTAGTCGGTGGCGACGGGCGGCGGGTACACATTCGCGTTACAGCCGAGGGACGTGTCGAAGATCAACGCCCCGGCCTCACGCGGGATCAAGATAGCCGTTTCGAGTTGACCGGCCTGGGTAGGGCCCTTGACGACGTCAGGAATTTTGTATTCGTGGCCTTGTCGAATGCCCAATAGCCGGGGGTAGCCACCTAGTTCGCACGCCGACGGTCCGATGTTGGTGATCGCTAAGACAATGATCGCGCCACCGGCGTAGACGCTGGACGACGCTTTTTCTCCAATGAGGTTCCTACCTAGGCACGGCTTGACCGACGCGGCGCTCGAATTCGAAGCGACTGTCGGCGAGAGGACGAAGGTCAAACCTAGGAGGACCAAAAGAGCGCCGCCCAGACGGGCCGCACTTCTCGGATTTAGATCGCGCTTCATCGACACGTTTGCAACGTAATCCTCGATTCATTGGCTAGAACACGATTGACATCGAATCGTAATTAGAACGCTCTACGTGAACACCGCGTCGGTGCGAGCGTCGCCTAGAGCGCCATTCGCCCGACCAATCCGTGGAACTGAAGCAGCCATCCTGGACATGATGTATTCGTGAGGCGTGAATACGATGACGTATCTGACGGAGAACTTTGGCTCAGAGCCAGTCATCACGACGGCGCCGCCTTCGGGGAACTTTTTGAACGCCACTCCAGTGCCGTCAGCGTGACAATTGTTCGGGCAGAACGCCCTCCGCTTGCAAACGTGGTTGCCGCGGTGCTTCGCGTGACCGCATCAGATGAGCGGGCAATGAAGACGATCGCCCATGGGGCAACCAAGCGTGCGCTGCTAGCAGCAGGTCGCGAGATCATGGGAGAGTCCCCGTTCGGAACGAATACCACGACCACGGCGGAACTCGAAACTGGTTCGGACTAATTATCGGAGTCGCCAGTAAGTAGCAGCAGATCTTCGGGTCTCCGACACCAACCAAGCGACGTGGCCCAATCGGTCGCCGCTCGAACATCGTCAATACGCTTCACGGTCAGTTTGTATTCGCAGGCGCTGAATGAACGAATGTCTCGATCAAACGAGCCGGAGATTTCATCTGAGGAAGTCTCGGGCTGGATTATCGGTCGGCTGCCCGAAAGTTGGTTCGAGCAGGCGCCGTCGGTGACCATCGATCACGACGAGGTGCTAGTTGTCGGACGTATATCCGCTCCCGATTTGGGCGGCGAGGTCGATGCCGCAGCCAAAGCGGCCGCCGAAGCTGGCCGGATTACTCGCTTTCGTGAGGAGACACGCGAAGAGCGCATGACGATAGCCCGAGAGGGCCAACAGCTCTTCGGTAGAGCCTTCAGTTGGGGAGCCGTGATCGGCGAGGCCAGACACATCTTCACCAACCTGTCGATACCAGTCATGACCCGGCTTCGCCAGCCCGAACGAGGCGTTCTAGACACACTTGTTAATAGCGGCGTGGCTCGAAGTCGTTCCGATGCGTTGGCTTGGTGCGTCAAGTTAGTTGCGACTAACGCCGACGAGTGGCTTCTTAAACTCCGCAAAGCGATGGAGTCCGTCGAGACGATTAGGCGGCAGGGTCCGCTGGCTTGAGTCGCCCGAGCTTGTGCTCAGGCGATATTTATATAGGTCAAATTTTGCTCGAAGTGATCAGCACGAGCGCGCCCGGTTCGGGCCACGACAGCCGCATCGACCTCCACTACTTGAGCAGACGAGATAATCGGCGGTCGGCTAATTGTCGTCCACCCGTCTGGCACGAAGGACAGTACGTCATGTCGTAAGACTCAAAAGACAAGCGGCGCAACGTGTCGCCACACGCGGAAGGACATTGCTCTTCCGCGCGACCGTGTACTTTGAATCGACCACCGAGCTTGGCTTCAGACAGTCCGCCCTCGCGAGAGCGCTCGAGTTCTAGTGCTTCGGCCAGCACACTGGTAGCGGCACTCAGCAAGGACTCGCGCTGCGCGGGACTCAACGAGCTAAACGAGGAGAAGGGTGACAGATGAGCGCGGTGCAAGATATCATCACCCCAGCCGCGACCGATACCTGACATGACGTGCTGATCGCGCAGATCGGTAGTGAGACGACGCTTCGAAGTACTGGTTCGGATAAGTTCCGCGAATTCTTGACTTCCCGGCTCAGGTCCGAGCCCTGCCAGCGGGCCCTCATCGTCCGGAGCCAGCACCCACCACGAAGCCTTTCGCTGGGTGCCATATTCGCGCACTAGTACGCCGACGCCCGGCCCCTCGAGTCCCGCGTCACCTCGACCAAACACGAAGCGCACTGCCGAGCCGCGGGGCCGAGTCCGCTTCGGCGGTTGCTCAACGTCCAGACGTCCCGCTTAAGATAGGTGCACGACGACGCGGTTTCCGTCATCAAACTCCCACGCCAGGTATTTGGCCCTCCTCCCAACGGATACGAGTCGGTGATGTAGCAGAGAGTCGGGCGTGGGTGCGTAGGTCTTGAGCGAAGAGAATCCGAGCACGTCGGCGTGAAGCAACGTGGTGCCCGCGAGCAGCACGTTGAGTCGTTCGGCTAAGGCTTGCATCTCAGGCAATTCGGGCACGACACAATGTACCCATGGGGCCGAGGCATGTAATAGTTGACGCCATGATTGAACGGATCGAGGTTCAGCGCTCAATCGCGGCAGATCCAAAGGCGATCTTCGCTCTGCTGACCAGTCCGCAAGGGCATGTCGCCATCGACAGTTCGGGCATGTTGATGGCAGCCACTGGCGAACCAGTCAAGTCGGTCGGCGACTCCTTCGTGGTGCACATGGATCGCGAGGCGCTCAACGACTATCCGCTCGGCCTTTACGACGTCACGGTGCGCATTGTGACATTGGTGCCAGACCGCGAGATCGCGTGGACGGTTGAGGGCCAGCTCAACCTTGGACATGTCTACGGCTACAAGTTGGAACCAACAGATCAAGGGACTCTGGTCACCTCCTACTACGACTGGTCATCTGTCGACCAGAGTTGGAAGGATTCGGTATTCCCCGTCATCCCCGAGGGTGCGCTCCGTGCGACGCTAGGAATCCTCGCTCGAACTGTGGCTCCGGGCCGCGCTCGTCCGTCAGCTTGAACGCTCGTTATCTCTCACAGACGCGGAGTCGAAAGCTCGGTGGGCAACAAACACATCACATGGTAAGACTCCGATAAGACCATCGTAAAAATGACCCGGCGCAGCCCACAACTCTCCCCCTCGTCAGCAGAGCCATGATTACTCTTCGTGATGTGGTCACGCCCGTTGACCACACGCGAGTCCGGAAGGCCTCTCTTGTTTTCCTTTAGTTACGCATGGAATGAACTACGTCGGCGAATCGGTCGCACCATTGTGACCGCCGTCGGACTGGCCGCAGGAGTTGGTCTCGTCATGGGCATCATTGGCGTATCGCAGGGACTCAGTGACGCCCAGAACAAAGCACTGTCTCCACTCAATTCAGTGGGCACTGCCATCATTGTCACCCGTACCGTGGCGCCGACCCTCTCGACTACTACGACCACGACCACAGTCCCTTCAAACGGCTTTGGTGGCGGTGGCGGAGGCGGATTCGGGGGCGGCGGTGGAGGGGGCTTCTTTGCCGGCCGTGGCGGAGCTGCGTTGAATTCAAGTGATGCTGCAGCGCTCGCCTCGGCAAACTCGTCGGTCATCACCGACTTGGCGAAACTCGGACCACCGGGGACGAAGTTCACACACGACTTCTTTGTGCCCGGAACTCTAATCACATTCCCGACTCAGGCCGTGAGTGACGTCCTCAAGGTAAAAGGCGTGACCAGCGCCGTTGGAGCACTTTCGCTGGACGCACTGCACGAGACCGGTACCGTCCCCAAGATCACCGCATCGGTGAAGACCGGGGGCCAGACGATCTCCGCTTCTGTAAAACCTCCCGTCCTCACGGCGGCTCAACGGGCCGCAGAACGCACATGCATTGAAGCCCTCATCAACAAGCAGCTCGGATCCACCACGACGACGACATTTCCCAGTGGCGGTGGATCGGGAGGCGGAGGATTCGGCGGTGGAGGTGTAGGAGGCTTCCGCTTCGGCGCCGGAACGAGCACGGCCTTTGCCAAATGCCTCACGCCCGCGCAGAAGGCCTACGAAGCGAACGTCGTCGTTCCCGAACGAACGGTTGAACAAGTTCTCAACCCGCCCACGACCAACACCCAGACGTCGACCTACACGGTCGCCGGCGTGAATCCCTCGAACACCACGTCGGGACTCGTGACCAAGGCGCAGCTGACCAAAGGCGCGTGGATTTCGACAAACCCCACCATCGCAAAGACTCAAGTACTCGTGACCACCGCGTACGCGTCACAAAAGGGTCTGAAGGTTGGCCAGACACTCACCATAAATGCAGTGGGCTACAAGATTGTGGGACTGGTCAACCCCACGTTGACGGGCGATGTGTCTGACATCTACTTCAGCATTTCGAATCTGCAAACACTCTCGAGCAACACGGGTCGCATCAACGAGGTTCTCGTGTCCGTAGCGAACGCCAAGGACGTCAACGGCGTGGCCAAGGCGATCAAGAAGGAATTGCCGGGGGCCACGGTACTCACTTCGGCGTCGCTCGCTGATCAGGTCACGGGAAGCCTCTCCAACGCCCGCAAACTGGCCACCGATCTCGGCGGAGCGCTAGCCGTTGTGGTCTTGCTGGCGGCATTCTTGATTGCCGGACTTTTGACCTTGTCCAGCGTGTCCAAGCGTGTGCGAGAGATCGGGTCGTTGCGAGCTATTGGATGGTCCCGCGGACGTGTGGTTCGCCAAATCATGGCCGAGACGATCGGCATTGGCATCATTGGCGGCCTGCTCGGAATTGCTCTCGGAGCCATTATCTGTCTGATCATTGGAGCAGTAGGGCCAGCACTGAGCGTGACGAGCACAGGCCTTGCCGTGGGCGCCTCGAGTGTGAGCGGGCTACTGCACCAAACGACAAGCGCTTCGATAGCGAGGACTGTGCACTTGACGGCCCCTATCCGTCCCTTCACCATCGTGATCGCTTTCGTTGGTGCTCTTCTCGGCGGCGTAATAGCCGGGGCCATAGGCGGTTGGCGAGCAGCTCGACTCTCTCCCTCTTCCGCCCTTCGGGACCTCGGCTGAGCCTCGAACCGATCGAAAGGACCCGCAATGACCGAGACAATGACCAGCGAGAACAGCGCAAGCCCAGCCGGTTCGCGCCTATATGAGTTGAGCGGTGTTACCCGTACCTACTCAAAGGGAAATGTCGTGGTGAATGCGCTTCGCGGCATCGATCTCACTATTGATCGAGGTGACATGCTGGCCCTCGAGGGTCCCAGTGGATCGGGGAAGACAACGCTGCTACAGCTCCTCGGAGCGTTGGACACGCCAACTTCGGGGCAGATTCGATTTGCCGGTCGCTCACTCGAAAACGAGTCCGACAAAATCCTGACGGAGATTCGCTCCGGAGAGATCGGCTTCGTGTTCCAGCAGTTCAACCTGATTCCTACGCTGACGGCCGAAGAGAATGTCGCCATAGCGATGGTTCCTCGTGAACCATCACATGAAAAACGAGCCGCCCGCGCTCAAGAGCTTCTGACCCAAGTGGGACTAGAGCAGCGTTTCGCGCATCTGCCCTCTCGACTCTCGGGTGGCGAGCAGCAACGTGTGGCGATTGCCCGCGCCTTAGCCAACGCCCCCGAAGTGATCATCGCAGACGAGCCCACCGGCAACCTCGACTCGACCAACGCCAAAGAGTTCATGGCGCTACTTCATGATCTTCACGATCGATCAGGCGTCACGATCATTGTCGCCACGCACGACGAGGAAATTGCGTCACGTACTCAACGCCGTATCCGAATGCGTGATGGGTCGATCACCTCTGACGCTGATAGCGAAACGTGATCCTTAGCGGGTACCTCGCGCCGTCAAACATCTTGGTAAGTGGTCCTAGGCAGAGATTCCAAAGACTCGTATCGCTCCCTTCTCCCATGCCTCCTTGGCTCAGGTCGGCCAGCGGATCATGACGACACCGTCTAAGAAGCTCTTAGGATGAAACGCCTTTTCGGCCCGAGTGCGGAGACGTGATGAGACGCGAGAGCGACGTCATCGTGATAGGCGCCGGCGTCATTGGAAGCGCGATTGCCTTGGAGTTGGCCAAATCTGGCTTCGAAGTCGTGGTAGTGGACAAGGCCGGCGCTCCCGGTCACGGATCAACGAGTTCCTCCAGCGCCATTATTCGCTTCAACTACTCGACCTTTGATGGGGTCGCCACGTCGTGGGAAGCCAAGCACTACTGGGAACGTTGGCCCGATCATGTTGGGGACACCGACCAGAGCGGACTCGCCTCGTTTCGCCAAACTGGCATGGTCGTCTTAGACAC
This sequence comes from uncultured Acidimicrobiaceae bacterium, assembly GCA_963803745.1. GTDB lineage: Bacteria > Actinomycetota > Acidimicrobiia > Acidimicrobiales > RAAP-2 > RAAP-2. The sequence goes on along the minus strand of CAWDNL010000004.1, from coordinate 143,890 downwards.
TCCCGTCGCTCCGCTCGAACGAGTGAGCGCTCTCCTCGCTCAGGTAGGAGTCCCGTTCGAGACTTGGGATGCGTCAACGTTACGAAGTCGCGTCCCCGGCATTGACACGGGAGCGTACTGGCCACCCAAGCGCATCGACCACGATGATTTTTACAAGGAAGCCTCTAAGGATCTCGGCGCTATCTTCATGCCGGACGCGGGCTTCGTGGACGACCCGCAGCTCGCCGCTCACAACCTGATCGCAGCCGCGCAACAGCTCGGCGCCACCGTCGTATTCAATCGGGTCATCACGAAGATCATCGAGCGAGCGGGGCGCGTGGGCGGAGTGCAATTCTCCGAGGGTGAAAAAATCGATGCCGGAATTGTTATCAACGCGGCGGGGCCATGGTCTGGAATAATCAATCGGATGGCCGGCGTGGGATCGGACTTCACGGTCACGACGCGCCCGCTGCGACAAGAAGTTCACTACCTTCCCGCGCCATCCGGTTACAACTCTCAAACGGGCTTGGGCCCGAGTATCGCCGACATGGACTTGGGAACGTATATTCGCGCCTCTCCGGGCAACAGCATTCTCGTTGGTGGAACTGAACCCGAATGTGACGACCTCGAATGGGTTGCCGACCCCGACCTTTCGAACATGGAAGTCACCGCCGAATCATTCGCGCGACAGACGACGCGCGCCGCGCGCCGTCTGTCCACCCTGACGGTACCCACGACGCCCAAGGGTGTGGCTGGCGTCTACGACGTCACCGACGACTGGCAGCCCATTTACGACCGCACGTCGCTGGCGGGTTTTTACGTCGCCATTGGGACGAGTGGCAACCAGTTCAAGAATGCTCCACTCGTAGGTCGACTTATGGCAACGTTGGTGGAACACGTGGAGGCCGGCCACGATCACGATACGAACCCGGTGAAGTTTCAAGGCGAGTACACGGGGAACGTCATCAATCTGGGTGCCTTTTCGCGAAAACGTGCGCCCAACGCACAATCGTCGAGAACGGTGATGGGATAGTCGTCAAAACTGCGCGCAGGGAGAGAATGGTCGTCCCCAATGACCCTGGGATTTCCCTTCGACTCGAGCGAACGTAGTCTGCGAACATGGAGAAGACGCCAGACCTTGTTTCGTGGAGAGGATGGGACCTGCGCACCGGTGCGCGAGCGAATCCTCAAGCAGTAGAAGCGTTCGAGCGTTCTGCTCCCCCTTTTCCGAGCACCGAAGCTCGATACGAACTCTTGGCGGTGGCCGCACGTGGATTTCATCCGCCGCGGGCCCTGACTGCGAACGCGGCGACAGTGGGCGATCAAGAGGAACTCGACGCAGACGAGTGCCCCGGACTTCGTCAGGTATGGTCCGTCCTTTATCGTCAGATTGCCCAGACCGCACCGGCATATCAACGTCCTTACGCGATCTACCTACTGGGCGTGAATCCGCCGGATGACCTCAGTGACGCGGAACTGGTGACTTTCAATGACTTCTACACCAACGTCCATCTGGTGGAAGTCGCCGAGCGTCGCCACGCGCTGCGCGCGGTGCGCTATGAGCTCATCGAAGAAGTCAAGGCTCCCTATATGGGAGCTCCCCGATATCTCGCCGTCTACGAAGTCGATGAGTCATCGGCCGCCCATCGTCGTCATGTCGGACCGCCTTACTCAACTGGACCCGCCGTATGGCAACGCCACACGACTCAGTGGCGACTCTGGTATCGACGCTTGGGTTCCTAGGGCTCGGTTCCCTGGCGTATCTCACATGGACTTATTGATCTGTGCCTTCACGGCTTCCGGTTCTTCGCAGCCAACGATCCACTCGTCGTACGAGGCATTCTGTAGGACGACTCTCAAGCCACGTGGAGTGGCGCGATGGACCGCGGTAAAGATTCTCTTTCCGTCCGAGTGAACGGTGCCAACCTCAATAACTCCAGGGATCCGCGTACCCGTCTTTAGGCCGTGATCAGCGGCGTCGTGTGCGTCATCAAGAATCTCCACCGACAGCACGTCTGATTTCGGCACTCGTAACTCGCCATGCATCGACTCCGCGACCTCGCCCTTAGAGAGATGCAGAACCAACTCTTCCCCCTGGATTTGCAACTCCGCCATCAGCGCTCCTTTTCTCTCTCACGCCGAGACTATTCGTCACTTTGAAAGGAGATTACTGGAGTCGTGAGCGTGAACTGCGTTCCGTGCCGGTTTTAGACTGAGCACACGTCGCGTTGGATAGGTTCTTGCCATGGAGACATACCGATGAGCAGAGTTCGCCCTATGCGAACGCTCAGTGCCACCCTGGTTGTCGCTGCTGCGCTGTTGATTATCGCAGCGCCCGGTTCGGCCTCGGGCGAACTCCACCTGGTCGTCGAGGGCACAACACCGATTAACGAAGGCGCGTACACGTGCGGCGTCGCCTGGTCTAACCAAGGCAACTCGGAACTGGATCGGACACTCGAAGTGGAGGTAAGGACCCCGGCCGGCAACATCGCGGACCTGTCGGGCACCGTGATCGTGGAGGCCGGACCAGCGTCGACTGACGTTGACTGTCCCTACCTCACGCCCGACGGACCGAGCACCGAGAGTGTCTACCTGGGCACCGCACGTCTCATCAGGGGCGTGGCGAAATTTACTTCCATCGGAGCACCAGAGGGAGGCACCTACTCGATCGTTTTCGTGTACCGAGATCTCAGCACGCTCAGCACTCCGCTGCAGCTCAACGCAGTTTCGTCGAGCACTCCGAGATCGGGCACCGCTCCGAGAAGATAGTTATCGAATTCCGACGCTGTCGAAAACTCACACCGAAGGACATGTCGTGTGTCGACACTCAAATGGACAGGGACATCCTCAACCAGTGGATGCCACCGTCCAACGACTCGTACGTCGTCTGATAGCCAGAAGGGATTGGCAGCGTGAGCAGCGCGTCGTCCGCGTTCAGTGCGGCGAGCTCTAGTCGACTGGTCGTCTTCGGCAGATCTCGAACAGTAAACGAGGTGACGTCTCGACCGCCAGCCGTGATGACGAACAGCTCTGTTGCGTGTTGTGGTCCCGGCACCACGAGCCACCACGTTGTCGGGCTCGCGGAAACGACGACTGGCACGCGGCCAGACACTAAAGGTGAGGTGGCCGAACACGACTGGCCAACGGCATTCTGTCGATTGATCCTTACACCTGTGGGAATGACGACCGGGAGATGTGAAGCCACATCGAGTTGCCAGACGAGTCCAGCATCGTGTGACACGTAGAAGAAGAGGTCTTGGTGCCCGGCGACGGAGTAGTCCACGGGCACCACGCCATACGATCCAGAGAAATCGGGCGCTCCGTAGAGTCCAAGAGCCGTGGACGACAGCCCTGGTGGCGGAGAAAACTTTAAGACCGACCAGTTCAGCGCACCGTTAATCGTCCTCCACAGGTTGGTGGGATTGGTGGCCGAAGCCCAGGGCACAGATGCGAAGCCCGTGGTCGACGAGGAGAATACGTCGTTGGCGAAGATGCAGGAACCGCGGGGATCGGGTGAACGCGTTGACCACGTTAGGCCTCCGTTCAAAGTGCGCTGGATCGCGTAATTCCCATTGGATCCCCAACCGAACTGCTGTCGCCATCCGAGCGAGCCGTTGACGAAGCGAACGGTGTCACCGCCTCCGGCGCTTCCGGTGGATTCGCCGGGTTCGACTATCCAGGTTTTGCCACCGTTCAGGGTGTGTCGAAGGATCGTGTCGACGTCTGCTCCGTCGGTCGCTTCAAGCCAGCCGTCGGTGGGTGAGACGAAGTATGCGTCGCTCCACGTATACGCGCATAGACCCTTTGCAAATTCTCTGGGATTCTTGACAGCGGGCGTGATTTTGCGCCAACGGCGAAAGTTGTTGGTGAGATACACATTGCCACAGCCCGTAAATGGATTCTCCGTTGCTATCACACCGACTCCGTGGCCCGCGTAGAGGGCGTACGTGCTGGTCCTGTTTGAGGTCGAGCCGGCAACGACGCTCGAGGGTACGACAAGACTCGCGAGTAGAAGCACCGTGACGGCCAGCACCTGAGCGGATAATCGGCCCCGTGCGTCAATCGCCGTCGCCTGAACCATGGTGATGCCCCTCTCGCGGCTGCCGCACGCCTCATCAAACTAGGTCTGGCGCAGCCACTCGGAACGGCGGGCGTTGCTTTCGCCGGCGTACAAAACGCGCGAACGAGGCGCGATCGAGGTATCCGGCGGCTATGTGGCGGAGCAAATTAATCGAATGAAATTCCTTAATTCTGTTCCTAGCGCAGACAGTGATCTTGAGAATAAGTTGCGGTACGCCGTTGAAGTCGGACGTGGAGTCCTTTCTTACCTTTAGAAGCCCGCCAAATTTGCATGGACGGAGAGGGCTCCACGTTCTCCCCGCCTTTCGCGTCGCTGACGCGGAGAGGTTCCTGAATCACGTTCTAACTTCAACCATGCGCCGCTCACGCGCTGCTACCCTCGGGCCACGCGCCATCGCGAAATGGGGGTTGGGATGTTAAACGAAAGCTCGGGAACGCGGCGAAACATACTTGACGCGGCCGAGAAGATCCTGGCCGAACGTAGAAGTAGCGAGATCCACATCGCGGACATTGCCGAGGAAGCCAATGTCGCCGTCCAGACCCTCTACTACCACTTCGGATCTCTTCGCCAGTTGATCGCCGAAGCTCAAGCGTCGGCGTACTTGCGAATGGTTGAGCCTCTCCACCTATATCTCTTGGCCGCGGAGCAGGCGCTTGTTGACGAAGATGAACAGACGTTCTGGCAAGCCGTCGGCGACGACGTCGTACTCGCGTGGTCCTACGGGTTCAGCGGGGACAAGTGGAGGATTCCGAAACTGCTCATCGACATCTGGGCCGACCCTAAGACGCAAGAGGAGTTCAGCGAGGGCTTAGAGGTGCAGTTTGAACGGTGGATCAACGTCATTGAGTCTGGCAAGAGGCTTGGATGGGTGGACCCGGAGATCGATACGTACGCTCTTATTGCCGCGAACTGGGGCGCGTCAAACGGACAGTTTGTCTTCGCGAACAACTCCAAGATCCACTACACGCCAGAGAGCATTCGCGATTTCTTTCAGGGGATCGCGATGAAGAAGCGCTAGAAACAACGGACGACTCGCCCGCTCACTCCTTTACCTCAAGTGGTGGCGGCGAAGTCAACGTCCTTCGTTTCGACCGTGCCCGCGGTACGTCCCGGTGCCGTCTGGTAGGTCCAGTACAGATTGGTGTGGGCGATGACCTTATCGGGTGGCGGAGCCCCCCACTCCGACTGGTCCTCTGTGGTGTGGGCGTCGCTCACCAGAATTGCGTCGTACCCGCGGGCGAGTGCCCCGTGCAGCGTGGAGCGGATACACGCATCAGTCTGTGCGCCCACGATCACGAGACGCCCGACGCCCAGGTCGCCGAGTGTCGATTCGAGAGTCGTCGCCTCAAAAGAGTCGCCGTAGTTCTTGTCGATGAGGGGCTCGCGGTCGTCGGGCGTCAACTCGGGAACGATCTGCCACACGTCGCTTCCGTGTTCTAGGCCCTCGTCAGAGTGCTGAACCCAGACGACGGGTATCTCCTCACGGCGTGCCTTGTCGACGAGGCTGGCAATGTTGGCAACGACCTCGTCGCGCTGATGAGCTCCGACGACGACGCCGTTTTGCACGTCGACCACGAGAAGCGCGGTATTGGGTCGGTCCTTCAACGTGGTCATGGTCTCCCCCTAGGAACGTGGGACTGCTGCGCCAACTCAGAGTAGACGTTGCATTGATTGAATATCAACGCACCAGAGCTACTTCAAGAGCTCGCTCGGGAGCGTGCCTTACCAGGCGTCGTATTCGACTTCCGTAACCGCACCGCCGACGATGACGACGCGTTGGCCCGAGCCCGCGACGGTGTAAGCGCCGGCCTTCAAGCTCGGGTACACCGCCGCGTAGGCGACGCCGCCGAGCAGTCGACGCTCGCGAACAGCGCCGTGGGTGTGCGGTGACGTCGCATCATCTGGTTCAAGGCCAATCTCGAGCCCGATCGACGTCGAGGAGGTGCGGAGCATGAGCGCTCCGACATCCCCCCCGATATCGAGGACAACGCTGCCGTCCCAGCTTGGTGGGAGTTGGGGCTCACTCACAGTGACGGCTCACGCTGCCGGTACGTCGTAACCGCTGTATGGCGTGCCCAGGTACGGAAAGCTGGAGAGTTGTTTCAACCCGGCACCTGTCACGCCGTCGCTGACGTCGGCGATGGCCTTATCCGGTGTGAAGGTCGGATCGACGAGGGGGATCGTCGCGCCGGCAATCGCTCGCAGCTCAATGGTTACAACGTCGTCCGCGATTCGGCGTCCATTCGGGAAGCCCGCCACGTCGCCACCGATCACACCCAGAACGTTGGGCGACGACGCCGGGGGAATCGCGAGGTTGAGTCGAAGCAGATCTGCCTGCGTGGTGCCCGTGAGGGTTGAGAAGCTCGCCGACACAACGCCCGCAGGAATACCCGTCAGCAATATCGCTTCTAGGTCGGCGCGGGCTTTGCTGTAGGCCGCCAGGTTGGGAAACGCTCCCGGGTAGAGCACGTTCAACAGACTCGCGAGCTCCGGGTGCGCGACGCCGCTCGCGTATCTGGAGTCGTTCGCCGGCATCGACGCGTTCCACCGGTCCTTCTGGGCGAGCGGGACGAGTACCTCGTTGAAGAGTGGATTACCGAGACGAGATACCTGCACGTACGGTCCCGTCTCGGTACCCGTGCCGCCGTTCGCCGTCAAGACTCGTGCCTTGCGACGACTCGCCGTGGTCCAAACGCCAACGCTCGATGCCGCGGCCGAGGTAGAGGTGGGCGCGACGCCGCCAGCGGCAATGTCGGTGATGGGCACCTGTAGCGCAATGCTGTGCACGTTCAGCGACGCCGTGGTGTTGACGCCCGCGCTTGCCGAGAGGGCAGGTAGCCCGAACGTGGCGTGCAGGTTCGCAATTGGTCGCAAATCGCCGAGGTCGAAGATCGCTCCTAAGTCGACGAAGAATGCCTCGGCCCGTTGTCCCGCGAAAGCCACGCGACCGCCACGCAGCTCATGTACTGCCGCTTTCGCGAGGGACGAGTAGTCGGGCGTCGAGAGCGGTCCGATGTTGCACGGCGGACAGGCGAGATTCTGCGCCAGGAGCTCAGCCCTCCCACCTCGCGGCACTCGCGTCACCGAATACAACTGACGTCGATTCCAGTACTTGCTGGTGAGTGATTCAATTGGTCCGACGTTGTAGAGAAACGTGCTCGGGATCGTCGTCTCGCTGTGAAAGCTGAATTGATACGTGACGTCAGCGATGCCGTCGCCGTTGTTGTCGACGTGGATCTCGTACAGCACGTCGTCGCCGAACTCATAGAAATTCGGCCCTGCGGCCGGACCCTCGAGAGGAATGTAGTTCGCGATGATCGTGACCGAGCCCGGTCGATCAGGGCTCACGAACGCGTAGAGATCGCTGCTGTCAGCAACTGGATCTTTCGAGATCTCCGGCGCTTCTCGGTGTGATGACATATCTATCTCCTTTAGCGAGTTGCGCGAACGAGTCGGGCGACGACCTTACGGTCGCGAAGGGTCACTTCACGGTGACCTATGAACAGGCTGATTTCGCCGGTGCGCGCATTCTTCACGTGTGCGACGAGCTCTTCGTTACCACGGAGATGCTCTTCCGCGGTGAGCGGCGCGTCATCGTTTTTGCTCGACGCGGCGCCCGCAACGGCGCTCATAAGTCCAACCGGCGCCACCGCCATGGTGCCCGCGGCGGCCGCAACGGCCCCCGCTTGCTTAAAGAAATTCCTTCTGCTGACCGATTCCACTAGTTCTCCTTCTCTCCCCTGACCGGAAGTCAGGTGCAGATGACCCAGAAGTTGTTCGGTGCGGGCCGCTCGCTTGGATGTCAAAACGTGAGAAATATTCTTCTCACCCCCTTGACGCTCGAGCCACCGTCAACAGTCATTCGGCCTTAATGTTCACCACAAGACATCCGAAGCACGACTCGGCTACGAATAGGACACGTATGCAGGATTTCAGCGACGCGAGCGACGCGCAACTCGTCACGTCGATCGGTCGCTACAGCGAAGTCGCGTTGGCCGAGGTGTATCGACGCCACGGCGGGGCCGTCTACGGCCTGGCGCGCCGGGTCCTCGGCAACGCGGCCGAAGCCGAAGACGTCACTCAAGAAGTCTTCGTGCGTCTTTGGAACGCGCCGGATCGATTCGACCCGACGAGAGGGTCACTTCGCTCGTTCCTACTCGCGCAGTCGCATGCCCGATCAGTCGACGTCATACGCTCACAAAACTCGCGACGCGCTCGCGAGTCAAATGACGCCATGAAGACCGCTCGTGCCGACTACGACATGCAGAATGAAGCCTGGGACCTCAGCCTCGCTCACCACGTGAACGAAGCGCTGGCGTCATTACCCGATGACGAGCGACGGGCGATCGAGCTCGCCTACTTTGAAGGACGTACCTACGTGCAAGTGGCGGAGATTCTCAATCAGCCGGAAGGAACCGTGAAGAGCAGAATTAGAAATGGCATGCGCCGCATGCGCCGCGTTCTTGTGGAGTCGGGTGTGACGGAAGTGGAACGATCGTGAACCACGAACAGGTCAGTGAACTCCTCGCGGTGCTCGCACTGGACGCGATTGATGACGAAGAGCGTCTCGTGCTCGAAGCGCACGTGGCCACCTGCCCACGATGCCAAAGCGAGTTGGACTCACTGCGCGAAGTCGCCGGCGCCCTCGGCAACTCAGTGGAGCCCTTGCCGGAACATCTCTGGTCCAGCATCTCAAGTCGAATCTACGAAGACCGTGGCGACGCTACGCCCCCGCTGGCGCTGATCGACAACGATCCTCGCGCGTCGCGAAACGTACTGCGCAGATCGCGCGCGTCGCACCTCGCACGAACGCTGGCGTTACCTATCGCCGTCGCGGCAGTCATCGTGGCCGTCCTCGCCTTTCAATTGGTGAGCGCCGATCAGCGTGACTCGAACCTGCAGAGTGCCCTGAACGCCAGCAGCTCGAGCCAAGTCGCGGCGGCGCTTAAGACACCGGGACACGAGTTGGTGAACCTCAAGGGCTCGGCAGATCAAAACCTCGCCAAGTTCGTGTTGCTACCGGACGGTCGCGGGTACCTCATGAACTCAAAGTTGCCGACGCTGAGCGACCAACAGACGTACCAGCTCTGGGGCATCATCGGCGGAAAAGCCATTTCGATTGGTCTGATGGGACGTTCGCCGATTCACGTAGCCTTCACCATCGTTGGTCCGCCCAATCCCACCGAGTTGGCCGTGACTGTCGAACCTTCCGGGGGAACCTCGACCCCAACGACGCCGTCCGTCGCCTCTGGAACTGTGTGAGATCCAGTCAATTCGCAAGCACGGTGTGACGAGGAAGTGAGCGTTTCTGTTCCTTCATCGTGATCTAGGGCTCCGCACCCAGAAAGCGAAGCGCCATGTTCTGGCGAAGACGATATTCCCCAGATATGGGCGGAAATTTGGCACTGGGACAACTGGAATGTGCCCAATAAACCTGGTAGACAGTCGGGGTCGGGGCCAAAGCCCCACGCGACAGGGAGTGGCGCGTAGAACGTTGCCGTTGCGCCCTCAATGAAGGGAGACGCCGTGTTCGATCGATCCAGGCGACTGGTCTTAGTTTCCAGGGTGGGCCTCGCTGGCGCCATCATGCTCACCACGTTGGCACTGTCACTTGGGACGGACGTCACGAGCAGCTCCGCTGCGAGCAATAGCGCCTTCTGCAAAACCATCTTCACCTGGGCGGCCATTTCCGAGAAGAACGAAGCGCCAAAAACTGTTTCGGCCGACGGTTTCCACGCCTGGGCGAAATTGCTTCTCCCGTTCTACGTAAAACTGGCGGCGGAATCCTCGGGCAAAACACAGGTCGTGTTCAAGGACCTCGTGAAGATCTTTACGTACTACCAAAAGGGTAAAAGCATTAGCGCCATCGTGGCGTTCGAGACGCTTAATCACAAGACCTTCCTCAGTGATACGAAGGCTGTCGCCGCATCGATTGAAGCCTGCGAATAATCGACGAGCATCTTCCGTAGTCCGAATTTGCGTTATGGGCCCGAAGCGGACGCCCAAAATGCATTGACACCACTCGTAAGACGCTCCCTTTCATCGACTTCTCGCCGCAAGTCAGCACAGTGTTTGCGATCAAGGCTTCACTGTCGTCACACAAGTGTGTCCCGGGCAATGGATGAGAAGTCTGGTGTGATCGCTCTGAGCATGGACCGAACCTCGCGAACCTGAGAAATCACCGTTCGCGTCACTCTCGTTGGTGGAGTACTGCCATCGTGAGATCTTGTGACCGCCTTTTGACCAGGACTTCTTTGTGGAAGAAGCGCGACCAGTTGTGGAGCGCGGTGAACAATATTCTCAGTGGGAGCGACTTGACAGCATCTATCGAGGTGAGTACATTGTAAGCGGTTACAGCACTGTAAGCGGTTACATAACGATGCTGTAGGGGACGACTTAGGGGGACGGTGGTCGATTCACCACCAACGATTTACGACGTAGCGGCTCGTGCCGGCGTCTCCACGGCGACGGTGAGTCGCGCCCTCAACTCGTTGACGTCGGTACGTCCTTCCACCCGTGCCAAAGTCATGGCCGCGATGGAGGAGCTGGAGTTTGTTCCCAACGTCGTTGCGAGAGGACTCTCCAGTGGCAAGCACTGGATCCTCGGATTGGTATTTACTCGCGCCGTCATCGAGGTGAACGAGCGGGCCATTGACGCCGGCATGTTAGTCGTCGAAGAAGCGAACCTCCTCTACACCGACATCGTCATTCGAGGCGCCGAGATGCGCGCGGCCGAACTCGGCTACTCGCTCCTCTTGAGCAGCGCCGATGATCGCCACCCTTCAGCTATGACCTCACTGCTCAATCTCACGGGCACCGTTGACGGACTGATTCTGCTCGATCGCGTTCTAAAAGACGATGACGTTGCGTACTTGGCTCGTCGAATACCGGTGGTGTTGTTGGCCGGCAGGGGAGACTCCACCTCGGCGGTCACGGTGCGCGTCGACAACGAGTTCGCCATGCGCAGCCTGGCCGAACATCTCAGCAAGGTCCACGGAATTACCCGTTTCGGTTTCGTGACGGGATCGAACGAAAGCCCCGACAGTGTCGTTCGGGCCCGGTCGTTCCGCATCGCTGTCGAGGAGTTGGGCGGCACTCTTGATGACGTCGACTATCTCGAGGCTGACTGGACGTCTTCGGGGGGCGAACAAGCGATGCTCAATCGCCTGGAGCAGCCTCAGCCCTTGGCCCAGGGATACGCCTGCGCCAACGATCAGACGGCCGTGGGTGTCATCTACGCACTTGGTGCGAGAGGGATGAAAGTACCCAACGACGTCGTGGTGACCGGATTCGACGACATTTCCTTAACCCGATACTTCAACCCGTCGCTCACCACGATTCGACAGTCGGGCAGCATTCTCGGCGAAGTGGCCGTCGACGCGCTCGTGGCGATGCTCGATGACTCAAAGGATGTCAAGCGCACCATTGTGCTGCCCACCGAACTGGTCGTGCGGGGAAGTTGCGGCTGCGAAGAACAGTCCGATTCACGCTCCATCGCCGCCAAGGTGCTGCCTTTCAAAAGCGAAGCCGGCTGATCGTGCGAATGATCCTTCGTCGTCTCGCCCTGTACGCGTTGACGGCGTGGGTCGCGATCACCGTGAATTTTCTTCTGCCACGCCTGATGCCCGGCAACCCCATTCAAGACCTGATCGGTAAGTTGCAGGGCCAGGTCACCGCGAACGAGATCAGGGCGATTCGACTCTCCTTTGGACTTGGATTCCACCAAGGACTCATCGCCCAGTACTTCACCTACATCACGCAGTTGTTCCACGGCAACTTGGGCTTTTCCATCACGCTGGGGGTACCGGTGAGGACAATTTTGGCGCAGTCCGTTCCTTGGACCGTTGGCCTTATCGGCGTCTCCACAATCATCAGTTTCGCCATCGGCACGTTCGCCGGCGCGATGCTCGGCTGGACGCGCGGATCGCGCTTTGACTCACTCATCCCAACGGCCACGTTCTTTCAGGCCGTGCCGTACTTCTTTCTCGGTACGGTCACGCTCCTCATCTTTGGCAGCGACCTGCACTGGTTTCCGGTGCTGGGCGCCTACAGCCAGAACGTCACGGTGGGTTGGAACTGGGCCTTTGTTGGCAACGTCATTCGCTACGCTGAGCTGCCCGTCATCTCGATCGTGCTGAGTTCGATTGCCGGATGGATGCTCGGCATGCGCAACATGATGATCACCATGATCGGCGAGGACTTCGTGCTCATGGCGGTGGCGAAGGGTCTTCCTCGTCGAAAGGTCATCATGCACGCCGCGCGTAACGCGGTGTTACCCAGCATCGCGAATCTCTCGCTGGCCATCGGTCTGGTGGTCTCCGGGGCGCTCTTGGTCGAGCTCGTCTTCAACTACCCCGGCGTCGGCGACCTCCTGCTCAACGCCGTACTCAACGAGGACTACCCCCTAATCCAGGGCATCTTCCTCGTCATCACCCTCACCGTGCTCGCCGCCAACTTGATAGCCGACTTCATCTACTTAGCGCTAGATCCGCGCACCAGAACCGAGGCGGCACTGTGAGAGCGCTTCGCATTCCGCGCTCGCCCAAGGTGCTCTTGGGCCTGGGCATCCTCGGATTCTTTCTGCTCATGACGGTGATTGGACCGTGGCTCGCGCCCTACAACCCGAACGACACAAACTTCGTGCCCAATATGGCACCATCCGCCCAGCACTGGCTGGGCACCACCAGTCTCGGACAGGACATCCTCTCCCAACTTCTCGTCGGAGCGCGAGCCACCATCGTGGTGGCGCTGTTGGCGGGACTGGTGGCGACCGCTCTTTCAATGATCATTGGTGTCACCGCCGGATACCTTGGTGGCAAAACCGACGATAGTCTCTCGTTGCTGTCCAACGTCTTTCTCGCCATTCCGGGACTGCCCTTGCTCATCGTGATCGACAGCTACTTACCCGTCACGAGCCGCTCGAACGTCTTGGTCATCGGACTGGTCATCAGTCTGACGGGTTGGGCCTGGGGCGCTCGAGTACTTCGCGCCCAGACAATGTCATTGCGTAACCGCGATTTCGTGGAGGCCGCTCGGATCATTGGCGAAAAACGTCGTCGGATCATGTTCACCGAGATCGCGCCGAATCTGCTGCCCATTGCCGCCTCGTCCCTGCTGTTCACGGTGCTGTACTCCATCGGGGCGTACGTCACGCTCGCCTACATCGGCCTCACCAGCACCGCGGTGTGGAACTGGGGCACGATGCTCTACTGGGCGCAGTCGAACAACGCGCCGCTCTCGGGTGAGTGGTACTGGTTCGTTCCGCCGGGCATCTGCATCGCGCTCGTCGGAACCAGCCTGGCCCTTCTCAACTTCGGCATCGACGAGTTCATCAATCCGCGCTTGCGCGCCGCCGGACTCACGAGTCGCCAGCGACGAAAGCTCGGACTGCCTCGCCGCGTGCACCTGGGACTCACGCCGGTGCTGCGCCCCGCAATGGCGAAGAAGATCGCGCCGTCGACCGCCAAGTTGGTGAGCCGATGAGCGCCGAGCAGCTCGACACCCAGCCGGCCACGGAGTTGAACGATCACCCGTCTCCCCTTGTCGCGCCCGTGAGCGCGTTAAGTGACTACGTGCTCGAAGTGAGCGACTTCTCCGTTGACTACGGCACCGGGGTCAACATGGTGCGCGCCGTTAACGACGTCTCTCTGCACCTAAAGCGCTCAACGGTGCTCGGTATCGCGGGCGAAAGTGGATCCGGCAAGTCGACCCTCGTCTATGCCATGACGCGACTGCTGCGAGCGCCGGGCTTGATCAGCGGTGGAACGGTGATGCTGAACACGACCGACGACCCCAATCTGGGACCGGCCGCGTCAATCGATCTGGTTACCGCGAGTGAGAAGGAGTTACGCAAGATTCGCTGGTCGCACGTGTCGATTGTCCTCCAGAGTGCACTTAACGCGCTCGACCCCGTGCAGCGCGTCAGCAAAGAGTTTGACGAGGTCTTAAAGACCCACCGTCCCGACATGGATAAGGCCCAGCGTCACGAGCGGGCCGTGTCACTGCTGACCATGGTCGGGTTGAACGAAGATCGACTGCTTCGTTTTCCCCACGAACTATCCGGTGGCCAGCGCCAGCGGATCATGATCGCCCTCGCGCTCGCGCTGGACCCCGAGCTCGTCATCATGGATGAGCCGACCACCGCGCTCGACGTGGTCACGCAGCGTGAAATACTCAACGAGCTGCAAGACTTGCGATCAAAGTTTGACTTCGCGTTGATCTTCATCACCCACGACCTCTCGTTACTGGTGGAGTTGGCGAACGAGATCGTCGTCATGTACGCGGGAGAGATCGTCGAACGCGCCCCGGCGAAAGAGCTCTACGAGGCGCCGCGCCACCCCTACACGCTTGGTCTCTTGAACTCCTTTCCCCCGTTGCACGGTGAACGCCGTGAACTCTCGGGCATCCCCGGTTCACCCCCCGACCTCTCTGACCTACCCACGGGATGCAATTTTCACCCTCGTTGTCCCTACGCCATGGCGCGCTGCCGGGTCGAAGCACCGCCACTCGCGAGCGTCGACGACTCGGATCGAAGCGTCGCTTGTTGGCTACACGGTGGCGGCGACAACGTTCGCGTGCCCGTTGAACTTTCTCGCCATCTCGCTTCGCCCCGTAGCGACCTTGAACCGGGAGGTCCAGCGTGACCGATGTCGCCGTCAAAGACGTGAGTGGCGCCACCCGCGCGCCGGTTCAGTTAAGCGCGCGGGGCCTAACGCGACACTTCACCACCCGTGTGCCGGGACGAATACTCAGGGCCAGGCAGACCGTGCGCGCGGTCGACGACGTCAGCCTCGACCTCATCGCCGGAAAGGTCACCGCCGTGGTCGGCGAGAGCGGCTCGGGTAAGTCGGTTCTGGCGAGAATGCTGGCGCGCATCGTGCGCCCCACGTCGGGCGAACTGCTTCTGCAGGGTTCGCCGGTTGACCTTCGCTCACGGCGCACCCTGGACTACGCCTCCATCGTGCAACTCGTGCTGCAAGACCCCTTCGCCTCGAACAACCCGGTTCATCAAGTTCGTCACAGCCTCGAACGCCCTCTACTACTTCACGGCGCGACCAAAAGCGATGTGGAGGAGTTGGCGATGGCCGCGTTGCGACGAGTCTCGCTCGAGCCGCCCGAACGCTTCTTCACTCGTTACCCCCACGAACTCTCGGGCGGCCAGCTCCAGCGAGTCTCCATCGCCCGCGCGCTCTGCGTGCAGCCCAACGTGCTGCTCGCCGACGAGCCCATATCCATGCTGGACGTGTCAGTTCGACTGGGCATTTTGAATCTGCTGAAGGGACTGTGCGACAACGAGCGCCTCGCGATTCTCTACATCACCCACGACATCGCTTCGGCCCGTTACCTGGCCGACGAGACGATCGTCATGTACGCGGGTCAGGTCGTCGAACGCTCGCGAGGCACGACCCTGGTGGACGAGCCCACGCATCCCTACACCCAGCTCCTCATCGCTTCAGTGCCCGATCCCTCTGACCCCACCAGCCAGGCTCAGCAAAAAGAAGAGCACTCCACTTTCGCAATAGCCGAGGTCGGGTGTCGTTTCGCGCCGCGCTGTCCCTACGTGATGGACATCTGTCGCGCGAGCGACCCACCAGATTTCAAAGTCGGTGAGGGCCACACCTCGCACTGCTGGTTGCACGCGAGCGAGCCCGAAGCCGTAGTCGAGGTGGCGCCACCAGAGCGCCGACGAGAGGGGGGAAGCACGAAGACATGACGTTGACCAGTTAGACGAACGCGAGGCAGACCGCGAGGTCCCCGCAACGTTCGCGAAGTAGCGCGAAAGCCCAACCGGCCTCGCGTCGATCCATAAGGACCCACACGGTTCAAAAAGACGTCGGCGAAAGCCGGCTGGACACTATCAATATAAAGGAAAACTATGTTTAGAAAATTAGGAGTGGTGCTGACGGCACTGTCGTGTTTGACCATCGGCATGGTGGCGGCATCGGTGGGGGCCGCATCCGCGGCCTCGAATCCGGTGATCACTATCGAAGGCAACACCGGCGTCACCTTCACTAACAACTTCAATCCCTTTGACACGAGTTCGTTCGCGGAACAGATGAGTGTTCGTTCACTCGTCAACGAGCCGCTCTTCGAGTTCGACACGTTGAAGGCCAACACGCAGTACCCCTGGCTCGCGACGAGTTACTCCTTCGCGAACGGCGGTAAGACGTTGACCTTTGACCTGCGGAAGAATGTCAAGTGGAGCAACGGGAAGCCCTTCACCTCGGCGGACGTAGCTTTCACGTTCAACCTGTTGAACCGAGTGCCCGCCGCGAACAACTGGGGCGCGCCGACCATGGCAAGCCCGGCCACGACGCCGAATAAGTACACGGTGGTGTTGCACTACTCGTCACCTGAGTACCTCAACATCAACACCATCGCCGGTTCGGTCTTGATCGAGTCCGCGGCCCAGTGGTCCAAGATCAAGGACCCGGCCACGGCGGTCGTGACCAAGCCCATTGGCACCGGTCCCTACGTCTTGAAGAGCTACTCGCCCCAAGTGGTCAAGTACGTGGTGAACAAGACCTACTGGGGTGGCAAGCCTGTCGCGCCAGAAGTCAACGTCGCGGCCTACTCAACCAACACCGCGGCAGCCACTGCGCTCGCCGATGGTCAGTTGACCTGGGCGGGCAACGACATCGCCAACGTGGACTCGATTTTCGTCAACAAGGACCCCAAGACCAATCACACGTACTTCGCGCCCGGCAGCACGGTCACCTTGGAGTTCAACACGACGGGAACGGGACCGCTGAGCGACCCGGCGGTTCGCGAAGCCATTAGCTACGGCGTTGACCGCACGGCCCTGTCGGTCGAAGGCGAGTCGGGCTACGAGCAGCCGGCGACGTCCTCGAGCGGCTTGATACTGCCAAACCAGGCTTCGTACCTCCAGTCCTCGATGGCCAACGACCTGCCGGCAACGGCGGACGCCGCCAAGGTCACTTCGATCTTGACCGCGGACGGCTACACCAAGGACGCGGCCGGCTTCTACTCAAAGAACGGCCAGCAGATCACATTCGCGATGGAAGACCCGACGGCCTACTCGGACTACTACGCCGACATCCAGTTGATGTCGACTGAGCTGCAGGCCGAAGGCATCGACGCGACCGTGGACGGCGTGGCTACCTCGGAGTGGTACACCGACCTGGGTGACGGCAACTTCCAGGCGATTGAGCACTGGGGTAACGGTGGCGTGAGCCCGTACGTGCAGTACGACAACTGGCTTGACTACACCCAGAGTGCTCCGATCGGGACCTCGGCGAATGGTGACTACGGTCGCTACGACAACCCGGCGGCGCAGACCGCGCTGACCACGTTGGCGAGCACGAACCCGTCTGACAAGAGTGCACTCGACGCCGCGGTTGACGCATTGGAGAACATCGTGTCGACTCAGGTACCTGTCGCACCGCTGCTCTATGGCGCGGACTGGGACGAGTACTCAACAGCCAACTACACCGGATTCGTTACGGCCCAGAACCCCTACATGGACCCGTCGCCCGGTGACCCGCAGTTGCCCATCATCTTGATGCGACTAAAGAAGGTTTAACGGATTTCCTCTACGAGCGGCCCCACCTCACTCCAACCCGGTGGGACCGCTCGTAGAGGCATCAGCCTATTTTGTTAACCAACTACGAGGAGACGCATCCAAAATGAGCACTAACGGCTCGAACGAACGAAGCCCCATTCGACCCTTTCCACCAGGGTTTCTCTGGGGTACCGCCACCGCGTCCTATCAGATTGAGGGCGCGGCCACGGCCGACGGCCGAGGGCCTTCCATCTGGGACACGTTTTGCCGCCAACCCGGGGCGGTGTGGAACGGCGACAACGGCGACGTGGCGTGTGATCACTATCACCGCATGGACGAAGATCTCGATCTCTTAGCGGAGCTCGAGGTCGGCGCCTACCGATTCTCGGTCGCCTGGCCCCGAATCCAACCCACAGGTGAGGGACCGGTCAATCAGCGCGGTCTCGACTTTTATCGACGCCTCGTCGACGGACTGCGGGAGCGCAACATCGAGCCGACCTTGACGCTGTACCACTGGGACCTTCCCCAACCGCTCGAAGACGCCGGTGGGTGGTGCGTACGAGAGACGGCCGAGCGCTACGCCGACTACGTCGACGTGGTGGCGCGCGCCCTCGGCAGCGACGTCGAACGCTGGATCACCTTGAACGAGCCGTGGTGTTCCTCGTGGCTCGGCTACGGCTCCGGACGCCACGCCCCCGGGATCACCGACATCGGCAAAGCCGCCGCAGCGAATCACCATCTGTTGCTCGCCCACGGCCTGGGCGTGTCGATTCTGCGCTCGGCGGTGCCTTCGGCCAAGGTCGGCATCACGCTGAACCTCGGAGACTTTCAGCCGGGTTCTGATCACGAGCTCGACGTGGCGGCAGCTCGCCGCGCCGACGGCAATTTGAATCGACTGTTCTTGGAGCCGGTCTTTCACGGTCGCTATCCCGAGGACATGCTCGAGCACTACCGATCGTTCCATCCGGGCTTTTCGGTGGTGAAAGAGGGGGACCTTGAGCTCATCGCTCAGCCACTCGACTTCTTGGGGGTGAACTACTACTTCCCCTCCACCGTGGTCGACTCCACCCGGGCCGCGGAAGCACGCATGGCGGGCTACTTCGTGGCGTCGGGCGATCAGTTCCCTGACCTTCGGGTGCTTTCGCTTGACACGCCCGGTCGAGACAAGACGGCCATGGACTGGGAGATCGGGGCCTCGGGACTTACGTCGTTGTTAGTTCGCATACGAGACGAGTACGCCACGCTGCCCATCTACATCACCGAGAACGGCGCGGCCTTCGACGACTACGTCGACCCGAATGGACACGTCCTCGATCACAATCGCGTCGCCTACCTGCAAGAGCACATCTCGGCGGTACACGACGCGATCGACGCGGGCGTTGACGTGCAGGGTTACTTCGTGTGGAGTCTGCTCGACAACTTTGAATGGGCCTATGGCTACTCCCGACGATTTGGCATCGTCTGGGTCGACTTTCCCTCCGGTGCTCGCCTGAAGAAGGCGAGTTTCGCTTGGTACCGCGACACCATCGAGTCAAATTCGGTGGAGTACGCGACGTCGATGGGAAGTAGCTAACCAGTCACGAACGAAGACGCCTACCCCACGGGCTCAACCTTCGTTCTAGTGAAGCAACAGCCGGCCACTCTCGGGTGGCCGGCTGTTCGTTACTCGTTAGTGTGCGACCGCCGCGCTCGGGGCGGGAGTCGTTGACTCGCGGGACTTGCGCGGCACGCGGATCACGATGATCGAGACAAGTAGTCCCATGAAGGCGATGCCGGCCGAGGCGAGAAAGGCCGTGGTGTAGCCGTGCGTGGTCGCGACGTTCAGCGCCGTGGTGGTCGTCTGATGCAAAGCCCGTAACTTGGAATTCGCCGCGTCGATCGCCACCGTCGCCAGCACCGCCAGTCCGAGCGCGCCGCCGACCTGCTGCATGGTGTTCAACAGCGCGGATGCGAGACCGGCCTCGCTCGGCTCCACGCCCGCTACTGCGCTCAAAGTAATCGGCACGAAGGTCAACCCCATGCCGAGCGCGATGATCAGCAGTGGGCCGAGCAGCATCCAGTAGCTACTCGTCGGCGTGATGCGCGAAATCCCGAGCATGCCGATCACCGCCATGGCCGGTCCGACGAGCAGCGGAATGCGAATCCCGATGCGACCCACGAAACGCGAAGAGAGAGTGGCCGCCACGATGATGCCGATGGTCATCGGCAGAAAGCCCACGCCCGTTCGAACGGCGCTCCAGCCCTGGACGTTCTGGAGAAACTGAGTCAAGAAGTAGAACATCGAAAACAGGGCGATGCCGATGCAGAGCATCATCGCGTAAGCGCCCGATCGATTGCGGTTCTTAAAGATGCTGAGCGGCATAAGTGCAGCTTTGCTGCGGGTTTCGATCACGCCGAACGCGGCGAGAAGTACGACCGACGCGCCGAGAAAGAACAGCGTGGAAGGGCTCATCCAACTGTGACTCGAGGCGTTAGAGAGTCCATAGACCAGCGAGAGCATGCCGCCGGTGACGGTGAGGGCTCCTGGAACGTCCAATTGGCCCGACGTCGTCTCGGACTCGTTCAAGGCACGCGGCGCGAGGAAGAGCACCACAGCGGCGATGGGGACGTTAATGAAAAATATCCAGCGCCACGAGACATAGCTCGTCAAAATCCCACCGAGGAGCAGTCCGGCGGCACCACCGCCGCCGGCCATCGCCGCGTAGAAGCCCATCGCGCGATTTCGTGGTGCGCCTTCGGGAAAATTCGTAGCGATGAGTGACAGAGCCGTCGGGGCGGCTATCGCTCCGCCGACGCCCTGCATACCACGGGTGACGATGAGCCAGACGTCATTTTGCGCGAAGCCCCCGAGCAGTGACGAGACCGCAAAGATGGCCACGCCCACCATGAACATTCGCCGTTTTCCGTACAGGTCACCGGTCCTTCCACCGAAGAGAAGTAGCCCGCCGAAGGTCAAGGAGTAGGCAGTAATGAGCCACTCCAGGTTGGTGGAAGAGAAGTGCAGCGCGCGGTGAATCGTGGGGATGGCCACGTTCACCACAGTGCTGTCGAGCACGATCATCAACTGCGCACAGCAGATGACGACGAGCGCCAGGTTCAGGTTTTTGCCGTCAGTGTTGCTGGCGTTGAGTTCAGAGGATTCGGAAGTGGACACGAGGGTTCGCTTTCTCTTCTGGGAGTTACGTCAGTGGAAGTGTGGGCGTCGCCGCCAAGGTGTTGTCGGTCGCGAGAGGTAGCACCACGCCCTCAATGACGTGTTCAATGAACGCGAGGTCGGGTCCGGTCCCCGTGGTCAGCAGTCGATGCAAGACGAGGGCCGGCAGTATCGAAATCACGGTATCGAGGTCTCGCACCGGAGGTATCTCTCCACGACGCTCGGCCCGTTGAAAGATCTCGGTGAGTGTGGCCGCGTGGGGTTCAACGAGTCGTTCCCGGAACACGTCGCGCAACTCTCTGTCGTGAGGCAGAGCGCTGACAAGACCGATCATCACAGGTGTGTCCAGTTGACGATCAGCGTTGGTGGCGCGCCGAGCGAGCTCGCTCAAGTCGCCGCGTAACGTGCCCGTGTTGGGCACCGTCAGCATGGACTTTTGACACGTCAACGCGTCAACCACCAGTTCAGCTTTGCCGCTCCAGCGTCGATAAATCGTCGCCTTGCCCGCTCCGGCAAGAGCAGCGATCTTGTCCACCGTCAATCGGTCGTAGCCGATCTCGCCGAGAAGCTTCAGCGCGGCCGCGCGCAATGCGGCGTCGCGCGAACTGTCCAGGTGTCGACCGCGTGAGTGCCGAGTAGTCAGTCCGGATTCGTGGGTGGGTCGAACGCTCTCTCGGGCCATTCAGAAACGATACTACCTAGTTCCGGAACTAAGTCGTTTCGTCTAAGGAGGCCCGTCAACCGGGACTTCTAGCGGGCAACGTCAGCGTCATGTGGTCGGAAAGACTGTCCCGTACGGAATGGTTGACGAGGGAACGATGACCTGCACGATCTCGCCCCAGTGCGAGAACGTGGTCTCGCTGGAGCCATCTGAGGTGGTCACCTTTTCTTTGATGGGCAAGGCCGTCTTACCAGAAGAGATCGTCATGACGGTGGTCGTCTTGGGTGAGTCTTCCGCGGCAGCCGTCACCCAACTCAAGTCGTAGCCGTTCGTCGTTTTATCCCTCTTTGCTAAGAGCGTCGTGCCCTTCACGACCGGAAGCAGTTTCGTGAGAGCCCCAACCGTGAGGTTCTCCTTAAAGGTCTTGTAGGGCGCCGTCCCCTTTTTCATCGCGATGGCCGAGGTGCCGACTTTCTTCTCCTCCGCCGCGGTCAGACCCATGATCTCGGTGAGGCCCTCTTTGGTGCCGCTGAGATAGGCGTACGCCGGCGTCACCGTAATGGTAAAGGACTCATCGCCCTTGGTAAAAGTCTCGGTGCCGCTCTTTGCGCCGATGTCGGCCACGACCGAACTGACAACCTTGGCCGTGACTGAAGAGACGTGAACGCGCACGCTCGTCTGTTTCTCGAGCGCCTTCGACGCGGCGGAGAGGATGGTCGCCGTGGTGGGATTCGACACCGAAGCGCTGGCCAAGAGCGAGGTGCTGATCAAGAGACCGCCCGATAGCAGAGTGAGCGCGAAAAGGTGCAACGAAGTGCGAAAAGGGATGGCCATGCCTTCAAGACTAGGGCGTTTCCGCGCTCCCCTTCCCTCGGTCTCGCCGGTCAGGGGGGACGAAGAAGCTTCTTAGAAGCAGGCGGCCAAGTCGAATAGGAACTGCTGAATGGTGCGGATCTCATTCAATAACTCGGGCGAAGCCGACTCCAGCTTCTCGTCGCTCAGTATTCCATTTGCTACAGCCGTCGAGCGCAGCGCGATCTGAAGGGTACTGAGCCACGCCCACGCCTCGGCGTCGTTTAAGTACTGCTCCTTGAGGGTCATGATCGACAGTTCGGCGTTCGTGGCGATTTCGTTCTGGCGGGCCAGTGTGGCGAGCGGGTCGTCGTCGTCGTTGCTCGGATTAATGGGCGCGTTCAACGACAGGTGCCACTCGTGTTCCTCGTCGCGTTCGGCCGCCACCACGTGCACGAAGACTTCGCGCAGGATGTCACGGCCAGCGTCGTTCAGTCGAACCTCCACTCGACCATCGCGCCGTCGAAGGAACAGCTTGCTTGACATTAGTCGTCCTGTTCCACTGAAGCGTGCAGTCCGGTGACTTGAAGCTTCACGCAGTACGACTCGGCCCGTTCGCGCTTGCCCGACCACACGATGGCCCGACCTTCGTGGTGCACCGTCAACATAAGGTGCGTGCACTTGTTGTTCGAGTAGCCGAAGATTCGACGAAACACCACCACCACGACGGTCATCGGCGTCACCGGATCGTTCCAGACAATGACATTCCACGGACGCTCCGTGAGCACCGACACTTCACTCTCGACATCACTTTCGGTGGAGGAGACGCGAAGAGGTACGGTGGGCGCCATCCCTATAGTGTCGCAGACCGCCGGTCCGATTGGAAGAGTCGCAACGTAATGTACACGCAGAACTAAGGAGGGTCCCGTGGCGACTTGGTACCGCGAATGCGTGGCGCACGTTC
Organism: uncultured Acidimicrobiaceae bacterium; assembly: GCA_963803745.1. GTDB lineage: Bacteria > Actinomycetota > Acidimicrobiia > Acidimicrobiales > RAAP-2 > RAAP-2. The sequence continues at coordinate 120,737 of CAWDNL010000004.1, read as the reverse complement.
GCCAACGCGCCAACGTGAGGATCCGAGGCGCCGCGGGTCTTAATACCACGCCGCCTCCTCGTTGCAACGACCCAAGCGGGGCGTACAGCGACGTCTACGGTGTCGCGCGCGTCGTGCACGGTGACCTGCCCGCCATGTTGGTCGGCGGCCTCGGCTCGCTCTTCTTTCAAATGCTGCACCCCCTCGCCATGGCCGGCGTCGCACAACACTCTCGATACCAAGACGATCCCTTAGGCCGTCTGCTCCAAACAGCCAATTTCATTAGCGCCACCACGTACGGTTCGAAGGCGACGGCCGCACAGGCGATCGAACGAGTCTTAAACGTGCACACTCACGTGCACGGTGTCGCCGAGGACGGTCGAACGTACGACGCGAACGATCCCCACCTTCTTCTATGGGTGCACTGCGCCGAGATTTATATGTTTCTTCACTCCTATCGACGTTTCGGATCGATTCGTCTGAGCGACAGCAACGCCGATCGCTACGTCGAAGAGATGATGCCGCTGGCGCGCGACCTCGGCCTCATGAATCCTCCGCGCGACGTGGCCGAGCTCACCGCGACGCTGAATGACTTTCGTGGCGAACTTCGACTCAGCTCCGACGGCGTTATCGCGCGAGATTTCGTGGCGCACAGCGTGGTGAAGAGTCGCACGCAACGACTGGTCTATCGACTCTTCGTCTTGAGCGCCTGGTCACTGTTGCCCGAGTGGGCCGCGGACAAACTTGGCGTGAGCACCAACGTGTTTCGTGATCGACCGGTCGTTCGTCCGGCCACCAAAGCGCTGAGTGTGTTGTTTCGCCTCGCGGTTCCCGCGCCGCGTCAGGTGGCGATGGAAAGTCCGCCGTCGACGACCACGATTTGACCGGTCACGTAGGACGTCGTGGCGAGGGAGACAATGACATCGGCCACGTCATCGGCGGTGCCGCTGCGTCGCAGTGGTGCGACGGACTTTACAAAGTTGTCCACTGCGTCCCAACCGCTCGTCCACCATGGCGTTTCGATAAGTCCTGGTGCCACCGCGTTGACTCGGACCTCCGGCCCGACGACTTTGGCCAACAGTGTCGTCACGTGATTGAGCGCCGCTTTACTAGCGGCGTACGGAATCGACGATCCCGTGGCTCGCACGCCCGCGACGGAGGTCACATTCACGATGGCACCGTGAGTCAACCTCAGTGCGGGCATGGCCGCGACGCTGAGTTGCCAGGTGCCAAAGACGTTCACCTCGAAGATCTCTCGCCAGACGTCCACGGTCGCCGCCTCGAGGTCCTGGTGGGCGATCACCCGCGTAGTACCCGCGTTATTAATCAGCACGTCTAAGCGGCCACAACGTTCGAGCACTTCACGAATCAGCCGGTCGCAGTCATCCGTGTTCGAGATGTCGGCCTGCACGTAGTGCGAGTTTGGCGTGACCGACGCTAAGTGCTCGCCTTCTTCGACGCTATGAGCGGAGTTGAAGACGACCGTGTCACCCATCTCGGCAAATCGTCTCGCCGTCGCGAGTCCGATGCCACTCGTAGAGCCCGTAATAAGGACGACGCGCGGAGTCATGATTATCTCCGCCGCAGTCGCCACGAACCGGCCCAGTGCTGACCGGGTTCGAGAACGACAACGTCCTTACCGCTACGCAGCGCGTCAGGCGGACACGTCATGGGTTCGATGGCGACCGACGTTCGTCGACGTCCCTTTTCCAGTTGGTCCCCGGTGTACACCTGAAAGTACGGAAAGTTCCGATCGACGCTCAAGTCGATCTCACCGCCATTGGCGTCTTCGAGGGTCGCCACCGCGAGTCCGGTGTCGTCACGCACGAGGTCGGTGTAGGTGACATCAAGTTCGTGACCGCTGAGTGACTTGCGTTTTGAAAAGTCGATCTGTTTTCCCGCGAGAGGCAAGATCTCACCGGTGGGCAGTTGACGCTCATCGACCGCTACGTAGGACTTGGCCGGCAACTCAAGTTGCGCCCCTTCAATAGTCGGTGTCGTCACCGCCAGATACGGGTGAAATCCGACGCCGAAGGGCAGGGGCACGCCATCGCGATTGGTGACCGTCGTGGTGACCGTGAGTCCGAGCGATCCGAGGTGATAGGCCACGCTGATTTCGCTGAGAAAGGGGTAGTCCGGCGTGGGGTGTAACAGCAGCGACAACACGCAGCGGTTCTGATTCACGGCCTCCACGCGAAAGGGCCGCCAACGCACAAGACCGTGCGACGCGGTGGCATGAGCGACGTCATCAATCATTGGCGTCGCCACCCGTCCGGAGAAGGTCCATTCGCCGTCGCCGATGCGATTAGGCCACGGGTAAAGAACCTGACCGCGCGCGTGGGTGGGCACCTCTTCTCCGGCGAAGCCCTCGACGACACTGACGCCGCCTTTAACGTACGTGCGAAGCGTGGCGCCTACTTCGGTTACCACCGCTCGCTGGTCGCCGTGCGCAATGGCAACCTGCTCACCAGAGGGCAACATCAGTTGGTTTTCCTATTTATCACTGGTACGTAACTTAGGGCAGTTAGGGTCGGGGTATGAAATTACTGCTCACGAACGACGACGGCGTATTGGCCCCCGGCCTGGCCATTCTCGCTCGAAGCGTCGCTCGCTGGATCGACGAAGCACCCCATGGCGAAGATCGTTCGGCGATCATCGTCTCGCCGAATCGCAACTACTCCGGCATGTCCTCAGCCGTCGGGGACGTCTTCGAGCGTCCGACGGTCAAGTATCGCCGCCACCAAATCGCGGGAGCGGAGTCCCTGGTCACCTACGGACTCGAGGCGCCGCCAGCTCTGTGCGCCATATTGGGAGCACTGGGAAGTTTCGACTTTCAACCCGACGTCATAATCTCAGGCATCAATGCCGGAGCCAATGTCGGACGCAGCATCCTTCACTCGGGAACCGTGGGCGCCGTCTTGACCGGCGCGCAGTTGGGTCTCTCGGGACTCGCCGTCTCTGTGCAGTGGGGCGAAGACGTGCACTACGACACCGCCGCGGCGGTCACGATCGAAGTGCTCGACGAACTGTTCCAGGCGCCTTCGCGCACGCTCCTCAACCTCAACGTGCCGAACTTGCCGTTAAGTGAGCTAAAGGGCGTCAAGCGGGGTCGTATTTCGATGGCCGGCATCATCAAGGCGGCCGGCCCTCGCGCGGGCGGTGAGGCACTGAGTGACGAAGGCGAACTCCCCCTTCGTCTCGGAGCGGCCACGCCCGAACTCGGTGACGTCAGCGACGAGGACGCTGACGAGGACGGGGCGCTGCTCGGTGCGGGTTACGCGTCACTCACGCCGATCCGCGGGCCTCACGAAGATGACGACCCTGGGCGCGACGGTCTCATGCACAACGCTCTTGAGGCGATTACTCGACAGATTGAAAAGTCCCACTAGTCCTCGACCGGTTTACGACGCTGCTCCTTTAGACGTCCTCGCGCCTTCTTGTCATCGACCCTGCGCACCTTGGCGCTCTTCGTCGGCTTGGTGGCACGCCGGGGCGTGCGCGGCGCCAAAGCCGTCGCGAGTTTCTCCGCAAGCTGTTCGAGCGCGGCCATACGGTTCTGGCGCTGGGAGCGAAAGCGACTCGCGCTCGAGCGAACCACCGAGCCGTACGCCCCTTCGACGCGTACCTTTTGCTCATCACTCAGGATGTTCGACTCCGCCACGTGAAAGGACGCGACCACGCGCGTGAACGAGCGATTAGCGTGCTGTCCTCCGGGGCCGCCCGAGGTGGTGACACGGAGTTCGATCTCTTCAGCGGGAATGGTGAGACGTGGTTGAACGCTTAAGGACCCGTCACCGTTGGTCCTCGGACCAACCGACACGTCCTAATTACCGCCCGGCAGGCGTACCATGGCTAACTGCGACGACGAGGCGACCAACTGACCGCTGTCGTCGAAGAGCTCACAGCGCTCGTCGACGAGTCCGTCGGCGATGACGACGGCCCACTGACGCCCTCGCAGCCACTCACTCGTGGGAACGCGTCGCACGTACGACGTCAGTTGCATCGTCGGCACCCAACCCGAGGAGCCAAGGGGCATGGTTGCCGGGGGAAATGCGTCACCGGCAAAGAGGAGGCTCGCGGCGTCCCATACCCCTTCGCCATCGTCGAGACGGAGCCAACCACGCACCTCGGCGGTGCTCGAAAGTTGTCCGTCCCACCACCCTGTCACCGCGGGATCGAGTCGAAGGTCAACCACACTGCGGATGTTGATCTCCTCGGCCGCCGTCACGGGGCGAGCCTTGGCCAGTGGTGGCACGTCAGTCACCCGCACACCCTGATAGCGAATCGTGGACTCGTCGCGAAGAGTTCCCAAGGTCACGACGGACTCGGTAGCGAGCGCGCCCTTTTGAGAGAGCGACACGTGCGCGAAGGAGACGCCTCGGCCTACGCGACGAACGTCCACGTGCACCTCCGCCGCTCCCACTTGGGGGGCGTTGACGAAGTTCGTGCTCACCGCCGTGGCGTGAAGGTGCGGGGATCCCCGTTCGATAGCTCCGGCCAGGGCACCACTCGCGATGACGCACTGCAGGTAGCCCCCGTGTGGATGTCCCATCACGGTGTATAACGGTGAAAGATGGGCAGAAAAGAGCCCCGGACCCAGTGGCTCCACCGACGCCGCAGCGCGAAGTGCGCGACCTTCGTCGGCTGGGTTCATGGGATAACTCTAACGGGCAAAGGGCTCTTCACCAGTAGATTGACGTAGCGAAAGAGGTTCCGATATGAGAACAGTTCCCCACTTCATCAAGGGCGCGCGAGTCGACGCGCCCGGTCACTCGAACGTTTTTAATCCCGCGACGGGCGAAGTCGTCGCGACGGTTCCCGTCCCCACGCCAAGCTTCATCAACGAAGTCGTTGACGGAGCTCGCAGTGCCGCCAACGAGTGGGGCACGTCGTCACTTTCTCGACGCACCAACATTCTCTTTACGCTGCGTCAGCTCTTGGTTGATCACACCGACGAGCTCGCCGCGATCATCAGCGCCGAACACGGCAAAACGTTGAGCGACGCGCGCGGTGAGATTGCGCGGGGACTTGAAAATGTCGAGTACGCCTGCGGATTAATCGAACACCTCAAGGGCGGATTCTCCGACCAAGTGGCCGACGGGGTTGACGTACACTCCACGCGCGAACCCGTCGGGGTGGTCGTCGCGGTGACGCCCTTCAACTTCCCCATCATGGTGCCCCTGTGGATGAGCGCCAACGCGATCGCCAGTGGCAATGTCGTTATATTGAAGCCCTCCGAACGAGACCCGTCGGTCTCGGTGCGCTTGGCCGAGCTCTTTCAAGAGGCCGGTCTGCCCGATGGCGTCTTCAACGTGCTCCAGGGCGACGCGACCACGGTGCAGTCCCTGCTTGTACACCCCGGTGTGGACGCCGTCAGCTTCGTGGGGTCGACGCCCGTGGCGCGCACGGTGCACGAAAGCGCGACCAAGCACCACAAGCGAGTACAAGCCCTGGGCGGTGCGAAGAATCACATGGTCGTCTTGGCTGACGCCGACCTTGACGTCGCGGCGGACGCGGCCATCAACGCCGGCTACGGCTCGGCGGGAGAGCGCTGCATGGCGATCAGCGTGGTCGTGGCGGTGGGCGACGTTGCGGCGCCCCTGATTGAGAAGATCGTCGAGCGCCTCGACAAGTTGAAGGTCGGTCCCGGTGACGATCCGACAAGCGACTTTGGACCACTGATCACCAAGGAGCACCGCGACCGCGTGGCGAGTTACGTCACCACGGCCCACGAGGACAACATCGACGTCGTACGCGACGGCACGACGCTCCAACGTGAGGAGGGTTTCTACGTGGGGCCGAGCCTGCTCGATGGCGTACGACCTGGGACGAAAGCCTACGACGACGAAATCTTTGGTCCCGTCTTAGGCGTCGCTCGCGTGGCGACCTTTAATGACGCCATTCAGATGGTGAACGCCAACCCCTACGGCAACGGCGTGGCCATATTCACCCGCGATGGGAACGCGGCGAGACTCTTTTCGCGCCAAGTGCACATCGGCATGATCGGCGTGAACGTGCCGATTCCCGTACCGATCTCGGCCTACTCCTTTGGCGGCTGGAAGGACTCGCTCTTCGGTGACGCCCACATCTACGGTCCCGAGGGCTTCAACTTCTACACCCGGGCCAAAGTAGTGACCACCCGTTGGCCTCAACCCTCAGAGTCACAGATTGACCTCGGGTTCCCCCGAACCCGCTAAGGAATGATCGGCGCCACGCCCGCCTTCGTCCACTGGTTCGCTGTCGGCTTCAAAGAGGCACTGGCCATGATCTGGATGACGTGGTGGCCGCTGGTACTCGGCTTCATGCTGTCGGGTCTCATTCAGAGCCTGTTGCCCCGCGAATCGCTGCGCGCCTCGCTCGGCGCCTCATCGCCCTCTTCGGTAGCGAAGGCAACGATGCTGGGCGTCATCTCTTCTTCGTGCAGCTACGCCGCCAGCGCGGTGTCGAGGGCGCTTTTTGCACGCGGGGCGTCGTGGAGCAACGCCGTTATCTTCATGGTCGCCTCGACCAACCTGGTGATTGAACTGGGTGTCTTGCTCTATCTCTTGCTCGGTTGGAGATTCGTACTTGCTCAACTACTGGGTGGCTTTGTGATGGTGGTACTCCTCGCCTTGACGACCCGCGTAATGTTCAACGCGCGCCGACAGCAGCGACTGAAAGTGCGCGTGCTCGAGGATGCTCCGCCCGAAGAACGAACGACCTCGTCAACGTGGCGCCAGCGACTCGATCGACAACACCTATCATCGGCGGCGCGCTACTCGATCGGCGATCTCACGATGTTGCGAACCGAGCTTCTCGCGGGCTTCGTCGTGGCCGGTTTTCTCGCCGTGCACGTACCGACCTCGTGGTGGCGCCATCTGTTCTGGAGCGGCCACGGAGTGTGGACCGTGCTCGAGAACGTGCTGCTGGCGCCGCTCGTCGCGGTCGTCGCCTTCGTCTGCTCGATCGGCAATATCCCCCTCGCCGCCGCTCTCTGGTCGAACGGCGTCGCCTTCGGTGGGGTCATCGCATTCATCTTCGCTGATCTCATCACGCTGCCCCTGCTCGCGATCTACCGTCGCTACTACGGCACGAGCTCGGCCTGGCGACTCTTCGTGCTGCTGTGGTTCACGATGAGCACGGCCGGTCTCGTAGTGGACGGACTCTTTCATCTCATTCGTCTGGCGCCCACGAGTCACCACGTGCGTGTTCTCGACGGTGAGTTTCCTCTTGGTGTCACGCTCGTTCTCAATGTGCTCGCCACCATGGTCCTCTTTGGCGCGTGGTGGCTCGCGCGGCGGGGACTCTACGACGCCCTCTTGGCGAAGGACCCCGTCTGCGGCATGGCCGTTGACACCACCTCACCGGCCGCCATGTCCCTACGAAATGGCACGACCTACTACTTCTGCTCGCCGTCCTGTCAACGGCGCTTCGAACACGACCACGACGAACCCGACTTCGAAGCCGTCGATCCGGTCTGTTCGATGCACGTGGACCCTCGCGGCTCGCCGAGCGCGCTCGGCCCCAATGGCGTGACCTACTATTTCTGCAGCGAGGAGTGTCGTTCGGCGTTCCTCCTGGGTCCGCGTCTCCCGGCGAACCAGTAGTTCGAGAGAGGACAGGACCAATGAGCAAGCAGCACACCAGCGTGAGGGCTTATGGCATCCTGATACGCGGCGAGGAAGTGCTGTTAGTGCGTTCGAGCAGCCCACTGATTAACCCGCCACTGTGGTGGTTGCCGGGCGGGGGAATTGACTTCGGCGAGTCGCCCGAAGAGACGTTGTTGCGCGAATTTCATGAAGAGACCGGCCTGTCCGTCAGAGACCCGGTGTTGCTCGACGTCGCCAGTGACGTTCGTCGGCGCCCAAACGGAGATCGCATTCACACCGTGAGGGTGCTCTACACCGTGACGCAAGACGGAGGCCGACTCCGCGATGAGGCCGTGGGCACGACCGATCAGGCCCAGTGGTTCAACGTGCGAGAACTCGACGACGTCAACGTCGCCGAATACGCTCTACGGGCGATTCAGGTCGCGCTCGAGAAATAAAGCGCCGGCATCTCTCGCTTCATGAGCTTGCCCGCGGGATTGCGCGGCAGCGGGTCCCTGGTAAAGGCCACGCGCGAAGGAATCATGTACGCGGCCAAACGGGTCGAGAGAAACTTCTGAAGCTCTTCGGCTGTCAGCGTCATCCCATCTCGTACCATGACGGCCGCCGCGACCTCTTCGCCGAGACGTTCGTTCGCCAGACCGAAGACGGCCGCTTCGTAAACCGCCGGATTCTCATAGATCGCCGATTCGACTTGGGCCGAGTAGACGTTCTCTCCGGCACGAATGATCATGTCTTTCGCCCGGTCTTCAACGTAGAGAAAGCCCTCGTCACTGATGTGACCTAAATCACCAGTTCGCAGCCAGCCCTTGACGATCACCTCGGCGGTCTCCACTGGGCGTTCCCAGTAGCCACGAATCAACGTAGGCGACTTCAACCAGATCTCACCACTAGTGCCCTTGGCCAGTGAGTGGCTCGACTCGTCTCGCACGTCGACGTCCATCACGATGGTCGGCACGCGACCGGTGGACGTGGGATGCGTGACGTAGTCGTCGCCGAAGTTCCCTGGACCGTAGGCGTTCGATTCAGTCATGCCGTAGCCGAGGTTGGGCCGTCCTCTGGTGAAGGCGTGCTCCACACGCGCGACCAACGTGGGTGGCGCCGGCGCGCCGCCTCCGCCGACGGCGCTCAGCGACGACGTGTCGTACTTGCCAAAGCTCGGCGACTCCATCAGGTCCCACGCCTGAGTCGGTACGCCGACGAAGTTCGTCACCCGATGGCGCTCGATGAGCTCGAGCGCGCGCTCGGGATCCCACCTGTACATCATCACGAGTTTGAAGTGCCAGGAGAAGCACGACATCATCACGGGAATGCATCCTGTGACGTGAAAGAGCGGCACGATCAAGATGAAGCACGGAGTGAGACCGCTGCCCATCTCCTTTTCGTCGCGTCTGGCCGCTTGAACCGCGGCACCCGCGGAGAAGGCCATGATCGCTTGACAGATCGCCCCGTGGGTCGAGACCGCGCCTTTAGGAAAGCCCGTGGTGCCCGAGGTGTAGAGAATCGTCGCGTCGCTGTACGCATCAAGGTCCGCTTCGGGCATCGCGACGCCGCGCACCACGACCTCCGCCCAGCGCTCGACGCCCTCGAAATAGCGCGTCTTCTCATCCAGCCGCACGCCCAGCAGTCGTGCGCCGGCGCGCTCACAGGGCGCACTGGCGCGCACAATTCGCTCGCTGTCGCCGATGAGGAGGGAGAGTCGCGAGTCGCGAATGGCGTAGTCCAACTCATCCTCCGTCCACCACGCGTTGAGCGACACCGAGACCAGGCCTACTGAGATAATGGCGGCGAAGGAGATCACCCACTCGGGGTAGTTGCGCATGGCAATGCCGACGCGGTCGCCCTTTTTAAGTCCGTAGTGGTGCACAAGGGCGTAACTCAGCGCGTCGACCTCGGCCATGACCTCGGCGAAGGACCACTCCTCATCTTCGTAGACGAGAAACGTGCCCTCGACGCCGCGGGCCAGGTCAAAGAACTCACGAACCGTGGCGGGCGAGTTCTTAAAGACGCGATTGGATACCCCGTCGTGCTCGACCTCGATGACCTCGAAGGGCTGCCCCGGCGCGGAGACCTCCGCCGTCGCTTCGCTAAAACTGCGCACTGCCTACCCCCGTGTCGTCGTGACTACCGCGTCGAGCTCGCTACCTCCAGAATGCCAGATTCGCCGCGACGCACGTGCACATTGAAACGAGGATCAGCACTTTCTTAACGAGGGTCAAAGACCCTACACTTCGCTCTAAGCATCTACGAAAGGACCGCCGTGTTGGCTTCGAACTATCCCCTACTTGACGTGTTTGTCTCGACGTTGTACTTCGTGTTGTTGATTTTTTGGATCATCTTGGTCTTTCACATCGTGTTCGACATTTTTCGTAGTCACGACCTCAGCGGACCGGCGAAGGCTCTCTGGCTGATCTTCATGTTCGTACTGCCCCTCATCGGCACGCTCGTCTACGTGGTCGTACGAGGCGGATCCATGCACGAACGAAGTCTTCAAGCTGCCCAAATGCAGCAGAAAGCCTTCGAGGACTACATCCGCAAGGTGGCGAATACTAAGGAGTGACTAGCGCGAAGCGCCGATTGTCGACTTGATCAGCGAGGCCTTCTGGGCCATGCGATCGACAGATTCGGTGATCTTCGCCTTCACGTTCACCAGATCCACGCGCGCGATTTCGGCCTCTTTGGTGAGGCCTTTCAGGTGTTCGATGTCCCAGAGGCTCAGCACCGGCGTGAGCACGTCGCCCAGGTACTGGCCGAGTCCGTAGATCCCCTCTTTGGCGATGCGCACCGCGTGGCGCGTGAAACTGGGAATTCCCGTACCGGGCATGGCGAAGGTGCTCACCTGCTTCGAGACCGCGATCATCATCGCGGAGGGATCGATCGCAAAGGCCGCCAGCGTGAGGTCGCGGTAGAAGAGGTAGTGCTTGGTCTCGTCACCCGCCACGAGACCGAGGATGTTGCGACCGATCTTGTCGTTCTTGGGCAGTTTCGCACCCGTATTGCGATGGGCGATCTGCGTGGCGCGTTCCTGAAACGAGACGTAGGCAATCAGTTCGGCGAATGTGGCGGGGTGCGGTACCTCGCCCTTTTGCATCTGCACGCGCCGGCCATCTTCGAGCATCTTGGGATCGATGCAGCGACTGATGTGCACCCAGTCACGCATGACCATCGCGTGGCGGTTCTCCTCCATCGTCCACTGACACGTCCACTCCCGGATCGGATGTCCCTTGGGCGCGTGCTCGAGAATTGAGTCCGTGTAATAGGGCAGATTGTCCTCAGTCAGGAGGTTCACGTAAATCGAACTACGTACTCCGTCGCCGAGGGGGTACTGCTCGGGCGCCCAGGGGTGTTCTCCGAAGTCCTCGCCCTCGCCCCAGTTGATCTGCTCGTGCGGATACCACAGGCGCGGCGCATCCATGTGGCGGTTGTAGAGGCGTTCCACGTCAGGCGTGATCTCTTCGAGAAGGTCAACGCGGCTCTTGGCCAATCGGGTGCTCACGTGGTGATACCTCTCCGTCAGCGCGAAGCGCCATCACCCCAACTCTAACTCTGTTCCTCAATTGACATTTCGATGACATGTGATCGCTCGCACAAAGAGTCGTAAGTAGCCTGGTAACCCTGTGAAACTCTTAGAGACCCTCGTGCCGGTCGAATTTCGATCATCGATACGCGGCCCGCTGCGCCGTTTTTTCATCTGCACGTTCATCGGATGCTTCGGAAACGGTCTCACGCTCTCGCTCTTCGTGGTGTACCTGCACGACGTGCGCCACTTCTCAACGAGCTTCTCGACGTTGCTCCTCGCGCTTTCGGCCATCATCGGCCTCTCGACAACTCCGATCTGGGGGTCGCTCACCGATCGCCTCGGACCATTTCGGGTAATCGTCTTCGCGTACGGGGCCGAGGCCGTAGCGGTGGTCCTCTGGGCGCTCGCACACACGCACGAACAGGCCATCCTCGCGGCGGTGTTGCTTGCTCTTTTCGCCGGCGCAGCCTGGGGTGCGATGAGCACCATGCTGAGCCGACTCGTCGCCCCCGAGCTCCGTCAGCGCGCTTTCGGCGTCAACTTCATGTTGGTAAATCTCGGCATCGGCTTTGGCGCACTCGTCTCGGCCAGCGTCGTCGACTTGTCGCATCCTGACACGTTCGTCATGCTCTACATCTCTGACGCGGCCTTCTCGCTGATCGCCGGACTCTCCTACGTGACGCTGCGTCACCACGGTGGACCCATCAAAGAGCACCGTGACGACGCCGCCATGAGTGCCCAGGGTTGGCGTGAGGTGTCACGTGACGGGCGAATGGTTCGATACGTTGTGGCGTCGGTCTTTCTCATGATCGGCGGGTACGGTTCGCTCGACGCCGGACTCAGCCTCTTCGTCGTCAACAACCTAAAGATCTCCGTGCACGCCATCGGGGTCATCTTCTTCTTCAACACTTCGACCATCGTGCTCTGTCAACTCTGGGTGCTCAACCGCATCGAGGGCAAGAGCCGCACGCGCGTGCTCGGTGTCGCGGCAGGTTGCTGGTTCATCTTCTGGATCATCCTCGAATCGACGCTCGCCCTCCCCGCGGCAGCGTCCATCGCCATGCTCTGTCTCGCGATGATCGTCTTCGCCATCGGCGAGACGATGCTCCAACCCGTTGGTTCGGCCATCGTCAACGACATCGCACCGGAGCATCTGCGCGGGCGCTACAACGCGGCGGCGATGCTCTCCTGGGGAATTACGGGTACGCTCGCGCCCGCCATCACGGCCCTGTACTACAGCTCGCACGCCGGTAACTGGTGGCCGCTCGGCACGGGACTCACTGCCCTCGTGGGTGGCGCGATGATGATGAACCTGCGTCGACACATCAGTGCGAGCGCCGACGGTCGAGTAGAAACCGCGCTGTAGAGGTTTTGTTCACTAGTTTTTAGTTGTGAACTACCTTCGCATCGATCCTCGAAACGACGAGGAGTTCCAAGCGTGGTTCGAGGTACTGCACCGCGCCGAACTCGATCGCGATCAGGGGCGAGACGAAGGCTGGCTGGCCCAGGAGTGGCTCGCTCGGGCCACCGACGAAATGGCCCCCAACTATCACCAACTCTTCGCCTGGGGTGAAGGCACCACCTACGTCGGCGTCGGCGCCCTCGAACTCTCGCGCGACGACAACCTGGGCTGGATTCGCGGCGACCTCTTCGTCGATCCCCCCGAGCGTCGCAAGGGATACGGCTCGGCAATGCTGGCCCAGTTAGAGACGACGGCGCGAGAGCTCAATCGTTCTTCACTGCTCTTTTGGGTCGTCGAGGACACCCACGAACGCGGCAGCGGTCCCAATCGAGCGTTCGCTCCTCTCAACGGCTACGAGGTGGTCGAGGAGAACGCGATACGAGAGATCGACTGGCCACGTCCCGACGGCGAGCTTGATCGGCTCTCGGAAACCTGGTCACCGAAGGCCGCGGCCTACGACATTCTCTACTGGCGCGACGCCACGCCGTCAGATCTCCTCAAGGCTCGCGCGAAGCTGATGGCCATCATGCCCGTCGAGCTACCCGACTCGGGTTTTGGTTCAGAGCCCGAGCACTGGGACGAACACCGCGTGCGCCTGCACGAGCAGCGAGCTCACGCGATGGGACGAGACCTCCTGGTCGCGGTGGCCCGCGATCGCTCGAGCGGCGAGGTCGTTGGTTTTAGCGAGTTAACGGTCTCGCGAGAGCGGCCCGAGATCGCCTACCAGTGGGACACCCTGGTGGTGCGAGCCCATCGCGGTCAGTACCTCGGCGGACTGCTCAAGATCGCGACCATGCGACTCTTGGTGGACGGCAAGTACAAGACGAAGAGAATCATCACCTCCAACAACGTGTTGAACACGGCGATGATCGCGGTCAATGAATCACTCGGCGCCTACCCGACGGGTGGCATCGTCACGTGGCGGAAGGTGTTGGGCGTCTGAGGATTAGAGCAGGGGCACGGCGTCGGCGAGATCGGTGAACAAACCGCGGGGCACGTGAATCCAACCTTCGCGTAGCGCCGCGTCCTCGTCACTGACAGACGGTGGGTACGTCAGTTTCGCTTTCGTAGCCAACGCCGTCAGCGCGCTGATAAAAGCATCAAAGACGTGATCGGAGAGACGCGCCTCCTCGCGAAGTGCCGCGTCAACCTTGAGCCAGGTCGCACTGGCTGTCTCGATCTCGGCGAGCATGCGAGCTCGTTCGGAGCTTTCGCGATCGCGCTCCCTCTTCGAACCGCCCTTGTAGACATCGCCACGGCGCTTCAGGAACTTCCACGACCGCAACGCCGCCGCCGGGTAGGTCTCGACGAGTCGGCCGCTGCCGTCACGCGGCTCGAGGCGGCCCCACGGCGCTGCCCACGCAGACTGCAACAGCGCGGCGCGCATCGCCACGACGCCGATGAGATCAGAAGAGACCGAGAGCGGGATCGAGCCAAGTTCGAGGGAGCGAACGAAGAGGTCGCTTCGGCGATGTCGAAGGCTCTCTCGCGGTCGCTTTTCGTCAGGCACGTGGGGCCACGGTTCGAACGAATGGTGCGCGGTGACCGCACGGACGAAGTCATCGGGCCAGCCCAGCGGCGCGTCGAGACCCACCACGGTGTTGGCGTCGACGAGAGCGATAAGAGCGTCGTTGTCGGCGACGAAGTTTTCACCGACCAGTGACGCTTCGGCCCGGCGCGTGGGCCCGCCGCCCACGAGAGTGATCAGCGCCGCGCCGGTACGCGCCGGAGAGGCCGCGAGGTCGACACCGATGAAGCGCTCTAATCGCACGGAACTCTCGGGCATGGCCCTCCTTCGCTCGTAGAGAGAGTATCGGGTTCACCAACCCCGACGAGGCATTCCACTCGAAGCGACCTACCATGGAATTGCAACTATTGCAGCGAAACACCGCGCTTCATCGAGGGCTCCAAAATGAAGTTCTCGGTAAAAGCGTGGCTCTCCGTGACAGGAACTAGTCAGCGGAGAAGGGAGTAAACGATGAAGAGATCGTCTCGTTTTGTTCGTGTTCCCAGCGCGCTCGCGCTCAGCGCGGCTCTCCTCGTCGTTGGCACTTCACTGGCCGCGGCGAGCACCAAGCCGCCCGGCGACCTCGTGCCCGCCGGCGCCAAGGTTCTGTACTTTGACTCTTCGATCGTCTCACTACCGGTCACCACCTCGAACGGTGAAGTCACGGTCACCAACTTGAAGGTCATCGCCCAAGTGCGGGCGCTGATCAACTCGTTGCCACTAACTCATATCCGCGGAGCCTGCCCCGACGACATGATGATTCCCTCGTGGGTGAGTTTCTCCACGAGCGCGAAGGCGACTCCCTTCACCAAGGTCATGTTCCAACTCGGCGGGTGTCCTTACGCACGGGTCTACCAAAAGGGCGTGGCCATCTCGCCTACTTTGGGCGGCACCAACCTCGCTGGGGTCTACTCCCAAATAAAGAAACTTGTAGACGCGACGAAGTAGTCGCTCTACTTGTTGGCCCAGGGCAGTGCTTCGCCGGAGCTTCGAAACATTCGTATCGCAAAGACCGCTTGCACGACGCAGGCTATGAGCGCCAGGATGAGTCCGAAGCCCGGACCGTAGCTAAAGCCCGAGCCCGCGACGCCGTAGCTGCCCCGGGGCAGCGTGACCCAGCGAAGAATCACAATGAGGGTGCCGATCAACGACGCCCCGAGCACAATCACGGCCGGTCCCACGCTCGTCTTGGGCATGTTCGAGCCCGAGCGCAGCATCACCACGTAGACGCCCGCTAAGACGACGAGCAACGCCCCCAGCCAGCCATATCCCGTGCTAAAGGCGCCGACCGAGAAGCTATAGCCTCCCCCGCTCCAGCTGTACCACGGTAAAAAGAGCGAGATGAGCGCTACCAGCGCCGTGATCGAAATAACCCGATCACCGGTGGACAACTTTTTCCAATCAAATGCAGCCATGTCTCTCCCATCGATAGATAACTAAGACGCCGCCGTCGCCGGGCATCGTCGCGATCCCCGGTGCGTTTCTCCCGCTCACAGCACCGCGGCGCTGAGGCGGCCCCTCCTCCATAGATTTGCCGTCGTATCTATACCACACGTATCGAAACGTTGCTCGGCCGATCTCAGGATCTCTCAACAACGTGAAGCGCGATGAGACCACCAAAGCGCGACGCCCGACACCACGCCACAATCAGCCTTAATCCGCGAGCGTTACTTCGTCTCTTCGGACGACAACAGCTGGCGACCCTGCAGGGTGAACAGGATGACGAAGGACGGTACCACGAGCACCAGCGCCGTCACGAAGAGCACGACGATCGCCTCCAAGGTGGCTCTCGGCGCGGCGCCGTCGGCCAAGGTCAGCGACGTTCCCGGCAAGAGGAGCGGATACTGCGCCACGCCCCATCCCCATACCACGCACACCACCCCGATCGCGGCGATGAGGCGTAAGCCTGTGGCCTGTTGACGGGCCAACAACGCGAGGGCCACGACACCGCAGAGTGCGGCAACGACGACCAACGCCAAGGCGCGATGGGTGAGCCCGTGGAAAAATACGGGATTTGCGTGGCGTAGCTCGAGCAGTGTGCTCAGCGAGAGAAGTCCGGCAACCACGGCGGCAACTTCGGCCCGTCGCGAGAAATAGAGCAGCATGCTCTCGTCGTGTCGTCGCCTCGCTTCTCTCGTTAAGAAGATCGCGGCCAAATAAGCGCATACGACCACAAAGAGCGCGCCCATCAGCAGCGAGGTAGGACTTGTCCAGACTCCGAGACTCGCGTGACGCGCGTTCGGTGAGATTTTTCCCGCGACGATCGAGCCGATGACGGTGCCCATGAAGAATGGCGTAACCAAAGAGGAGAACGCGAACGTCGCACCGAGAAGGCGCTGCCAGCGCAGCGTCTCTGACTCTTTGCGAAAGGCGAAGCCCGCGCCTCGCAGCACGATCCCGAAGACCGCGAGCCACAGCGGAATCGCGGCAGCCGTCATGACGGCGGCGAAGGCTCCAGGAAATGCGGTCCAGAAAATTACGAGCGCGAAGATGAGCCAGACGTGGTTCGCCTCCCACACTGGCGTGATCGACTCATCGATCAACTTTCTCGGCGCGCGACCGCGACGATCGCCGCCGGCCACCAAGTCCCACAGTCCGCCGCCGAAGTCCGCTCCCCCGAAGAGGGCGTAGAGAGTGAGGGCGAAGAGCAGTACGCAACTCACTGCGACAATCATGAGCCTTCGCCTTTCGCTCCCACCTCTTCAACGTCAGAGGGGCCGTAGGGAACGATGAGCTCCGCGCTCTCGGGACTCTTCCACCAGCGCCGTGACAACACGCGCAACATCGCGATGGTCGCGACGCCGAGCATCGCGTAGAGGACGATGACGAAACTCAGACTCGCGATGACGTCATGATTCGTCGTAGCCGCCTGCGACGTGAGCAGCAATTTATAGACCACCCACGGTTGACGGCCCACTTCGGTGACGATCCAACCGCACTCCATGGCGACCAACGCCGCTGGTCCACAGATCGCGGCCAACCACCAGAAAGCTCGTGGCGCTGGTAAGGCGCGGTGGCGTCGCCAGCTCAGAAACGCCCACAGCCCGGCGGCCAGCAGCAAGAAGGCCAGGCCGACCATGGTGTCAAAGGACAGGTGGATCAGGGTTAACGCTGGCGGGCGATCGTCAGGAGCCACGGAGTCGAGCCCCACGACGCGAGCGCTGGTGCTCAGCCCCACCAGAAGCGAGTCCACGTCAGGCAGTCGGAGTCCGAAGTAGACGTGGCCGTTCTCATAGACACCGCCCACGTACTCCGGCACGCCACGAGCGGTGTGCGTGACGTACTCCATGGCGGCAAATTTGATGGGCTGGTCGGTGGCGATCGAGCGCGCGGCGACGTCGCCGACAAAAATCTGCACCGGCGTGAGTAGCGCGGCCATCGTGAAGGGCAACGCGAAGCCGAGGCGGTGGTAGCGATCGCGGCGGCCTTTCAACATTCCCACCGCATAGATCGACGCCACACCGAAACCGCTGACCAGATACGCCGCAAGAATCATGTGCGGCGTCTCATACAGTGCCGCGCGGTTGAAGAACACCTTCCACACGTCGACGGCGACCACCTTGCCGTGGCGCAAGGTGAATCCGCCGGGCTGATTCATCCATGAGTTTGCCGCCATCACTGCGATGGCACCGGCGATGCCACTCAAGGCGACCGGGATGCCCGACCAGAAGTGCGCCCAACCCGAGAGTCGACGCCAGCCGTAGAGATAGATGCCGGTGAAGATCGCCTCCAAGAAAAAGAAGATCCCTTCGAAACCAAACGGCAAACCGAGTACCGCTCCGTAGCGACTCATGAGCCCCGGCCAGAGCAGCCCCATCTCGAATGACAACACGGTGCCCGTTACCGCGCCGACGGCGACGAGGAGCCCCATCGCCTGCGACCAACGTCGCGCGAGGGTCATCAATGTTTCATCTGAGCGCTTCAGCGCTAGGTACTCGGCGAGAAGCACAATCGTGGGCAGCGCAATGCCGTAGCACGCGAGGATGATGTGAAAACCGAGCGTGAAAGCCATCTGCGCACGCGCCGGCACAACCTGGCGATTCGATACGAGACCGAACAGTTTCGCTGCTGAGGAAATGACGCCGATCGTTCGCAATTCGACTCCATCGACCTGAATCGCGCCTACGTTTCAGCACATCGACGGCGCTTGGCGTTAAGTGTACAGATGGTCAAGATCAACGATTCTGCGACGTCGATACCCACTCACAGGCCCTTGTAAGTTAGCGCACCAAAATTGCAGGAAGGGTACTCCTAGGATGGATTGACGTGATTTCTTCCCCCAAGAAGTTCTCGGCCGCGTTCGTGGCGATCGCTCTCTTGTTGACGGCGAGCGCCGTAACTGTTGCCGCGCAGTCAACGCCCTCACCCACCTCGACCGGCTACGACATCAGTTATCCCCAGTGCGGTTTTTCCTATCCGGCCTCGCCCGGTTTCGGCGTGGTCGGGGTCAACGGGGGCAAACCTTTTACGACGAACAACTGCGTCGCCAGTGAACTTTTCTGGGCCAAGAGCGCCGCTAACTCCCAGCCGTCGTTCTATGTCAATACCGGAAACGGCGGACCGAACGGCAACGCACAGTGGCCCACCTCGCAGTCGACGCCCGACGTCTGTCACGGGGCGAACACGGTGCCCTGTTCGTACGACTACGGCTGGAACGCGGGGAAGTACGCCTTCAGCGTCGCCGTGACCGCGGAGTTGAGCGACGAGGTGAGTTCGCCCAACCAGGCGGCGATTGACTCGCCCTGGTGGCTCGACGTCGAAACCGGCAACGCGTGGGAAGTAAAGGACTACGGTCCGACGGCGTCGGCCTACGCGAACGACACCGCCATGATCAAAGGCGAGATCGCGGCGCTGAAGGGTTTTGGCGCCACCTCCGTGGGCGTCTATTCGACCTCGCAACAGTGGCGGGCCATCACCGACGCCTCGACGACGAACTTTCCCGCGGTGCCCGTGTGGATTCCCGGCTTCGCCACGCTGAGCGCGGCGGAGGCGGGCTGCGCGACGGCGTCGTTCACGTCGGCTCGCGTCGGAATGATCCAGTACCCTTCGGGCAGCTACGACGGGGACTACGACTGCGGTCTCTTGAGTACTCCGGTGACCACGTCGGTGACCGCGGCCGATTCGGCGACTTTTAGTGACCAACTCATCACCACCAATAACGACGGCGCCGTTACCTACGTGCAAACAAGCGGCACGCCGGACTTGGTCGTGAGCGCGAGCGGTCTCGTAACGACGAGTGGCGTGCTGCCCGATGGAACCTACAGCGCGTACGGCACGACGAGCGACCCGCACGGCGACCTGGGAACCTTCAGTCTCACGCTTGAGGTCGGCGTTCTACTACAGGGTTTGCCCATGGTGGCCAACGTCAAGGCCAGTGGTTCGGCGAGCTTCAGTGACCAGCTCAGTGTCACCGGCAACACCGGAACCGTCACCTTCGTTCAGGCGACCGGTACTCCTTCATTGATCGTAAGTTCAAGTGGCCTCGTCACGACCAGCGGAACGCTCGCGGCGGGAATCTATAGCGCGACGGGAACGGTGAGTGACCCCAGCGGCGATGAAGGCTCGTACTCCTTCACCCTCACCGTAGGCAAACTCGTCCAACGAACGCCGACCGCCGCGAGCGTTTCGGCGAGCAGTATCTCCACGTTCTCTGAACAGTTGGATGTCGGTGCCAACTTGGGCACCGTGACCTACGTCCAAACAACCGGCGCACCGGATCTCAGTGTGAGCGCAAGCGGTCTCGTCACGGCGCTCAGCACACTGACAAAGGGCACGTATAAGGCAACCGGCACCACCAGTGATCCCAACGGCGACGTCGGAACCTTTACCTTTACCTTGACGGTCACCGCGGCGACTCCCCCACCCACGACGACGACCATCCCCTTAGGACCGGTGGCGTTTGCCGTTCGCGGTCACGCCGTCGCCGGTCGCACCGTCACGCTCGCCATTGACGGCAGCGGCTTCTCCGGTCGCCCGCGGGTTGCCAGCCACGTGGGAACGACGGCACTCGTAATACGTGACACGGGCAGCGTTCTAATTGTGCGCGTGAGCGTGAAAGCGCACTCGCGCAACGGCATCTTCACCTTCACGATCACGCTGACGAACGGTAAGTCCTGTCGCGTGCTCTACAACCAGCGCTGAGTTGAGGTCGGTCGCCTAGGAGCAGCCACTCGTCGCGCCACAACTCGAGCACACGTAACACGAGCCGGCGCGCTGCATGGAGTTACCGCACTGGTAACACATCGGGGCGTCACGTTGCGGCGAGCGACTGATCAAACCGGGCGATGCGTCCGAACCCGATGGCTTTTCGGTGAGATCAATTAGCGACTGCTGCACGGGCAGGTTGATCGTGGGCGTCGACTGCTCGTCGATCTCGGGAAACGTCGGCTGAATGCGCTCGCTGGTGGAGAGCACGCCGAGTTCTTCACGCTCCGTAGGACTTAAGTAGTCCAGCGCCAGGCGCCGAAAGATGTAGTCCACCAATGACGTCGCGATTCGAAGGTCGCCGTCGTCGGTCATGCCCGAGGGCTCGAACTTCATGTTGGCGTACTTCCTCACGTAGGTCGCGAGCGGCACGCCGTGTTGCAGACCCAGGCTGATCGAGATCGAGAAGGCGTCCATGATGCCAGCCAGCGTCGAACCTTGTTTGGCGACCTTGATGAACACTTCACCGGGACGGGCGTCTTCGTACTCGCCCACCGTGACATAGCCTTCGCAGTCCGCCACGCGAAAAGCGAAGGTGGTGGACCTGCGTCGACGGGGCAGACGTTCGCGAACCGCGCCCACCACAACGTGGGCGCCTTCGTCGCGCGCGTGTTCGAGCGCTTTTTCCAACTTGTCGATGCGCGCGTAGAGCTCGATCACTTCCGCCGCGTCCACGTCCTCTAGGACATCGGGCGCACTTTGGCCGACGCCACCTTTGGTGGCGGTCGAGAGCGGCTGACCGACCTTGCAGTTGTCTCGGTAGATCGCCACGGCCTTGATGCCGAGTCGCCACGCGTCGAGGTGGAGGTTCTCCACGTCTTCGATCGTCGCGTCCTCGGGCATGTTGACCGTCTTGGAGATGGCGCCTGAAATAAAGGGCTGGACCGCGCCCATCATGCGCACGTGACCCGAGTAGTGGATCGTGTTGTCACCCATCGAGCAGGCGAAGACCGGGAGGTGCTCGGCCTTTAGGGCCGGCGAACCCACGATCGTCTTGTGCTCGTCGATGTAAGCAATGATCGCCTCAACCTCGTCACTCGAGTAGCCGAGCACGCGTAGAGCACGCGGCACCGTCTGATTGACGATCGCCATGTTGCCGCCGCCCACCAGCTTCTTGAACTTGACCAAGCCGAGGTCCGGCTCGATACCGGTCGTGTCGCAGTCCATCAAGAGGCCGATCGTGCCGGTCGGCGCGAGCACCGTAGCCTGAGCGTTTCGAACGCCGTGGCGCGTGCCTAAGTCGACGGCCTCTTCCCACGCGCTCTGGGCGGCGTGGAGAATCTCCGCGGGAGCCAAATTCTCATTGATCTGGTACGCCGCGTCGCGGTGCATGCGCAGCACCTCGATCATCGGCTCGGCGTTCTCGGCGAAGCCTTCATGGGGACCCATGCGTCCGGCCGTGCGAGCGCTCGTCGTGTACGCGTGTCCGGTCATCAGGGCGGTGATCGCGGCGGCCCAGGCCCGTCCCGCGTCGGAGTCGTACGCGAGACCCGACGCCATGAGTAGCGCACCCAAGTTGGCGTAGCCGAGGCCGAGCTGACGGAACTTGCGCGAGTTCTCGGCGATCTTTTCGGTCGGGTAGTCGGCGGCGCCGACGAGAATCTCCTGCGCGCTGAACATCACTTCGACGGCGGCCTTGAAGGCGTCGATCTCGAAGTGCCCGTCATCATCGAGGAACTTCATCAGGTTGATGCTCGCCAAGTTGCACGCCGAGTTGTCGATGTGCATGTACTCCGAGCACGGATTGGAACCGTTGATGCGATCGGTATTGGACGACGTGTGCCACTTATTGATCGTCGAGTCGAACTGCAGGCCGGGGTCCGCGCACTCCCACGCCGCCCGGGCGATCTGGCGCCAGATGTCGCGGGCCTTGACGGTGCGTACGGTGGCGTTGCCGTGTCGAGCAGTTAAGTCCCAGTCTCCGTCGGCGAGCACCGCCTCCATGAACTCATCGGAGACCCGCACGGAGTTGTTGGCGTTCTGGTACTGGATCGAGTTGATATCACGACCGTCTAAGTCCATGTCGAAGCCGGCGTCACGCAGTGCGCGAGCCTTCTTCTCTTCGTGCGCCTTGCACCAGATGAACTCTTCGATGTCGGGGTGATTCGCGTCGAGGATGACCATCTTCGCCGCGCGACGAGTCTTACCACCAGACTTGATGGTGCCAGCCGAGGCGTCGGCCCCACGCATGAAGGAGACCGGACCACTCGCCGTGCCCCCACCTTCGAGCGCTTCGGCGCTGGAGCGAATCTTGGACAGGTTCACGCCCGCGCCCGAACCACCCTTGAAGATGATCCCCTCTTCGGTGTACCAGTTGAGAATCGAGCGCATCGAGTCTTCGACCGCGAGAATGAAACAGGCGCTCGCCTGCTGGGGCACGCCTTTCACGCCGATGTTGAACCAGACCGGCGAGTTAAAGGCCGCCTTTTGGGTAACGAGAAGGTGCTTGAGTTCTGCACGAAAGACCTCCGACTCTTCGTCGTCTACGAAGTAGTCGCGCTCTTGACCCCACGCGGTAATGGTGTCAGCGATGCGGTCAACGACCTGCTTCAAAGAGGTCTCCCGCTCGGGTGTATTGAGTGTGCCGCGGAAGTACTTCTGGGCCAGAATGTTCGTCGCGTTAAACGACCACGTGGAAGGAACTTCCACGTCGAGCTGCTCGAAAGCGACGGAGCCATCGCGAAAGTTTGAGATGCGCGCGTCGCGGCGATCCCAGATCACTTCGTCGTAGGGGTGACGATCCTCGGTGGTGAAAAAACGACGAATTCCGATTCCGAGTCGCTGTGGTGCGATGGCCATTTCTCTCTCTTTTCCTAATCCGGTACCGACACTTAGAGCGCGTCTAGCGACGGGAGTAGGGAGATCAAGTCTAATGCCTCTTGGCCCCCCTAGCCACAAGATGTAGTGGCTGGACCACAACTCGTCGCAAGATGCTGTGTCATTACAGCACTGTAATTACACGATGTCAACTACTAATTTGAAGACTTTTTCACAACTCTCCAATCACCAGCCAGCGCCTCATTCTGGAGCACCCCCCGCTCGCTAGCCTGACCCCTGTGCAGCTCGTCCTCGCCCTCGACGCCGGCACCACGGGGGTGAGAACCGTCGCTTTTGGACCGGGTCTTGAGGTCGTCGCGGAGAGTTATCGCGAACTCACGCAGTACTACCCCTCCCCCGGCGAAGTCGAACACGATCCCCTCGAGATCGCCGAACTCGCGGTCTCAACCCTTCGCGAGGTTGCCTCGCGGGTACGGCGCAAAGGGCATCACGTGGCGGCTCTGGGCGTGACGAATCAGCGTGAAACAACGGTCGGCTTCGACCGGGATCGTGGCAAGGTCTTTCAACGCGCCATCGTCTGGCAAGACCGCCGTACCGCGCCGCTCTGTCAAGAACTCGAGGCGCTCGGTCACGGCCCGAGGGTGCGCGCGACGACGGGACTCGTCCTCGACTCATATTTCTCGGCCACCAAAATGAAGTGGATGCTCGAGCGAGGTCTCGCCGACGAAGCAACGGAGCCGAGCTTCGCCACGATCGACACCTGGCTGCTCTGGACGCTCTCGGGTGGTGTCGAGGGCGGCGCCTTCGTCACCGAGCCGTCGAACGCCTCACGAACGTCGCTGCTTGATTTGGTGACCCTCGACTGGTCGCCCGAGATGATGATGCTCTTTGGCGTTTCACCCGACATGCTCGCGGAAGTTCGACCCTCCTCGAGCACCTTCGCTCTCGTGAGTGGCGACGTCGTGCCAGAACTGGCCGGCGCCCCGATCACCGGTGTTCTCGGCGATCAGCAGTCGGCCCTCTTCGGACAGGCCTGTTTCACGCCGGGCCTCGTCAAGGCGACCTATGGCACGGGCGCGTTCATCTTGGCTAACGCGGGCGAGGCCGTACCTCCCGTCGTGGAGGGACTCCTCACCACCGTCGCGTGGGACTTAGGCGCCTTTGGCCCTACGTCCTACGCGCTCGAGGGATCGGCCTTCGTCGCGGGCGCGGCGATCCAGTGGTTGCGCGATCTCGGTTTCATCGAGGCCTCGAGCGACCTCGAAGCCCTCGCCGCGTCGGTCGATGACTCAACGGGCGCGCAGTTCGTGCCCGCCTTCACGGGACTAGGTTCTCCCTTTTGGCGTCCCGACGCGCGAGGGTCGATCACCGGTCTTAGTCGTGGCGTGGGTAAGGGGCATATCGCGCGGGCACTCGTTGAAGCACTCGCCTTTCAAGTGCGCGCGATGACCGACGCATTTCGAGACGGTGGCGTCGAAGTTCGAGAGTTGCGCTGCGACGGTGGCGCAGCCGCGATGGACCTTTTGTTGCAGCTCCAAGCGACGAACTCGCGCGTTGACGTGCTTCGCAGTGCCACCCTCGAAGCAACGGCGCGCGGCGCGGCCAGTGTCGCCGGCTTGGAGATCGGTCTCTGGTCGTCGCTCGATGATCTCGCCGAGCGCTGGCGCGCGTCACAACGCTTCACGCCCGGCGATCCACGATTCGTGGATGTTGGCTACGACTCGTGGCGAGAAGCTCTCGAGCGGTCGTAGTACCTTCGAATCAACTGAACGGGGAACATGGATATCTTCGAGGCGCGCGTCCTGCGCGAAGGACTGGCCTTCGGTGAGGGCCCACGCTGGCACGAAGGGCGCCTCTGGTTCTCTGACTTCTATCGCCACGGCATCTTCTCGATCGACGAGAGCGGCCTAGACGAGCGCCTTGAGCATTCAGTCTCGACGCAACCTTCGGGCCTCGGTTGGCTGCCCAACGGTGACCTGCTCTTCGTGTCGATGACCGATCAGCGGGTGATGCGCGTGCACGACGGCGCTATCTCGCTCTTCGCGGACATCGCTCCGTACTGCAATTTTTGGGCCAACGACATGATCGTCTCGACGGGCGGGGTGAGTTACGTCGGGAACTTCGGCTTCGACCTCGACGCCTTGTTCCGCGACCTCGGTCCCGCTGCCTTAATGGCCTTGCCCCCGCCGACGACCAATCTCGTGGTTCTCAGTCCCGACGGCGACGTGTTGCAGGTCGTGCCCGACATGGCATTTCCCAACGGTACCGTGATCTCGCCGGATGGTTCGACGCTGATCATCGGCGAGACGATGGCCTTTCGCCTCACGGCCTTCGATGTGAATGGCGACGGCGCGCTCAGCAACCGGCGGGTGTTCGCCCAGATGGACTACGTCGCCACCGACGGCATGTGCCTCGACGCCGAAGGGCAGATCTGGCTCGCCAATGCCTTGACGAATAAGTGTCTTCGCGTCAAAGAAGGTGGCGAGATTACTGGCGAAGTCGTCACCAGCCAGAACGCCTTCGCCTGCGTGTTCGGCGGCGCCGGTCGAAGGACGCTCTTTGTCATGACCGCTCCCACGAGCGACCGCTTCAAGACCGCAAGCGTTACCGGCGGCAGGATTGAAACGGCCACGCTGCCCGTCGGCGGTGCCGGTACCCCTTAACGCCTAGCCCATCTTCGTAAGCGCGCGGCGCAGGTTCCGCACGGCCTGGTGGGTTCGCATCTCATTTTCGATCAGCGCGAAGCGCACGTGAGTGTCGCCGCCTTCGCCAAAGCCCACGCCCGGACTGGTCGCGACGTCGGCCTCTTCAATCAGGAGCGTGGAGAACTCGAGTGAGGTCATCTCACAGTAGGGCTCGGGAATCGGCGCCCAGACGAACATCGATCCGCGCGGGCTCACCACGTCCCAGCCCACGCGGTGCAGTCCGTCAATCAAGGTGTCGCGACGCGACTGGTAGATGAGGCGCAACTGCTCGGGGTAGTCGACCGCTTCGTTCATCGCCACGATGGCAGCGATCTGCACCGGTTGAAACGTGCCGTAGTCGAGGTAGCTCTTTAACTTGGTGAGTGCCGCCACAATCTCGGCGTTGCCGACCAAAAAGCCGACACGCCATCCGGCCATCGAGAAGGATTTCGTCAACGTATAGAGCTCGACGCAGCACTCCTTTGCGCGAGGGACCTGGAGAATCGAGGGCGGTCGGTACCCGTCGAAACCGAGGTCGGCGTAGGCGAAGTCGTGACAGACCACGACGTGGTGTTCAAGTGCGAAGGTGACCAGTCGCTCCATGAAAGCGAGGTCGACGCAGGCGCTCGTCGGATTATGCGGGAAGGAAACCACGATGACCCGCGGCTTCACGACGGCTTGGTCCCAGGCGTCGAGGAGGCCCGCAAAAAAATCGTCGCCCGGGTCGTTGGTGCTCGCGCCGGGATCGACCATCGGTACGGTGATCACCGTCGCTCCGGCGAAGCCCGGACCGGCCAAGTGAATGGGGTAGCTCGGACTCGGCACGATGGCCGCGTCGCCGGGTCCGAGCAGGACCCACATCAAGTGCGTGAATCCTTCCTTGGCGCCGATGGTCGTGACCACTTCGCTCTCGGGGTCAAGGTCCACGTCGAAGAGCATCTTGTAGCGATTAGCTATCGCCAGACGCAGGTTCGGAATGCCTCGACTGGCGCTGTAGCGATGATTCTTCGGATGGCGGGCCGCTTCGGCCAGTTTCTCCACCGCCACGTCGGGGCTCGGCAGGTCGGGGTTGCCAAAACCAAAATCAATGACGTCACGACCGTGCGCTCGAGCTTCGGCCTTTAAGCCATTGATCTGCGCGAAGACGTAGGGCGGCAGTCCGGTGACGCGGCGAAACTCCATCTATAAACCGTAGTGAGTCAGCGTGGCCGACGCCATTCATCTCGCTCGTCGATTCGCGACCACTCACTGGCCGCCAGTGTGCCGAACTTCACACGCCCTCAAAGGCGACGAGCGTCGCACCCATTGCACCCGATCGTTCGCCGAACATTGACGTCGTCACGGTAATGGTGGGACGAGCGTCGTAGCCCTCCACCAGTTCGGCCAGGTACTCGCGTGCGGCCGGCAGCACGAGTTCCGAAGCGCTCGAGAGCCCTCCGCCGATAACGAAGTGTCCGCAATCGAGAATCGCCGCTAAGTTCGCGAGTCCCTGCGCGAGCCACCACCCCACTTCGCGCATCAGCGCGACGGCTTCGGCCAACCCTTCGGCCGCAGCGGCCGTGACGTCTTCCGCGCGAACGGCCCGCGGATCGCCACCGTTTCGTTGCACCAGCGTCTCGAGACGTCCTTCGAGGGCCGCCTTGCGACTCATACGATTCAAACCGCCGCCGGAGGCGTAGCGCTCCCAGCATCCGCGTCCCCCACAGGGGCAGACGGCACCGCGCGCCTCGACCACCATGTGGCCGATCTCTCCCGCGAAACCACTCCGGCCCCGTATGAGTTCTCCGTCGGCCACGACGCCGCCGCCGATGCCCGTGCCGAGCGTCACCATGACGAAATCACGTATGCCGCGACCGGCGCCCCACTCGTGCTCGGCCAGCGCGGCGCAGTTCGCGTCGTTCTCACAGAAAACGCTCGAGTTCCCGAGAACCGAACCCAGCTGCGAGCCGAGGTCTGCGCCGGAGGCGGTCTGAAGATTGGGCGCGAAGGCGAGATGACCGTCGCGACGCATCATGCCCGGAAGACCGAGCCCGATAGGGATCCGTGCGGGATCGAGACCCTGGTGCTCGCAGAGCTCGTTCACCTGCTCGACTAGGACTTTGGTCGTTGCCTCACCGGCTCCGAAACCCTCATCGTGGGGCGTCTGGGACTTCATCTCACCCACCACGCGACCGTCACGCGCAACCAGCAGTGCTAGCGCTTTCGTGCCGCCCACGTCGACGCCGATGGCGACGTCGCTCATCCCAGACCTTCCGCTTGAGCCTTCAGCTCGCGAAGGGCCTGGGTCTGGATCCGAGTGGCCGCCCGTGACTTCACGAAGGAAGGGATGGGCACGAGTAGTTCGACCTCCAGATCGTAAGTGAGCCGCGTGCCTTCGGGAAGGGGTTCGAATCGATACTGACCGCTGAGCGACGCCGTCAAGTCACCACGAGTTTGATGCCAGGTGAGCACCTCGGGCGCGCGACTGTAGTCGTAGTGCAGGGCGTAGGTCGTGGAACGCCCGAAGGCCGCCGCGCGAAACTCCACTTCTAGGGGGCGACCTTCGGCGTCGCGCTCAAGGACGTCGATCTTCTTCAGATCGCTGACCCAGTCCACGTAATGTTCGAAGTCGGTGACGACGCGGTAGACGACCTCAGGCGGCGCGTTGACTACCGTCGACTCCGTCGCTCGCTGTGCCACTCCACCTCCTTGTCATCCCACCTTAGGCGCGTGAACTCGCGATACTGAAGTGATCAAAAGGTTCGAGGCCCCTTGACAGCTCCGCCGCGAGCGTCTCCCACGAGAACCTCGATAGCGCGATCGTTCGGGCTTGCTGCGCGAAGAGAGCACGGCGTTCGTCGTCGAGCATGAGTTCTTCGATCGCTCGCGCGAGCTCCCGGGGACTCCGCGGATTATCAAGGACGATGCCTGTCACACCGTCGAGCACGGCGTCGTGACTCCCGCCGGAACGACCCGCGATCTGCGCGAGGGCGCACGCGGCCGCCTCAACGAAGACGATGCCGAAGCCCTCTTGTTCGAAGCCGAGCCACCGATTGCGACAGTCCATCACCATGAGATCGCACGCGCCAATCCAACGAGGCTGGGCGGCATCATCCACGCGACCGAGGAACGTGACGGGCGCGTTTAGTTTCGAAGCGAGTGCTTCGAGTCGCGTGCGATCTCGTCCGTCACCGCCGATCACGACACGAAGGTTCGCGTAGCGGGCGGCGAGCAACGCGCTCGCTCGAATCAAGGTATCCATGCCTTTTCGAGGCACCAGTCGCGAGTACGACGCGATGAGAAACTCGTCCTGGGCGAGGCTGAATTCGGTGCGAGCCTCGCGCCGCTCCACGGCGTCGAGTGGACGAAAGCGCGACGGGTCGACGCCCGGTGGAATCATCAACACAGGACAGAGACGTTCCGCCGCGTTGCGCCGCGCTTGCTCTTCGGGATACGATCCCGCACAGATCGCCACCTCGGCGTTTCGCAGGACGTGTCGAAGGGTGGACGCGACCAACGGCAGACGACTGGGAACGGTCACCTCGGCGCCGTGCAGCACCACGCCGTAAGGACGCGAGAGCCGCGGACCCAAGAGTCCGAGGGGCCACGCGGGATCGAGCAGTACGAGATCGGGTTGGTGACGGTGAATCGCCGCCTCGATAGCTCGATACGCCTTGAGGGTGGGCAAGAAGAGCGTCGACGTCTCGACGCGTTCAACGAGGATTTCACTGTTCGCGTCAAATAAGGCGCTGTCGTGATGCGAGGAGGCGGTGAGCACGACGGCGCGTCCGTCTTCGAGGCGTCGCCAGAGTTCGTGGAGGTAGACCTGGATACCTCCGGTCTTCGGCGGGTAGTCATTGGTCACCAAAAGGTGGCGGGCCATGGGACCACGCTAGTTGGGGTCCGAGAAGTGACCGACTAGCGCCTGACGGGATTGAACTTGAGTGTGGGGAGCATCCCCTCGGCGGTGAGCAGCTGCACGACGTCAACGTCCTGTTGGCTGAGTACCAACTCCTCGGGGGCCTCGCCGAGCACGAAGGTCACGAGGCAGTCCGCGCAGTCGGGTGTCCCGCGTCGCACGCAGTCGCGACAGCTAATCGACAGCTCGATCTCTTTCGTCATGGCAACCCTCATTTCAGACAACTACACGTTGACAAGCGTGTGTGACATCTCAAAGAGTGAGGTAACGCTCCACTTCACTCGCCACCTGAGCGGGAGAGAACAGCGAGCCTTCAGCGATCACCGATGAGCTCGAGGGGTCAATGAGCACGTAATACGGCGCCGATCGAATCTTGAGTTCCCTCATCAGATCAGGCGCCACCAGAATCTCGCGTGGAGCGATATTCCAGTCCTCGTCGCCGTTCGTGGCGCTCACCAGGACAACCGCGATGCCCGCGAGCTCCTCGAGGCTGCCGTGAACGAACTCTCGACAGCCGTCGCAGTTGGGCTTGATCGCCACGATCAACGTGGGCGACGTGACCGCGATGCTTCTTTCATCACCTTCGAGCGAACGCCCTCGAAGTTGAAGCGGCGCGGGCCGTCGACGCGGCGCGTCAAAGGAGTGAAGATCCACCGCTACTCGGACTCAGAAAGGACCTCGACGCCTCGTCCGTGGCCACACCAGCGGCACGTGACGGACTCGACACTGTGAGCGATGACCTCGGGTTCTTCGATATTCAACTCGCCGCCCACGCTGTAGTGATGAAACGAGCGAACCGACGTTGTTTCGACTACGTCAAAGCGAGTCAAGTTGCCGCACGCGGTGCAGCGGTACCGGTTAGTCACGAGTTCACCGTATCGGAATTATCGACCCCTCATTCGTAACGTCGGCGCTGCCATTCGTCGGGACGCACTTCGAGTTGATACGGGTCGGGGTCTTCGTACGTGAAAACCGTATCGAAGGGAATCGAGTTATCTTCGCCACCGAGGCGTTCGGCGTCAATGAGTCGACACAGTGCACCGGGGTGGCGAACGAGTCCGACGGGAATCGATCCCGCCATCGTTTCTAAGTAGACGTACCCTCGACGCGCAAGTCGTTCACCCATTCGCTGATCGACTCGGGTAGCGTGCACGTCGCGCATTTCAATGGACGTGCGTTGGTGTCGCATCACCCCCCCTTCGATCACGACCCGTTCGTTCGTGACGTGCACCTTGTGCGATCGCCAACGCCACGTTCGAGTCAAGGTCACGACGGCGAGCGGTACGACGAGCACGAGAATGAGCCAGCCCTCCCAGCGATGAATGAATGAGTAGCGCGACGCAGCTTCAATGATCAGCGCCAGCGTGGTCAACGTAATGAGAAAGGGCCGCAGCACGCCACGCGACACCGGCGTCACCGAAATCACTCGTACTTCGCCCTCGCGCCAGAGAACACGCCGACTCATACCATCTAGCGTAAAGAGTTCTGCGTGAAGAAACGCGGAGCCTGCGTCACAAGCGGAACCTATCCTTCGTTGATGCCCACCTCGTCGACGCGTTCTTGGCTGGGGACCTACCTCGCCCTCGGCGTCGTATGGGGCTGTTCGTTTCTTCTCATCAAGGACTCGCTCGGCTTTCTGACACCCTTCGGCGTCGCCTTCGTGCGCTGCGCGCTCGGCGCGGTGACCTTGCTCGCCATCGCCGCGATACGCCACGTCGCGCTGCCCAAGGAAGGCGTTGTGTGGTTTCATCTCTGGGTCGTGGCGCTCTGTTTGAATGTCGTCCCCGGCGTGCTCTTCGCTGTCGCCGAGACACGAACGACCTCCATCGTCGCCGGCATCATCAATGCGCTGACGCCGCTCACCTCACTGTTCTTCATCGTCGTCGTGTTTCGTGACGAGCCCGTGAAGCGCTACCAGTTGGTGGGTCTTGGGGTCGGACTGCTCGGCGTCTTGTTAGTACTCGGAGTGTGGCGGGGCTTTGGGCCCAATCCCTGGTGGGCCGTCGCGGCGCTTCTCTTCTCGGTGACGCTGTACGGGCTCTCGTTTCCCTACTCGAGACGTTTCGTGATTCCTCGACGACTCGATCCGATCGCGCTCGCCACCATACAGGTCATGCTCGCCGCCCTCACGCTGACACCGACGTTCCTCTTCGACGGTACGAACGGCCACTCGGTCACCGTCAAGGCAGCCCTTGCCGTACTCGCCCTCGGCGTCTTCGGGACCGGCTTCGCCTACATCTGGAACTTCCGAGTATTGGCCGCCGCGGGCAGCTCCGTTGCGAGCACGGTGACCTATCTCACGCCCGTCGTCGCCGTTATCGCCGGCGTGCTCTTTCTTCGCGAGCCATTGATCTGGTTCGAACCGGTGGGTGGACTGATCGTGTTAATCGGCGCCGCCATTGGTCAAGGTCGACTACGACGTAGTGATCAGTCGTTGCGAAGTTGAGTGGCGGCCATGTCGAAGTACGCCGTCAGCTCGTCAAACTGATCGTCGCTCAGTTGATCGCGCACACTCGATAGCGCCGCGTTCATGGCCGAGATCCACGCGTCGCGCGTCGTCTTGGTAATACGAAAGCGTGCGTGTCGCATCCGAAGGCGAGGGTGACCCCGCTCCGCTTGGTACGTTCCGGGCCCTCCCCAGTACTGAATAAGAAAAAGGGTCAGATGACGCCTTGATTCACTCAAGTCGTCTGGATACATCGGGCGCAAGGTCTCGTCCTTCGCCACCGAGTCGTAAAAGGCTTCGACTAACTGCACGAAAAATGGTGCACCGCCTACTTGATCGAAGAGTGATTCTTCCACCTCGACACGCTAACGGGATCACGTAGAATGGTTTTCCCGGTCTCCTTGAGACATGCGGGTGTAGCTCAATGGTAGAGCTCCAGCCTTCCAAGCTGGCCATGCGGGTTCGATTCCCGTCACCCGCTCCAAATGTCCTGTGTCAAGACATCGGAGACGCTGTGTCAGAACATAGTAGACACAGCGTCTCCGACTGGCCTTTGGTAGCTCTTTTTCGGGTCAATTTTGAAGTGTCGCATCACGACTCCTTCGGGATTGAGCACTCGAACGTCTAAGTCAGCGACCAACATCGTCACCACTTGACCGGCGTTGCATCGACCCATGCCGAGGTGCAGCAAGCGCGACCCGTAACGCAGGGTGACGGTGCCGTTGGTGTCGACCTTGTCGTAGCGCACACGAAAGTGGGCCGTCGCGTCCTTCACGTCGCCCGGTCGGGCCTTCACCCGAGCGTCGTAGACCGACTGAGGGGTGCGGCGAGCGAGCGCGCGGTGGGGGCGGACGGTGTTGTAGAAGTTAGTGAACCAATCGAGCTGACTCTGTAGTTCTTTGATCGTCGCGGCCGGTGGCTGCTTGCGCAGAAACTTCTTCATGGTTTGGTGGTAACGCTCGACCTTCCCGCAGGTCTGGGGGTGGTAGGGACTGGCGTGCTTCGCCACGACGCCCAGGCGCTCGAGTTCGGTCTCAAAGCCCGTGCGCCCGCGTCGATAGCGGCCGGTATAGATCGCGCCATTATCAGTCAGCATCGAAGCCGGAGTGCCGTAGCGCTCGCGGGTCGTTTGGAAGATGGTCATGATGTCGAGCACCTTGGCGACCGGCAGCGCCACCGAAGCGAGACAGAGTCGCGAGTGATCGTCCAGGAAGTTCACGATCTCCGCTCCCGCGTCGCCCTCTAGGGCCCAGTGGGTCATGTCGCTCTGCCAGCACTCGTTGGGGAGATCCGCCTCGAAGCGATGGTAGGAGGACTTCGGTCGCTTCTGAGGTTGTGGCGTGACGAACCCTCGCCGGCGCAGCACGCGCCAGATCGAACTCACCGAAGGAGCCACGAACCCCTCAGCGAGGAGTTGGGTCTGAATCGACTCGGCCCCCTCGTCGAGGCCGACGTCCAGGAACTCCTTGCGGAGTTCAACGATTCGTTCTTCGAGCTCTTGGCTGACCTGAGTCGGCGAGGTGTGGGGTCGACGCGACTTGAGCGCGAGACCGGCTTCACCCTCTTCGCGGTAGCGCTTGAGCAGTTTGTAGATCCAACTGCGATGCAAACCGTGGTCTCGCGCCAACGACGCCACTGACCGACCTTCTTTAAGGTGCGCCTCCACCAAGTAGCGCCCGACGTCCATGGGAGACCTCCTGAGAGTTGTCTCCTATGTCTTGACACATAAAAAGTCAGGTGTCGCTTATGTCCTGGAACCAGACACCGTCACCCGCTCCAAAGAGATTTTGGTAGTACTGCGTCTGCGCAGATCCCAGCTTGAAGTCGTGACAGAATCCCGCTGTGCGACGTCTGCCAACTCTCGCCCTGATTCTCCCCGCGTTCGTTGCCGCGTCGGTCGTAGCGGTTGACGTTGCCTCGGGCGCTACTTATCCGAAGAATACGATCGTCTTGAGCGGTGACGCCGTCGGATTGGTTCGTTTCGGTGAGACGCAAAGCGCCGCAGCAGCGTCCCTGGTGAAACTGATCGGCAAATCCGACGGAGGCGTGCGTAAAGAGAATCAGGGTGACTGCAGGATCTCCGCCGCCCTCTACTGGTCGAACTTCGCGGCGTTCTTCTACCATGGCAAGTTCGATGGCTATCAGACCGGGAACTACCTGACCGATAAGCCCGAACCGACGTTCAATGGATCGACGCCTCAAGGCCTTCGCGTGGGCTTCACCCTGGCGCGAGCGCAGAAGCTCTGCGGATCTGAGTTCTCGACGAACGGTGCGCAAAACGGCGTGTACGCGGCGGTCACAAAGTCCGGAACGATTCGCGGCTACCTGTCGAGCGAACCGAACCAAGCGTCGGCGACGAAGGTGACACTTCTCACCATTAGCGCCGGCTCAGTTGGTTGTCCGGCGATGTCGCCTGGATGACGGCTTAGTGCTCAATCAGAACGTTGCCAAATCTCGAAGCGAAACGAGATTCCACTCCCTTCGTGTGGCCCATCTACGCTCACTAACTCAAAGGCGTCATCGAATTTTGGAAAAAATTTGGTGCAATGAAAATCTGCATCGAGCCGCGTGATAAACAACTGGTCAGCTCTCGCCAGGGAGTGCGCGAAGAGTGCGGCCCCGCCGATGACCCACACCAGCTGATTCGCGTACTGCGCGAAAAACTCTGAGAGATCGGATACGCCATCGAACCCGCTTCGCAGTTCAGCCGTATTGGGGCAAGTGAGAACGTAGTTATCGCGGTCATGCAGCGGCTTATCAAACTCCTGGTACGTCTGAAAGCCCATCAGAATGATGCCGTTGACGGTCTGATCCTCAAAATACTTTGTATCCGTAGGAATCATGCCCTGCCAGGGAATGCCGTGTTCGTTGGCGATGCCTAGGTGATCATCAACGGCAGCGATCAATCGGATCATGCGGCCCCTATGCGAACTTCAGCGCTAGCTGCGGAGCACTAGCGAGCGAGGGGCCCACTACCCGGGATCCCTTGCGCGCGCCCTGAGGAAAAATCATCTCCGGGCGAAACGAGCGGCCTTTCGACTCGCCCGTCCTTCCTCCGCGTACCTCAATCCACTCGTCACCAGTCGCCTCGTTGACGACGAACGCGACGAAGGTCCAGTGCCGACGACGCTCCTTCTCGCCGTTCACGACCACGACGTCGCCGTAGCCCACCCCGTTCCACGACTTCGAACGAACAATCCGACCGTGACGAGTAACCGTTGTTTCGCGAGCCATGACTCCATTGTTGTCGCTGTCGCCGAGGCGACACGTCACAGCGAGGTCTTAACCTGATTCCATGGCCTTCGAACAACCGCTTCCGAAATCGCTCTCGCCGTCGCGCCTCTCAGACTTTCAGACCTGTCCGCGCCGCTACCAGCACGGTTCGATTGAACGACTTCCCCAGCCGGCCTCCTACGCCAGTGCCAAAGGGCGATTCGTGCACTACGTCTTTGAGCACCTATTCCTGCTCGACAAGGAAGAGCGCACCATTGAGCGGGCCCGCGGGTTCGTGGCGCCGGCCATCGACGAGATTCTGACGCCCGACGTTCGCATCGAAATCGATCTCGACGACGCCGTGCTGGCCAAACTTCTTTCCGAGACCGAAGGCATCATCCAGAGTTACTTCGAGATGGAAGATCCGACGTCGGTCAACCACGAGGGCGTCGAGTTGGGCGTTGGTGTCGACGTCGACGGGACGCCGCTCTTAGGCATCTTGGACCGCCTCGATCGCGCAAGCGACGGATCGCTCACGATTGTCGACTACAAGACGGGGTCGTTGCCCAATCGAAACTACGACTCTCAGACCTTTGCCAACACCGAGCTCTACGCCGCGCTGTGCGAAGCAAAACTCGGCGAGCGACCTTCCACCATCCGTCTCATGTACGTCGCGCATGGCCAGGCCATCGAACGCCCCGTGAGCGACGTCGTGGTGCGTGCCCGCGCCAAAGCGGCCGCCAGTGCGTGGACCAAGATCAACCGCTACTACCAAGACGGGGACTTTCCAGCAACTCCCTCGTCTCACGCCTGTCGATTTTGCGCGTTCAAGGATCTCTGTCGCAGCGAAGGCGTGCCAGTTCCCGTTCGATAGTTCCTAGGCTGGACCCATGCTTCGTTTTGAACTCTCCTACGACTACCGCTGCCCCTTCGCAAAGAACATCCACCTGCACGTGATTACCGCACTGCGCGCGGGCGCTGACTTTGACGTGACCTTCGTGCCGTGGACGATGAGCCAGGGCTACCCAGAAGACGCGCCCGACGTGTGGGACGATCCGACTCGTGACCCGGAACTGCTCTCGTTAGCGGTAAGCACGTCAATTCGCGACCAACAGCCCGAACACTTCCTCGACGCCCATGAAGCCCTCTTTCGGGCCCGTCACGAACGTGGCATTCGACTCGTCACGGTCGACGAAATCAAAGCGGCGTTGGAGTCGACCGCAGTCGACCTTCGCCAGGTGTTCGATGACGTCGCTTCACGCCGTCCCTACAAAGTCATCGGCGAAAGCTTTCGCGAGTTCGAGCGTTACGAAGCCTTCGGCGTACCAACCTTCGTGGTGGATGGCGACGCCACGTTCGTGCGATACATGACGACGCCGGGCGATGACCCGACGGCGTCAATCACCCTGATCGAATCGCTCGTGACGTTGATGAGCGACCAGAGCGCGCTCAACGAACTCAAGCACACCAAGGTGCCGTTCTAGGAACTAGGCCAGGCGCAGGAGCAGTTCGACCAGCGCCAAAAGCCCCAGCACGAGCGCGGGCGAGAAGTACTTCGCCGTGTCGCCTTTGCGCAGGTGAGTGACGAGCGCCGCAGCCATCAGCAACGCGAGCGCGCCCGCCGCCGCCTCATTCAATATCGCCAGAGCGGTCGTGCCCTTCGCCACGAGACCCGCCAATAGCGCAATGGCGCCGACGACTTCGAGGAGGCCAATGCGCCGATACGCGCTACGCGAGTAACCCAGACGATCGGCGATGCGAGACATCGCGGGATTGAAAACCAGTTTTTGAGCACCGGCCGACGCAAAGGCCAGGAACAACGCAATGGAAAGTAGAGAAGCGGCGACAGCCATGGATTAAATTCACCTCGTTACACGATTTTACTAATGCGGAAAATTGCTCGGATGTGAAGCCTACGCCCCCCGTTGAAAGTCAAGAAGAAGTTGAATCGCCGCATCGCTTTCGTCTTTGGTGCCCGAGGGCGCGCCGGAGAACTCAGTCACCCCCGAATCGGCCAGTTCGTGGAGTTGCTCGAGCACCTGCTCCCTCGTGCCAATGAGGCTCGCACCCGCCGGATCCTTCGTTCCTTCGCGCTCCAACATCGCGGCGTAACTGGGCAAC
This sequence comes from uncultured Acidimicrobiaceae bacterium, assembly GCA_963803745.1. Classification (GTDB taxonomy): domain Bacteria; phylum Actinomycetota; class Acidimicrobiia; order Acidimicrobiales; family RAAP-2; genus RAAP-2. Next base: position 83,339 of record CAWDNL010000004.1, on the reverse strand, counting down.
GTCGCGTAGAGCGCGTACTCGGTGTTGACTCGTTCCTTCGCGCCGCTCGCGTCGTCGGTGACCACGATGGGCAGCGAGCACACCACGCGCGGCGCGACACGTCCTGCTCTCTCGGCGGCGTCATTAATGGTCGGCACGATGTGCGTCGCAATGGTCTGGCGACCCGTCATCCACAGCAACGTGCCGTCAGCCACCGTGCCCGCCAGTTCGAGCATCTTCGTGCCGAGCGCAGCCACAAGCAGACTGGGCACCGCCACGTCCTTCGGCCCCAGAGGACCCATCGTGACCGCAGTCACCCTTTCACCGTGCACGTCTATCGTCTCACCGCGCAGCAGCGGAGCGAGCGCGTCGAGGTACTCGCGCATGTACGAGACCGGCCGCGCAAAGGAGAGCCCCCAGAGATTTTCGACCACCATTTGGTGCGAGAGGCCGACACCAAGGGAGAGATGTCCACCGATGGCGTCCTGTACGGTGCGCGCCTGAGCGGCGAGCATCGACGGGTGTCGCGGCTGAATGGGCACAACGGCGGTGCCGAGATCGATGTCACCAAACTCTCGCCCGACGATGGCGAGCACCGTCAGCGTGTCGGGACCAAAGATCTGCGACGACCAGAAACTCTGGAAGCCGAGTTCGCGTAGACGCGAAGCACGAGAGAGCGTTTTGTCAATCGATCCCGTCGTGTCCAGTCCAATAGAGATGCGCATGCTCAACGTCCTTTTGACCACTAGCGTTTCGTTCGTGTCGAACGCCCTCAAACCTACTGTCTCGACCCGCGTCGGTGTCGTGGGCGCGGGTCAACTGGCGCGAATGATGGGCGAAGCCGCGCAGGACGTCGGCGTCGTGGTCACGGTGTTAGCAGAGTCAATGGACGACTCGGCGGTGGCGACGTGCGCGGCAGTGGAGCTGGGCGCGCCGGCCGATCGTGACGCGCTTCTGCGACTGGCCGACCGCGTTGACGTGATCACCTTTGACCACGAACTCGTCGACCTTGACGTGCTGAGCGAGCTTGAGGCCTCGGGCGTGGCGCTTCGCCCGAGCAGCGAGGCGCTTCGTTTCGCCGTTGACAAGGCCTACCAACGGCGCACCTTCGCCGCGGCCGGCCTTCCGGTACCTAGTTTCATGGTCGTTCAATCCTCGAATGACGAAGGCCTCGCCGACTTTTTGGACGAACTGGGTACGCTCCCCGTGGTCAAAGCCAGTCGCGGCGGTTACGACGGTCGCGGCGTGATTTTTCCGGCGTCTCGCGAAAGCGCGTTGAGTGCCATTGACGAACTCGCTCGGCGCGGCGACGTCGTCGTGGAAGAGCGCCGAACCCTGCTCAATGAGGTCGCCCAACTCGTGGTGCGCGCTCTGGATGGATCGCTCGTCTTCTACCCCGTCGTCACGACGCTCCAGCGCGATGGCATGTGCGTGGAAGTTCGCTACCCGAGCAGTCTTGACGAAGAGGAGCTGGCAGTCCTGCACGAACTGAGCGAACGTGTCGCCAACGCGGTGCACGGCGTGGGCGTATTGGCCATTGAGTATTTCATTACCGAGGAAGGAACCCTCATTAATGAGGTGGCGTTACGTCCGCACAACACCGGGCACTGGACGATCGAGGGCGCCTCGGCCAGTCAGTTCGCACAGCACCTTCGAGCGGTCAGCGGTCAAGCGCTGGATGAGGTAGCGATCCGTTACCCCCACGCCGTCATGGTCAACGTCGTGGGCGCCGCGGCACCGGGATCGTTGGCGTCCGCACAAGGTGTCACGGGAACGTACGTGCACGACTACGGAAAATCGTGGCGACCGGGACGAAAGTTGGGTCACGTTACCGCCCTCGGTGATGAACCCCTCGGCCCACACGTGAGAGCATGGGATGGTGCCCGCGCGTATGGCACCGTGACCCGGGAGACGTAGTGCAACCAGTAGTGGGCATCGTGATGGGCTCGTCGTCGGACCACGACATCATGGGCGACGCGGCCACGACCTTGGAGCGTTTCAACGTCGACTACGAGATCCGAGTGGTTTCGGCGCACCGCACACCAGAAGACATGCTCGAGTATGGTCGGGACGCCAGTTCGCGGGGCCTGAAAGTCCTTATCGCCGGCGCCGGCGGTGCGGCGCATCTGCCGGGAATGCTCGCGGCGTCAACTACCTTGCCCGTTATCGGTGTGCCGGTGGCCTTAGCTCGACTCGATGGTCTGGACTCACTGCTCTCCATGGTTCAGATGCCCCGCGGCGTGCCGGTCGCGACGGTAGCGATCAACGGCGCGACCAACGCGGCGCTGTTGGCCCTTCGAATACTCGCAACGTCGAACGACACGATTGCTGAACAGCTGGAGTCCTATCGCCAAGAACTCGTCGCGGAAGCCAAGGCGCAAGACACAGATTTACCGAGAATTTAAAAAGGTGACGAGTCGAAGCGGCCCACGTTGAGCCTTGACGCACCAGTTCCTCTAGTCTGGACATGTAGCAAAAGGAGACCCACGTGGGCATAATGAAGCGCGTTCAGACGATATTTCAGGCCAAGGCGAACGACGCTCTGAACAAGGCCGAAGACCCCCGTCAGACGCTCGATCTTTCCTACGAGCAGCAGCTCGAGAACCTCACTAAGGTCAAGCGCGCCGTCGCGGACGTCGCCACCGCGCGCAAGCGCGTCGAAATCCAGGCCGAGCAACTGAAGAGCCAGGGCGACAAGTTGGCCGACCAAGCCAAGGCCGCCATGGCCCAAGGCAATGAGCCCCTCGCTCGAGAGGCGCTCACCCGCCGCGAGGCCATCGCCAGCCAACTAAAGGACTTAGAGGTTCAGCACGCGTCGATCGCCGAGCAACAGCAAAAGCTCGAGGACACCGCCACCAAACTCCAAACCGAGATTGAGGCGTTTCGCACCAAGAAGGAGACTATCAAGGCCACCTACACAGCGGCGGAAGCTTCGGCCCACGTCAACGAAGCCGTCAGCGGCATCTCGACTTCAATGGGTGACGCCGGCGCCGCCATGCAGCGAGCGCAGGACAAGGTGGCCGATATGCAGGCGCGCAGCGGCGCGCTCGACGAACTGCTCGCTTCAGGAGCTTTAACCGATCTCACCAGTTCCAACGACGACATTCAGTCCCAACTCGACAAGGCCGCCTCAACGTCGGACATCGACGCTCAGATCGCGGCCCTGAAAGCGGGGGCGCCGCCCAGTGAGTTGCCGTCGGGCACCAGCGACGTTGCTACTTCCTCACCCGCCGTCGAAACGACCTCCACCGAAGGAAATTAGTCGTGGCCAATACCAAGATTGAAACCGACCATAAGTTAAACGTGCGGATGTTCATCACGGGTCTCTTGCTCGTGGTGCTTTATGGCATCATCATCTCCGTGATGCTGGCCTTCGGCGTCTCGATCGTCCTCGTGATCATCATCGGGGGAGGGTTGATTTTCTGCCAGTACTACTTCTCAGACAAGATCGCCATGTACTCCATGCGAGCGCACGAGGTGACCCCGCAGCAGGAACCGCGACTCCATGAAATCGTGGACCGGCTGTGTTTGCTCGCCAACATGCAAAAGCCGCGAGTGGGCGTGGCCGAGATGGACATGCCTAACGCCTTCGCCACCGGACGAAGCCCGAGCCACTCGGTGATCTGCGCCACGCGCGGCATCATGACCCGCCTGAACGACGAAGAACTCGAAGCGGTGCTCGCCCACGAACTCAGCCACGTAGCCCACCGCGACGTGGCCGTGATGACCATCGCGTCAGGCGTCGGCATGTTGGCCGGTCTCATCAGTCGCATCGCGCTCTTTGGCGCCATGTTCGGTGGGGGTCGCGGTGGCGGGCGCGGTCGTGGCGGCGGGCAAATCGTGCTCTTGGAAATGGCCACACTGCTTATTTCCATTCTCGTGTACATCGTCGCGTACCTCTTGACCATGGCGCTCTCTCGCTACCGCGAACTCGCGGCCGACCGCTCGGGCGCGATTCTCATTGGCAAGCCGAGCGTGCTCGCGAGCGCGTTGGTGCACGTCACCGGCGACATGGGCCGAATCCCGCGCACCGACCTGCGAAAGTCCGAGGGTATGAACTCGCTGTTCTTTGCTCCGGCTCTCTCGGGCAACACCGCGGCGAGCCTGTTCTCGTCGCACCCCTCGCTGGAAAAGCGGCTGGACGCATTGAGCAAGCTCGAAAAAGAACTCAACGGCTAGTGGGACTGCGCGACACGCTTTTTGGAAGAACCAAGCAGGTAGCGCCCAACCTCGACAATCTCTTTGCCCTTCCCACGGCCGCGTTGACGTTGGAAAGTGAACTCGATCTCGTCAGTTCTGGCCAAGCGGGTCTCTGTTTCAAGTCGGGAAGCGGCGAGAGCACGCTCACGACTGACGACGACATCAAGCAGCTGTTGAACTTCGACGCAGCCGATATCGACAAGGTCTCCATCACTACCGATGATCTCGGCTTTAAGTGGCTCGTGGTAAAGGATCCTGACCTGGGATCGCTCGTGACACGCATCCACTCGGCGGACACCTCCATGGTGGAACACGGTCTCGGTCCTCGCCTGCTCTGTGCCGTCTTCGGCTTCGTGCCCAAGACGCCACCCGGCGAAGGATCGCTGCGTCTCGTCTATCTGATGAAACAGGGCACGTTCTACCCCTTCGCACCCACGGGTCCTTCGCAGCGCGACAACGAACTCGAGCTACGAGTGAGGTCCTTTCTCTCCACCGACTTGCCAATCGAGAAAGATCTCTCGCGTTGGATGGCGCTGTGGAATCTTCCGGTTAATTGACGACAACCGATGTTCTTGGTGCGGGTGTAGTTTTCGAAGCAAGGTCGATGTTTTCTGTGGTCGACATCAGGAGATTGTATGAACGACTCGTCGGTCCCTACTGGACGTGATGCCGACGTGCTGGGCGACGATGAACTAGCCGCCATGGCTCTCGCCGCTGATCCGTCGGCACCCATAGATCCAGGCGCTGAGCCGTGGCATTTCGGGCACGGGTTCCTCAAAAACCCGCTCCCGGACTGGTACATGCCAATGCCCATGGCGGGCGGCCGAGGACGCGGAACCCGTGTGGTGGTCGTGTCGGTCGTCGTTGGACTCATCGTCATCTGCGCCTTTGGACTTTGCGTTACTTCCGGCTTCCTGCAGTAGAAGCCGGCCGTCGATGTCGAGATCGCGGCAAGAAAGTCTCTCGAATCTGTCGATCTAGGTGAAACTGGATCGTCGATACGTGTGAAGGTCCCACCGTGGGGCCGGAGAGGAACATCATGTCCGAGTATCTGATTCTCATCTACGGAGATGAGTCCCAATGGATGACTCCCCCTCCAGGGGCTGTCGACAAAATGATGAAAGAACACGAGGAGTTTGCAAAACGAAATGGTCAGAGCCTCCGTGGGGGCAACGCGCTTCAGCCGACCAGCACGGCAACGTCGCTGCGCGAAAGTTCCCCCGGGCAGTTCGTCGTGACCGATGGTGCCTTTGCTGAAACGAAGGAGGCCCTCGCCGGGTACTACCTCGTAGAGGCCGCCAACCTCGACGAGGCCCTGGCTCTTGCCAAGCAGATTCCCTCTCCTTTTGGAGGCATCGAAGTTCGACCCGTGCGAGTCTTTGACTGAGCGGAGTCAACCAGCAAGTGAAAACTGACGTCGAGATCGCTGTCGCCGATGCGCACCGCCGCGAGTGGGCCTACGTGCTCGCCGCGACGGTGCGCGTTGCGGGCGATATCGATCTCGCCGAAGAGTGCGTCCAAGACGCGTACGCGAGGGCTCTGGCGCGATGGCCAATTGATGGAATACCGATCAACAAGGGGGCGTGGCTAACCACCGTCGCTCGGCGCCGAGCAATTGACCTGCGACGACGAAGCGACACGCTGGGCCGTTTGTTGCCGATGCTCTCGGACGACGAGTCCGAGTCGGTGCCCGAGGAGTCCGACACCGCTCCCCTTTCGGACGATCGACTTCGCTTGATATTTACCTGCTGTCACCCCGCACTGTCCGACGAATCGCAGATTGCCTTGACCCTTCGCCTCGTGTGTGGACTAACGACCAATGAGGTAAGTCGAGCTCTGCTCGTGAGCGAGTCGACGATGGCGGCCAGAATTACCCGAGCCAAAAAGAAAATAGCGGCGGCCCACATTCCGTACTCGGTTCCTTCCACGCAGGAACTCCCCGCGCGAATCGAAGCGGTACTCACTGTCGTTCACCTTCTCTTCACGTCCGGGCACACCGCCGCCGCGGGCGATCAACTCGTTCGTCGCGACCTGGTCGAGCGAGCTCTGGAACTCGCCCGGATGCTCCGAGTGCTGCTTCCCGAACATCGCGGCGTCGCGGGCCTGCTGGCGCTCATTTTGCTCACCGACTCTCGTCGAGAAACTCGAGTGGGCCCCGACGGTCAGCTCATCTTGCTGTCCGACCAGGAGCGCTCCAAGTGGGACCACGTTGAAATAGCCGAGGGAGTTGCGCTCGTACGTGTAGCACTTCGACCTCGACCACCGGACCGATTCGCCCTCATGGCGGCTGTCGCCGCCGTCCACGCAGAGGCTCCCACGTGGGACGCCACCGATTGGACTGAAATCGTGGGGCTGTACGACGTGCTGAGCGACATATGGCCGTCCCCCATCGTCGCTCTCAATCGGGCCGTCGCGGTAGGTTTTGCTCACGGACCACAGGCGGGACTGGACGAGATTGAAGTTCTTGCGACTGACCCCACCCTTTCTTCGTACAGCTACCTCGCGTCTTCGCGCGCCGAATTTCTTCACCGACTGGGACGAAACGAAGAGGCCACACTCGCCTTTGAAGAGGCTCTCGCCTTTTGCGACAACACCGTCGAACGAAATTTCTTGATGCTTCGTATTGCCAAGATGGAAAGACTGGGCAGAGGCGCACCGGGGTAAGCCCCGAACTTAGGGGTGCGTCATCTCCTCGGGCACCACCGCGGCATCAAACTCTTCGCCGGTGAGATAGCCGAGCGCCAGTACCGACTCACGTAACGTCATCCCCTCCCGGTGCGCTTTCTTGGCTACCTCGGCGGCCTTGTCGTAACCGATGATGGGGTTGAGCGCAGTAACCAGCATCAGAGAGTTGTTCAAGTGGTTTTGAATCTTCTCGTAGTCAGGCTCGATTCCCGATACGCAGAATACGGTGAAGCTATCGCACGCGTCAGTCAAGAGATCGACGGAGTTGAGAAAGTTGTGAATGATGACGGGCTTGCACACGTTCAACTCGAAATTGCCCCGGGCGTCGCCGATGGAGACCGCCGTGTCGTTCCCGAACACCTGCACACAGACCATGATCATCGCTTCGCACTGGGTTGGGTTCACCTTGCCCGGCATAATCGAACTGCCCGGTTCGTTCTCTGGCAGTTTCAACTCGCCCAGCCCCGCCCGCGGACCCGAACCGAGCCAGCGAATGTCGTCGGCGATCTTGGTGAGACTCGCCGCCAGGGTCTTGACTGCCCCGTGGGCGAAGACCAGCGCGTCGTGGGCGGCGAGTGCAGCGAAGTAGTTGGGAGCAGTGACAAAGGGCTTGCCCGTCAACTGGGCGATAGCGGCCGCGACGCGAACGCCAAACTCCGGATGAGTGTTAAGGCCGGTGCCCACCGCCGTTCCACCGAGCGCAATCTCGTAGAGTCCGCCGAGCACTTGGTCCAGTCGCACCAGGTCCGCGTCGAGCTGGGCGACGTAGCCGGAAAACTCTTGTCCCAGGGTCAGTGGTACGGCGTCCATGAGGTGCGTACGGCCAATCTTGGTCACGTCCTTAAAGTCAACGGCCTTGTCGTTCAATGCGTCTCGCAGGCGTGAGACCGCGGGCACGAGACGGTCGGTGATTTCCATGACCACGGCGATGTGCATCGCCGTGGGGAAGGTGTCGTTCGAAGACTGCGACATGTTCACGTCATCGTTGGGGTGAATCGGCGTTTTGGAGCCGAGGACACCACCCGCGAGTTCAATCGCTCGATTCGATACCACTTCGTTAACGTTCATGTTGGTCTGAGTGCCCGAACCCGTTTGCCAGATGCGCAAAGGGAACTCGTCGGCCAGCGTGCCATCGACGACCTCGCCCGCCGCACGCTCAATCAGTGAGGCTTTCTCCGCGCTGAGTTTTCCAAGATCTTCATTGACCTGCGCCGCTGCGTACTTGAGAACCCCGAAGGCGCGAATCACCGCGGGCGGCATCGTCTCGTGGCCTATGGCGAAGTGTTGGAGGCTGCGCTCAGTTTGTGCACCCCAGTAGTGATCGGCGGGCACCTCAACGGGCCCCATGGAATCCGATTCAACCCGAACGTCCGTCATCTCACCGCCTACTTCTTCTTCGCTGCCTTTTTCGAGGACTTTTTCGTCGTCTTCTTGAGGGTCTTCTTTGAGATTTTCTTCGCCGGCTTCTTGGCGGGCGCCGCTTTCTTTGCTGCCGCCTTCTTCTTCGCCAGCGCCGCCTTCTTGACCATCTTCTTTCTCACGGGAGCAACTTTCTTGGCCGCCTTCTTCCTGACGGGCACCGCCTTTTTGGTCGTCTTCTTCTTGGCGGCACTCTTCGTGACGGGCGCCGCCTTCTTCGTGAGCTTCTTCTTTGCGGAGGCCTTCTTCGCAGCGGTTGCCTTGAACGGCACAATCGCTGGTGCCTCGCCACCGTCGTACAGCGCGATGCCCACCGCCACGACGTGCTTGCCGGCGGCGACGTCTTGTGCGCGAGGACCGTCGCCGTCGCCGGGTACCTCAAGCAGTAGTGGAAGATTTCGAATTCTCGGATGTCCTACCAGTGGCGCCAGCCCTTTTACGCCAATAGTGCCCTCGCCGATGTTGGCGTGGCGGTCGCGATTGCCGCCGAGCTCGATCTTGGAGTCGTTGAAATGCAAACAACGAAGCCGATTCATACCCACCGTTCGATCGACCTCTGCGATCACTCGCTCGGTACCGGCGATGCTTGAATAGTCGACTCCGCTCGCCCACAAGTGCTGCGTGTCGATGCACAGCCCGAGGCGGTCATCACCGTTACAGGCGTCAATGAGTAAGCCAATCTCCTCAAACGTCCGCCCCACGGGACCGTCGATGCCCGCCGCGTTCTCAATAAGGATCGGGCAGTCGGCGACACCTTCGGGCGCCGAATCGGCCTCTTCCAGCGCGCGTTCGAAGGCGTCGGCAATCTGACGGACCACGTCGTCAAAGCCGGCGCCCTTGTGCGAGCCGACGTGCAGCACCAAGCCCGAGGAGCCCATGCCTCTTGCGACCGAGAGGTTGTGCGTCAAACACTCAACGGACTTCTCGTAGAGTTCCAGTTCCGCGGTCGCCAAGTTGATCAGGTACGTCGCGTGACAGAAGGTGGCAGTGATCGTCGGGTGTTGAGTTTCGGCGACGCGATAGGCCGCCAAGACTTCTGGCGCGTACTGCGAGGGTTTCCACATTCGCGGACTCTGCGTGAAGACCTGAATCGACGTGGCGCCGATCTCTTCGCCGTATTCGAGAGAAGGAATGAGCTTGCCACCGCCGCGTACGTGCGCACCAACGTTCATTACAGTAAAACTAGTAGGCCTATCCCCAACCAATGACAGGAATATCGTGACCGATACCTTTACTCCCGCCTCGCGGGCCGTTTTCGACAAGCAGGTGCTGGCGCACGTAGGGAGCCTCGACCCCGACGGCTCGCCGAACGTCAGTCCGGTGTGGGTCGAGCTCGACGGTGACGACATCGTGATCAACACGGCGCTCGGAAGGGCCAAGGCGCGCAACCTCGCCAGTGACGCTCGCGTGGCCGTGTCGCTCACCGACCCCGACAATCCTTACGCCACGATCACCGTGCGCGGCACCGTCGTGGGCTTCACCACCGAAGGCGCGGACGAAGTGATTGATCGCCTGGCGAAGAAGTACTTGAACGTCGACTCCTACCCGTATCGGCGAGAAGGCGAGATCCGCGTCACCGTCAGAATCCACCCGGACCGGATCTCAAGCCAACTCCCCTAGCGCTCGTTACCTGCTGAAGCCGTGCCTAAGGCTGGAGGTCTTCTTTGGGCAGTCGCTCGATATTGACGTCGCGAAAGGTGAGAATTCGCACCGAAGGCACAAAACGCGCCGCGCGGTACATGTCCCAGACCCAGGCGTCGTGCAGGGTCACTTCCAACAAGGTCGGCGTCGCGTTCGACTTCACTTCCACGGCCACGTCGTTGGCCAGATAGAAGCGACGATCGGTTTCGACGGCGAAGTCGAACATTCCGACGACCGCCTTGTACTCCTGGACTAATGCGAGTTCGAGGGTCGACTCGTAGTCGTCGAGCTCTTCTTCACCCACCAGCGACTACGCGCGCTCGTTGACGCGCAGTTCCTTGATCTTGGCGGCCTTGCCGCGAAGGTCGCGCAAATAGTAGAGCTTGGCGCGACGAACGTCCCCGTAGGACTCGACTTCGATCTTGGCGATCGTGGGGGTGTGCACCGGAAAGGTGCGCTCGACACCGACACCGAAACTGATCTTTCGTACGGTGAAGGTCTCCTGAAGGCCCGAACCCTGACGGCGAATGACGACTCCCTGGAAGACCTGGACGCGCTGACGAGTACCTTCCACGACACGCACGTGCACCTTCACGGTGTCGCCGGGACGAAACGCGGGGATGTCGTCGCGGAGCGAGTCGCGGTCGACTAAGTCGGTGGGGTTCATGAGAGCGGTCCCTTTCGGATCACAGGCTTTAGGAGTTTAGCCGCTTCCTTCGGGTCCATTCACCGTCTCGAACTCAGCCAACAACGCGCGCTCTTCGTCACTCAGTCCACCACGGCTCGCCATCAGGTCGCTTCGGCGCTCCAGTGTTCGCAGCAGTGCCTGCGCGCGGCGCCACCGATCGATCGCGGCGTGGTCCCCCGAGAGGAGAATCTCCGGCACCCGTAGACCGCGAACCTCGGCCGGCTTGGTGTACTGGGGGTACTCCAAGAGGCCGTCAGAGAAGGACTCGTCCGCGCTCGACTCGTCGTTGCCGAGGGCCCCGGGGAGAAGTCGCACGACCGATTCGATCACGCAGAGTGCCGCCAGCTCTCCCCCGGCCAACACGAAATCGCCGACAGAGATCTCGTCGTCGACCACAAGATCAATGGCACGCTGGTCGAAGCCTTCGTAACGGCCGCTCAGCAGCGTGAAGCCCGCCAGGGCACTCAGTTCGCGCGCGATGTCGTGGTTAAAGACCCGCCCCGAGGGCGTGAGGGCAATGACTGGCCGCGCCAAGCCGGGAATTGACTCGACCGTTTCGATGATCGGCTCGGCGCGCAGCACCATGCCCGCACCCCCGCCGAAGGGTGTGTCGTCGACGCTTCGATGCGCGTCGTGCGTGGCGTCACGCAGGTCGTGTACGAACAGTTCCCAGACGCCGCGTTCGTTGGCTCGCCCCAGCACCGAGGTCGTGGCGTACTGGGCGATCGCCTCAGGAAAGAGCGTGAGCACGTCGACGCGAAGGGTCATTCGAAGAGTCCCTCGGGTGCGTTGATCTCGATGCGTTGATTCGCGTCGAGTGAGGTGACAAAGGTGAGCGGCACTAGCGCGCCGGAATCGAGCACCATCAGGTCACTCGCCGGATTGGCCTCTACGTCCACCACGACGCCTCGTCGCACGCCCTGCGCGTCGATGACCTCGGCGCCAAAGAGTTGATCAATCCAGATGACACTGCCGTCGTCGATCCGCGGCGCCGAGAGCACCACGCCGCGCCAGCGCTCAGCCTCTTCGCGTGAGTCGATGCGATCAAACTGCACGATGAAACGAGCTTGGTGCGCCGCCGAAGCGACGACGAACAGAGGACCTCGTTCAGTGAGCAGCGTCGCGCCCGCGGCGAGACGTTCAACACGATCACTCCAAAGATCGACCTGCACCTGACCCCGCAAACCGTGCGCCTTGACGATTCGCCCGACTTCGAGCGTGGCACGCTCGGCGGCCACGGTTAGTCGACGATGTCGACGGAGGTAGTAACGCCGTCACGTGCTCCCGCGGCGCCCACGAGCGCGCGAATCGCCTGAGCGGTGCGGCCACGTCGGCCGATAATGCGACCCATATCGCCGGGTCCGACGCTGAGCGAAAGGATGACCTTGCCCTGGCGCTCGTTCACTTCAACCGAGACGGCCGAGGGATCTTCGGCCAGGGACTTCGCGATGAACTCCAGCGCGGCGACCGCCATGGCGGCGCGCTGATCGTCGTGGCGCTCGTTGCCCTCGTCTACCGTGTCGTCGTCGAAGTCGATGTCGCTCTCGTCGTCAATAGTGTTGACGTCGCCGGCGACGTAGTCGTCGTCGGCGTTGCTCATTGGGCGACCTTCGAGGCTTCGAACGCCTCAAGGGCGCCGCTGATCTTCAGGAGCTTGGCCACGCGTTCGGTGGGCTGGGCCCCGTGCTGGAGCCAGTGCAACACCTTGTCGTTGTCGATCTTTAAGACCATGTCGGGCTCGGTGGTCGAGATGCCGCGAGGTTGGTAGGTGCCCACGATCTCCAAGAACGCGCCGGAACGCGCACGGCGGCTCTCCGCGGCGACGACGCGGTAGGTGGGTTGCTTCTTCTTACCCATTCGCACCAAGCGTAGTTTTACAGCCACAACGTAATTCCCTTCGAATCTGTGTGTTCCTTTGAGGAACGGGGCGATATACCCGAGCGTCAAAGTTTAGCGTTGTTTGGGAGGGGTAACCCTTCCGCCTTTCTTCTTCTTGTTTTTTGCGCCACCACGCGTTGGCACTGTCGCGCTCTTCATGCCCGCTCCTAGCGCTTCGAAACCAGCGGGCAACTGTTCGTTGCTCGTCCGCGCGGCCAGTCCCGCCATGCGGCCCATGCCCGCGGGCATCGCCGGTGTGTTGCCGTTGCCCATCTGTCGCATCATCTTGCGCATCTCTACGAACTGCTTGAGTAGTTGGTTCACCGCCGACACGCTGGTCGCCGAACCTTTGGCGATGCGCGTGCGCCGCGATCCGTCGATGATGTTGGGTTCACGACGCTCTTTGGGCGTCATCGAGCGCACAATGGCTTCGACACGGTTGAGCTCGCCCTCGTCAACGTTCGAGGCCGCGGTGCGCATCTCTTTTGACACTCCGGGCATCAACTTCATCAGACCACCCAACGAGCCCATCTTTCGCACCTGGTTGAGTTGGGCCAGAAAGTCGTCCAACGTGAACGTGCCGCTCATCATCCGCCCGGCCGACTCGGCCACAACGTCGGGATCCATCGTGCGCTCGGCCTGTTCGATGAGCGTCATTACGTCGCCCATGCCGAGGATGCGTGAGGCCATCCGCTCGGGGTAAAAGAGGTCAAAGTCAGTAATCTTCTCACCGGTCGACGCAAAGACCACCGGGCGACCGACTACCCCGCGCGCCGAGAGCACGGCGCCACCACGTGCGTCGTAGTCGAGTTTGGTAACGATGAGTCCCGAGAGAGCAAGGGCTTGGTGGAACGCTCGCGCCGTGTGCACCGCGTCTTGGCCGGTCACGGCGTCGATGACGAGGAACGTGTAGTGCGGCGACGTCGCCTTCGAGATCGAGCGAACTTCGTCCATCAGCGTCTCATCGATGCTGAGGCGACCGGCGGTGTCGATGATGACGACGTCGCGACCTAGTCGTGTCGCCTCGGCGACACCTTTGCGCGCGACCTCGATGGGGTTCGAAGAGTCGCTGTAGACGTCGACGCCCACCTGTTGGGCCAACACCCGCAGTTGCTCCACGGCCGCCGGACGCTGAAGGTCCGCCGCAATTAAGTACGGCTGGCGTCCTTGTTGCTTGAACCAGGCGGCGAGCTTCGCCGCGGCGGTCGTTTTGCCCGACCCTTGAAGACCCGCGAGGAGCACCACGGTGGGCGGCTTCGAGGCGTACGTGACTTTGAGCGGCGTGGCTCCGAGGACTTCGATCAACTGCTCGTGCACGGCCTTGATGACCTGTTGACCGGGCGACAGGCTCTGGGAAAGTGCTTCGCCGCTCAGGCGTTCGCGCACGGCGTCGAGAAACGCGCGCACCACGCCGAGTTCGACGTCGGCTTCGAGCAGGGCCGACCGTGCGTCAGCCAGGGCCTCGTCGAGGTCGGCGTCGCTGAGGCGTCCCCGAGAGCGAAGCGACGTACTGAGACGTTCGAATCGTTCGCTGAGGGCATCAAACATGGTGATTTCAGGCTAGCGGTCAGCTAGTAAGAAGCGAGTCGACGAAGTCCTCGGGGTCAAAGACGATGAGGTCATCAACACCTTCACCCACGCCCACAAACTTGACCGGCAACCCGAGATCACGTTCGATGGCGACGACGATGCCACCACGGGCCGTGCCGTCGAGCTTCGTCAGGACGATGCCGGTCACACCAGACGCCGCTAAAAACTCACGAGCTTGGGTGAGGGCGTTCTGGCCCGTCGTGGCGTCCAGCACCAGCAGCGTTTCGAGCACCTCGCCGGGTGGGCGATCGGCCACACGGCGAACCTTCGCAAGTTCGTCGAGCAAATTGGTACTGTTCGCCCTGCGACCCGCGGTGTCCGCGAGAACGATGTCGATGTTCCGGGCACTCGCTCGACCAATCGCGTCGTGCACCACCGAGCCGGGGTCAGCTCCCTCATTGGCGCGAACGATCTCCGAACCGGTGCGCGTCGCCCACTGCTCGAGTTGATCCGCGGCCGCTGCGCGAAACGTGTCACCCGCGGCGAGCAAGACGCTGCGTCCCTCGTCGTGGTGGCGCTTGGCCAACTTGCCGATCGTCGTGGTCTTGCCGACGCCGTTCACACCGACGAAGAGCCACACCGGCACCCGTCCTTCGTCGGCGGTCGTGGTGGTTGAGCGGTCACCCGTCAAGGAGTCCAACAAGATCTGACGCAGCGTCTCGGCGACGCCCTCCGGGGCGCCGTGCGCGCGGAGTTGCTCCAGCACCGCGTTCGTGGTGACGACTCCCACGTCACTTCGAAGCAATACCTCTTCGACCACCGCGAGCTCTTCATCGCTCAGGTGCTCGCTCGCAGCGAGCGAGCGCACGCGATCGAACACGCCTCGCGACGAGGCGAGGCGTTCCGAGAGCAAGAGGTCGTGAAGCGAAGGCATCACCGCGACGTCGCTCACCAAGATTTCGGGCATCGCCGCGCGTGCGGGCGCGACGAAGGGTGTTCTGCGTCGACGTCCACGGAGACGGCTGACGAGAACCACGATCCCCGCCACGACGACGAGCGCCACGACGATGTAGAGAACGATCACGCCGTTTCGACTGCCTTTACTCGCGTGACGCGTTGACTGACGACCTTGGATGAGGCGCCGGGCACCATTGTCACGCCATACAGGGCATCGGCCGACTCCATGGTTCGCTTTTGGTGAGTGACGATGAGCAGTTGCGCCTCTTCGCGAAACTCATCTACCAGGCTCAAGAATCGCTGGAGGTTGACGTCGTCCAGAGCCGCTTCCACCTCGTCCATGAGATAGAAGGGCGAGGGACGAGAGCGAAAGACCGCGAAGAGAAAGGCGAGTGCCGCCATCGATCGCTCGCCACCACTCAACAGTGAGATCCGGCGCACGTTTCTTCCCATCGGGCGTACTTCAATATCGACGCCGGTGTTCAGTGGATCCTCAGGCTCACTCATATTGAGTCGTCCCTGACCACCGGGAAAGAGCATCGCGATGAGCGACGAGAAGTGTTCGTTCACGTCGGCGAAAGCGCTGGTGAAGGTCTCGAGGATCTCCTCATCGAGCGCGCGCAGGACCTCTTGGAGTTCCCGTCGAGCGTGACGGACGTCACTTACCTGCGCGTCGAGTTCTTTGTAGCGGTCCTCGAGCGCCGCCAACTCTTCAAGGGCGAGCGGGTTAATGGGGCCGAGCGACGTGATGCGCGCTTCGAGTTCGCCGACGCGAGTCTCGAGTGCGACGCCGCGGGGAAGGTCGATCAAGGGCGCAGGGCCCATCTCGTACGGCTCGACACCGAGGTCGCGGCGTATGACCTCGTGCACGTTGGCGACCTTGACGACGAGTTCGGCCTGTTCGATCTCGTGTCTGCGCACGACGTCGCTGAGTTCGCTCAGACGAGCCTCCGTCTCCTGACGAGCCTGGCGCACCTCTTCGAGCACTTCGGCACTCGCGCGCGTCGCCTCGAGTTGTTCGCGGTAGCTGGAGTCCATGGCCTCCTGGGCGACGCCGATCTCTTCGGAGGCGAGCTCTACGATCTCGGCCAGCCGCTGCAGCACTTCGCGGTCAAACTCCAAAGACTGACGTTTGGCGGTGGCCTCTTGACGTTCGCCGGAGCGACCTTCGAGACGTCCCTCAATTTCGCGTTGACGCGTTTCGCTGAGGCGTCGTCGCTCCGCAAACTCCGCCTCGCGTCGAGAGAGCGCCAGGGATTCGGCCTCGACCTCGCGGCGCAGTGCGTCGAGATCGGCTCGTTCCTGCGCGCGGTGACGTTCGCGCTCGCTCGCCCCTTCGAGTGCCAGCTCCAGGACGGGTAACTGCTCGCGCTGAGTTACCAACTCGGCGTCAACGATGAGAATCTGACTAGCGAGATCCGCGACGTCGCGACTGAGGGTCTCCACTGTTTCGACCAACGCATCACCTTCGAACGCGAACCTTTCGAGGTCTGCCTTGATGCGTTCTTCGTCGTTGCGCGCTTCAATGAGCGCCGTCGAGGCGACTTTGAGTCTCTCCGACGCTGCGCCAAGAGCGCTTTCGGAGTGCACCAAGTGCTGACGTCGGGGCTGCAGCTCGCTTTGAGCCTTCAACGCCGCCGCGACCGCTTCATCAACGCTGCTCTTGGTCACGACGGCGCGACCCGACGCCACGCGCCAACCCGAAGCGGCGAAGCGGTCACCCTCAAAGGTCACGATGGTGAGGTCGGGGTAGGCCAACGCCACTTCGATCCCCCACTCCCAATCACTGGCGACAAAGACAGTGGAGAACAGCGCGTCGAGCACACGAGTGACGTGCGATGGGGCGTCGCGTCGTGCTCGAACGTGCTCGAGCAGTGACGTTGTCCCGGCGGGGGTCGCGGGCGCGCTCACGACACCTTCCATCACCGGAAGAATTAAGCCGGTGCCGCCCTCACGTCGAAGGGCCGCGAGTGCCGCGCGCGCGGAACTTTTCCCGTCAACGACCATGGCACCCGCCGACGCTCCGGCCGCGGACTCCACGGCCGCCTCGGCACCAGGGTCGACTTCGATGAGCTCGAGAAAGGAGCCGAGGACACCTTCAAGATCTCCGATTATTGACTTTCCACCCGTACCAGAGAACTCTTCGAGGGCTCGCGCGAGCGTCTCGGCGCGCGCGTTCGCGCGTGAGGCCGCGTCTTCTGTGGCGCGGAGCTGTTCGTCGGCGTCACGACGCTCAACTTGGGCTCCCTCGGAGGCCGCTTCGGCGTCGACGAAGTTCCCGGCGGCGACATCGAGACGTGCGCTGCACTCGGCCAACTCCTTGGTCGCGCGCGCTCGCGCTGCGACGATCTCACTGGCCCGAGTCTGAGCGTCGCTGAGACGCTCGAGCGCACGCCGGTTACTCTCCGACAGTGACGCCAGCGAGCGCTCCAACAACGCCACCTGTTCGCGCGCGTTCAACAGCGCCACCTCGTCGTTCTTCTCTGACGATGAGGCCCGCGCGGCCTCGAAGCGAGTTTCGGCGTCGACGAAGAGTCGCCGCGACGTGTTAAGCGCCTCGCGACGTTCGTTCAAGGCGAGTTCCTCCCCACTCAAGGTGGCGAGGTCGCTCTCGAGTCGGGCGGCGTCGGCTTCCAAGGTCGCGATGACGTTTTCATCCGCCGACGCGATCAGCGCCTGACGCAGCGATCGCTCGCGCTCGCGAATGACCGACAGGGTGCCGCGGGCACGCTCGGCCAGACCCTGCAGCGTGCCGAGCGTCGACGCGAGAGTCTCCTCACGTCGTGAAGCCATCTCAGCCGCCGCGGACATGGCCTTGGCGTCGAGGGTCACGAGTTCGTGGCGCAGCTCGCGCTCACGCCCGGAAGTTTCGTCCAACAGGTGTTCGAGCTCACGGCGTCGCACCTCGAAGTTCGAAAGACGTGACGCGAAGAGGGCATGTCGAGTATCTCGCAGTTCGTTCTCGACGTCGGAGTAACTGCGCGCCGAGGCCGCCTGTCGTTCAAGCGGTCGCATCTGGCGGCGAATCTCGCGCACTAGGTCGCCGAGTCGTTCGAGGTTCTCCTGGGTCTGAGCGAGACGCCGTTCGGAACGTTCCTTGCGACGTCGGTGCTTCAAGACGCCCGCTGCTTCTTCGATGACGGCGCGACGATTCTCGGGGTTCGACGACAGGATGGAGTCGAGTTGTCCTTGTCCAATGATCATGTGTTGCTGTCGACCGACGCCGGAGTCGCCCAAGAGCTCTTGGACGTCGAGGAGACGACACGTCGTGCCGTTGATCGCGTACTCCGAGTCGCCGTTTCGAAAGAGCGTGCGCGCTATCGTCACTTCCGCGCCCTCGATGGCGAGTCGTCCCAAGGAGTTATCGAGTGTCAGGGCGACTTCGGCCCGACCGAGCGCGGCGCGATTGGCCGTGCCCATGAAGATCACGTCATCCATGCGCGAACTGCGCAGCGCCCGGGTGCTCTGGGCGCCGAGCACCCAGGTCACCGCGTCGACCACGTTGGATTTGCCCGATCCATTCGGTCCCACCACTGCCGTGACGCCGGATTCAAACTCCAGAACGGTCGTATCGGCGAAGGACTTGAAGCCCTTCATGGTCAATCGCTTAAGAAACACGCCCTGACGCTAGCAACCTTCTGACGGACCCCTCGGCGTTAGGCCTGGCACTTCTCGCAGTAAAAAGTCGAACGGCCTCGCACGCTCTCTCGGCGAAGCGGCTGGCGACACTGGAAGCAGGCCTGACCCTCACGGTTGTACACCTGATGGAACTGTTGGTAGTTACCGGGCTTCGCGTCGGGGTCGACAAACTGTTCGTCATCCAGGGTCGATCCGCCGTGCTTAATGGCTTCACTCAGGACCTCGGTAATCGCGCGGTGCAGCCGACGGATCTCGATGGTCGAGAGCGACTCGGCCGGGCGGTCGAAGCGCAGCCCGGCGGCGAAGAGAATCTCGTCGGCGTAGATATTGCCGATGCCCGCGATGATGTCTTGATCGGTGAGGACCGCCTTTAACGGCGTCGAACGACTTCGCAGTATCGCGGCGAAGCGGTCCCAACCAATCTGGTCTTCGAAGGGGTCGAGTCCGAGGTGCGCCAACTCGGGCACCGCCTTTCGCAACGCCAGCCCCTCGCCGCCGATGGAGAGGCGCGCGAACTTTGAGATCTCGACCGGAGGGTCGCCGTCACCTGGTGCCTTGGAGACGTAGAGCTCCCCAAAGGTTCGTGGGTCCACGTAGCGCAGCTCGCCGCCCTGGACGAAGGTAAAGACCACGTGGGTGTGTTTGGGCTTGGGGTCCTTGGGTCCTTTGGCGCGCAGCAACTGTCCACTCATGCCGAGATGAATGACGAGATGGGTTGAGTTGTCGAGGCCTAACACCAGGTTCTTGCCCAGGCGCTGGACGCTCTTGATGGCGTGTCCCTCCACGAGGGCGCGAAAGTCCTTGGCGGTCTTGTGGCGTCGAACGGCCCTCCCGTTGGTGACCGACGCCGTCTTTATTTTCTTGCCAATGAGATCGCGCGCCAGCGATACTCGTACCGTCTCTACCTCGGCGAGTTCAGGCATCGGCGTGGGCTCGCCAGGCCGCCTGAGCGGCCTCGCCCTCCGCGCTCTTCTTGGAGCGTCCCTCACCCGAAGCGACCACCACCCCGCCGATGAGCACGTTGGCGATGAAGGTGACGTCGTGCGAGGGTCCTTCGGAAGTCACTTCGTAGGTGGGCGTGCCCCGCCCCGTCGACTCCGCCCACTGGCGAAGCAGTGTCTTGGGGTCGACGTTGCCGGGCTCTAACGACGCCTTATCCACCTCGCTTTGAAGGGCCGCGTGCACGAAGGACTTCGCGGCGCCGTAACCGTTCTCTAAGTAGATGGCGGCGACAACCGCTTCGAAGGCGTCGGCCAGCAGCGACGGGCGTTCGAGTCCATTCTCCTTTTTGACTCCACGCCCCACGCGAATCACCCCTCCGAGGTCGATGGCCCGCGCGGCCCGCGCCAGCGCGGCCTCGTTGACGACGCGACTTCGTACCAGTGATCCGGTGCCCTCGTTCAGATCGGGGTAGCGCGTCACAATAAGGTCCGCCACCGCCAGATCGACCACGGCGTCACCGAGAAACTCCAGGCGCTCGTTGGACTCGACGTCGTGTTCGGCAGCGAAACTCGAGTGCGTGAGGGCGATCTGCAGGAAGGGACTCGTCGATGAGAGTCCTACTCGATCAGCGACGTCATCCAGAGATGAGACCATGAGGCCCACCCGCCTCGTTAGGCAACCTGAAGTTTGACCGCGACGTAGTTGACGGCGTCGCGCACCGAGGTGAGCCCCTCTAAGTCCTCGTCGTCGATGTGAAATCCATCCTCGTAGGAGGCAAGGCTCTCTTCGAGGGCTTCCACCAACTCGATGAGCGCCAACGAGTCGGCGCCCAGTTCTTCAAACGAGACGTCTTCGGCGATGTCGTCGGGGCTCTTCTCGAGGATTTCTGCGAGTTGGTCACGCACGAGCACCAAGATGGCCTCTCGACTTAGTGGTGCGGCGGTGTCAGCGCTCACGACGCCTCCTTTGACATGATGTCCAAGACTACCGAGCAACGCCCGATGAATGCCCGGTTAGGCGACCTGATCAGGTCGGATAGTCGCCCTCAGTTTGGCGACCACCTGGTCGGTCTCCATCTCGTCGGCGACGCGAAGCGCGTTCATGATGGCCGTCGCGTTCGAGGACCCGTGACTGATCACACAGATGCCCTCAACCCCTAACAACAGGGCGCCGCCCTGGCTCTCCGGACGGAGCTTCGTGGCGATGGGCAGGAGATACTCAAAGAGCACCTCGCCGGCCGCTTTGGTGGCGTCGTTGGTGTCGATCGCTTCGAGCACGGTGGCGAAGACGAACTTGAGCGCCCCCTCGAGTGTCTTCAGTGCAACGTTGCCCGTGAAGCCGTCGGTCACTACGACGTCAACTGGGGATGGAATAAGGTCGCGACCTTCGACGTTGCCGACAAAGTGCAACGTCGGCATCGCGGCGAGTAGCGCATTGGTCTCTTTCACCAGTGGCGTGCCCTTGGAGGACTCCTCACCGATGGAGAGCAGACCGATCGAGGGCTTTTCGACGTGATAGTGCGCTTCGACGAAGGTGGAAGCCATCTGCGCGAACTGCAAGAGCATCTCGGAGGTGCACTCGGCGTTTGCGCCTGCGTCCACGAGCAGCATCGGGTTACGTCCGGGGTTAGGAATCGGCGTCGCGATGCAGGGCCGCAGCACGCCCGGCAGGCGGCCCATGCGCAGCAGCGCCGACGCCATGGTGGCTCCCGTGTTGCCGGCCGACACCATGGCGCTGGCCTTGCCGTCACGAACCAGTTCGGCCGCGCGCACCAGCGAGGAGTCCTTTTTTTTTCGCACGCTGACCGCCGGGTCGTCGTCCATGGCGATCACTTCGCTGCAGGCCACGACCTCGAGGCCGAGGGGGTCGCCCATCAGTCCGGGCACGCCGACGAGGATGACGTTCAGCCCCAACTCATCGACCGCGCGCCGCGCGCCGGCGATGATCTCTCCGGGAGCGAAGTCACCACCCATCGCGTCAAGGGCGATGGGCAGCGTCAACTCAGTTGACCTCTACCGCGACGCGGTTCTTGTACCAACCGCAGTTCGGGCACACCACGTGGGGCAGTTTGGACGTCGCGCACTGCGGGCAGACGCTGCGCGCGGGGAGCTCGAGACGCCAGTTGGCCGCGCGGCGGCTGCGGGTCTTGGCCTTGCTGGTCTTGCGCTTGGGGACTGCCATCAATCTTCTCTTTCACCAAAAACGGGCTCACCCGTCACGCTTCGTTAGAACCCGGCTCGGGGTCCGCAAATTGGAGTCCGTCCAGTGTAGCCCAACGCGGATCGAGTGGTGCCTGGCACTCACAGGTCGCGTCGTTGAGGTCGGTGCCGCAGTAGGCACACAGACCCTGACAGTCGCTGCGACAGAGCGGCGCCAGCGGTAGGTCCAAGAGAATGGCGTCGTGCGCCAGTTGCGTCAGGTCCACGAAGGAGTGCTCGATGAGGTAGGTCTCCTCGTCGCCCTCCAGGCGTTCATCGACGAAGCGCTCGTTCACGTGCACGCTCGACATTCCGAGTACCGGCGCCGAGCAGCGTCGACACACCCCGTGCCAGGGCGCCTCCACTCGACCCTTGGCGCGTAGTCCCCCGCTGAAACTCTCGAGTCGGACTTTCACGTGCACGAGCGCCTCGGGAAAGACGTCAGTTTCCGCGGGTCCGCGCGGGGCGAACTCGTGCGGCTCGTCAAAGGGTGCCTCGAAATCGACTTCGAAGGACGAGGGTACGTCGCGCAGGAGTTGTGCGACGGGGACGAGGTACGGCGAGGACACGGTCGTTAGAAGGAGTCCTGATCGAAAAAGGAACTCACGTTCTTCTCGGGCTCGTCGTAGTCGCGCGAGGCCGTGGGGGCTGCGCCGGAGGAAAGAAAGTCGTCATCCGGGCGCTCATCGTTGATCATCGACGTCGGCAGACCCTGGGCGTTCAAACGCTCACGACCGGAGCGGGCGGTCTTTAAGAGACGCTCAAGCACGATCTCGAATCCTCCGAGTTTGCCGTCAATGAAGTCCTCAGACTGGTTAATCATTTGACGGGCCTCGGTGTGCGCGTCGGCGATGATCTGCTCGGACTTCAGGCGCGACTGGCGAACGATCTCGGTCTTGTCCACCATGCGCGCCGCTTCTGCGCGGACCTGATCCATGAGCTGTTGCGCCTTTTGCACCTCAGCGGCCATGAGCTCTTCTCGGTCGCGCAGCGCCCAACGAGCCTCGCGAATCTCGTCGGGCAGACTGTGCAGCGCCTGCTCCAAGAGCGCCAACACCTCATCGCGCGAGACGAGCGAGGAGTTCGATAGCGGCATCTGTTTGGCGTTAGAAACAATCTCTATAAGGTCGCGCAGGTCGGCCTCGATGTCGCGGCGCACGTGGCGAGCGCCGGGGTCATGGGACTCCTCGTCTTCGTAGCCGTCAAAGGAGGTCATGAGGTTCCTCCGGGAAATCTTTCGGCGAGTCGCTTCGCGACGGGCACGGGCACGAAGGCAGTCACGTCACCGCCGTAGCGAGCCACCTCACGCAACAGCCGCGAGGCAATGAAGGAGTGGTGCGAACTCGAGGGAAGGAACAGGGTCTCTACACCCGAGAGCGAGCGGTTCATCTGGGCCATCTGCAGCTCGCTCTCGAAGTCCGATACCGCCCGCAGGCCCTTCACGATGGCGGTGGCGTTGACGTCGCGGGCTACGTTCACCAGCAGGGTCGAGATAGAGACGATGCGCACGTTGTCGAGGTGCACGATGGACTCGGCAATCATCTCTCGGCGCTCGTCAAGATCGAAGAGCGGCTCGGACTTTTGGGGATTGCGAATTGCGGCCACCACGATCTCGTCGAAGATCTGCGCGGCCCGTTCGACAATCTCGAGATGCCCGTTGTGAAAAGGGTCAAAGGAGCCCGGAATCAGTCCAACCGTCATCCGTCGTCCCCTCGCGTGGGTTCTAACATCGTTACGAGCGTAGTGCCGTAGCGCTTGGTTTTGGTCACTATCCAGCCTTCGGGAGCGTCCATGTGTCGGTCGTTCTCGACCATCACTCGCTCGGCCTTTACGTCGTGCAAGACGCTCGCTAAGTCGAGCGGGCCGTAGGGCGGATCGGCCAACACGAGATCCAGATCACGCGGCGGACTCCACAGCGGCAAGTTGGCGCGTACGAAGATCGCGTCGCCGGCGAGCTGTAACGGAGCGAGGTTGTCCTTGGCGGCGGCGAGACACTGTGGATCGGTGTCGATGAAGTAGACCTTCGCCGCCCCGCGCGACAGCGCTTCGATGCCCATCGCGCCCGACCCGCAGTACAGATCCGCCACGATAAGGTCGCGCAGTCCCCCACGACTTTCGAGCATGGAAAAGATGGCTTCGCGCGCGTAGTCCGTGGTCGGGCGAACCGTGGGTGGCAGTTTCGCCTTGAGGCGACGCCCGCGGGCCACACCACCAATTACTCGCACTCTCTAAGAGTACGTGTTAAGACTTAAACAAATAAGCAGCCTCGTCGCTGTCGACGAACAATCGCAGTTCGTCGATCAAGTCGTTCAACGCGTCGTCACCGCGCTCGACGAGCGAAGCCGCGAACCCTCGCGCACTCACCAACAACTCCTCATCCTTCTGCAAGGAGGCGAGCTTCAGGTCACTACGTCCCTGCTGACGCGAACCGAGCAGCGTCCCTTCTCGACGCATCATGAGGTCGATCTCGGCGAGGGCGAAACCATCGTTCGTCTCTACCAGCGCCTGGAGGCGCTCTTCACCTTCTTCATTGGGCGGCGTGCCGAGCAGGTAGCAGTAACTCTGCGCCTGCGAACGACCGACGCGACCACGAAGTTGGTGCAGCTGCGCCAACCCAAAACGCCAGGCGTCTTCGATCACGATGACGCTCGCCTCGGGCACGTCGACACCCACCTCGATGACGACGGTGGCGACGAGAACGTCAAGTTCGCCCGCGCGAAACTGCGCCATGACCTCCTCTTTCTCTTGACTCTTCATCTGGCCGTGCAACAGACCCACGCTCAGCCCTCGCAACTCATGAAGGGCCAGGCGGGTTCGCTCTTCGACGGCGCTCGTCGCCTCCACCTTCTCTGATCCTTCGACGAGCGGGCAGATGACATACGCGCGTCGTCCGCCGGCGACCTCGCTGCGCACACGCTGCCAGCAGCCTTCTACTTCCTCGTCGCTCCTCGCCCACTCGGTCAGAATTGTGAGGCGACCCTGGGGCATCTCGTCGATGATCGAGACGTCGAGGTCACCGAAGAGCACCATGGCCGCCGTGCGCGGGATGGGCGTCGCGGTCATCACCAAGAGGTCCGGATCTCTTCCCGCCGTGGATCGCTGACGCCCTTCGTCTCGTAGCACGGCACGCTGTTCGACGCCGAAGCGATGCTGCTCGTCAATGACAATTAGTCCGAGCGACTTAAAGTGAACGCCTTCGCTTAAAAGCGCGTGGGTGCCGACGACAATGTCGACGCTGCCGGCAACCAAACCGTCGAGCACGCTTTGGCGGTCCTTCGCTCGTACTCGCCCCGTGAGTAGTTGCACCGACAGCGCTCGCTCGCCAGAGAGCACGGCCTCGTCGGCGACGCGCAGTCCCTCGACGTCGCGACGCAGCGAGGCGAGGTGCTGCTCGGCCAAGACTTCGGTCGGCGCCATCAAGACACTCTGGTGGCCCCCGTCGCGCGACGCCAGCATCGCGGTCAGGGCCACCAAGGTTTTGCCCGATCCGACGTCGCCTTGCAGCAGGCGGTGCATCGGCAGTGTCGAGGCCATGTCGGTGGCGATCTCTTCGAGGACGCGACGCTGCGCGGAGGTCAGGGCGTAGCGATGCGAAGCCAGAAATCGTCGCATCAGCGACGCGTCCGATTCGACCGGTGCTCCCGGAGCGACGTCCAGGGCCGCGACGTCGACGACGTGGCGAATCCCGGCCGATGATCTCTCCAAGCGCCGGCGGCGAAGCGCCAGAAGAAGTTGCAGCCGTAAGAACTCATCGAAGGCGAGACGTTTGCGCGCCGTGACGGTGTCGGCCATGTCGCGCGGCAGGTGGATGCGCCAGTAGGCCTGGGTTCGATCGACGAGGTCGAGGTCGAGACGCTCGCTCTCACTCAACGGGTCGAACAGCGGACCGGTGCGACGAAGCGACTCTTCAATGAAACCCCCCATCTCCCAACTCGTGAGACCGGCCTTGCCCGAGGCCGGGTAGATGGCCACGATTCGACCGACCTTCGAAGGGTCGCGCTCTTCCCCCGAGACGCCCACGATGATGTCGACGACCGGGTTAGTCATCTGGCGCTGGCCCTTGTAGTCACTCACCTTGCCGAAGAAGAGCGCCTGCACCCCGAGAGCCAGTTGGCGTTCGCGCCACTCCTGGTTGAAGAACACCACGCG
Organism: uncultured Acidimicrobiaceae bacterium; assembly: GCA_963803745.1. Taxonomy (GTDB): domain Bacteria; phylum Actinomycetota; class Acidimicrobiia; order Acidimicrobiales; family RAAP-2; genus RAAP-2. The sequence continues at coordinate 57,434 of CAWDNL010000004.1, read as the reverse complement.
AAACGATCCCCCGTCGTCCTTCACGCTGACTTCGACAATCGAGCGACCCTGCCTCGAGCGTCGGCTCGCGACCTTGTCGACTTCACCAAAGACGGCCGCTTCGTCGCCCACTTGGAGATCGCTTAAGTCCACCCGCCGGGTTCGATCGATGTAGCGGCGGGGATAGATCGTCAGAAGGTCGAAGACGTTGTCGATGCCGAGCGAGGCCAACGCCTCGGTGCGCTTTTCGCCAATGTGACGTATGCGACTGACGGATACGTCACTTAAGTAGGAGAGTCGCTGAAGCGCTTCGCTCACTCGAGACCGAAGTAATACGGGTAGAGAGGCTGTCCGCCGTGGTGAACTTCCACCGAGACCTGAGGGTAGACCTCGGCGAGGAACTCCGTAATTCGTCGGGTGTTGGCCGGCGACGAACCATCGCCTTCAATAATGGTGAGGAGTTCGTGCTCGGGCCGCACGAGTTTCTTGAGGAGTTGATTGCTGGCGGCCGCAATAGAGTCAGCGATCGAGACGACACCCGACGCGCCCAGGCCGATCCAGTCACCGACGTGAACTTCACCCGCTTCGGTCGTGGCGTCACGCACCGCCTGGGTGACCTCGCCCGCGACTACGTTGCCGGCCGAGGCCTTCATGGCGGCGACGTTCTGCTCGAGCGACGCGTCGGGGTCGTAAGCGAGCAGCGCCGCGAATCCCTCGACGATGGAGTTGGTGGGCACGACGCCGACGCGCTGGTCGACGAGGCCGGCGACCTGTTCGGCGACGGGCAACACGTTTTTGTTGTTCGGCAAGAGCACTACTTCACGTGACCCGGTGGCGCGCACCGCGGCGACGAGATCGGCTGTTGAGGGATTCATTGATTGGCCCCCGAGGACGAGTTGGCGTACACCGAGTGAGTGAAAGATGCGACCGATTCCTTCGCCGACCACCACCGCCACCACGGCCGTCGACGGCGCGGGGTCAACGACGTCGTCTTGCATCGCGGCCGTTGCCTCGCGCACCCAGCGCTCTTCAATGACCTGCTCCGCCAGATCAGTCACCCGGATATCGCGCGGTCGCCCGGCGTCGAAGGACGCTTCGATGGCCGCGCCGACGTCGTCGGTGTGGATGTGACAGTTGTAGAGGCCGTCGCCCCCCACGATGACGATGGAGTCGCCCAGGCCCGCCCAGACTTCTCGAAAAGCGTGCATCTTGTTGTCATCGGCCTCGAGGATGTACATCACCTCGTAGCGTTCGCTTAGGGCCGCGTCGTCGCGCAGTTCCTCGTGCACGTGAACGTCAATGGAGTCGACGCTCGGCGCGACGGGTAGTTCGTCGTGACCCACCACGTAACAGAGCGCGTCGAAGAAGAGCACGAGTCCGGCGCCACCCGAGTCGACGACCCCGGCCTGCTTCAGGACGTCCAACTGTTCGGGCGTCTTCTCGAGGGCCTCCTTGGCGGCGTCGCGCGCGCCGCGCACGAGCGCGAGCAGCGAGCCGCGGTGGCTTCGAGCCCCTTCGGCTCCGGCGCTCGCGACCGTCAATATGGTGCCCTCGACCGGTCGAAGCACGGCTTGGCGAGCGAGGACGTCGGCGTGAGCGAGCGCGTCGGCGAATTGGGCGGGTTCGACGTCGCCTTTGTCGGGAAAGTCCGCGACGAGACCCCGCAGCAGTTGAGAGAGGATGACACCGGAGTTACCCCGGGCACCCATGAGCGACCCCTGAGCGATGGTCTTGGCCACCTCGCCCATCGGCGCGGCTTCATCCAAAGCCTCGAGGGCCTTTGACACCGACTCGATAGTGAGGGCCATGTTGGTGCCGGTGTCGCCGTCGGGCACGGGGTAGACATTGAGTCGGTTGATGACCTCTTTATGGGAACGAAGAAGCTCGCCGTAGGTGATAATTGTCGCGCGCAGGTCACCGGCCGACAGTGTCCAGGGAGAGGTCATCGCTAGCGATGCTACAATGGACCTTCGGTTTAACCAGCCCGTCGAACTCGTCCGGGCGTAAGGAGAATGTTCATCATGGCGGCAGTCTGCGAAATCTGCGGTAAGAAGCCGTCCTTCGGTATGAACGTCTCTCACTCACACCGTCGAACCAAGCGTCGTTGGAATCCAAACATCCAACGCGTACGCGCGCTGGTGAACGGCACGCCCAAGCGCGTGAATGTGTGCACCGGCTGCCTGCGCTCCGGCAAGATCACCAAGCCGTCGCGCTCAAACCTTCCCGCGTAGCAACTTTAAAGTTCGTGTTCGAAGCCTCGTCGCTCGAAGGCCTCGCCTCGCAGCGTTCGACTTAAGGGATCACTCACCACCACGCCAATGCTGATGGGTGATCGAAGCCCGCGATCGTAGAAGACCATCCGCAGACGACCGGGGTCGTTGGTCGCAATTAAGAGCTCGTAGTCCTCGCCGCCACTCATCGCCTCTTCTTCCGTGGCACCGGGCGCCACCGGAAGATCGTCAAGTGAGAAACCCACGTTCGACGCGTCGGCCAGACGGTGAAGATCGAGACCGATCCCGTCGCTCAGGTCGATCATCGCGTGCACGTGCGCGCCGCGCGCCGCCATCCCCTCGCTCAGTCGTGGCCACGGTCGACGATGCGCTTCCACCAGCTCATCACTCAGCGCCGCGCCGTCCCTACGCCGCCGAAGTCCCGCGGCCGATCGACCCAGCGGACCCGTGACGAGTAATTCGTCGCTGTCCTTCGCGCCACTGCGTAATACGGCGCCTCGCCCGGGACACTCGCCAAAAACCGTCACCGCCACCGCGACGTCGTGGCCCTTCGAGAGATCGCCCCCGACAACCGGCGTACTTGTGAGGCTGGCGGCTTCGGCGACGCCGTGATGCAGTGCGTCGAGGTCGGTGCCCGGCGGAGCGGTCACCGCGACCACCAGTCCGCGCGGTCGCGCTCCCATCGCCGCTAAGTCTGACAGCGCGGCCATCACCGCCTTGTATCCAAGGTCCTCGATGGGAAAAAGTGTCTCCTCAAGATGAACCCCCCACACCGAGACGTCGGTGCTCACGATTGCCTCGCCGACAAAGGGATTTAGGACCGCCGCGTCGTCGCCCACGTGGTGTTCGCCGACTGGGACGCTGTCCCGCGAGACGATTTTGGCTATACGCTCCAGTACGTCATCTTCGTGCTGGCTTCGTTCTCTGGTTGGGTCAGTTGGCGCGCTCATGGCAGTGGATCAAGTATCGCGTCGTAACGAGGCGGCGTGTTAATTGCAGATGAGGATGTCGTGTACCCAACCAAGAACAAAAAACTGATCGAGTGGGTTGAGGAAGTTGCGCATCTCACCACTCCTGATCGTATCCACTGGTGCGACGGATCGGCCGAAGAGTACGACGAGTTGTGTCAGTTGCTCGTCAACCACGGAACCTTCACCAAACTCTCCGACGCGAAGCGTCCGCACAGTTACTACGCGACCTCAGACCCGGGCGACGTCGCCAGAGTCGAGGACCGGACCTTCATCTGCTCGAAGAACGAACTAGACGCTGGCCCCACGAACAACTGGCGCGAGCCGGGCGAGATGCGCGAGACCCTCAACACGCTCTTTAGCGGATCGATGAAGGGCCGCACGATGTACGTGGTGCCCTTTTCCATGGGACCGCTCGGTTCGAAGATCTCACACATCGGCGTGGAGATCACCGACTCCGCCTACGTCGCCGTCTCTATGCGCATCATGACGCGCATGGGCAACGGCGCGCTCGAAGTGCTCGGCGAAACCGGAGAGTTCGTGCCGTGCCTGCACTCGGTGGGCCTGCCGCTGGAAGAGGGCGAGAGCGACGTGAAATGGCCCTGCAACGAAGAGAACAAGTACATCGTCCACTTCCCCGAGACCCGCGAAATCATCTCGTTTGGTTCGGGCTACGGGGGCAACGCTCTGCTCGGTAAGAAGTGCTTCGCGCTGCGCATCGCGTCGGTTCTCGCGCGCGACGATGGCTGGCTGGCCGAGCACATGTTGGTCCTGAAGTTAACCAACCCCGCCGGCGAGTCACGCTACGTGACCGGAGCCTTCCCGAGTGCGTGCGGCAAAACGAACCTCGCGATGTTGGTACCCACACTGCCGGGCTGGAAAGTCGAGACAGTCGGCGACGACATCTGCTGGATGAAACCCGGACCCGACGGGCGCCTCTACGCGATCAACCCCGAGGCCGGCTTCTTCGGCGTGGCGCCCGGAACCAACATGGACACGAACCCCAACGCGATGTACTCCGTGCAAGCCAACACGATCTTCACCAACACCGCTCTCACTGCGGATGGCGACGTGTGGTGGGAGGGCATGGGCGAGCCACCCTCAGGCCTCATCGACTGGAAGGGCCAAAAGTGGTCGAAGGAGCTCGGCACGCCGGCCGCCCACCCGAACTCTCGTTTCACCGCCCCGGCCGCTCAGGACCCGGCTATTGCGCCCGAGTGGCAGGACCCGGCGGGCGTACCGATTGACGCCATTCTCTTTGGCGGTCGTCGGGCCAGCGTGATTCCGCTCGTCTTTCAGTCACGCGGCTGGGACCACGGTGTCTTCTTGGGCTCGATCATGGCGTCAGAGACCACGGCCGCGGCTACCGGCGCCGTCGGCAACCTTCGCCGCGACCCCTTCGCCATGCTGCCCTTTTGCGGCTACAACATGGCCGACTACTTCGGACACTGGTTGACGTTCTCAAAGCGCTTCGACGAGGAGAAGTTGCCGAAGATCTTCTACGTCAACTGGTTTCGAAAGGGCGCGGACGGACGCTGGCTGTGGCCGGGATTTGGCGAGAACTCACGCGTGCTCGAGTGGATCTTCGAACGCAGCGCCGGACGAGGCGACGCCGTGGAGACGCCCATTGGCTACGTGCCCGCGCACCACGCCCTCAACGTGGAAGGGCTCGACGTCACACCCGCGGACATGACGGAACTTCTCACCGTTGACAAGGCCGAGTGGCGCGAAGAGATACCTCGCATCAAAGACCACTACGCCCAGTTCAACGAACGACTGCCCGCCGAGCTCGCGGCCTACGTGGACGATCTCGAAACGCGACTAACGACGTAGCTAAGGCGCCGTTTCGGCGTCCGCCACGATGAGACGAGGGCCCGAAGGCCAGTCGAAGTAACGCCACATCCAGTTGATCAACACCCGAAGGCGATTACGAAAGCCCACTAAGTACCACAGGTGCAGTCCCAACCAGGCGAACCAGCCCAGCGTGCCCTTGATGACGCCAGCGTGGGGCAACTTGGCCACCGCCGCCCGCCGTCCGATCGTGGCCATGATGCCCTTGTCGTGGTAGTGAAACGGTTCGGTCGTTTCGCCTCTTACGACGCGCAAAATCTGCTGTGCGGCGTGGCGACCCGACTGGATCGCCACCGGTGCGAGTTGAGGATAGAAGGGCGCCTTCGACGCGACGCCGGCCCTTTCGTCGGGAATGGCTGCGGCGTCGCCAATGCTCCACACGTTCGAACTGCCCAGAATGGTGAGATCCGCATTCACGAGCGCCCGGCCACTCGGCCCACTGGTCTCTTCGAGCCGGCTGGCCAGCGTACCCACCGCCGTGATCCCGGCCGCCCAGATCACCGCAGCCGCTTCCACGCGTTCGCCGTCGCTGAAGCGAATGGCGCGCTCCTCGACTTCTACTACGGAACGACCAAGTTCGACGTCAACGCGCTTTTTCTCGAGCACTTTCTTCGCGTACGCGCTCGCCGACTCGGGAAAGGCCGTCAAGAGCCTCGGCGCCACGTCGACGAGTTGAATACGCACCCTATTGGGGTCGAGTTGCAGGCCGTCGCGGCGTATGGCAATCTCGATGAGTTCCGACAGCGCACCCGACGTCTCCACTCCCGTCGGTCCACCGCCGACTACCACAAAATTGAGTGACACCGGTCCGTTCTCCGCCGCCACGTCGGCGTCTTCGAGGGCGCGCAGGAGCCGATTCCTCAGTCGCCGAGCGTCCGACAGTGTGTAGAGCGGCATCGCGTAACTCTTCGCGCCAGGAATATCGAAGAAGGAGGCGATGGCGCCCGTGGCCACGACCAAGTGGTCATAGCCGATCTCCGTTCCGTTTTCGAGCACGACCACGTTGCGTTCGCGATCGACGCTCACAACGCGCGCGTGTCGCACGCGGACATTCTTTGCGTGGCCGAAGATCGTGCGAATCGGATACGCCACGTCGGCCGGTTCGAGTCCGGCCGTCGCTACTTGATAGAGCAACGGCAAGAAGGCGTGAAAGTTGTGACGATCGATCAGCGTGACGCGAACCGGCTTGTTCGCCAGTTGTCGCACCGTCGAAACGCCACCGAAGCCGCCGCCCACCACGACGACGTGAGGCAGCGCGGCCAGGCTCTCAGCGGAAAGTTCAACGCGGGGGGTCGTTGCCATAACCAATTACAGCATAAGGAACGCGCCTCTCTTCTAAGAGCGCACGCTGTGACGGCCAGTGGGATAGACCAGACTGGCCGTGATCATCAATATCGCGAGCAGTCGATCGCCAACTGAGAAACTCATCGCGATGGCGACGGGAATGAGCGCGCCGAGAACCCACAGAAGCTGTTGGCGCACCGCGAATCGGGCGAAGGTCCGCCCCTGCGCGCCCGCGGCCACGTTCTTTTGGGTAATGGCGTCGAAACTCGGCTGCGCGATGGCCCCACTCAGACCGAGCCAGCCCGCCAAGAGCACCTGAACGACGAGCACGGGGTGCAACGACGCCAAGGCCGCGCCGAGTCCGGTCGAAAACAGTGCGATGTCGAGCAGCGTCGACTCCTTCAGCACGTTGCGTACCCGAGTCACGAACGCGAGGCCGACCAATGATCCCCCAGCGCTTAACAAGAGCGCGAAGGCGTACCAACTGAGCCCCGCGGATTCGCGGCGCAAACCGAAGGCCAAGAGAAATATCGTGAAACCCGCCGCGAATCGCATGAGCGCGGCCGCGCCCAAACCCCAGGCGACCTCCACGTCGCCGAGGGGGTTAAGCGCGTTGAGGTCTCGCTCACTCTGGGTCAGTCCCGCCACTTGATCTCGTACGATTTTCACCGGACGTTGCAGGCGCGCGCTCGCGACGGTCGCACCCACGTAGACGAAGGCCGCAACGTAGAGCACGCTCGGCGCACCGATGCTCTTCAAGATGCCCGCCGCTATCGATCCCGCTATCAATCCGACCAGTGTGCCGAGCAAGGTCAGTTGCGCGTTGAAGCCCGCGTAGCCCTTCTCTTCACCCTCCTCCGCACCGGGCCAACCGGCATCGTCGACGCGATCGGCGTGCTCGCGAAACTGGTCGGTGCGGGCCATCTCCGGCACCAGGGCGCCGCGCGTTACGACGTAGAGCTTGGAGGAGACGAGCAGAAGAAAGGCCAGGGGGAACAGCCAGAGCGAGTTGAGATGCTCGGCCATCATCCAACAGAGCGCCGCGCGCACTCCGGCCGAGATCGCCACGAGGATTCGTCGACCATTCGCCGAACGGTCGATCAACGGCCCGAGAATCGGCGAGACCACGGCGAAAGGAGCGATGGTCAAGAGCAAGTACAACAGAACCTTGCCCTTGGCTTCGGAGGGCGACACGGAGAAAAAGAGCGATCCCGCGAGCGACACCGTCACCATCGTGTCGCCGGCCATCATGATGACGTGCACCAGCGCGAGGCGACCGAAGGCCGTCTTTTGGTCAAAGAGATCCTGCGCGGAAGCCCGCGCCAGGGTGACGATTCCACGAGCCCGCACGAGATGAGCGTAGGTGATTAACCGCAATGCGAGGGTTGCGAGAACGCAATGCTCAACACTGACGCGCAGCGCTCAGTTCGAGTTACATCCCCAGTACTGGACGTAGTCGGGCAGGAGGTGGTGACCACAGTACGTAAGACGAGAAGCGTTCTTCCATTCCCTCCCCGCCTTGTCGTAGTGCAGTACTTCGGTAACGCTCACTTCTTCAACACCCTTGCCGATCGTTGCCCAGAGGTAGGCCCAGCGCCCGACGCAACCGAAACTGGCGACACTGTCGACCTTGAGAGGTCCGTTATAGGGCGCGGCCAGGGCCGAGGCGTTACAGGGTATCGACGTGGGAAAGGTGCGCGTGACGCAGGAAGCATTCGCCGCGGCGACGCCGAGTGCCGCGACAATTACCAGCCCGGCGAAGATGCGAAACCATCTCATACTGGCAGTACAGCACACCGTGCGGCGACGGAGTTAACGCTTCAAGAGATCTGCGAAGAGCAAGCCGATCGACGACTCCCACAGCGCTTCGTCGACTGGCGCGACCGAGACGTCGTCGAGCGCCCGGCCGAAAATCAGAATCTGGAAAAGCACCGCTAAGGCTTCGGGAGCGATGTCGTCGCGCAACCACTCTTTTTTTTGCGCCATCTCCGTGAGGCGACGCAACTCGTCGGTGAGGCGAGCCTGCGTCTCGCCAATGAGACCCTTCAGCCCCGGTCGCGTCGCCGCCGCGGCGACGATGCGAATGCGAATCGCGCGACGTGTCTTTCTCGCCGGGCCCGAAGAGAGGGTCGAGACGATGGGTTGCATTACCGTGATGTACTCCTCGAGCGTCTCGACAGAATCGTTCACGTGTTCGAACAACGCAAGGTCTTCTTCCACCAAGCGTGAGAAGATCATGTTGTAAGCCGCGTCGATGACGCCCTCACGGGAGCCGAAGTGGTGATACACCGAGCCGTAATTCACGCCGGTCGCATCGCATATTTCCGGTATACGAATCGCGAGCTCGTCGCCGCTCAGGAGGCGGTCCGCCACCGCGTCGAGGACAGCTTGCATCACCGGCGCCGATCGGCTTTGTTTTGTCATCCTTTTAATTTAAACCAATACAACGTGTACATGACCGGAGAATCGCGTGTTCGAGGCCGTTGCCGCAAGTAATAAAATTACTCTCTCGGTACGCGCTCAACACATTGCGATGCTTCAACAAATGCTCAACTGCGTCGTCACAACTCTTTAACAAGTAGGTTCGATTCGATGTCAAAGCCTGTATTGCAAGTCATCGTCTGCAGTACTCGACCAGGACGCGTCGGCGTCGCGATTGCGCGATGGTTTTACGATCTCGCACTCGCGCACGAAGACTTCGACGTCGAGTTGGTTGACTTGCTTTTGGTCAATCTCCCACTCCTCGATGAACCAAAGCAACCGATTCGACGTGAGTACGAACACGAGCACACGCGACGATGGTCAGAGATTATCTCGCGTGGCGACGCGTTTGTCTTCGTGATCCCTGAGTACAACCACGGCATGAACGCGGCCACCAAGAACGCGATTGATTATCTTCATTGGGAGTGGCGCTACAAGCCCTACGGCATCGTCTGCTACGGCGGCGCCTCGAGCGGTCTGCGCGCGGCGCAGATTCTCAAGCCCATTCTCGCCGCACTCAGGGTGACCCTTTGCGGCGACGTGTCTATTCCTCTGGCGACGGTGCCCGTCGTCGACGGCGTATTTGCAGGTAATGACAAGCTGGTCGACTCGGCGAACAATTTGCTAAAGGAACTCGCCGTTTTTACCCCACTACTAAAGACGTTGCGACCCAACTAACTCAACAGGCGTCACACCGGCGAGTTGATCCCGAGGAGTTCTCGAATCCGCGAAGTCCAGTCGAGGTTTTCGGTGCTGTCGCCTCGCTCGTGGACCGCGCGTCGCTCTTCTCGCAACGTGGACGCGACCTCGCCCAAATTCCTAGGTAATCGCTCGGCCGCGAGATTGCGAATCTCCTGGGCCAAAGCCGGCGCGGCGCCTTCGGTCGTGACCGCAACGGTGACCTCGCCTTGACGGTGCAGCGCCATGAAGTAGAAACTGCAGCGCTCGGGATCGTCCACCACGTTCAACCAGACGCGCTCGTCCTCAGCCTCTTCAACCAGTTCGTCGTTGGCCGCTCCGTCGCCCGTTGCCGACACGACGAGCCAGAATCCGCGTAGATCTCCCCTGCGATAGCGACGCTGTTCGACTCGCGCGAGGCCTTCCGGTAACGGGGCGAGAAACTCTTCGGCGATCACGGTCACGCGAGCACCCGCTTCGAGCAACTGGGCCACCTTTCGAATACCCACCTGACCCGCGCCCACGACGAGAACCTCTCGGTCGTTGAACTTAAAGGCGAGTGGCAACATCTCAGAGGAGAGCGACGTCAAAGACCCCGAGCGAACGCAGGTCGAGTGAAGCGACGCCGCCGACGACGATGATTGCGGGCGGGCGCACCTCGAAGGCGCCGAGGTCACGTAGCGCTCCGCGCGTCGTGCGCTGCTGCTCAGTCCAAGCCTGCTCAATCACCGCGACCGGCGTCGTCTCTTTCAGTCCGCCCTCGATGAGTTGTCGAGCGATGAGAGAACGCTGTTCGACACCCATCAAGATGATGAGCGAGAGTTCCGCGTTGGCGAGGGGATGGAAATCCGTTACTTCACCGTTCGCCCCGCGAGCGCTGACTACGGTCAGTCCTCGGCTAACGCCACGATGGGTCACGGGAATGCCCGCAGCCAGCGGCCCCGCCAGGGCGGAACTGAGTCCCGGCACGACGTCGCACGACACACCCGCCTCGCGCAGCGCGATCAACTCCTCGCCACCACGACCAAAGACGAACGGATCACCACCCTTCAGGCGAACGACGGTCTCGTAGCGCCGCGAGAGATCGATCAGCAGCTCGTTGATCGACGCCTGATTCGAAGAGTCTCCCGGTCCCTTTCCCACGTCGATGACCCTGGCGTGTGGGTTCGCGTACTCCATGACCGACTCGTCGACGAGCCGATCGCGCACCACCACGTCCGCGTCACCGAGAAGTCGCGCAGCGCGCACCGTTAAGAGGTCACCGTCACCCGGTCCCGCACCCACTAAGTAGACGGTCACGAGACACCGACCCGGTTAAGGAAGTCACCGAACGTTTCGTCCTCGTCGGCCTCGACGCCCCAGCGATCAAAGAGCGGCCCCAATATCTCGGGAATCTCCTCAAGGGAGACCTTCTCGCGATAAAGCGACGCCAGGCGATTTCCGCGGGTCCCGCCTCCGAGATAGAGGTCGTAGGTCGACTTCGTTCGGCCCACCACGCCGATCTCGGCGATGGCCGGACGCGCGCAGCCGTTCGGACAGCCGGTCATGCGAAGCTGCAGTGGTCGACGAGCCAGCTGTCGGGCGGCCAGCGCCCCTTCGAGACCGCTCACCAGCTCGGGCAGACGTCGCTCGGACTCGGTGAGGGCTTGGGCACACGTGGGCAGCGCCGGACACGCCAACGCGTGGCGCTCGACGTTACCGAGTTCGCCGTCGAGGCGCACGCGGTGTTCCTTGAGGAGCGCCTCAATCGCGTCGCGATCACTTTCTTTTACGCCACTCACAATGAGATCCTGCTGGGGGGTGACAAACAACGTGACCACGTAGCGCTCGGCGATGAGTCGCAAGGCGCTTCGAAGGTTCGATCCCCCTTCGACGTCCCTCACGCGACCCGCGCCAACGCGGATACCTACTTGCCACGTGCCATCGGGCAGAGAACGCCAGCCCAGGTGATCGTCCGCGTCAAAGTCCGACGGCAGTTCAAGTGGCGCGCGTAGCTTCCGACCGAGTCGCTCTTCGACCTCGAAAGTAAAGGCGTCAAGACCGAGGTCGGCGACGACGTACTTCATGCGAGCACGCCTTCGATCGGTGCGATCGCCTAAGTCTCGGAAGGTGGCGATTACCGCGGCGATAACCTCTTCGACTTCGTCGTTGGTGACGAAGGTGAGTGGTTCGGCCAAACGGGCGAAGGTGTCCTCGTGAGCGTAGGAACGTCCGAGCCCTCCTCCCACGAGCAGCGTGAAGCCGGCGCCGAGTTCGGGGTGCTCACCGGGAATGAGGCCCACGTCCTGAGCGAACACGTCCACGCAGTTGTCGCGCGGGTGCGACACGGCAATCTTGAACTTGCGCGGAAGATAGGTGTCGCCGTAAAAGGGACGCTCGGCAATCTCCTCGCGCGAGGCGGCTTTCTCGCCGTTGACGAAGATCTCCCAGTGTGCCTCAGAGGTCGAACGAAAGGTTTCGCGAAGTTGCCGAGCGATGCCTTCTAAGTGACCGTGCCCGTGTTCTAAGTGCAGGTTGGGGCAGGTCACCACGTTTCTCACGACATCGCCACACGCACCGAAGGATGAGAGGAACTGTCGATCCAGCGACCGCGCCAAATCACGAAGGTCCCCCTTGACGACACCGTGGAACTGCACCGCCTGGCGCGTCGTGAGTCGAAGAGAACCGTCGGCCATCGACGTCGCGATGTCATCGAGACCAAGCCACTGCTCGGGTGAGAGCCGTCCTCCGGGAACGGCCACACGGATCATGAAAATGTAATCAAGGGTTTCTCCCGCTTGTGCGCGTACTCGACGAACGTCGCGATTGTCTTGTGAGTAGATCCCGTGAAACTTGAGCAACTGCTCGCTGTCGCCGCTGACGTTGGGCGCCTCGTTGGAGAGTTCGTCGGCGAGGTCACCGCGCAGGTAGTTGCTGGCCCGCTTGATCGCCTCTACGCCCGACTCTGTCTTCGTCTCCGTGGTCACCGCATCTCGCTCCGCGTCCGGCACGTCTATTGTTGATAATTATTATCAAATTAGTCATGTATACGCAAGAGTCGAACTGGAAACTTTTTCGACGGACGCTTACGCCTGATCAGGTACTACAAATTTCGGCGCGATCTTAGATACCCCTATAACGTCACGGCGTGAGCGAGATGCCAGCACTGCCGCGTCGAGAGTTCCTGCGCCGTGGCATTCAGTTGGGTTCACTCGCGACGGGTGCCCTCGCGATCTCACTCACTTTGGAAGGTTGCAATCGCTCGACGCCCGCGAGCACCACCAGTACTTCCACCACGTTGTCATCGTCTCCGGCGACTTCTCGCGACTGGACAAAGCTCGCTTCGTCACTTCGCGGGACGTTGGTGCTGCCTACCAGTCCGGCCTACGGCGTCGATCGACTTCTCTACAACTCCAAATTCACCCACCTCCATCCTCAAGGAATCGCCTACTGCGCCGGTGCCGACGACGTCGCGCGCTGCGTGAGCTTCGCCACCTCGCACGACCTCGCCCTCGCCGCTCGATCGGGAGGGCATAGTTACGCCGGCTACTCAAGTTGCGATGGACTCGTCATCGATGTCAGTCGGCTCGCGGCGATCAGCGTCGACACCGCCGCAAACACCGCGAAAGTCGGCGCGGGCGCGCAACTCATCGACGTCTACAACACCATCGGAAGTCACGGCCGACTGCTACCCGGTGGCTCGTGCCCCACGGTGGGGATTGCCGGGCTGGCTCTCGGTGGAGGCATCGGGGTCTTCGGGCGTCGTTACGGCTTGACGTGCGACAACCTGCGCTCGATCCACCTCGTCACCGCCGACGCTCGCCACGTCCACGCTGACTCTGGCAGTCACGCGGACTTGCTGTGGGCCTGTCAGGGAGGCGGCGGCGGGAACTTCGCGATAGCCACGTCCTTTGAGTTCGAGGTGCACGCGATGCCCGAGGTGACACTCTTTACGTTGCAGTATCCGTGGGCGGCCGCAACCACCATGCTGCACGCGTGGCAGGAGTGGATCGGCTCGACGCCCGATGAGTTGTGGTCGAACTGCCAGCTGCTCTCCCAAGGGGGATATGGCTACCTAGCCCAGGTGGCCGGCGTCTACTGCGGCTCGCCAAGCGCACTCGCGAGTTATCTGTCGTCGTTGCGCTCAGCCATCGCCACCGCGCCGACCTACAGCTTCAGTGGCTCGAACGACTACATCAGGGCGATGGAGATCGAAGCGGGCTGCTCGGGACTCACCATCGCGGCGTGCCACGTTACCCCCGAGAGTCCTCACGGGGCGCTTAGTCGCACCTCGTACGCGGCGAAGTCGAGCTACGTGGATGGACCGATGACGCCCTCGCAGGTCTCTTCCATCATTGGTGCGGTGGAGAGACTGAGTGCTGAGGCACCGAAGTTAGGCGGAGGCTTAGCCTTCGACTCCTACGGCGGCGCCATCAACGCGGTGAAGCGCGATGAGACCGCATTCGTTCACCGCGACAAGTTGGCCTGTATTCAAGCGACGTACTCGTGGTCCCCGTTCAGCGCGACGTCGGAGATTGACGCGGGAGCACGCTGGCTCAGCTGGCTCGGGTCCGACGTCTTCAATCCGACGACGGGCGCGTATCAGAACTACATCGACCCGACACTGGCCCACTGGAAGAGCGCCTACTACGGGACGAACCTCGAGAGGCTGGTCAATGTGAAGAAGAAATACGATCCTGAAAACCGCTTTCGCTTCGCGCAGTCGATACCGCTGACCCTCTAGATCGCGAGGTCTAGCTGGCGGGACGACCGAGAAAGGCGATGACTCGATTCGCTGACGGCGCGAGCAACAACGAGTCGCCGACGCTGGGCGTCGGAAAGTGATTGGCGGGGTTGCCGACGCTCGCCTGCTGGCGGACCGCTCCGTTGGCGGGGTTGAGCCCGTAGAGGATCCCGTTTTGACCCTCCGTCCACACGAGACCCGCCGCCACGATCGGCGGACCTCCTCCGACGCTCGCGCGCCAGAGCACCTTCAGCCCCGGCGGTGACTCGGTCACGCGTACGGCCACGGGACCGTTGAGGCACGGCAAGTACACCGTCATGCCCACGACGGCCGTCCCGCCGTCGATGTCGTTGTTGCACGCCCCGGCGAGTATCGCCTCACCGTTGCCGATGCCTCCTAAGTGCGATCCATTTAACAGATACACGCGGGGCCATTTTCCGGCCAGCACGACCTGGCCGTCGGGGAGCAGCACCGGAGCGGTCGAGACATCGAGGTCCGCGGCGTTGTCCGAGGCCCAAGTAGTCGGAGCAAAAAACTGTCGCAAATGAAGGGCGGAAGTGAGGTCCAACGCCGAGTCGCTGTCGTCGTAGGGCTGGGAAAAGGTGTGCACCGAACCGTTGCCCACTCCCACCCAGATGTCGCCGTTGGCGGCAACCGCGGGCGCCGCACCACCCATCCATATCGCACCCTGGTAGTCGCCGGCCCGACTATCGACGGTAAAGAAGGTCGGCGCGGAGCCGGTCTCGGCCACCGATCCGACCCGGCCGCGATAGGTCGAGCAGTCGCCATAGTTTCCACCCATGGCGAAGATCACACGGCCGTTGTCAAGGTTAAGACCCGTGCGTTGCAAAAGCGCGGGCGGATAGGAGCCGGGCGGATCGACGCGCTCGCGGAGTTCAATCGCGCCATTCGTCGTGCTGAGACCGACGAGCCAGTGCTCGATTGCGCCGTGTACGAGTTCGTCGGCCACCACGAAGATCTCGTTTCTCGCAGGATCGATGACGGGCGTCCCGGTGATGCCTTCTGTCGGCGAGATGTCGGTGCAGGGAAGTAGCGACGACGGCACGGCCGGAGCGAGATGTCGCGCCCAGATAATTTTCCCGTTCGCCGCCGACAGCGCGTACACGAAGTTCTCTTCGGTGGCCACGAAGACGCGATTCGTAAAGACCAGGGGTTCTCCGTAGAGCTGTCCAACGAGTGACGGCGACGTCCATGCTCTCCTCGCCGTGTCGACGCTGCTCAGCGCCGTGGAGACGCCGGTGCCGAGAGCGTCCCCGTGATAGACCGTCCACGACGTCGTCGAAAGTGCCGACGTGCTCGCCGCTTCTCCCGGACCCGCGACCATAAGCATCGTCGCGCCGATCAAGAGACCCGCTGTCAACCAGACAAAGTGGCGACGCGAATTTAGGCGACGCATCGAGAGCCGACCGTCTCGAATGCGAGGGAAGCATCCATGCCCCAATACTGCCGCACTCGGTGCGTCGTCGTCACTCGGCCACTATCAGGCATGAAATATTCCTATTACGACACAATCGCTTAGCTATTAAGTTTCGCCTTCAAGTGCTTATAGGACGACCTGAATTTATCGAACGTCCGGGTAATCTCATTGACCGCACTCATCGAAGTTGAGGCGGAGTTCGACGTTTGGATGACCGTGAGCTCGCCTTCAAGACTGCGAAGGTACGTCTCAAAGGTCGAAGCATCGGATCGTGCGTCCGGGGGAAACAGTGACGTATTCGCCAACGGCGCCGACGCAACGCTCAACTGATCGTTCGCCGTCGTGGCGGCTTTGGCGGCGCAACCGACATAGGTCGACCCCGAACAGGCGGCGACTGAGTTTTGAAAACTATCGATGGCGTTCACGGTGGTCGAGTACGACGAGGCGGTGATCGTGCGCGAGACCACGTCTTGTATCTTCGCGATCAGCGGTCTGTCGGCTACGAAAGACACCACGTACACGGGAATACCCAAAATGAGTACGAGGACCACAACTCTTTTGGCAGCCTTCGCGACGAACCACCGCGTCGGCGTCGCCGGAGACGAGTTCACCTCGTTCGAAGGCGTCGGCGTGGTAGCCACCCCGGGCG
The DNA here is from genome assembly GCA_963803745.1 of uncultured Acidimicrobiaceae bacterium. Classification (GTDB taxonomy): domain Bacteria; phylum Actinomycetota; class Acidimicrobiia; order Acidimicrobiales; family RAAP-2; genus RAAP-2. Next base: position 41,152 of record CAWDNL010000004.1, on the reverse strand, counting down.
CGCTACTCGCGCCAAAGGTCAAGCTCGTCGGCGTGACCGGAGGCGTGGAAGGGCCATTGGAAGCACTCGCTGCGGTGGCGACACCATCGCCGAACAGCCCACCGAAGGGCTGTGTGGGGGTAACGAGCGCGATGTAGGCCTGAAGACGGATTTGGAACCGTAGTGCCAGGGCAACGGCCTGATGAAGTGGTCGCGGCTCTTTGCCCGCCACGATCCCCCACGCCCACATCACCAGAAGGATCGGAGAACAACCCAGCAACAGCAACTCACCCACCAGGTTCGCCGGAATCGCCAGGATGATGCGAAAGAACACGGCCGCACGGCGAAGTTTGACGTGATCGATCTCGAGGGTGACTTGATTGCGGGGTTTCGAAGAGAACGCCACGCCCGGCCAGCGAGGAATAAGGAGATAGGTGTAGGACAGCACGTTGGCGTACAGCCGCAGCCAGCCGCTCAGGAACTCCTGAAAGCTATCGGGAACTCGGCCGCTAAAGAGGGCCGCGAACCACGCGACGATCGTGACGAACTCCGCCGCCACCGTGAAGACGAACACCAGAAAAAGAAGTGGTATCGCCAGAATCCCTCGGAAGAGGACTGTCCAGCGCGACTGTCGAGGCGGATCCATCGAGAGACCCATCAGTACCCGTGCTTCTTGACCCAACTCCTCTTCGCTCAGTCGTGGCATCGCCGTTGCGCTCGGTGTCGGTGTACCGCACACCGTGCAGAATCGTTGGTTCTGCTGTGTTTGAGTCCCACAATTCGTGCAGTACGCCACACTTACCCTTTCACTGGCTCAACTGCGCATCCTCGCACAGCCTTGTCGAGAGCAAACGAATCCGGCCCCGGTTTGTGCGCGAATCACCAGTAAATCAGCGCGAATGACGACGCTCGCTTTATATAAGCGAGCCACTCATTCACTACTCACTCATGCATCGCCACGTGCGTGGTGGCGAACATTACGCCTGCAAATACCGCGTTTTCAGAACAGCCCGCCTTAAAATGCGTCCGTATTGGCATTTCGTAGACCGCAGTTTGATAATCGCTCGAAAGACTAGACCATATGTCGGGAATTACGTGTCTTGCCATCGGCTGTACGGGGCGGGCGGTTGAATCATGTCCATGAGTGAGGACCGTCGCCGCGGCGGACGCCTGCGATTCGACATTGCCTCGTCGGTAATTGAGGCACCCGACGACAAGCAAGATCTCATTGGTTCGTCCGATATACCGGTGGGGAACGTCGATTCAAGTCGTGCCAGCAACAAATGGGTCTTCGTTATGTACGTTGTTCTTTCCGTGCTCCTCCTTTCGTACTTAGTCTCGCTGATAGCTCGCAATCCCAACCAGCAGTGGCTCTGGCTCGACGGCTGGGCGCTCACCTGTCTTGAACTGGTCGCCACCCTCATGTGTCTCGCCAAGGGCCGCGAACGACGACCCGGCCGTGCCGTTCCACTGCTGCTCGGGCTCGCCTTGCTCTGTTGGACGTTGGGCGACTTTGTCTTAACTTACGAATCGCTCGGAGGCAAGACGCCGCCGTCGCCATCTGGTGCCGACGCCCTCTATCTGCTCTTCTATCCGTTGGCGTACATCGCGACCGTGCTGCTGCTACAACGCGGGCTCGGTCGACTCTCTCGACCCAACTGGCTCGACGGCGTGGTCGCGGGTCTCGGTGGCTCCGCCCTGTGCGCAGCGTTCGCCTTTCACAGCATTCACCACTTCACCGGCGGGAGTTCTCTCGGCACGGCGGTGAACCTGGCGTACCCCGTGGGCGACTTAATGCTCCTCTTGCTCGCGATCGGCGGCACCGTACTGTTGTCGGGACGTGGCTCGGCTCAGTGGTACTTGTTGGCGACTGCCCTCCTCGTCATCGCTGTCGGTGACACGTTTAACTTGGTCGGCAACTACGGCGGGCTCTTTGGCAACGATTTCAACGAAGTCGCGTGGCCGACAGCAATTCTCCTCATGTCCATCTCGGTGTGGCTACCCGCCCGTCATGCTGACCCCTTACGACCTCAGAAGGTTTCCAGTTTCTTGTTCCCCGGTATCGCGGCCGTTGGAGCACTGTTTATCCTGGTCACCGGCGCCGTCCACAACATCAGTCGCGTGGCGCTGTGGCTGGCGGTAGCCACGCTGATCGCCGTAGGAGTGCGCCTCGCAATTTCAGCTCGGACCCTTCGCATCTTGACCGAGGAACGCAATCGTCAAGCCCACACCGACGAGCTAACGGGCCTCGGCAACCGGCGACAGTTGTCTCAAGTGCTGGATCTTTTCTTCGAAGAACAGGCGGGGGAATACTCCGATCCGAGAGAGATGGCCTTTCTCTTCGTTGACCTCAATCACTTCAAAGAGATCAACGACTCCTTCGGTCACCCGGCCGGCGACGAACTCTTACGACAGTTGGGCCCACGACTGGTCAATGCCGTTGGCGCCTCCGGCTCGGTTGTTCGACTGGGCGGTGACGAGTTGGCGGTCGTGCTGATGGACGCCGACGCGGGCGACGCCGTCGCTGTCGCCCAGCGCATCATCGCCGAGATTGAAGAGCCCTTCTTGCTGAACAGGATCAAGGCAACCGTGGGCGCCAGCATCGGCATCGCTCTGGTGCCCGCCAACGCGATGGACGGCTCGTCGCTCATGTGGTGCGCCGACGTCGCGATGTATCGTGCCAAGCTCGGCAACGCGCCCTACGTCTTCTACGATCAGGACATCGACGGTGGCGAAGACCAGCCGAACCTCTTGGATGAGTTGCGCATCGCGGTGCAAGACGGTCAGTTCGTGCTTCACTACCAGCCACTCCTCGATCTGAAAACTGGGCAGGTCTTATCGGTTGAAGCACTCGTTCGTTGGCCGCACCCCAAGCTCGGCCTCGTCCCACCGATGAAGTTCCTGCCCCTCGCCGAAGAGGCCGGTTTGATGTGGCCCCTCACGACGTGGGTGCTCAACGAAGCGCTCGCTCAGTGCGCGAGGTGGCGCTCCTCCGGTCGCCTGTTGGCGGTCTCGGTAAACGTGGCCTCGTCCGACCTCTTGGAAGCAGACTTCCTCGAACTGGTGAAGGAACTTCTCAAGCGCTACGACTTGCCCGGCGATTCGATCGTGATCGAGATTACCGAGACCACGATCATCACCGACTTCCTTCGCGCTCAAACCATTATCTTGCAACTACGGGACCTCGGCATCGTGGTGTCCATCGACGACTTCGGTGCCGGCTTCACTTCGCTCGCCTACCTGAGCAGCCTCGCGGTTGGCGAGTTGAAGCTCGACCGCACGTTCATTACGGCCCTGAACGCGGAAGGCAACGGCCGCGAGATGGAACTCGTGCGCGCCACCATCAACCTGGGACACGATATGGGCCTTCGTGTGGTCGCCGAAGGAATTGAGGACATTGAGACGCTCGACTTGATTGGCGATCTCGGTTGCGATCTCGCCCAGGGCTATTACATCTCACGACCGTCCCCCGCCAGTCGACTCTCGTTCCAATCGAGCGCAATCAAGACACTGCCCGAGAAGACAACCGTCTAGTCGCACTCGTTGGTTCGACGTTGAAGTACTTCATCAGCGAGTCCTACAACAATCCCAGATTGGGTACTTCGCACCTGATCTGAACTCGTAACTCGATCATCACGCTCCGCGTTTGTATACAGCGCGCGCAGTAAGTTGGCTGCTAGTGAGACGAACCTCGATGATCCTGAGTCTGGCGGTCATTGGGGTCGGTGTATGGCTTTTGACCAGAGTGCACGCGGTGGCTGCCGTCTGCTCCGGTACGGTGAGCCTTTACACCGGCGCGGGAGGCGTCAGTACGCACTGCATGAACGAGGCGGCGACTTATTTTCTTGGCTTCGCACTCACCATCATGGGTCTGGTGGTCTTAGCCATTGCGCTCGTCTCGATGGCCCGACGCGAACGCTACGACCACCGTCGCATCCGACGACGCACGATCACGACCTTGCAACGTCGTGAGGCCGAGAGACTGCGCGACGTCGCTTAAAGCACGCCACTACGAAAACTGAGTCCGCCGCGGTATCAAGCACATCGAGCGAACTGATAAACCTCTTGATCCCTTAGGACGCTTCGTCTATCCATTCGGGCGCTATGCCTGTGCCTAAACACCCCCACCGCCACCAGGCTGTATGAGTGACCTCTGAGCCTCTCGACACTACCGCCAACTTCGACTACTCCGAACTCGCCCGAGTCGCCGATCGGCTGCTGACACCCATTGCGGTGATCGCACCCGACAGCACGTTACTCTACGCCAACGACGTCGCGATCAAACTTTTCGATCTCGAGAAATCACAGGTCGTAGGTCGCAAGGCAGTCAGCTTTGTGCACCCCGACGATCGTGAACGAGTTACCGAAGAACTCAACAACGTCGTGAGCGGAGTGTGTTCTGGAGGTTTTTCACGGTTTCGCTTCCGCGGCGGCACGGCGCAGGCGTGGCGCGTCTTCGACAGTTACGTTCACAACTTGGTCGACGACCCCGATATTCGCGGTGTCCTCATTTCCGGTGCCGACGCCACGGAACAAGAGCTTCTCTCGAGAGCCTTAAACACGCTCAGTCAATCAAACCGGCTTCTCATTCACGCCACCGACGAAGCGACCCTGGTTGACAACATATGTGAGACGATCACCTCCTCAGGAAAGTACTTGTTGGCCTGGGTTGGCTACGTCGGGAACGACCCCGACAAGACGGTGAACGTGGTGGCCGCGCGCGGCGCCACGGACTACCTCAAAGATCTCACCGTCAGATGGGGCGAGGACCAGTACGGTCAGGGTCCCACTGGTAGGGCCGTTCGTACGGGGTCGCTACAGGTCACCAAGGATGTTCGACGCTCAAAGAAGTGCGAGCCCTGGCGAGATCGGCTCGAGGAGTTTGGCGTGCGCGCCACCTGTGTGCTGCCGCTAAACGTCGGCGGCGCAACGATTGGCGCACTGACGATCTACAGCCGCGACCCCGGCACGTTCGGTGACGCCGAGATTGAGCTCTTAAAGGAGCTCGCCGACAACCTGTCCTACGGCATCGGTCGACTGCGAGACGCCGAGAGCCTCATGAGAAACGAAGCCCACCTTCGTGAAGCCGAACGCCTGGCGCACGTCGGACACTGGGAGTGGAATATACGCACCAACCACCTTGAGTTCATGGCGGATGAGATGTATTCGATCTATGGAATCACTCGTTTGCAGTGGCCGCGCACGTACGAATCGTTTCTGTCCTTCGTCGTGCCCCAGGACCGACCTGCCTTCCAAGAGGCGATCGACGAGACGCTCGCTACGGGAAGCGCGGAGCTGATCCACCGCATCGTGGCCTACGACGGGGAGAACCGCGTCGTGCGCATGAGGACCGAGCTGGTGGCCGGCAAGGACGGTCTGCCCGAGCGCATCGTCGGTGTGTCGCTCGACGTCTCCATTTACATCTTGGCAAAACAGGAGCTCAACCAATCTCGGCAGTTTTTGCTGGCCATCACCAACAACATGGCGGAAGGCATGATCGCCACTGACGGTGAGGGGGTCATTACCTTCGCCAACGCGGCCGCCGGGAAGCTGTTTCGTCTCGACCCCAGCGATCTCGTGGGCCGTCAAACGCACGACGCCTTTCAACTCAAGGGCAACGCGGCGCCCTCAACGGAAGAGGCGGGATGCCCTCTTAAGAAGGTTTGGGCCGAAGGCCAGTCGCTCATCGTCTCGAACGACGTCGTCATCCGCCACGACGGCTCGTCGGTCCCCGTGGCCTACAGCGCCTCGCCGCTCATGGCCGATGGTCTGAGTGGCGCAGTCATCGTGTTCGAAGACATCACCGAGCGTGCCAATGAGCAGATCAAGGCTGAACGCGAGCTCGAAAAACTCGCGTGGGTTGGACGGATCCGCGACTCGCTGGACAACGGACGTTTCGTCCTTTACTCGCAACCCATCGTCGATCTTTCGACCTACGAAGTCATTCAGCACGAGCTTCTCATTCGAATGATCAGCCCCGAGGGCGACGTCGTCATGCCCGATGAGTTCTTGCCCACCGCCGAAGAGTACGGGCTCGTCACGGAGATCGACCGCTGGGTGATCAATGAAACGGCCCGTCTAGCGGCGCTCGGTCACGCCGTGGAGTTCAACGTCTCGGCGAAGTCGGTAACTGATCCCAACATGCTCGCGATGATCGTGAACGCTATAGAAGCGCACGGCGCGCCGCCTGAAAACATGGTCTGTGAGATAACGGAGACCGCACTCGTCCGTGACATCGAAGCGGCCGAGGTGTTCGTGCGGGGTCTGAACGAAGTCGGTTGCCAAGTCGCGCTCGACGACTTCGGCGCCGGCTACGGAGGGTTCAACAATCTCAAGCGGCTAGCCGTGTCGTATATCAAGATTGACCGAGAGTTCGTGCGAGACCTGCGTGACGAGCTGTCGAGTCAGCACGTGGTTGCGGCGGTGGTGAACCTCGCCCGGGCGTTTGGCATGCAGACTATCGCAGAAGGCGCAGAAGACGACGAGACGTTACGACTGCTGCGAGAACTCGGCGTCAATCATGTGCAGGGTTACGTGATCGGACGCCCCGCACCCGCCTCCGAGGCGCTCGCAGGAAACTAGAGATGTTCGACCTTGCAGCACATGTTCTCGGGTGCTACAAGCTGGAGTGGCATTCCAAAGTGTTCGCCGTGGGTCGCCACGTACGCAGGTGTCCGGCGAAGGAAAATCTCTATTTCATTCGCGCGCTCGCGGCACGTCACAGCCATACCACGCAATAGATCTTGATGCGGCGCTTGAGAACCGTCGAATACCAATTCGATGGTTACAACGAGCGCGCATGCGACGCACGAGAAGAAATTTTGGCAACCTCGCTTTCTACACCAACGGATCTCAACGCAGTGACAACTCCTTTCCAATTCTGAGAAACTGACACATTTGGAATTACCATCGATTCGTAGATGGAGCCATAACTGCGTCCGGGAGTGTCGGGGAGATGCAAAAACGACAAAAAGAGTTAGACACTCCGACGGAGGGTTCCGCCCTCAACCCAATCCAGAAGATCTTCGCCACCTCGGGTTTTCTGGATACCATCAGCACGGGCATGATGTTGCGCAACGCCGAAGGCGTCATTGTCGACTGCAATAGCGCTGCAGAGTCCATATTGGGCGTCGCTCGAGAACAACTCATCGGCAAAACCTCAACAGACTTCGAAAGCACCGCCGTCAACCTCGACGGCTCGCTCTACAAGACAAATGGCCCTCTGGCTCTGAGCACGCTCGCGACCGGCGAAGCGCTCTCCGGCGTCATCGCCGGCGTTGTCGTCAGCAATAACACTCAAAAGTGGCTCTCGGTCAAGATTTGGCCCTCAATCGTCAATGGTGAGGTCGCGGGTGTCTTCACGGCATTTGACGACGTGAGCGCGTTGGTGAAGGAACGTCGCCTCATAGAACTGCTCGCCGCGCTTAGCCGAGTCTCGGTGCAAAAAATCAGCGAAGAGTCCTCGATGCAGAAAATCTGCGACCTCGTCGTGGACGAAGGCCACTTCGCCCTGGCCTGGATTGGCGTCGCCTCCACCGAGGGTGGCGTCGACATTGTCAGCTCCTCAGGAGTCACCGACTATCTCTACGACGGCATGGTGTCGTGGTGGGGTTCCACCCAAAGCGGACTCGGCCCTACCGGGACGGCGCTACGCACGAGAGCAACCCAGGTCGCCAACGACTTCACGTCACAGCCCCTTTTCAGTCCTTGGAAAGATCGAGCAGCCGAGTACGGACTGGCTTCGGGGGTGGCGTTACCCATCGAGCTCGATGGTCGAAAGGCCGTCATCTCCATCTACGATCGCTACGCCGGTGCCTTCGATGAAAAGACGCTCGAAGGACTCGAAGCCGTCGCCAAAGAGATTGCGACGTGCATATCGAACACGGTCTCGATTCGCGAACGTGAAGAAGCGTTGGAGGAGTCCCTCGACACGGTCAGCGCCCTAGAAGATGCCAAACTGTCCCTCAGCAAATCAGAACAGTGGTTCCGAACCCTGGTCGCCAAGTCCAGCGACCTGATCATGGTCATTGATGACCAAGCGAGGTTCAGTTACACCAATCCTGTGGTGGAGCGGCTCTTCGGCTACGAACCGCAGTCTCCGATCGGGCGCAACATCTTCGAACTCATTCACCCAGACGATCGCGAGCTCGCCGAGGCGGCGTTCACCGCGACACTCGAACCAAATCCCACCGACAAGCCGGTGGTGTTGCGTTTTCTCTCGTCCTCGGGCGAATGGCGCTTCGTGGAGGGAACCTTGACGAACTGCCTCGCTGACGAGGCGATTCACGGCGTCGTCGCCAACGGCCGCGACATCACTGAGCGCATCTACCTCACCCGAGCTCTTCAGACCTTGAGCGAGGGCAATCAGGTGCTGGTCCACGCCGTCGACGAAGAGTCGCTCATTCGCGATATCTGTCAAGCCATGGTGGACGCCGGCGGCTATCCCTTGGCGTGGGTCGGTTACCTCGAGCACGACGAGGAAAAGTCAATTCGCATCCCGGCCGCCGCTGGCGTGACGGACATGCTTATTGACTTTGGCTTCAGTTGGGGGGACGGTGAACTCGGCCGCGGGGTCGTCGGCACATCAATACGCACCGGCCAGCCGCAGGTGGCTAACGACCTTCTCACCGCGGCTATTTTGCCCTTTCGACGGGCGAGGGCCGAACAGTACGGCCTGCGGTCGATCTGCACCTTTCCCCTCAAGGTGCAGAACGAAATTATCGGCCTGATCGCCATCTACAGCGATCAGCTGAACTACTTCGGACCAAACGAAGTCGAGACCTTGAGCGAGTTGGCTGACGAAGTTGCCTACGGCATCAGCCGCCTACGCGACGCAGAACAACTCACGAGAAATGAAGCACTCGTTCGTTCAGGTGACGAGCGCTTTCGACTGGCCTTCGAGCACAACATGGCGCCCATGCTTTTTAGCGACTTCGAGGACCGCGTTATTGCCGTGAACGACTCCTTCTGTCGACTGGTCGGTTTCTCGCGAGAAGAGCTCATGGGGCATGACTCCAAGCAGTTCACCTACCCCGACGACGTGGGCATCACCGAAGAGACGCTGGTGCGCTTAAGTTCAGAGCAGGTGGACCAGGTCCGCTACATCAAGCGCTACCTTCGCAAAGACGGTCGCATCATCATCTCGGAGGTGTCACGCTCGGCCGCGCGCAACGCCGCGGGCGAAATTCTCTACTTCGTCTCGTCCGAGCGGGACATCACCGAAGAAAGAACCCTCGCCGATCAACTTTCCCATCAGGCCCTGCACGACTCGCTCACCGGACTCGCCAATCGCGCCCTCTTCGAGGATCGTCTCTCTCAAGCGCACGCACGTGTCAAGCGCCAAGGAGGGCTCGGCGCCGTATTGCTATTGGACCTCGATGACTTCAAGGGCGTCAACGACGCGCACGGACACCTCGTCGGCGACCAGTTACTGACGGGCATCGCGCGCCGCTTCGAACTCGTCACACGTAGTACGGATACGTTGTCTCGCTTCGGCGGTGACGAGTTCCTCTACCTGGCTGAGGGCCTCACGTCGGTCGAAGAGGCAGAAGAGGTGGCGTCGCGACTCATCGACGTACTGACCGAACCCTTTACCTTCAACGGATTGAGCCTCGACCAACACGCGAGTGTCGGCATCATCGTCTGGGACGAATCGTGCGAGGACAGCGGTGAGTTAATCCAAAAAGCTGACGTCGCCCTCTACGAAGCCAAGCGCCTCAACCGGGGTCGCTTCGCCCTCTTCACCCCCAGTATGCACCAAGAGGCCGTGAGCCACTTCGAGCTCGTGCAGCAGTTGCGTCGCGCGCTCCAGATCGGCGACCTCTCGATGCACTACCAGCCAATTGTCAACCTGGACTCTCTCGAGATCATGGGTTTTGAAGCATTGATGCGTTGGCGCCACCCCGATCGCGGTTGGGTTCCACCGGACATTTTCATCCCACTCGCCGAAAAGAGCGACCTCATTCTCGAACTGGGGGCCTTCGCGCTCACCGAGGCCGTCGAGGCCGCCAGTTCCTGGCACGTGGCTCCAGGCAGCCCGCAGCCCTACGTTGCAGTGAACCTGTCAGCGCACCAGTTCCACGACCCGGATCTACTGGGCATGGTGGAGAGCGCGCTCTCAAAGAGCGGCCTCGCGCCCGAGCGACTCGTGATGGAGATCACCGAGAGCGCCGTGTTGCTCAACGTCACCGAAACGCTGAACGTGATGGAGCGAATCAGCGCGATGGGGGTGGGCTTTGCGCTGGATGATTTCGGCACCGGTTACTCCTCACTCTCCTATCTCGCTCTCTTACGACCCACCATCATCAAAATTGATCAGTCCTTCGTGAGCCCCCTCGAGGAGAGCACGCGCAACGACACCCTGCTCGAAGCAATCATCTCACTCGGGCAGAAACTCGGTATGACGATGTCGGCCGAGGGAATTGAAACCGAGGCGCAACTTGAACGACTTCATCGCCTCGGGTGTGACTTCGGCCAGGGGTTCCTCTGGTCGACGGCCGTGCCTTGTGAAGAGGTCTACGCCATGCTTCGTCGATTGGTTCGCGTCTAAAACTGACCTAGCCCTGGACAGACGGCATTGGAACTATGTCGTAATGCACATCAGGCACACCGAGCGTGAAGCGTCGCGCTCGATTTGAAACCACACTGTTACGATGAAATCAAAGATCGGGTGTGATTCCGCTGAAGTCACTACGAGGGGGTCGTAGCCTAAGAGTCACTCTGGGGCGGCGGCCAGATCTGAAGGGAGTAGTGAAATACCAATGATTGCTCCCAAAAAACCTGATAACGAGGCGGAGCGACTCGCTGAGTTGCGATCCCTGGGGCTGCTCGACACCGAACCGCAAGAACGTTTCAATCGCGTGACCCGACTTACCCAGCGGCTCTTGAATGTGCCGACAGCGGTCATCACGTTGGTTGATGAGGATCGAAACTCATATCTCTCCAGACAGGGGCTCGACAACACTGGGGCCTCGCGCGAGGACTCATTCTGCGCACACGCCATTCTCGGCCCGGACATCATGCAGGTGCCCGACGCCACAAAGGACGAGCGGTTTTTCGACAATCCCTTCGTCATTGGAAAACCAGGCATTCGCTCTTACGCCGGCTGCCCTATCGCAGGACCAAACGGTTCCACGCTAGGAACGCTCTGCGTCTTCGACAGCCAACCGAGAGTGCTCTCTGCGGAAGACCTCCAAAGCGTGCGCGACTTAGCCGACATGGTCGAAGGCGAGATCGCCGCGCTCTTTATGACCGTCTCTGACGAACTTACCGGTGTTGGCAATCGACGGGGATTCGAGCTCAGCGCCTCCTCCCTTCTCGAAGTGTGTCGTCACCGCAAGGTCAGGGCGACACTCCTGTTCTTCGATCTTGATGAGTTCAAGTCGATAAACGACACCTTCGGTCACGAGACCGGCGACGAAGCGTTGGTGGAGTTCACCAAACTGTTGCAGACGACCTTTCGAAACTCCGACATCATTGCGCGCTACGGCGGCGACGAGTTCATAGTGCTGCTCGCTGACACCGGTGATCCGAGGCTGGCGCTGGAGCGACTCCGGGCATTCCTCGTCTCTCGCAACTCTCACCCCTCGAGCGGTTACCCACTCGCCTTTAGCGTCGGCACGTCCGTCCTCGAACCGAATGGCGAAGAGTCGCTCGAGCAGTTGATTGAACAAGCTGACGCGTCGATGTACGAGATGAAGCGAAAGCACCAAGGGACTGCATAAAGGTCCGCTGCCGACTCGCTACAGCTCACCCCACCGAGAACTAGAGATGGTGTGACCTCTCTCGAATGACATACTGCGATCCTTAGCTCTTGAGACGTTCCACCGCGGCGTCGACCTCGCCCCCCACCAAGATGGCGAAGCCAGTCAAGTAGAGCCAAAAAATCAGAATGGCCACGCCGGCAAACGCCCCGTAGGTGCGCTCGTAGGAAGAAAAGTCTGACGTATAGAGAGAAAACGCCAGGGAGACGAGTGCCCACAAGCACGTAGCGATCACGGCACCGAGGCTGGTCCAGCGCCACTTCGGGCGAGGACGATTCGGTGCGAGGTAGTAGAGCAGCGTGAAGAGCAGGTTGATCAGCGCGAGCGCGACCAACCAGCGCAGCACCGTCCAGGTGAAACCGAAGGTCACGCCGCTTATGGGCACGGACTCCTTGATGACTTTTCCCAACTGCGAACCGAAGACCGTGAGCGCCGAGGCGCCACCACCAAGCACGATTCCTCCTGCCAAGAGTTGCAGCGCGATAAAGCGCTTCTCTAGGAACGATCGGTCTTGGGGTAGTCCGTAGGCCATTCCCAGGCCGGACTCCACGATCACCATGCCTGATACAGCGCTCCACACCGCAACGATCGAAGCCAAGATGGTGGCCACCAGGTCGCCGCGAATGCGTCTTGTCGAATGCGTTATGGCTTTGGTGAAAACGTCGGCCGCTCCCGCCGGCAGCGCGGAGGTGACCCCGTGGATGAGCCGCACCACGACGCTTTGGGGCATCGTGACCAGCGAGGCTACGCCGAGAAGCGCAATGATCGTGGGAAAAATTGAGAGAAACCAACGATAGGCAAACGCTCCAGCAGCCACGTTGACGCGATCTCGACGCATGTGATCGAACGCGGAGGCCAAGACCTCCTTGAGCCTCAACTTGCGAAACGCCGGGGCCACGACCTGGACGCGCTTCCTCAGCCGCGCCCCGACCCCTTTTTCGATTGACGTTCGCTTCACGCGCCCTCCACGAGAATCGCCGACGGCCGACGTGAGAAACCGTCGATGGAACTCCACAGTGTAGGTTCCAGCGTCAGGGAGACTAGATTTTTTTCATGCTCTCGCACTACCACACGACCTTTGATGTCGAGAACGACAACAACTCGCACGCCGCGATGCTACGCATGGTGGGCTCTAACAAGCGAGTTCTCGAAGCCGGCTGTGCCTCCGGTCACGTCAGCGAGAAGCTACACGCCCAGGGATGCCGCGTCGTCGGGATTGAGGTCGATGCCTCAGTCGTCGAGCCCGCCGCGCAGTGGTTAGAGCGAGTAATCGTCGGCAGTTTTGACGACCAGGCGCTCTGGCACGAGCTGGAGGGTGAAGTGTTCGACGCCATTCTTTTTGGCGATGTCCTCGAGCATCTGAAGGACCCGCTGACGACGCTGCGCGAGTCGCTCGATCACCTCAGTCCTTCGGGGATGGTCATTATCTCCGTACCGAACATCGCTCACGCCGACGTAAAGATCGCCCTCCTCAACGGCGCGTTTCCCTACAGCGACGACGGCCTGCTGGATCGAACCCATATCTCCTTTTTCACGAAGGAGGGTCTCTTGCAGCTCGTGCGAGACGCCGGACTGGCGGTGGTGGAATTCGTCCGCGTAACGGTGCCCGTCTTTCACACCGAACTCGGCGTCAAAAAAGATGACGTGAGTGACGAGGCTTTGGAAGCGGTCTTGAAGGATCGCGAAGCCGAGACGTACCAGTTTGTCGTCAAGTGCGTTCGAGACGACGGCGCTCGATCGATTGGGGCCCTATCGACGCAACTGATCGAGCTGAAGGACGAACTCCTTGACGCGACTCGACACAATCTAGATCTCGAGGCGAAACTGGCCGGTCTCGAGGGCAAAGTCGAGGCACTAGAGATACAGCGCGAGGCCGACGTCAAGGATCTCGCTCACTACCGTCACCAGACCGGCGTGGTGAAGCGATTTGTGCCCGCCACGCTTCTTCGATTCATTCGGAGTCGATCGAACTAGCGTCCTGCCACCGTAACTAGGACGCGGAAACAGCGTCGCAAGTCTGACAGTCAAGCGAACCCTCGGGTAACGCCACCCCGCACGTAGCGCAATACACCGGCGGCCGGTCTTTCGGACCGCATTCGTGGAATAGCGCGCGACTTCCCGGCAGTGCTTCGGCGCACCAAACGCAACGTTTTACGGCTGCTGTAGGCGCCGCGGGAGCAGGGGTGGTGGGTGGCGGAGGCGCCGCGGGTGCTTCAGCATTTCTGCTCGGTCTCGAACCAGCACTTTGACCGGGCTTGGGGCCGAATCGTTGACCGGGCGTGACCACGGTTTCAGTTGGTGAAGAACCGCGGGGCCGCTTAGATGGTCTTGCGGCGCCTTGTGATGTTTCTACCGGCCAACGCGAAAAGGCAAAGACGAGAAACAGGACCCAGTTGACCAGCACGCTGATACGCAGAAGATCCCAGAGGATTCCGATGCCCTGAATGCCGATGAATCCGAAGGAACCACCAAATTCGAGGGTGTGAAGGTCGCGCCAGAGATCGACGACGCTGACCACGGCGAGCACGATGGGCGTGAGCGGCACGATCACCCAAAGCCACGAATAGCCCGCTTTGCCAATAATTCGCGCGACCGCCCAGTAATCGAGTACGAGGAGAGCGATAGCGATGCCCAAACTGACGGATCCGCTGATGTCGCCGTAGATCACGTTCGCCACTCCCCAGGTCTTTGCCTGTCGTTGAAACGCTCGCCGACGCTAGGACATTTCATTCGATTCGTGTTACAAAGCGTAACTCGAAGGACCCTCATTTTCGGGGTTTTGCCAATGACACTGCGTGTCAAGAAGAGACGACGGTCTAATTACGTTGATCAGTAACTAAGAAATAGAACGTCATTACGACCAGATTTCTTCGCCGATCACTCCATCACGCCTTTGGTCGTGTGGTCGCGATCTTCTGAAGGCTCTTCCCCCTCAACGTCGTGCTCGTTCACGTCGTCGTCACTCGCGCCGTACGTCGCCAGGCCCAGCAAGAAGCTCACACCGCCAAGACTGCCAATGACGTCAGCCTGCCAGTAGTTCTTCTTCAGAGCCACGGTGATCACGACACAGACGAACGCGGCCGCCAACGTGACGCGAAGCGCCGTGACGCTCGCCCTCATGAACACGAGCTTCTGTCGCTCGTCGGCTCGGTGCCTGTAGATAGCGCCGATATCACTGTTGCTCCCCGTCATGAGGTGGTAGGCGACACCAAGAAGCAGCGTGATGATCTCCGCGGTCAGCGCGCGCGCCCAACCGTGACCAATGCCAACGGCGCACGCGATAATCGAACCGCCCACGACGACAATGGCTGGCGCCAGTACTCGCGATCGCCTGATTGCCTTCATGCTCCTACCTCCACTTCCGGGTCAAACATCTTGTCGACCGGTACGTCGAAGAGCCGGGCGATGCGAAAGGCCAGTGGCAACGATGGTGAGTATCGGCCGCTTTCGATCGCGATCACCGTCTGACGAGAGACGCCCAGGCTTGCCGCCACGTCCGCTTGGGACATACCGCGTTCGCTGCGCCGCTCTCGAAGCTCGTTCTTCATGATGTAAAGGTTACTTGACATAGCAACTAATGTCAAGGGACCTTTACATTCATTTTCTGCGCTACGCGCCGAGAACAGGAGTGCGCGGGGGTCGCGACGATGGTTCCAGATGAGCGTGAAAATGGGGTAATGACGACGACCGGTCCCGTTCGAATTGTTCCCCCCATGTCGCCCACCCTCGACATCAATGAACGTATTCGCGCACTTCAGTTACAGGGCGCCAGCGTTGTTCACTTGGGTTTCGGCGAGGCCGGACTCCCTGTTGCTGACATTTTGCGAGAGGCGCTCGCTGTCGCGGCCGCCGATAACGCGTACGGCCCCGTCGCCGGGTCGACTGCTCTGCGAGAAAGCGTCGCGGGATATTTCTCACGACGCGGCCTCGCCACCGAGGCGCACCAAGTGATGCTAGGGCCCGGGAGCAAATCGCTTCTCTACGCAATACTCCTCGCGCTCGATGGCGACGTCGTCGTCCCACAGCCCAGTTGGGTGTCGTATATACCCCAGGTATCACTGATCGGTCGTCAATCGATTCCCGTGCCGATTCCTCTTGCCGCAGGGGGCATTCCCGATCCTGACCTCTTGCGCGAGCGACTTGACGCGGCCCCCGGGGACGGCCTGACGCCCAAAGCAATGATCATTACCCAGCCCGACAATCCCACCGGAACGTTGGCGTCACGCGCGCTTATTAAGGAGGTCGCCGCGATCGCGCGTGACTACGGACTCTGGGTGATCGCCGATGAGATCTATCGAGACCTGACCTTTACCGCTTCCGATTTCGTGGGCATAGTTGAATTCCTCCCCGATAAGACCATCATCACGTCGGGTTTGAGCAAGTCGCTGGCTCTGGGCGGTTGGCGAATCGGCGTACTGCGCGTTCCCGAGAACAACGACGGACAGAAGGTGCTACACGCCGTGACCGCCATCGCCAGCGAGTTATGGTCCAGCGCGAGCGCGCCCATCGCGGCCGCCGCAAAGGTTGCGTTCGACGAACCGCCTGAGGTGCTCGACTACGTCGCTCGCGCTCGGACACTGCACGCCAAGGTCAGCCGAGCCGTCTATGGAGTCTTCGAATCCTCCGGCATCAGCTGTCGCACGCCGCAAGCGGCCTTCTACCTCTATCCAGATCTGGAACTCGCGCGTGGCTACGCGCGCTCGAAGGGCATCACTACCGACGTCGCTCTCGCTAAGCACATGCTGGAAGAGTTCCACGTGGCCGTCTTGCCGGGATCGGCCTTTGGAGACGATGAAGGCCGCTTCCGTTTTCGAGTCGCAACGAGCCTTCTCTACGGCGCGACGACCGAGGAGCGGAAGAGAAGCCTGGACTGGGCTGCGTCAGACAGTACGGACCTGCCGCCGCACATCGCCCAGGCCGTGGCGACGATCGACGGGATGCTCAAGGCGCTCGTTGCTTGAGAACGGCGACCACAAGGTGTCCGCATCTTTCGAAGAGAATCACTTGACCTCCCTGACATAATGTGATATCACATAGATATCAGTTAAATGCAACCCCTCTCAAGGAGGCATCATGAGTCAAACAGTGGAACCAGCGATTCAAGTCGAAGCGGCCCCCGTCGGGCCCACGGGCACCCGAGTCAAGATTCAAGAGCGTGAAGCCTGGCGCATCAACGGATGGTTCGGCGTGCTGGTCCTCGCCCTCTGTATTGGTGGCGCCATACTTATCAGCAACAGTTCGATCAAGGGGCTGATCGCCCTACCAATCGTTGTCGGTGTGCTAGTTCTTGGCTCGCTCGTTATCGTGCAGCCCGGCCAGACGAGGGTCGTCCAGTTTTTTGGAAGTTATGTCGGTACTGTCCGTCGAACCGGCCTCTCCTGGATACTCCCCCTTTCCAACCACCGAAACGTCAGTATCCGAGTTCGCAACTTCGAGACCAACCACCTGAAGGTCAACGACGCCGAGGGTAACCCCGTGGAGATTGCCGCCATTGTGGTGTGGCAGGTCACCGACACGTCGCGCGCGCTCTACGCGGTAGATGACTACCGCAACTTCGTTCGGGTGCAGGCCGAGTCGGCCTTACGCCACGTCGCGACCACGCACCCTTACGACAATCCCGCCGATCACGGACTGTCGTTGCGGGGCTCGACCGACCAAGTGGCCGGTGAACTCGCCGAGGAGATGGCCCAGCGGGTTGTCATCGCCGGGGTAGAGATCGTCGAAGTGCGAATCAGTCACTTGGCCTACGCCCCGGAAATCGCGCAAGCGATGCTCCGTCGTCAACAGGCGAACGCGGTGGTCGCCGCTCGTTCCACCATTGTGGACGGTGCGGTTGGCATGGTGGAACTGGCGCTGGACCGGCTCACGGAACGAGGCATCGTCGACCTGGACGAAGAGCGCAAGGCCGCCATGGTCAGCAATCTCATGGTCGTGCTCTGCAGTGACCAGCCGGCGTCGCCGGTCGTTAACGCCGGGACGCTGTACTCATAGTTTCGTGAGCGAACGCAAGCCCCTGCTGCTACGGATGGATCCGGCCGTCCACGACGCGCTGGCGCGATGGGCGGCCGATGAGTTTCGTAGCCTCAACGCACATCTCGAAAAATTGCTGAGAGAGGCCCTGAACGACGCGGGGCGGATGCCGAAAAAATCAGGCCCGCTCCCCAAGCGCGGCCGACCACCCGTCACGTGATCAACAATCTCTTCACATCAAGTTGGTAGCGAAGATTACTAGCGAAGTCCGAGCCTGGTCTGGCCGTCGAGTAGCTCCCGAGCGATTTCGAGATGCCCCGAGTGGGTAGCGGTCTCTTCGATCATGTGAAGAACCACCCACCGAACACTAGGAACCTCGTTGTCCCGGTGTCGCCCTTTCGGTCTTGCTGACATGGAGGTTCTTGCCAGTACCGCGTCGGATCGCTCGCACTCTTCGCGGTAGTTGCGAAGAATCTCCGCGGAAGGTAGAACGCTCACAAACGCGGCGTAGGGATCGTACGGGACAAAGTTCTCGTCCGCGGAGAAGTCGACCTCGATGCCCTCGACTACCGTCTGAAACCAGTGATACTCGGCGCCGCTCAGGTGTTCAACCAAGCCGGCCATCGTCCAGCCCGAAGGCACCACCGAAGTGTGCCAGCCCTCTTCGCTCAGACCTTCCACGATCGAACGCACGGAGGATCGCTGGTACTCAAGAAAATGAAGCAGTGCATCCTTTTCTTGCTCATCATTGTCGGCCATGGCGTTAGTTGCCTGTCTTTCGAGTTCCTTATACCTCGTAAGCGGTAGAGAGAATCGTCTCGCGATCCGCTTCGCTGACGTCGTGGCCATGGTCCTGCGCATGGCTCATTACTGCAACGACGAGTTCGTTGTCGTTGTCTCCTCGAAGCACTTCCCCACACGGGCACAGAACTTCCTTGGCCATGGTCATACCCCCACTTCGCCAGTCACGAATGAACTTTCCGGCATCGTAACAATGCAAACGTGTCGGCGCAATTGAACTAGGCATCCGACAGCATGGGTGGTTAGTCGGCGTGCACTAGTTCCCATTGCCATTGCCATTGCCAAATGGTGGTTCTGGGAATGTCGTCGTGGTAGAGGTGGTGGTGGTCGTGGTCGTAGAGGACGTCGTGGTAGTGGTGGTCACCGCTGAACTCAAGTTGAGCGCGCTCGCCAACAGACCAAGATCGCTCTGCAACAACTGACCCTCGACTGGACCGATGAGGTGATTCGAGACTCCATCGTTGATGGCACTCTCGGCGAGTTCGAGGTCAATAGAAGCCTGCTGCGTCTTTCCTGCGGCATAGTCCGCTTGCGCGAGGCTCGCTTGCTGCGTGATCGTCTGACCTGACGCGGCGTTGACATTTCCCGCCGCTTCGCCGGCGAGGATTTGACTTTTTAACGCGTTGAGTGCAGCAGCGCCAGGTGGGATGGTGGTCGTGGTCGCTGGTGGCTTCGTGGTCGTGGTCGAATGAGTCTTCCCGGGACTTAACGTCAGGAACAAGGACAAGCCAACGCACACTACCGCCACCGCGATCAGCGCCGCCAGCACTCGGAGGTTCCACCAGGAACTCTTATTGTTCGCAACCGGCGTTGCCTTTGCTCTCATGACCTGTGTCTGGTCGCCGCTGTCGCGAACTCCCACCGTCCCAGGCACGATCGCCGTGAGGTCGTCGGTGCGGGTTCTGCGCAGCGTGGTCGTCACATCGCTGTCTGCTACCGCCCAAGGCGCATCGTACGCGCGCGTCGCGAGAATCTCTGAGACTTCGAAGTCCTTCAAGCGCTGGTCGGGTCGATGCGTGAGCATCCCCGTGAGCACTAACTTCCAGGGCACCGGTAGTTCAGGAGGTAGCGCGACCGGCGCCGCGAGCCTGCGGGCGAGAACTTCACTCGGCGTCCCTTCGTAGACGCGTCGGGCAGTGAGGCACTCGAGCAAGATGATGCCGAGCGACCAGATATCGGCCGGTGGTCCTACCTGGTTATCTTCTAGCTGTTCGGGCGCCATGTAGGAAACGGTTCCAATGGTCGCGCCGGTAGCGGTCATGGCTGACGCCTCGTGCAGCTTCGCAATGCCGAAGTCGCCGAGCCACGCATCGCCGTTCGACGAGATCAAAATATTGGATGGCTTCACGTCGCGATGAATGACGCCGCGTTCGTGCACGTACGCCAATGCGTCGGCCAGTCGTGCGCCAAGGTCCGCGGTTTCTCTTGATGAGAGCGCGCCTTCGCGAAGGCGCTGTGCGAGCGTTTGACCAACGATGAGCTCCATGACCAAGAAGGCCTGATCGCCCACCGCTCCGGCATCGAGCAATCTGATTAGTCCGGGGTGTTCGAAACTCTCTAACGCTCGCGCCTCTTGGGCCAGACGACGTCCGAACTCCGGATCATTCGATCGGACTATCTTGACCGCAACGTCGTCGCCGGAGACCTCGTCAGAAGCTTCGTAGACGTCGGACATGCCGCCGCTACCAAGCAGACGAACGAGTCGGTAGCGGCCAGCGAGGACATCATTGACAGAAGTCATGGGCGTCTTTCAAACCAATCAATCCTAACCCGTAGAGGATATTCGCGACTCGAGCTTCGATATAGCTGCGCAACGCTCCTTTCACGCACACATTTTCAACCCCGTGCCGGAAGATCGAAGGCCATCAGGAGCGACCTGCGGACGCGCAATGATACGCAAAAATTCATATCCGCTTTTCAAGCCGGTCGCACGAATTCCATATGTGTGACTGGCACTCTGGTTGCAACTGCCTAAGTAAGGAGCAACAAGGTGAACGATTGTGAACGAATACTTCCGAGCAAAAAAATATTGCGATGGCTCTCGAGAAAACGAAGTAGATGGCCGAGCGACCAACCCTGTACTTCGTTGCGAACTTCGATGAAGACTACCTATCCCTCGATTGAGTTGTAAACGCTCGCCACCATTGGAGCCCCTAACTGAACACCCAGACCAGCAAGAATGGGAACCAGGGTCTCGCCAAATGCATCGAAATCCTCTTGCGACTCCCAAACATCGAACACCTGTATCGGACCATCTGATTCCAAAGCGAAGTGGCTTGATCGACCCTTCGGGGATCCTGCACCGGCAGCATCGAGCCGCTGGAGGGCCTCGTCGTATTTTTCCGGTGTGAATCCCTCATGCACAAAGTAAATGCCCAGCGCCATATTCGCTTCCTTTCTCACTCCTATTCCGGTCGGTTCGGTTACGGTATCAGTTCTATGTTGTCTCGGAACGACCGAACTCCGCGTCGTGCCTTGCTCCGACGAAGGAGATGATGCAGTGCGCAAAGTTGTTGCCTACGAGTTGTTGTCGCTCGACGGCGTGGCCGAAGACCCGGACGCGTTCATCACCAACTGGGATGACGCGATGGGTGAGAATCTCGCTCGCGTTATCGCCTCCCAGGACACGGTGCTACTCGGGCATCGGACCTACGACGACTGGGCCGCGTTCTGGCCGACCAGCGGCATCGAACCGTTCGCCACTTTTATCAACGGCGTAGAGAAGTTTGTGGCGACATCGACGACGCCTACGAAGGCCTGGGCAAACGCTGCGGTCATTGACGGCAACCTTCACGAGTTCGTCATCAAGCTGAAGCAGCAGTCGGGTGACGACATCGGGGTGCACGGGAGTATTGCGCTCCTTCAATCGTTGCTTGACGCGGGCTTGGTTGACGAACTGCGACTGGTCATCGCCCCAGCCCTGCAGATCCATGGACGCAGACTCTTCGATAAAGCTCCTCCTGCCCGTCTGACTTTGACCCGTCAAGTCGCGTCTCCGACGGGCTACCTTCTACTCGACTTTCGCATCGAGGGCTGAGGAATCAGGCACGTTCTTCACGCCTGGTTGGAGCGCCTGTTGAATTGTCGAGGATCATGCGACTATCGTCACGACGCTTGACGAACTTCCTTTCGCCGCTCCAATGCCTCGGGCAGCTTCAAGCGGGGGTGTTCCTGCACGATGTGCCGGCGTAAGACATCGACCGACGCGAAGGCCCTGATGCACGTTCCGCAGAGATGATGAGTGGCCCTTGTGCGCATAAATCAACCCGACCTTTCTTGCGCAAGTTTAGAAGAGAATGACCGGATTTGCTAACCAGAGCCCTCATTCATTGATTCGCACGAGTCGCTTTAGAAAAGCATCGTGCGGCGTGGGTCGAGCAAACAGGAAGCCTCGTGCTATTTCGCATCCCGATACTCGAACCTCAGACACCATGAACACAGTCGATATTGACAGCGTACGGACCGGCGATGTCGCGTTCGCTATCGAACGAGGGATGCCAGATATCGCGGTGCCGGTGACCCGTAACTCAACATGCGGTCATGAACCATCCGCGTCGTCCAATCCGGATGTCGCCGGCGCATCTCTTCGACAAGATCACTTACTTCGCTGTAGCCGACGAAGTACGTCGAGAGCTGCGCCGAGGTCAAGAGGGCGCGGCGCCACTTTCCAGCGGCCTCGCCCTCTTCCTGAAAACCGCGGTCGATCATCAGTCGCATTGCCTCATCCTCGTTGAGGTCCCCCGCGTGCACGCGGGCGTCGAGGATGGCATTCAAGATCATCCGCAGTTGCATCTTCAACTGCTGAAGACGCACGGCACCGGGCTCTCCGGCGCCGGGATAGCCAAACTCAACCATCACTCGTTCGGCGTACACCGCCCACCCCTCGACGAACGCTCCTGAGTAGAACGCGGCGCGAACCGGACTGGAACCGACGAAGCGCCGCGAGTGCTGCAGCTGCACCATGTGGCCCGGTAAGGCCTCGTGGGCCATGAGGTTGTGCACCATGTGTCGGTTGTACTCTCGGTAAAAGGACCGGACCCGATCCTCCGACCAGTCGGCAGGCGTCGGCGATACGGCGAGCAGAGTCGCAACGTTCGAGGTCTCGAGTGGACCGGGCGAGTCGCAGTACGCTACGGCAACACCCCGGTCAATCTCGGGCATCGCGATCACTTCGTAGGGGTCCGCGTACGTACTCAGGACAGCGTTATCCTCCACGAAGGCGATCTGCTTCGGCAAGACGGAGCGGACGAAGTCGAGGATCGTCGCGTCGTCGAGAGCGTCGGCGGCGAGCGTATTGAGTGCGTCACGCACGAGGCCGGGTGACGAGGGCGGACGCGAGAGGTGTCGGGCGGCGGCCTCTGTAATCTCCTCGGTAACGCGGGCAAAGTCCTCTTCAGCGCGCGTCAAGATCGACGCCGCATCGCCTTGCGAGTCGAGAGTTAGCTCAAGTTTTCGCGAGAAGAGTTCTGCACCCAGGCGAGGATCGCGGAACGAGTTGTCGCGTTCGAACGTCGCCAGTCGGTCAGCGAGCCACGTTCGGTGCGTCGCTAGTGCCTCCAATGCCGCAGGCCGCACCGCGTCCACGTCGGCGCGACTCGATGGCGAGACCTCAAGCAACCGGTCCAACTCTTCGACAATGAGAGTGGAGGTGCCCTCGAACTGGACGAGTGCGGTCTCAAGGTGAACTCTCGGCATGGCGCCCAGGTTCGCGCGGGCGGTGGCGAGGAACATGGGCACCGCTGCCAGGCGAGCGGCGATAGCTCGTAAGCGCTCATCGGCTGGCGCGAATTCCCTCGCGGTGAGGGCGTAGATCGAGCGACCGGGGTTGGCGGTCAGTGGATTCCACGTTGACTCGTTCAGGTCGTCGATCTGAAATGCAATCTTTTCAAGAGCGTTGGCCAGGATGCTCGCATCGACTCGAGCCTGCGCGCTAAGCAAATCCGTGTTGACAGCGGCTAACGCTGCCTGATGCCGACCAACAACCTGGCGCCACGCCTTGGTCGCCGCAGGGCTGTCATCGGATAGTTCAGAGTCGTGGCGATGCTCACCCAACTCGGTCGCCCAGTCAGGATATTTCGACAGGACGTCCGCTACGACCCGCTGAGCTTGCGATATGAAAGCGCCGTCTTCCGGCGAGGCGTCCAAGGAGGCGAGAGGCAATTGGCCCGTCATGCGTCTGGGGACACCTCAGTGAGCCGCCCAGTCTTGACGTCAATGACAAATCCCCGGATTGGCACGTCCGGAGATATCCATGGGTGCGACCTTGCCTTCAGAATCTGTTCTTTTGTATTCGCTTCGGCGTCATTGAAACTGTAGAACTTGGCCGGGGCAATCGGCGACTTCCCGGTTTCTTTACGGAGCCCGTCCTCCAACTCGTTATCAGTAAATCGGAGCATCCCGCAGTCGGTGTGATTGATGATCATTATTTCTTTCGTGCCCAGCAGCCGGGTTGAGAGGACGAGCGAACGGATCGCGTCGTCGTCGATCACGGTGCCGAAGTTTCTAATCATGTCAACATCGGCATCCGCGATACCCATCATCTGCAAGATGCCGCTCAGCCGCGGATCTGCACAGGTGACGATCGCAATTCGAGGCGCCGGGGGTCCGCCACGACCCGAATCGTAACCGTTGGCGATAGTCGCATTTGCAATCAGTGCCTCATCGATCATGCTCATGAAACATTCCCCTTCTCTTTGGTCGTACGGGATTGGGCCGGAGCGTCATTCACTTAGCGTTCACGGCTTCGGCCTCATCATGACAGGAATCCTCTTCAAGAACAATTGATAGTCCTATCACCGAATTCGAGTAGCAAGGAAAATTGGTCAGTCGGAGGTGACAAGTTTTCCGGCTCGGCGGTGTTCTTGTTGCGTAGGGCCGGCGGTGTCTGGTTCCAGGACATTTCACGTCTCCTTCAAAGTCCAGCATGTGCTCGGAGTCCTGCACCGCGCACTCACACCGTACAGCCGCGTACGCATGGGCCTAACAGCCCGGCATCTCCACATTCGGGACGATAACGATTAGAGGTATCGATCGAGAGGTCTTCGATTGGTACGCGTCATAACGCCTGTGGTTGGTTCGGTTCATGAGTTCCCAGAGCCGCCGGTAGTCAGAATCCGTCGAATGGATAACGAGGGCATTGCCAGAGAATCGTTTGCGGCCCACCTGAACCTCGACTTCCGGTCTCGCGCACAGATTTAGGAACCACGCTGGTGCAAGATCTTTTCCGTCGTTCGAGGCGGCCAGAATGAACTTCCCTCCGTCCGTAGCGAAGACCAAAACCGTCAGTCGAGGCCGACCAGTTCTGCGCCCCACGGTACGCAGGAGGAGCGTCCACGCACCGATCATGCCGGGACCAACCCGGCCGTCAGTGTGAACGTAGATCCATCTTTGAATCCGCAACAATCCGGCCGGAGCACTCTTGGGGGCGGTGAACTTGTTCAACATTCTGGGGATGAGTGGCGGCAGCTTCCCGTTCCCTAGATCGGGTTTCTTGGTTATCGCTTCCTCGCTTTCGTATCCTCGGTGCTAGTTCTGTCTTGCACTGGGTTGGGGTCGGCTTGCTGGCCCGGTAGGAAGCCGGGTTCGGAGAGCCGGAATCAGTAGTGCCAAAACCTCCTCGGTTCGTTCCGTGAGGTCCTTGCAACCGGAATCCAGAAGCGACAACGAGTCCATTCCGACGATCCAAGCAAAGATCGCCCGGGCTGACGCGTTCGGATCCAGTTGCGCAAACTCTCCCGAATGAACCCCTCGCTCGATCACTTCGGCGATGGAGCGCACCCCCAGCTCTTGGAACGATGCATACTCCGAGCCGGGCCCCGAACGAACGCTCAAATCGGCGCCCAGCCGCACGACGCAGTGCATCGTCGGGTCGTCCGCAATTAGCCTCGCGCGGCGCCGCAAGGCCTGACGAAGTTCGTCACCTGCCGATGCAGCAGGCTTCGAATCTTCCAGTAGCCGAGCGATCAGTTCCTGCTGCTTGACGCGAAAAGTGGCAAGAGCGAGTTCCTCCTTGCTCGAGAAGTGGAAGTAGAACGCGCCCTTGCTCATCCCAGTGGAGGAGATGACATCGTTGAGCGAGACGCCATCGAAGCCGCTGTCGGCGAACGCGCGAGCGGCGGTGTCTATGATTTGCGATCGTGTTCGGATGGCGCGCTGTTGTCGGACTCCGGACTTGCTCGTCGGCACCACTACATTAAAACATACCGATTGGTCGGTTTACCTCAATTAGTGCTTTAATGAGGTATTTTCCACTCCGCGTCCTTCACTAGTCTCGAAATTCCATCGATGCGCTTCGCAATTCATCCCGTTTATGGATTGGAGTAGCAAAGGAGTAGCACCTCAGATCGTGACGATGCTTCCATAGAAGCCCAACGTCGTCTTCGAGGGCCAACCTCGATCGGTAGTTACCAAGACCTCGGCTTCCAGGTTGATTGCGGTTGCCACCACGAGAGCGTCAGGCAGCTTTATCTTCGGTCCGTGAAGAGCACGAATCTGAGCGGCGATGATCGCTACTTCAGCATCGAGCTGGGCGACACCGACTGGCAGTCGTTCAACGAACTCTTGCAAAGCCTGGAGAGCAGCCTCGCCATTTCGAGCTGGAGCCACCATTGACTCCGCCAAAGCGGACGCAGGAATCACGATTTCGTCTCCTCGGTGGCGAGCATTGTCCAATTCCCGTGTAGCCGTACCGTGGTGAAGATCACTCTCATCCAAGAATCCAATGAGTACGCCTGCGTCGATGACGGTCAGTCCCATTCGTTGCGCAGTTGATCAAGTGTCTCGCCGTCATATACGCCCGTGAGCGCTCCCGCGTACAGCTTCAGAATGTCCTCTTCGCGCTCGAGTACGACGCGACCCGGGCCATCGGCCCGAGCCGTCAACCTCTCACCAGCTTCGAGTCCGGCGTTTCGCATTGCCTCTTGAGGAATGGTTATCTGGTGCTTAGAGCTGATCTTGGCACCGCGACCGGCGTTCTTTACTTTCTCCATACTTGTAAAGAATAGTCGCTGGTGGGGAGGGTGAGTCGGGCGACTCCATTTGAGTAGCAAAGGATGACTAATCCAGCGCCTCAAAGGAACTCGTATTTCTCCTGGTGGGGCTCCTGGTGGGGCTCCTGGTAGGGCCGGTGGGGATCGAACCCACGACCGAGGGATTATGAGTCCCCTGCTCTAACCACTGAGCTACGGCCCTGCGATGAAATCAAGCCGCCACCGCGACATTCGAGATGATGAACGTTCGAACAGAGACTCTGATTCTCGCCATCTCTGTTTATCAGTTATTCCGTTCTAGATTGACTTCCCGCCATTCGAGAATACCTATCAAGCCCTGAATCTCTTAGCGTCAGCGCTACAGGCACAGCAGACCGAGCAAACATATCGTTGTCGTGGTCGTCGTGGTCGTCGGCGGTTTTGTCGTGGTCGTCGTGGTCGTCGGCGGTTTTGTCGTGGTCGTCGTGGTCGGCGGCCGTCTCGTCGTGGTCGTGGTCGTCGGCGGGCTCGTGGTAGTTGTGGTCGAAACCGTCGAGGTTGTTGTGGGAGGAGGCGTCGTCACTGTCCCGGGGCTTGAAGGCGATGTAGTGGTTGGAGAAGACACAGCAGCAACTGTCACCTCAGCGGCAGCACACCCGCTGACAGACGCCTTGTTGTTCGCGTCACCGCTGTAGAAGGTGACGAAGTAGTAGTCGCCCGCAGGCCCCGCCGTCCAGTTTGGCGACTCCGGCACCACGCCATTGGCGATCGCGAGCGGTCCATACGACGTGACTAGCCCGCCATCGGCGCCCGAACACGTGGCGTTGCCGTAAACGTCATACGTCACTGAGCCCTTGAGGCGAGTCGAGTCGCTCGTGATCGTCGCGCTCGCATAAAGTTGGCCGCCGGTAACGGTCGCGGTGGCCGAGAGGACCGTTTTGATCGTCGTCGCTTCAGTGCTCACCGTAATTTTCTTCGAGCGCACTGGAGTGCTTGGGAGTGGAGCGTGTTGCACGCGCGAGATCGAAGTTGGGCTGGCATTGACGTTGAGGTGTTCGTGCATCAAAGCCTGTCCCCCCGCCGCGGCGGTGCCCAGCACCATCGATCCCGCCACGATGGCGACCTGGGAACCGGCCGTGACGACGCTGCCCAGATTGCTCAATTGACTCACAATTGGCACGTCAAAGAGCCAGGCGAGCGGGCCGACGACCAAGCGCTGGCGACCTACCGAGATGTCGAGAAAGGCCCGAACAATTACTGGATCGAACTGTGTTCCTGCGCAGCGGGTGAGTTCCTTTCGTGCCTCTCGAGGCGTCATCGCACTCTTATACGAGCGAACCGCGGTCATCACTTCAAACGCGTCTGCCACTGCCACGATCCGCGCGCCGAGAGAGATCTGATCACCCGAAAGGCCAAAAGGGTATCCGGTGCCGTCGAAGTTCTCGTGATGCTGCTCAACCGCGAGGCCCCACTCGCCGAGCCACTCACGCAGCGGTTCAATCATTCGCATGCCCTCGACGGGATGCTGATGGAGAATCTCCCATTCGGCCGGTGACAGCGTGCCCGCTTTGTTCAAAATGTTGACGTCAACGGAGATCTTTCCGACATCGTGCAACAGAGCGGACCATCTCAATCGATCACGATCGGGTTGAGGAAGTCGAAGCTCATCGGCGAGGAGGTCGGTGTAGGCGCGAACGCGCTCCGAGTGCCCACGAGTACGCCGGTCGTGGGAGCTGAGGGCAGTCACCATGGCGAGGATCTCCGCGGCCACCTCTACGGGCTCACGATGATGGGAATGTTCGAGCCCATGCACGTAGCGGTCAAGCTGGCGTGTTGATCCGGAGCGCCACGCCACGGCAAAACGAGAGGGTGCTTGATCCGGGAACAAGAGCGACATTTTCAAGAGACTGGCCAAGGGCAACAATGGCCGTGCAATTCGTTCTCCGATAATGGCCGCGATCCACGCGATCACCAGGATCGTGATCCACCAGAGATCTCTCCATAGATCCGAGTCGGGGCGAGGAAGTAACAGCGACGCGGCGAACACTGACGCGATCGACAAAATAATCGGAACGACGAAGGAAAGTACAGAGACGAAAAAGCCCGTGCGAGGGCGCGCCGACCACCGCTGTCTTTGTCCTTCAGTTTGCTCCGACACGGGAAAAGTCTAAGAACAAAGGGCGTTGAACCCCGATTTGTTGGGGAGGAATTGTTGTATCCGTGGCAGTGAGTTGTGTGGGATAAACATCGCTAAGTGGCTCCCAGAGCAGGACTCGAACCTGCAACCTAGCGATTAACAGTCGCTTGCTCTGCCAATTGAGCTATCTGGGAATGAATCGGAAAGCGTAGCAACGTTACCACCCAAGCATCGCTTCACTGTTGGTCGAACCAGCGTTGCAAACGATCCGCTTCGGGGCTCTCCTTCACCGCTTTGCGACTTCGTTCGATTCGCTTAGCCATCCCCTGACGCGATATACCGTGCGCACGAGCAATCTCCTCCATAGGCATCGTCTTAAATGTGTACTGCCAAAACGCATCGAAGTCATCGCCGGTAATGCGACGCAGTTCGTCAATCACCCAGGCGGGCGCATCAGCGTGTTCATTCGAGGACCTGGGGTCTGCCAGGTCCTCCAGCTCCGTCGATGCAAAACGCCTTGTCTGAAGTTCGCGACTCAGCTGCATGATCTCCTGCGCCTTTACTTGCGAGACACCGAGTTCTTGGGCGACGTCGCGCTTGGTCAGTCGCCGATCAAGATGTGATCTCTCAAAGCGCTGATACTTCAAAATGAGTCGCATCTCGGCGTCACTGAGTCCCGCCTGCTGTTGCACCGTTTGATTGACCAGTTTGACGATCCAATAGTTCGCGTAGGTCGCGAATCGATTTCCCTTCGCCGGATCAAAGCGTTGCAATGCGTTGATGAGGCCTTCTACGCCGGCGGCTTCTAAGTCTTCGTTATAAAAGCGATAACCGCGTTCCAGCACTCGCGCACGTACCAGGCCAAAGGTGGCGCGTAGTAAGAGTGACTCTGCTTCTTGACCTTCTTGGCGAGCACGCAGGAGCTGGCGTCGAACGTGGGGATCCGTATCTGTGTTCTTCGCCATCCGGGCGCTGGCCCTTCGTCCTTCTTCGATGAGCGGATAGAGAGCTCGCTCTTCTTCAACGCTCAGCGGAGGAAGCATCTGTAGTCCGCCGATAAAGCCCCTCGTTCCTTTCGTCACGATGAGGTCAGCGATGCGCGTTCGATCAGCCAGTGACGAAGGTCACGCTCGGCCACATCGCCTTGCGGTGATTCCAACAGGTCCTCGCGCTCCTTCACGTCGCGAATGGTCGCCATGGCCACTTCGGGCGTCATGCGGCCTTCACGCATATCACGATTAAGACGTAAGAGCTCCTGGTGCACCGCACTTCGAAGAAGTTGCGCAACGACCGCGGTCACGTCGGTGGCGCTGTAGTGCTGGTCCAACTGCTCCACCGCCAACTCGCTCAATACCTGGGACGCCTCTTCTTGGCCGCGTCGCTCCATCACGTCAATGAGTTCGGAGATCGATTGACCAGTGCAGAGGGCATCAAATACCTCGCGCTGGACTTCGTTGACGAAGTAAGGAGCCACCAGTCGAGTCTTAAAGGATTCGGGTCCGTGCACGTAGAGGCGCAAGGCTTCAAGCCCCGGGCGTGGCATGCGCGTGCGAGAAGGAGGGCGCGACGGCGCGGGCTCATTGGGCACCTCTTGTTCGCCACGTTCGCGCGGACGTTTCGCCAACTCGGTGACGCGATTGCGCAGCATGTTCTGGTCCAGACCGAATCGACCGACGAGTTCTTGCACGTACTGATCCCGCACGAGTTCACTCGGATGCTCAGCGAGCACTGCCATCGCCAGCTCGGCCGCCCGAGCCCGTCCTTCCGCCGTAGCGGTGTTGGCGCCTTCCAGGACTCGTTCGAGACGAAAGCCGAGGAAGGGCAACGCGTCGGCAATCGCTTGTCGAAGCGCGCCGGGGTCATGCTGCGCGAGTTCGGCGGGATCGGATCCCTTGGGGAGTCGAGCCACGAAGACGTCAACTTCGTACTGACGTTCCCACTGATAGACCGACGCCGCAGCGTTCTGACCGGCCGCGTCCGCGTCGTAGGCGAGGACAATGCGGGTGGAGAAGTTTCGCATGAGACGAAAGTGCTCTTCGCCGAGCGCGGTGCCGCAGGTGGCGACGGCCCGCGGCATACCCGCCGCAAAGAACGCGATGACGTCGGTGTAGCCCTCGCAGACAATGATCTCACCGGACTTGATGACGTCGTCCTTGGCGAAGTTGAGCGCGTAAAGCGTGCGGCGCTTTGAATAGATTGGTGTTTCGGGACTGTTTTTGTACTTCGGTTCGACGCGTCCGTCGGCTCGTTCACCACTCGCGCTCGAGGGAAGAACTCTGCCGCCCACGGCAACGGCCTTGCCCGCTGGATCGAAGATCGGGAAGATGACTCTGGCTCGCAGTGCGTCTTGTCGTCGCTCTCGCTTGTTCACGAAACCCAGTCCCGTCGCGAGGAGAATCTTCTCGCTCAACTTGAGCGAACTGGCCAACGCGTCCCACTCATCCGGCGCCCAACCGAGTTTGAAGGTGCGAGCAATCTCGCCGCCGATACCGCGAGATTTCAGGTACTCGCGCGCGCCTCGTGCGTCGGGCGACTCGAGCAGCCGCTCGTGATACCAAGCAACGGCTCGTTCCATCGCGTCCAGAGCCTCGCGTCGCTCCTTGAGCACTGGCCCGGCGTTCGCGTCGTCGTGGAGCTCGATACCGGCTCGATCCGCGAGTAGTCGTAGCGCCTCGATGAACTCGAGGCGTTGGATCTCACGAACCCAGGTGATCTGATCGCCGGACACTCGACAGCCAAAGCAGTAGTACCGACCCTCTTCGGCGTTCACCGAAAACGAGGGCGTCTTTTCACTGTGAAAGGGGCACAGGCCCGTCCAGCGCTGACCAGTTCTCTTGAGCGCCACGGTCTCACCGATCAGGGCCACGATGTCCGTCGCCGCACGAACTTGTGCGATCTCGTTCTCAGAAATGGCCATAGAAAGAAGGTACCGGTTCGTCGTAGCATCGCGCCCTCTCGAGGGACGCGCTCTCTAAACTGCTCGCAATGCCTGAATACGCCGTTGAGGCCCTCGATATTGTGCGCACTTTTTCCGCCGGAAACGTCCGAGCTCTCGACGGGGTGACCTTGCACGTGCCGACGGGTCAGGTCTTTGGGCTGCTCGGACCCAACGGTTCGGGCAAGACGACCATGGTTCGCATTTTGTCGACGATTCTCTCGCCCAGCAGCGGCAGCGCGACCGTGGCCGGCTTCGACGTGGTGAAACAGCCCAACCAAGTTCGTCGCCATATCGGACTCGCGGGTCAGAACGCCGCGGTGGATGAAAACTTGACCGGGTTCGAGAACCTTCGCATGGTCGGTCTCCTTAATCACCTCAATAAGGCCTACGTCGTGGCGAAATCGCACCAACTCCTCGAGGATTTCGGCTTGGCCGATGCCGCCAATCGGATCACCAAGACCTACTCGGGCGGCATGCGACGCCGACTCGACCTAGCCGCCGCGCTGGTAGGAAATCCCCCGATCCTCTTTCTCGATGAACCGACCACGGGCCTCGACCCGCAGAGTCGCCAAGACCTCTGGGCCATCATTGAGCGACTGGTCGAAGGCGGCACGACGGTGTTACTGACAACGCAGTACCTCGACGAAGCCGACCGACTCGCCAAGCAACTCGTCGTACTCGATCGCGGCAAGATAATTGCGCAAGGTACGTCCCAAGAGCTCAAGGAACAGATGGGTACCACCGTCCTGGCGCTCAGTTTCTCTTCGACTGACGACGCTCTGCGCGCACAACCGCTTTTGTCGAATCTCTCCAACCAACCCGCCAACATTGAAGGAACGGTCCTCGAAATGACCGTGGACAACGGCCCTTCCGTCACCGCCGACGCATTGCGCCGCATCGACGGTGCGGGTATCTCCCTTGACGGTCTGGCACTGCGTGAGCCCAGTCTCGACGACGTGTTTTTGAACCTCACTGGGCATAAGGCCGAGGATCTAGAGGCTGACACCCCTACACCAAAGGGCCGCCGTCGCGGACGAAGGGCCAACGCGTGAGCACCCTGCCTACCTCCCTCTCTGACCACTCCGCTCTTCGCTGGGCGCTCAGCGATGTGCTCACAATGGCGCGTCGCAACCTCTTGGCGCTCTTTCGCATCCCCGTGGCGATCGTCTTCATGATCATCCAGCCGATCATGTTCGTTCTTCTCTTTCGCTACGTTTTCGGCGGCATTATCAGAATCCCGGGCTTCTCGTACGTGAACTACCTCATCCCCGGCATCTTGGTGCAGACGACCATGTTTGGTTCCATCGGCACGGCGATCGGACTCGCGGAAGACTTACAGAAAGGCCTCATCGAGCGTTTTCGCGCGCTGCCGATGGCACGCCTCGCGGTGCTTGCCGGGCGCACCGTGTCAGATCTCTTCCGTAATGTGATCGTCTTAGTCATCATCACTGGAGTCGGATTCCTCGTGGGCTTTCGACCAAGTGGTGGCGTGATTGCCTTTCTCCAGGCCTGTCTCTTGATGCTGATATTCGCGTACTGCCTGTCGTGGGGCTTCGCCTTCGTAGGACTGGCCGCGCCGAACTCTGAAGCAGCGCAGGCCATGGTGTTTCCGCTGGTTTTTCCCCTCGCGTTCGCCTCGGCCATTTTCGTGCCGGTCTACTCCATGCCCGGATGGTTACGGCCCTTCGCCAACAACCAACCGGTCAGCCAGACCGCAGTGGCGGTGCGCGGTCTCATGCTCGGCACCCCGCACGGCCAGGCCACCTGGATCGCCCTTGCGTGGGCACTTGGCGCCGTGCTCGTCCTGGCGCCGCTGGCCGTGAACAAGTACCGAAAAGTCGCGTGACGTGACCCTTCTCCGCGTCGAAGAACTTCAACAGATTGTCAACGACGCCTTCCCGGAGTGGAACTTGCCACGGGTGGAGTCAGTGGAGGACGACACGCTGGTCCTGGTGCAGCCAGTTGAGGAGAAAAACACCCGACCCGGCGGCACGCTGTCAGGGCCAACGATGATGGCGCTCGCCGACAACGCCGCGTGGCTGATCATCCTTGCTCACATCGGACCGGTGCTCTTGGCGGTCACGACGAGCCTGCATATTGACTTCCTGCGCAAGCCGGACGTCACCGATCTCGTTGCTCGCGCTCGTCTCATCAAGCTCGGTCGACGTCTCGCCGTCGTGGACGTCGAGGTCACGTCGAGAGGATCGAGCGATCTCGTGGCGAAGGCGCAAGTTACCTATTCGATTCCTCCGCGCACAACGCCATAGCGTTCAAATCTTCAACCTCGACCATTAACCTTTGGCGGTGCCCGGAGAGATAGTGCAATGAGCGTCGACGCCGAAAAGCCACTCTCCGGTGTTCTCATTACGTTGATGGCGGTCGCCATTGGCGTGATCGTCGCCAACCTGTACTACTTGCAGCCACTGCTCCACCAGATCTCCAAGAACTTCCACGTGGGCACGGCGCGAGCCTCGCTGCTCATGACGTTCATTCAGATCGGTTACGCGTTGGGACTCGCTTTCGTGGTGCCTCTAGGTGACATCTGGCCGCGCCGTCGCCTGGCCGTTGGCATCTTCGCCTTAGCCGCCGTCATGATGGGCGTCGCCGCGACGCTGACATCCTTCACACTGCTCGCACTCATCACCCTCGTCATTGGCCTTTCGTCGGTCGGAGGTCAGGTGCTCGTGCCTTTGGCGGCGGACCTGGCTGAACCTGCGCAGCGCGGCAGAGTCATCGCGCGGGTCATGACCGGACTGCTGCTCGGCATCCTTCTTTCGCGAACCGTGTCAGGACTTATCGCTCAGGTGGCGGGATGGCGAACGGTGTACTTTGCGGCGGCGGGGCTGCTCGCCGTCATGGCCATCGTGTTGCACCAGGTGCTGCCGGATGAGCCGGCGCGCGAACACGTCGCCTATCGCAAACTCGTGGCCGGCGTCTTTTCACTCTTTCTCACGCAGCGCCAACTGCGCCGTCGTGCGTACTTGGGCGCGCTCATCTTCGCCTGCAACAGTGCGCTGTGGACGACGCTGTCCTTCTTGCTCGCCGGCGAGCCTTTTCACTACTCCAATGCCGTCATTGGACTCTTTGGACTCTTCGGGGTTGCCGGCGTGCTCGCCGCGAATGCCGCGGGCCACCAGGCCGATCGACAGCGCGCGCACGTCAGCACGATCGTCGCGTCGCTGTTGCTACTCGTTTCCTTCGTCATCTTGGCGCTCGGGCGCGACACCGTCATCTTGTTGGCAATCGGCATCATGGTTCTCGACACCGGCATGCAGGGCATGCAGATCACGAACCAGTCAGTGATCTACGCGATTTTGCCCGACGGAAGAAGCCGTATGAACAGCGCCTACATGGTGAGCGCCTTCGCCGGTGCGTCGATTGGCTCGTTCTTGGCGGGACAGCTCTACGCCCACTACGGCTGGTACGGGGACTGCTGGCTCGGCGGCGTGCTCAGCCTCGGTCTCTTGATTCCGGCACTGCTCTGGCGCAACTCGAGCCAGACGAAGCCTTCGCTCAACGCGCTCGACGTCGCGCCGTAGTCCCACGCAGCGTCATTGGAAGTTCCACCTCACCGTCGGGAAATCGTTCAAGCAACGCAGCGCGCACGTTCTCGGCTAGTGCACGCTGATCTTCTTCGCTGCGAATGATGGAACCCGAGTAGGTGGCGAAATTAGCAACGACCTCCTCGATGGTGCGCGGCCACGTCCAGTGGATCTCAAAGTCGTGCTCATCCACGAAGGGTCCCTCAGGGTCTAACTTCGCGCGCCATCCTCGCGGACGTCGATTCACGTCGTCTTCTCGTTCGCGCAGTTTCGTCAACTCCACCAGCCACGGCGCATCGCGACTGAGACCGTTCCACCACACCTGCAACGCGCCGTCGTCGCGTAACACCCGAGCCAATTCGTTGGTCGCGTCGGGTTGGTTGAACCAGTGCCAGGCCGACGACGAGAACACCGCGTCAAAGGTGGCGTCCTCGGCCGGCACCGACTCCGCTCGTCCGAGCAGGACATGCACCTCGGGGCTGCGACGAGTAAGAACTTTGCGCATATCGTCGTCCGGTTCAACCACGCTGACGTCCGCTCCGAGTTCGAGCAAGAATCGCGTCAGTTTCCCCGTGCCGGCGCCAACCTCGAGCACGCGGAGTCCTTCAAGGTCGCCCGCCAACTCCTTGGCGCTCTCGGGCGGACCGGGACGGTAGAGGTCGTAGTTCTCCGCGACCGTGCCGAATTTGAGGCCGCGACCGTCGTACGTCACGACTACTTCTCTGCTTGAAGGTTCCAGAAGTACGAGCGCAGATTCTCGATGGTGACTCGCACCTGCTTCGTGGTGTCGCGATCTCGCACCGTGACCGCGCGGTCCTTCAATGTCTCAAAGTCGATCGTGACGCAGTAGGGCGTGCCGACCTCGTCTTGGCGACGATAACGCCGTCCGATGGACTGGGTGACGTCGTAGTCACACATGAAGTACGGCTGGAGAAGTTGCAGAACGTCTTGGGAGACGCCCTCCAGCTCGGGCTTCTTCGAGAGGGGCAAGACGGCCACGTGGTAGGGCGCGAGTCGCCAGTCGAGTCGTAAGACACTTCTCGACTCACCCTCGACCACGTCTTCGTGGTACGCCGCCAAGAGAAAGGCCATCATGGCGCGCGTCGCGCCTGCCGCCGGCTCGATGACGTAGGGCGTGTAGCGCTCGTTGGTCGTGGGATCGAAGTAGTCGAGCGCCACACCCGAGTGCTTCGTGTGCTGGGTCAAGTCGTAGTCGCCACGATTGGCGACGCCCTCGAGCTCGTCCCAGCCCCACGGGTAGAAGAACTCGACGTCCGTCGTGCCCTTGGAGTAGTGCGAGAGGTCCTCTTTGGCGTGTTCGTGCTTGCGCAGCAACGCTTCGGGGATGCCGAGGTCCACGTACCACTGAAATCGCGCATCGATCCAGTAGCGATACCACTCCTCGGCGCTTTCGGGCGGGACGAAGTACTCCATCTCCATCTGCTCGAACTCGCGGGTACGAAAGACAAAGTTCTGAGGCGTGATCTCGTTGCGAAACGATTTGCCGACCTGCGCGATGCCAAAAGGCGGCTTCTTGCGCACCGACGAGAGCACGTTGGCAAAGTTGGTGAAAATGCCCTGTGCGGTCTCGGGCCGCAAGTACGCCGTCGAGCCCTCGCCCTCGACGGGACCGGCTTGGGTCTTGAACATGAGATTGAAGGCCCGCGGCGCGGTGAACTTGGTCGACCCGCAGTTCGGACAGACGCCGTCGATCTTGTCCTCGCGCCAGCGTTCCTTGCAGTTCAGGCAGTCAACGAGCGGATCAGTGAAGGTCTCTAAGTGGCCCGATGCGGCCCACACGGCGGGAGGGCCGAGGATCGCCGCGTCGATGCCGACGATGTCGCTTCGCAGTTGCACCATCGAGCGCCACCACGCCTGCTTGACGTTGCGCAGCATGTTGACACCCAAAGGTCCGTAGTCATACGTCGAGCGAAAGCCCCCGTAGATCTCGGCCGAGGGAAAGATGAATCCGCGCCGTTTGGCGAGATTAATGACCTTTTCCAGTAGTTCCGGGTCGAGCTCGGGCGTGGATTCCATCAACCAAGGTTACTGGACTACTCGGCGCTCTTTAACCTGACGATCACCTGATTCGCGACGAGTCGAGCCTTCGGCGTGAGCGTCACGCGCCCGTCGCGCACGTCGACGAGGTGCGCGATCTCCTCCAGCGAGTCAAAGGCCTCGAGCGTGACGCCGCGCGAGGTGCGAAGAGCCAGCGAGTCGCGCTCGAAGCGCTGGGTCGCTTCGTCGAGGTACTCCTCACCTCCGAGTGGTGACTCACCGCTCTCGATCAACTCCACGTAACGATCCGGCGTACGCACGTTCCAGTAGCGACGGCCGTGAGAGTGAGAGTGTGCGGCCGAGCCGAAGCCGACGTAGTCCTCGTGATCCCAGTAGACGTGGTTGTGACGACACTCGTGTCCCGGTCTTGCCCAGTTCGAGATCTCCTCCCACTGATAGCCGTGCGCTTCTAAGACTTCGCCGACGAGGTCGTAGGCGTCGGCCGTCGAGTCCTCGTCCGGGTGGCGCCTTGGATCTCGACCGAGCGGCGTCCCCGGCTCGGGGGTGAGCGCGTAGCAACTGATGTGGGGCGGTGGGTGTTCAAGTGAAAGGAGGTCATTCAGCGTGGCCCGTACGTCGTCGAGTCCTTCCGCTCGCGAGCCGACGATGAGGTCCATGTTCCAGGTGGCAAAACCGGCCTCCGTGACGGCTTCACTGACCTCGCGGTGCGCCATGGTGCCGTGTCGGCGCCCTAGATCGGCGAGAACGGCCGGCTGCGTGGACTGCACGCCGAAACTCATCCGCGTTACTCCCCCTTCGCGGTACGCCCTGAGTCGTTCGAGGCTGGCGTCTTCGGGGTTGCACTCGACGGTGACCTCAGCGTCGTCGCTACGCGGAATAGCGTCGAGGATTCGCAGAAGCTCACTAGCCGCAATGCGAGACGGCGTCCCACCGCCAAAGAAGATCGACGTGGCCACCGGCAAGCCCTTTTGCTTGGAGGAGTCGATCTCTCGCAGTACGGCGTCGACGTAGCGAGTCATGAGATGGTCGCGGTCGCTGTAGGTCGCGAAAGCGCAGTAGTCGCAGCGGTGCGCGCAAAATGGTACGTGCACGTACACTCCGAAGTTGTTCTGCGATGTACTCAAGCAGGCACCCTACCGGTCAAGCGCCGCTCGTCGGAGGAGCCGCCAAGGGCGCGACGGAACCAGGAGCGCGCAGCCGTCGACCGAAGTGCGTTTCGATCGCCTCTTGGGCGAGGGCCATGACTTCCCCCGCGCCCGGCGGGTCAACCTCGCGCAGCACGTTGGCGAGGTCACCGCCGAGAACGCGGCGAAGGAGCGTAAGAGCGTGGGGCGACAAGGCGATACCTTGGCGACAGTCGTCACAGAGCGTGCCGCCGGTCAGCGCGTCGAAGGCCACCAAGGGCGTGGCCTTGCCACAGTTCACGCACTCCTCGACAACCGGCTCGGAACCATCCAGCGCCAACAGTCGCAAAAAGAACGACGCCGGCACGAGCGTCGGCTCGTACGAGGGGTCATCGAGTGTCATCAGCACGCGAGTCAAGAGATCGAAGATCTCCTCATCGGGCACGCCGTCGCTCGGAATGGCGTCCACCGCCTCGACCACGGCGTAGCCGGCCGAGATCCGCGAGTACGACGCGCGCAGCGTCTCGAGCCGTTCGCGGTGTTGCACGTGACGCGCGATATAGAACTCGCCACGGGTCTTGACGAGATCTACCTTCACGTACGCCAGCGTCTCCAGCGTGCCGCCCAGTTTGCTCGTGGTCTTGCGCACGCCCTTGGCGAGTACGCGAACCTTGCCGTGGTGTCGCGTCCAGAGCACCACCACGCGATCAGCCTCACCGGACTTATAGGTACGCAGTACGACGGCGTCGTCTTCGATCTCCCTCACGACTGGGAATCGTCCTCGTGATCTCGAAAGTGCTGCTTGCGAGGCGTAATTCCGATGAAACGCTGCAGTGCGACACCCAACGCAACGAGCGCGGCGAGCACCAGGGGCACGACGAGCGGCCCCACAAGACTCGACGCACCGTTCAGCGCCAGCACCCACAGCACACGTAGAGCGCAATCACGAGGACGACCGTGACACGCAGCACGCTCACTCGTCGACACCACCGAAACGCCGGTCGCGGTGCTGGAACTCGTCGATGGCGTTAAAGAGATCTTCACGTCGAAAATCGGGCCAGAGCACGTCGGTGAAGACTAACTCGGAGTAGGCCATCTCCCAGAGCACGAAGTTGGAGATTCGATACTCCCCCGAGGTGCGAATCACTACGTCGGGATCGGGCAGTTCGGGATGATAGAGGCGCTCTCGAATCATCTTCTCGTCGATTTTCTTGGCGGGCACCTGCTCGTTCGCGAGTTGACGTACGGCGTCGACTATTTCGGCCCGACCACCGTAGTTAAAGGCGATGTTGAGGGTGAGGGCTTTGTTGTTCTTCGTCAGAGCCGACGCCTCATCCATTCGCGTCAGCACGCCCTTGGGCACGCGCCAGTCACGTCGGCCCGAAAAGACAATCCGCACGCCGTCGGCGTGGAGCTCGTGTTGACGGCGCTCTAAGAGCCCGCGGTTGAAGTTCATGAGGTAGCGCACCTCGTCGACCGGACGCCGCCAGTTTTCGGTGGAAAAGGCGAAGACCGTTAGGGCCTTTACTCCTACCGCCAGAGCGCCGTAGGTGACGTCCACCAAGGACTCTTCGCCGGCCCCGTGGCCGTCGGTTCGCGGAAGTCCACGACGCTTCGCCCAGCGGCCGCTCCCGTCCATCACGATGGCGACGTGGTGCGGGACTCTCGTGCGGTCGATCGACGCGGGAATCGCTGTCGGACGTGGATCGGGCACGAATAAAACCTAGTTGGTCCTCATAAGAACTCTTCAAGGACCCGTAAGGTCATCGGGTGAAGAGTTTCGACCCCGACGACGACGCTCCTTTCGACGAGGCGTCGAGCGACGACGGTGTTCAACTCGATGACGACGTCATTGCAGTTGATGCGGAGCGAGCGCTGGAACTGCTCGACGAGATCACCCGCGACCTGCCGGGAGGCGGCGAGACTCGTTCGGGTCAGCGCGACATGGTGACGAAAGTTGCCTCCGCGTTCGCTCGACGGCACCACCTCGTCATCGAAGCCGGCACCGGCGTCGGCAAGTCCCTCGCCTATCTCGTGCCCTCGGTGCTCTTAGGGGATCGCGTCGTCATCGCCACGGCCACGAAGAACCTTCAAGACCAGTTGGCGAAAAAAGACGCGCCGCAGGTGGCCGCCCACGCGAGGGGAGTGCGGGTCGCGGTCTTGAAGGGAAAGCAGAACTACTTGTGCC
This sequence comes from uncultured Acidimicrobiaceae bacterium, assembly GCA_963803745.1. Classification (GTDB taxonomy): domain Bacteria; phylum Actinomycetota; class Acidimicrobiia; order Acidimicrobiales; family RAAP-2; genus RAAP-2. Next base: position 725 of record CAWDNL010000004.1, on the reverse strand, counting down.
TCAACCGGGCTCAGAGTCTCGGCGCCGGTGCACAGTTGAGCCTGGACGACGGATCCGACGTGCCCCGCGGCGTGGCCGATCAGATGCGGCGGATCCTGCGCTGGTCGACGACACCACGAGTGGGGACCTAGATGAGTTGCCTTTCGAAGTCGACGCGAGGGCCCGGCGCCAACTCTCTGTCACCCCACAGGAGTGCCTCGGACGTTCCCGATGTCCGCAGGGCCAGAACTGCTTCGCCGAGTTAGCGAAGGACCGCGCCAATGAGAGTTCGCTGCTGATCGTGAACGCCCACCTCTACGCCTCGCACCTGGCGTCGGGCTCGATGTTGCTGCCGCCACACGACTACGTGGTCTTCGATGAAGCCCACGGGATCTGGACATCTTCGCCACCCTCTTGGGCACGTCACTCAACGCGCCGCGACTGCGTGCTCTGGCCCTGAGCACGAGGCCGCTCGTCGATGAAAGTGGCACTCGCTGCGACGAGTTGCTCTCGAGTGCCGACCGCTTGTCAGCCGCGTTGCTGGCGCAGTACGAGCGCGGCGAGGTCGAGGGCCTCGACGAGAACTGTGAGCGCGAACTCTCGCGTTCAGTGAACTCGTGACGTCACTGGTCGAGGCGCTGCGAGGACTCGAGACGTCCACCTCGGAGTCGGAGTTTCGAAAGGTGCGCACGCTCGGGCCGGCGATCCACCTGGCCAATGACCTCGATCGCGTCAACAGGGTGAAG
>CAWDNL010000003.1:0-109377 GCA_963803745.1 uncultured Acidimicrobiaceae bacterium | reverse complement strand
GGTTCGCAACGTGAGGGCGGGCACGATGAGTGCCGCGAGGTAGCCCACCCGCCACGCAAACAGCGGATAGCGCCACGTCAAGCAGAGTGGGCCGAGTCCTATGAGCCCGAACGCCGACCACTCGAAGAGCGACAGTGAGCCGGTGGCGCTAACGGCGGTGCTCTTGATACTCAGTCCGCCGCCGCCCAAACTCTTTTGCACCACGCCGAAGAAGGCGCGCGGAGCGAAGTTTCGAGCACCCCCCTGGCTCACGATGGTTCCAAAAGGAACGCGCAGCGACACCACGATGCCGGCGATGGCGGCCAGCACCATGGCGACGCCAATGAAAGTGGCGACGGTCGCCGCGCGCTGCATACGAGGCGAGCGCCATCTGATGGCGGGGTCAGCGCCGATGATGACTTCGGCGGCGCCCGCCCCGAGGGAACGGGTGCGCCCGAGCAGACGAGAGGCTGATGGTTCGAGTGCCTGACTCATGTTCTTACGGTACGTCACCTCGAAGCTCGCGTCATCGCGCCCACGGATGTCATACCTGGGTATGACCCCGTGCGTGTTTCTCCCTCCAGCGTAGGGAGATACGGAAAGAAAAATGGCGCTTTTGAGTGATGACATGCCTTCCTTCTACTTCTTATGGTGTTTTCGAGGGCCGACTTGATGTCTCCTCAAAGACCAGTGGAGGGAATCTCGTGTTCGACTTGGTGGCTGGTGGAGGTTTCTTGAGGGGCTCGACGTGGTAACGCGAAGGCTTCGTCCGCGTCTTACGGTGAAGCGCGTTGCCGTCGTGGTGGCAGTGGTGGCCGTGATCGTGGGGGGTACGCTCGGGGGGCTCGCACTCACGTCGTCAACGACTCCTCAGTACGTGACGGCACCGGCGACCATCGCCAACGTGGCCCAGTCCACCTCGCTGACGGGCACGATCGAACCAGTCACGCAGGCCGATCTCAACTTCTTGACCTCGGGGACCGTCGCGAGCGTGCCGGTGAATCTGGGAGAGAGGGTGAAGGCGGGCGAGGTGCTGGCGACGCTTGAGACGGCTGACCTCAGTGCCCAAGTCGATCAGAGCGAAGCCTCACTCGATAACGCCGAGTCCGCGTTAGCGACGGACGAGTCACCTTCGAGTTCGCTCATCGCGAGTGACCGACAGTCCGTCGCTTCGGACCGCACCACGTTGGCGAACGACGAGCTCACGATGAAAGACGACGCCACCACCGACGAACTCGGCCTCACCGGAGCCGAAGACGCAGTGTCTTCTGCTCAGAGCAGCTACACCAACGACGCGTCACAGCTGAGCGCCGACCAATCGATGCTGGAAGCGGCGCAGTCCAAGGAGACTCTTGACTGCGCGGGCGATGGCGTAGCGACGGCCACGTGTTCAAGCGACGAAACCACCGTCGCGAACGATCAGGGTCAACTCAATCAAGAGCAGGCGAGTGAGTCCAACGACGAGGCGGCGGTGCAGTCCGCTGAGACGTCGCTCACTGAAACTCAACTCAAGAACACTCAGACGAGCCGCCAGGACGCACAAGAAGTGGCAACCGATCAGACCCAACTGGCCAAAGCCCTGAGCGCTTTGAGCTCCGCCGAAGACGGTCTCTACGCCGATCAAGTCGGCGCCGACGAAATGGCGGTCGACTCGGCGAAGAGTGGCGTAGCGACCGCCGAGCAGGATCTCGCCGACGCGAACCTCGTCTCGCCGATCAGTGGCGAGGTGACGTCGGTGAATGTGGCGGTCGGCGACAGCGCCGGAGGTACTTCAACGGATCCCGCGGTGGTGGTCGAGAACCCCTCGACCTTTGATGTTGACGCGACCGCGAGCACTCGACAGATCTCAGAGCTGAAAGTCGGTGACCAAGTGCTGATCGTTCCAACGGACGCCTCCGCTCCTTCCACGGGGACGGTCGTGTCCATCAGCACCATCCCCACGATCAGCTCGGGGGTGGCGACGTTTCCCATCGTGATAGGCGTGACCGGCAAGCCCACCGACATGTACGTCGGGGCGACGGCCGACCTCACGGTGACCATCCTGGATGTGAAGAACGTCCTCGCCGTGCCCACGAGCGCGGTTCAGACGATCGGCACGAGAAGTTTCGTCAACGTGCTCTCTCACGGCCATGAGGTCCAGCGTCCCGTCGTGGTGGGCGCCGTCGGCGGGGTCTTGACTCAGATCAAAGCGGGACTCACGCCCGGCGAGAAAGTGGTCATTGCGAACCTGTCGGCTTCGGTGCCCGGATCGAAGTCGAGCCAATTTCCAGGCAGTCGCAATATCACAATCATTGGCGGCCCGGGTAGTGGTGGCGTCATATCGAAAAGCTTCAGCGGCGGCGCTCCGTGATGTCGACGACGACCCGACGTCCCATCGTCGAGTTGGTAGATCTGCACAAGCAGTACCGCCTCGGTTCGATGACGGTGGAGGCGCTGCGGGGAATCAATCTACGCATTGAAGAGGGGGAGTACCTGGCCATTATCGGGCCCTCCGGCTCTGGCAAGTCAACACTGATGCACATATTGGGTTGTCTTGACTTGGCGACGTCGGGCGTCTACGAGTTAGACGGAGTGGACGTCAGCGAGATGGACGAGTCTGGTCTCGCTCACGTGAGGAATCGGCGGGTGGGTTTTGTTTTTCAGCAGTTCAACCTCCTCGCCAGTCTCTCGGCGTGGCGAAACGTCGAGTTGCCGCTCATCTACGCAGGAGTCGGACGCGCTGAACGAAAGGATCGCGCGCTGCGCTCGCTGCAAAGAGTGAACCTGGGCGACCGAGTGGATCATCGCCCGAACGAACTCTCCGGTGGTCAACAACAGCGCGTCGCGGTAGCGCGAGCACTGGTAAATGAGCCGTCCCTGGTGCTCGCTGATGAGCCAACGGGAAACCTCGACTCGGCGTCAGCGGCTGACGTGCTTTCACTGCTCGGTGAGTTGAACGCCTCCGGACGAACCGTGGTCCTCATCACTCACGACGTCGAAACCGCTAACCGCGCACAACGCGTGGTGCGCATTAAAGACGGTGAGATCCAGTCCGATGAACAGACGGCGTCGTGAGTCTTCTCGAGACCGTCCGCTCGGCGCTCGAAGCAATCTGGAGTCACGGACTTCGTTCGGCGCTCACGGTGCTGGGCATACTCATCGGCATTGCGGCGGTGATCCTCACGGTAGGGCTCGGTGAGGGGGCGAGCGCCACGGTGAACGCAGCTATCTCGTCGCTCGGCACCAATTTGCTCATCGTGACTCCCGGAAGCTCCACGTCGTCGGGAGGTATTCAAGGCGGCTTTGGATCGGCGACAACGCTCACCTACGCCGACGCGCAAGACCTCGCGTCACACTTGGTCTGTCCCAACATCGTGGCCGTCGCGCCCACGGCGACGACGTTCGACAACGTGACTGCCGGCACGAGGAACTGGACGACGCAGATTGTTGGCACGACGGCCTCGTGGCTGAGCGTGCGTAATCGATCGATCGCCGAGGGGAGCTTCTTTACTTCGGCCCAGGTCAACGATGCCGCTGACGTGGCGGTCATCGGTTCAACGACCGCTGAGAAACTCGGCCTCGGCGATTTTGCGCTCGGCCAGGTGATCACCGTCAACAGCGTCCCTCTCACCGTCATTGGCGAGCTCAACACGGCGGGCGACTCGAGCGGCATCAACGAAGATGACATGGTATTGACGCCCATCACCGTGGCCCAGAGCCTCATCACCGGCTCGCAGTCGGTTTCCTCGATCTATCTGGAAGCTCAGTCGCGCGGCGTGCTCGGTGCCGCGTACAGCGAAGCCAACCACGAGCTCTTGGCACTCCACCAGATCACCAACCCCAGTGACGCCGACTTCACGATCACTTCACAGTCGACCCTGGAGTCCACCGCCAGTTCGGTGAACAACGCCCTAACGATCTTGCTCGCCGGTATCGCCGCTATTTCGTTGCTCGTCGGGGGAATCGGCGTGATGAACATCATGCTCGTCTCGGTGACCGAACGAGTGCGCGAGATCGGGCTACGCAAGGCGCTCGGTGCCACACCCGCCGCGATTCGACGACAGTTCCTCGTTGAGGCCACGACGCTGGGGCTCAGCGGCGGAGTTCTCGGGGCCGGGTTGGGCCTGCTCGGCGCGGTGGTCATTCCCCATCTCGCTTCGACGCACATCGACGTCGAGTGGTGGGCCGTGGCCGGATCGATCGGCGTGGCGATGGCCATCGGGCTCGGTTTCGGTGTCTATCCCGCGGCGCGCGCGGCGAAGTTGGCGCCGATCGACGCGCTGAGAAGCGAATAAGAACCTCGTGTACCTCGTACCTCATCAGAACAGGAGATGTTGTCTATGACCCTTCGTCATCAAGAGCGAGCGCCAAAGTCGTTCGTGGCCAGTGCTCGAATATTCGGGCGAGCGCTGGTTTCCGGCGCGCTCGTGGGTGGGACAACGCTCGTGTTGCTCGTGGGCTCGACTCAGGTGTCGTCGGCCGCGTCGCCCAACGACTACCTCTGCGTGGTGGGCGCGACGTCGCAGACCGCCACCGTGTCGAGCGCGTTTGTAAACCCTTTGGAGGTCGAGATCAGCACGACGACGTGCGGCGCGCCGACGCCCGACACGTCGACCAACTCGGTGACCTTCGCACTCGTGGGTACGCCCAGCGCGTCGGCCTCCTTTGACACTGGCGCGATCGCTACGACGACGGGCTTCGTCTCTGTGTCGGCGACGGCCAACGATGAAGTAGGCAGTTATGACGTCATCGCCACCTCTCCTGCCACGGCAAGCTCGTCGAGTCCGAGCGTGACGTTTTCTCTCACTAATAGCGAACTTTCCTCTGATTCGATGACCGCCGACGTCGCCACCTACCAGTCGACCGACGTCGACACCGCATTTGTGCTCGGTCTGGCGGTGACGGTCGTCGACGGCAGTGGGAATCCCGTTGTCGCTTTGCCGGTGACCTTCATCGCGCCGACGTCGGGAGCGAGCGGTACCTTTGCGAGCGGTTCGACTTCGTCGGTCGTCGATACCGACGCCGGCGGCGTAGCCGTGGCGCCCACCTTCTACGCCAACGACACGCCCGGCGGTTACGTGATTGAGGCCTCGTTGGGTGGAGACACGTCGCCGGTCGCCTTCGCCATGGCGAACGAAGCGCTGACGACGATGACCGTGTCTTCGGTGACGCCGACCGTACTGAGTCAGGGAACCGAGCAGACCGTCACGATCTATGGCAGTGGTTTTGAGAGTGGCGCCGGCGTCTCCTTCTCGAGCCCGGGGTTGAAAGCAACGTCGACTTCGTTTGTCTCCTCGGAGGCGTTGAGCGCTGAAGTCACTGTTTCGTCGACGGCCCGGGTAGGAGCCAGCAACGTCACCGTGAGCAACCCCGGCGGATCGAGCACGACGGGTGAGGACGTCTTCACTGTCGCGCCGCTTACTTCGGTGGCGCCTGAGCCCCTCGCGCTCGGTTTTACCAAGAACAGCGCCGCCTTGAGTGGTCCTGAGGTGGCCGCGGTGCGCCGGTTCGCCCGTGCGCTCTCTGTCGCAACCCGGGTCGAGTGCGTGGGCTACGGCGCGAGCGCGAAAGTGGCGAAGGCGCGGACCCTTCTGGTGGCGCGCTATCTGCGATCGGTTGACCCTCACGCTCGCCTCGTCCAGCGAGCGGTGGTCTCCGCGTCGGCGAACAAGGTGACCTTGCAGGTCTCCTAGCCCTGCGCGGTTGACAACCAGAGTGGTGTCGAGGGACGAGATTCTCCAAGTGGAGAGCGAGAGCGCCTCCGGACTAGACTGTTTCTCCTGTGCGTTGCCCTAGGGCCGCCAGCCATTTCGTAGAGGAGCTTTCATGTCCCAGGTCACGTTGCACGCGTCGACGGTCCGCGAGCGGGGTTCGTCGAACGCTCGGCGCCTTCGCCACACCGGCGCGATCCCGGCCGTCATCTACGGTGAGGGTGTCCAGCCCCTCGCGGTGGCCGTTAACGCCAAGGACTTTCGCACCGCTGTCTCGGGCGAGCAGGGCGTCAACTCGCTCATCACCCTCGACGCCGACGGCAAGACCTACACCGTCATGGCTCGCGAGATCCAGCGTCATCCCGTGCGCGGAACCGTCTCGCACGTGGATTTCCAGGTGGTTGACGCGAAACGGCCAGTCGTCGCGGAAGTGCCTCTGCACATCATCGGCGACGCGGTGGAAGTTCGTCACGCGGACTGGGAAGTCGACCAACAGATGTTCAACATCGAAGTCTTGGCCCGTCCTGATCAGATTCCCAGTTTCGTCGAAGTCGACATCTCCGGTCTGACCGTGGGCGCGAACATTCGTGTCGGCGACCTCGTGCTGCCCAAAGGCGTGGAGGCCGTGGCGGACCCCACGGTGGCGGTCGTGGCCACGCACGCCGGCCGCGCCGCGAAGCCGGTCGCGGCAGCCACCGGCGAAGTACCCACGGAGTAGTTCGTTGTGGCGCCTCGGCGCGCTCGCGAGCATGATCGACGAGGCCAAAAGAGCTCGCTGCTCGTGGTCGGCCTCGCGAACCCCGGCACCGAGTACGAAGGGTCACGTCACAACGTCGGGGGCGACGCCGTTCGCCTGGCGGTGGCTCGTCGCGGCGGAACGTTCAGCCGTGAACGACGTCAACGCGCTGAGAGCGTCACGCTCTCGACGCCGAGAGGACCCGTCACCTTCGCCGTCCCGACGATCTTCATGAACGAGTCCGGCTCCGTACTACCGCCGTTGCTACGGCGCACCTCCATCGATGACTTGTCACAGCTCGTCGTCGTGCACGACGAACTCGACCTCGAACCCGGTCGACGGCAGTTGCGACTGGGCGGAGGTCTGGCCGGCCACAACGGATTGCGCTCGATCGCTCAGACCCTCGGCACCCAAGAGTTCGCGCGTCTACGCATTGGCATCGGCAAGCCGCCGACCAAGGAGCAGGGTGCCGACTACGTGCTACGCCGTGCGACCGGCAAACACCGCGAGGCGATGAGTGCCGACGTCGAGCGCGCCGCGGACGCCATTGACGTGCTGTTGGAGTACGACTTCGACGAAGCCCAGCAACGCGTGAACGGATCGTGAGTGAACTGAACGGACTTCGACGCGTCCTTGACGTGGTCGCCCCCGCGGTTCGCGAGTCGCTGCACTCGGGTTCTTTCACTCCATCGAGCTATGCGACGCCGCTTGCCATCGCGTCACTCTCGTTAGAGGTTCCTTTCAGCGTGGCGCTGACCGCGACCTCGAGCGAGGCCGAACACGTGGCGGACGCCCTCGGCGCTTGGCTCGGAGCGGAGAACGTCGCCCTCTGGCCCGGCTGGGACACCCATCCGCTTGAGCGCGTGAGCCCCGATAGCCAGGTCATGGCCTTGCGCGCGTTGCTGCGCTGGCGGATCCGTGAGGGCAACGCTCCGAGTGTGGTGGTCGCCTCGGCGCGATCGATCGCCCAGGTGCTCTCGCCCGAGGACGTCGGCGAACCCTTCCTCCTTCGCCGTGGGGATGAGATCAGTCGCGACGACTTCACGCGAGGTCTCGCCGCTCTCGGTTATCGCCGCGAGCATTTGGTCGAACACCGCGCGGAGTTCGCGGTGCGCGGCGGCATCGTCGACGTCTGGCCCTCGCAGAACGACGAGCCGATACGCCTCGACTTCTTCGGTGACGAGATCGAACGTCTGACGGCCATCGACATCGCGACGCAACGCTCGACCCACGACCTCGATGACGCCGTGGTGGCACCGGCGCGCGAGTGGCTCCCGGGTGAAGAGGCCCGTCGACGAGCCGAGTTGCTGTCGACGAGCGAGCCGTGGGCCACCTCCACGTTTGACCGGATCGCCACGGGTCAACTCTTCGACGGGATGGAGGGCTGGATGGGTCTCTTCGTCGAGAGTCCCAAAACTCTCCTCGACGAAACAAAGGACGCGCGGATCATCGTCGTGGAACCCGATCGCGTACAAGCGAGACTCGCCGAGCTGCTCGAAGAAGAGCGGGAGCTCACCGACGTCGTGGCGCTGACCTGGCGCGCCAGCTCGCCGATTGGTTTGTTGCACCTCACCTACGACCAAGTGATGCAACAACGAGAGGCGATCTCCCTTGAAACGAGTGCTTCGTCGCTCGCCGACTCAGGTCTCTTATCGTCCCCGCCGGTGGTCCAGGGCGACGCGGCGCGCATCGCCGCTCACGTGCGCGGGTGGGACAAGGCTCGACGCGGCGTCGTCTTGACCTCAACGGCTGCCGCGATCGAACGAATGGCCGAACAGTTGCGTGGCGAAGGGCTTGATGTCACGACGGATCCCACGCACGTGCTCGAGTCGCGCCTGAGCGTTGTTGAAAGCACGTTGCCGTCGGGCTTCTACCTCGATGAGCCCGAGATCGTTGTCTGGAGCGAGAGCGATCTCACGGGACGGCGCAGTCAACGGCGAATGGCGCGCACGAGATCACGTAACGTCGACGGATTTTTCGACGATCTCGCCGTCGGCAGTTACGTCGTGCACCGCCAGCACGGCGTCGCGAGATTCTCCGGCACCACGACACGCGCGATCAATGGCGTAACGCGCGACTACCTAATACTGCAGTTCAAAGACGGCAAGAGCTACTGGCCCACGGAACAGATCGACGCGCTGACGCCCTACACCGGAGGCGACGGCCCGGCACTGTCACGAATGGGCGGCGCGGAGTGGCAAAAGACGAGAGCAAAGGCGCGCGCCGCCGCGTTTCTCATCGCCCAAGAGTTGGTCGACCTCTACCGACTTCGTAGTGTGGCCGAGGGGCACGCCTTTAGCCCCGACACCGCCTGGCAGCGAGAGATGGAAGAGCTCTTTCCCTATACGCTGACCGCCGATCAGGCCCAGGCCATAAAAGACGTCAAGAGCGATATGGAGTCGCCCCGTCCCATGGATCGACTGATCTGCGCCGACGTCGGCTTCGGGAAAACGGAAGTGGCGCTGCGCGCGGTCTTCAAGGCCGTCCAAGACAACACCCAGGCCGCCATTCTCGTGCCCACGACGCTGCTCGCGAGTCAGCACTTCGCCACGTTCTCCGAGCGCTACGCGGGCTTTCCCGTCAAGGTGGCGCTGCTCAGTCGCTTCGTTGACGAGGCCGAGACTCGTTCAACGCTGAAGGGTCTCCAAGAGGGCACGATTGACGTCGTGATTGGCACGCATCGTCTGCTCGGCGAGGCCGTGGCGTTCAAGAAGCTGGGGCTGCTCGTGGTGGACGAGGAACAGCGATTCGGTGTGCAGCACAAAGAGGCCATCAAGGCCCGTTCGGTGGGCGTCGACGTGTTAACGCTGAGTGCCAGCCCAATTCCGCGCACGCTCGAGATGGCCTTCACCGGCATTCGCGATCTCTCCATGATCACGACGCCTCCGGCCGATCGTCGACCGATTCTCACGCACGTGGGCGAGTACAACGAGCCCGCCGTGGTGGAGGCGGTGCGTCGCGAACTGTTGCGCGAGGGTCAGGTCTTTTTCGTTCACAACCGCGTGTCGGACATTGATCAGGTCGCGAAACGCCTCGGCCAGCTCGTTCCGGACGCCCGCATCGCCGTCGCGCACGGTCAGATGGACGAAGGCCCGCTCGAACGGGTCATGATCGACTTCTGGGAGCGGCGCTACGACGTGCTGGTCTGTACGACCATCGTGGAGTCGGGCATTGACCTGCCGTCGGTCAACACCCTGATCGTGGACCGGGCTGAACGATTGGGCCTGGGTCAGCTCCACCAGCTGCGAGGGCGAGTCGGGCGAAGCGGCCAGCGCGCCTACGCGTATCTCTTTCACCCCGCCGATCAGGTTCTCTCAGAGACCGCCTACGAGCGACTGCGCACCATCGGCGACAACACCGCGCTCGGCAGCGGCTTCAAGATCGCCATGCGCGATCTTGAGATACGAGGCGCCGGCAACCTGCTCGGTCACGACCAGTCCGGTCCGGTGGCCGCGGTTGGCTACGACCTCTACGTGCAACTCGTCGCCGAAGCCGTGGCCGACGCCAAGGGCTTTCGGGTACCCGACGTCGTGGCAGTCAACCTCGATGTTCCGGGCGAGGCCCACCTGCCCAAGGAGTACGTCGAGGCCGACGATGCCCGCCTGGAGGCCTACCGCCGTCTCGTCGGCGTGACGAGCGTCGTCGAACTCGACGACCTAGCGGTGGAGTGGGTGGACCGCTACGGCGCGTTGCCCGAGCCGACCAAGGGACTTTTGGAGTTGGCTCAGCTTCGTCTGACCTGCCTGTACTACGCCGTCACGTCGGTGGTGATGCTGCCCGCGCGAGTGGGGGTGCGTTCCAAGCCCGTACTCAAGATGGGCCCGTTGACGTTGACCATCAGCCAACAGTTGCGACTACGTCGAACGTATGGTTCGAGCGCGTATAACGAGTCGACGAAGGAGTTCCGCGTGGAGCTCGCGGCGAACGCCGTGACACCGCGTGCGATTGCCTCAATGATCGATGAACTGCACGCGCCGACGAATGTCGCACAAGTCTGAATCGGTAGAATGACCCGGTGCGTCGCCTCGTAGCCTTGTTCGTCCTCGCTCTGGTCGGGGCCGTGCTGTACGGTCTCAGTGGCTCATCGTCAGGCATCATGGTCAACCACGAATCGGTGAAGTCGAGCGATTTTCTCGCGGAGCTGAGCGCCATCTCGCACCACGACACGTTGCAGTGTTACATCGACGTGCTGGACCCGACGAGTTACGCCAACGGTGCCGGCGGCGCGTCAATTGAGGCTAAAGGCGCCGCGACGTGGGCGAATCTACGCGTCGAGGGCCTCGCGATCGACCAGTACGTCACCGAGCAGCTGAAGTACCACCCCGACGCGGCGCAGTTGGCCGCGGCGAAGACGTCCCTCGAAAGCGAGATGACCGAGGAAGCGACGGAGCACTCCGCCACCTGCCCGGGCACTTCGGCAGAGGCCCTCGCACAAATGCCCGCCGAGATGCGCACGGCGGAGATCCAGGCGCAGGCGACCTCGCTCTACCTCGTGAGTCGGGTGAAGAGCGCTATTCCTCTCACCGCGTCCTCGATGAAGAGTTACTACGAAGCGCACGTGGCGAGCTACGACACCCTGTGCGTGTCGGTGGCCGTGGTGCCGCTCGCGAACGTGAGCGCTTTTGAAGAGTCAGCTTCGTCGGGACTGAGCGTCGCGGCGCTCGCGAAGAAGTACTCCGAAGATCCCTCCGCAGCGAAGGGTGGCGCGTACGGCTGCTTCGCGCCGTCGAGCGAGTACTACGACGACGTGCGTTCTGATGTGGTGTCCCTGGCGCTCGACACGTTTTCCACCAGTCCTTCGGAGATCAACTTCGATGGAAGTGAGGCCGCGCTCTTCGTAGCGGTTACCAAGCGTACGGTGACACCGTTCGCCAAAGCCGAGAGTGCGGTCCTCAACGATCTGCGCAGCCTCAACGCCTCCTCGGTGAGCGCCGTCAAGAACGACTTGCTCTATCGCGCCGCGGTGCACGTCGACCCAGCCTTTGGACAGTGGGGTGTGAGTTCGTCGGGGCCGAGCGTCCTCGTTCCTTTGAAGCCCGCCAAGAGCGACGTCAACGAGACCAAGCCGCTCACCGCCGCTTCCGCCACGTATAAGTGAAGCCGGTCATACGAGTCGTCGGACTCGGACCCGGCACTTTCGATCACGTCACGCGGCGAACCTCTGCGCTGTTGAGTGATTCACCGGTCGCGCGACTTCGCACCAAGGTGCATCCGAGCGCCGCCGCGTTCGAGCAGGTTCCCAGCTACGACCATCTATATGACGACGCCGCGTCCTTCGACGAGCTCTACGGGGCGATAGTCGATGATCTCGTCGCGCTGGCAGTAGGTTCTGAGTCGCGAGAAGTCATCTACGCCGTGCCCGGCTCGCCGAGCGTTGCCGAACGCACCGTGGAGCTGTTGCTCGAACGAGACGACGTTACGACGGTGCTGGAGCCGGCGGTGTCGGTGATCGACGTGGCCTGTGCTGCGCTCGGTCGCGACCCTATGAGCGCCGGGCTGCGTGTGGTGGACGCCTTGGGTTCGCTCGATGACTTTCGAGGGCCCGGACCGCTGTTGATCCTCCAAACGTACTCGCCCGAAGTGCTCGCGAGCGTGAGCGATCGGCTCCCGCCGGAGCTCGAGGTCACAGTGCTTCACCATCTCGGACTCGACGACGAACTGATCTCGACGATGCGTGCGAGTGGGCTCTCGTCGTTTCAGCGAGCCGATCACCTGACGTCGTTCTGGGTGGAGGAGTTTCGTGACGCCGGCGTGGCCATGGCCGATCTCGTCGACTTCGTAAAGCGACTACGCGCGGAGTGCCCCTGGGACCAAGAGCAGACGCACGCCTCGCTCACGAGACACCTGCTCGAAGAGGCCTACGAGACACTCGACGCACTCGAAGCCTTCGTGGCGCTGGAAGAGAGCGGCGGCGATGACGACGCCGTCATCGACCACGTCGAAGAAGAGTTGGGGGATCTGCTCTTCCAGGTTCTCTTTCACGCGGAGTTGGGCGACGAGGAGGGCAACTTCAACGTCGCCTCCATCGCCGACACGCTGCGCGACAAACTCATCGGTCGTCATCCGCACGTCTTCGGTGACGTTACGGTGAACGGCGCCGACGAGGTGGCCTCACGCTGGGAAGTGCTGAAGCGAAACGAAAAGGGTCGCGACAGCGTGATCGACGGCGTGACCTGGCAACTTCCCGCGCTGACGTTGTACACGAAACTCTTGCGCAAGGCTGCCCTCGTTGATCTGGGCGCCGCGTCGAGTGAGCTCTCTTTCGAGCGAGCGCTTGGCGCGATACGCGCGCTGTTGCTTGAGCACGGCGGAAAATACGATTCGTCGACGATTGGATCCGAGCGGGCGTGGGGTGACGCACTGAGTGCGCTCGTCGCGGCCGCGAGTGTTGCCGGTGTTGACCTCGAGGGGGTGTTGCGTCAACGCGCGTTCGAGTTACGTGACGAGATCGTGGAGGCCGAAGGGCGTCCCTAGTTCCAAAGGTGGCCTAGTAACGTTGAGGTCAAACTGAGGAGACGCAATGAGCGCGATTGAAGTGGTCCTGGGACGTCAGATTCTAGACTCAAGGGGCAACCCCACGGTCGAGGCGGAGGTTCACCTCGAATCGGGCGCCATCGGTCGCGCGGTCTCGCCGTCGGGAGCTTCCACGGGGACCAACGAGGCGGTAGAGCTTCGCGACGGTGGTGCCGCCTACGGCGGCAAGGGCGTCACGACGGCCGTCAGTTACGTCAACGGCGAGATCAGCGAAGCCCTCGAGGGCTACGAAGCAGAGGATCAGCGGGCCGTCGACTTCGCGATGATTGACCTCGACGGGACGCCCAACAAGGGGCGACTTGGCGCTAACGCCATCCTCGCGGTGTCACTCGCCACGGCCAAGGCGGCGGCCATCGAAAGCGACCTGCCGCTCTATCAGTACCTCGGCGGCGTGAACGCCCACGTGCTGCCCGTCCCCCAGATGAACGTAGTGAACGGCGGTGTGCACGCGAGGAACTCCATCGACTTCCAAGAGTTCATGGTGATGCCCATCGGAGCCGCGTCCTTTAGCGAAGCGTTGCGCTGGGGGGCCGAGACCTATCACGCGCTGAAGACCATTCTCGAAAAGCGCGGACTGAGTACGGCCGTCGGTGACGAAGGTGGCTTCGCGCCGAACCTGCCCGACAACGAGAGCGCCGTCAAGGTGCTCGTCGAAGCGATCGAAGCAACGGGACGCACGCCCGGCAGCGACGTGGCGATCGCGATGGATCCCGCCGCGAGCGAGTTCTATCGCGACGGCGCGTACCATCTCGACGGTGAAGGTCGCGTGCTCTCAAGCGACGAGATCATCGACTACTGGGTCGACCTCGTCGCTCGGTATCCGATTGTTTCTCTGGAAGACGGGATGGCCGAACAGGACTGGGACGGCTGGGAGTCGCTCACGAAGCGTCTCGGAGCAAAGATTCAGCTCGTCGGTGACGACAATTTCGTGACCAACACCACGTTGCTCCAAAAGGGCATCGACCTCGGCGTCGCGAACTCGATGTTAGTCAAATTGAACCAGATTGGCTCGCTGACCGAAACCTTGGACGCGGTGCGATTAGCGACGCGCCACAGCTACAGCGTGGTGATATCGCATCGCTCGGGTGAGACCGAAGATGTGACGATTGCTGATTTCGCGGTCGCGACGAACGCCGGACAGATAAAAACCGGTGCCCCGGCGCGTTCGGACCGTGTTGCCAAGTACAATCAGTTGTTAAGAATCGAAGAACAGCTCGGTGATCAAGCACGGTTTCTTGGTGCCGCGTCATTGTCGGGGGCGATAGGTGTCCACAACGCGTAGCGTTTCAGCTCGAAGCAGTAATCGCTGGCTGTTACCGCTCGCCGTCGTGACGGCCGCCATCATGTTGGTGGGTTGGTTTCCTTTTTCCGCTCTCTGGCACCAGCAGGCGCAGATCGACGCCACCTCCGCACAGATCAGGGCCATCCAACATGAAGAGGCGTCGCTCAAGTCCCAAGCCAGGACCATTGACACCAAGGCGGCGGCGACGCAGCTGGCCCGCGAGCAGTATCAACTTGTCAACCCGGGTCAGAGCTTGATTCAAGTGCTGCCGGGCGACTCCGCGGGCCAGGTCTCGGCGAGTTCGGCCGACCCCGGTCTCCAGCCGCTCGTCGCGCCCTCGTCGATGGCCCCGCTCTCGGTGTCCTCGAAGCCGACGGTGCACAAGTCGAATCAGTATTTCTCGCGCTTCCTGCGCACCCTCGAGTTCTGGCGTTGACCTTTCGCGACGCCTCACTCGACGATCAGACGATCGTCGAAGCCCTGCTGGGGCGTCCGGCGGCCGGTCGCTTCGCCGTGGTCGTTCGTCGACTCGACGGGGGTCCCGTAGTGATCGAGAACGAGCCGCACTTGCGTGATGGCACGCCCATGCCCACGCTCTATTGGCTGGTTGACCCGGAACTACACGCTACGGTGAGCCGACTCGAGAGTGGCGGCGGCGTGCATCGATTTGAAGAGCTCGTCGACGTGGAGGAGCTCCGTCGCGCGCACGACGAGTACGCACAACGGCGCCGGGCCGCGACGCTGCGCGACGATCTCGTGCGAGCGCAGGGTGGCGTCGGAGGTACGCGCGTAGGCGTTAAGTGCCTGCACGCGCACCTCGCCAACTATCTGGCGGGTTCATTCGATCCGGTGGGGGCGCTGGTCGCCGAGGTCATCGAGGTGCCAGAGCTCGTCATCGTCAACGTCCGTGACTGAGGCCGTCGCCGCGATTGACTGCGGCAGCAACTCCACTCGACTGTTAGTCGCTGACGGCGAGGGGCGAACCCTCAGCCGCGAGATGCACATCACGCGACTCAGCCAAGGCGTCGACGCGTCATCAACGCTCACCCCCGAGGCGATGGAACGAACCTTCGACGTTCTCGAGCATTACCACGAGGCGTGCGAGCACCATGGTGTCGGGTTGGGGTTACTAGTCGCCACCTCCGCAGTTCGTGACGCGCGCAACGGGTCGACGTTTTTAAATCGCGCGAACGCCATCGTCGGCTTTGAGGCGAAGGTGCTGAGTGGTGCGGAGGAGGCGGCGAACTCCTACGCGGGCGCTACCCGGGACCTGGTTGACGTCGCCACGCCCACGATGATCGTCGACGTCGGAGGCGGGTCAACCGAGCTCGCGGCGCGAGTGAACGGCCGACTAGAGAGTTACTCCATGCAACTCGGTTGCGTCCGAGTTACTGAGCGAGCGCTTGGCAAAGGCATTGTCACGAGCGAGAATGATCAGGCGGCGCGTGTGATGATCGAAGGAGAGCTCGATCGAGCCTTCGCCGCGGTGCCCGACTTTCGTCTGGTGGTCGGCGACGTGCGACTCGTCGGACTGGCGGGTACCGTGGCCACGCTCGCTCAACTTGACGCGGGAATTCGTGTCTACGATCGCGACGTCGTGCATCACCGCGTGTTGACGCGT
Organism: uncultured Acidimicrobiaceae bacterium; assembly: GCA_963803745.1. GTDB lineage: Bacteria > Actinomycetota > Acidimicrobiia > Acidimicrobiales > RAAP-2 > RAAP-2. Next base: position 93,535 of record CAWDNL010000003.1, on the reverse strand, counting down.
TCAACCGTGCAGTACTGGCGTGACCTTCTCTCACACGAGACGCCCGAGGAGCGCTTGGGCCACCCCGGCATGGTGGTGGGGCGCGAGGACGTGCTACCCGCAGGACTCTACGTACTGGACGCCGTAATGGCGCGTTTCGAGGTCGATCGACTGTTGAGTTCCGAGAGTGACATCCTTGATGGCATCGCCTTTTCCTTGCTTTAACCTTGATTGCGGAAGTCACTATGACCTGTAACGATGGGAGAGTGGGAAACCCCTCATGGTAACGACCCGTAGCGCCATCTATTCGCCCGTCTCCCTGCACGGGCGGCGTGTCGTGCTGCGCACCTTGAATGAGCACGACTACGAGTCCTGGTACGAGGTGCGCACCCGCTGTCGCGACTGGCTCTTGAAGTGGGAGCCGCGTTCGGCCCACGCCTCGCACCTCGCCGAGGATCACCGAAGTTTCGTCAGCCGCTGTGCGATTCGAGAGCGCGAGCGCCAAATAGGCACGGGCTTTGGCTTTGGCATCTTCTTAGAGGGGCGCTTTATTGGTGAGATCACGCTCTCTTCAATTCAGCGCGGGCCGCTGCAGTCGGCCTACATCGGCTACTGGATTGACGAGGCGGTCGCCGGACAGGGCCTGATGCCCGAGGCCGTCGTGACCATGCTGCAGTACGCCTTTGAGTCGCTGCGACTGCACCGAGTGGAGATCAACATCATTCCGCGTAACGCGCCCTCGCGGCGTGTGGTCGAGAAGCTCGGCGTGCGTTTCGAAGGGATCTCTGAGCGCTACTTAGAGATCGACGGCGCGTGGGAGGACCACGCGCGCTACGCAATCACCGCCGAGGAGTGGGGCGACCGAGCACCGGAACTCGTGACGAGCTGGCTCTTACCGCGCCACAATTAGACGGCTTCGAAGTGTCGACCCTTGAGTTCATCGACATTCGCCGTGCGCAGTGCCCCCTTTAGGCGAGCGGCGACGCCGGCCCCGCCCACGGCGTCGTTTCGTCCGAGTACGAGCAGCGTGTCGCTCTCACCGTGAGCGAGCACGAGTCCGTGGAGTCGAGCTTCTCCCGCGCTGGTTGATACCTCGTCGGTAGTGATATCGCGCGAGAGTTCCACGACGGGGTTCTCATAGCGCGTCTTGGTGAGTACCCGGATGTCGCGGTACATGTCGAGCGAGTCGCGACCCGGTCGAACCGACGAGCCGCTCACGTCCTGCCAGGTCACGAGCAACGGCCGAGTGCTGAGGTCGAGTCGGCGAGCTAAGTAGAGAATCTCCACGTCAAAGGCGAAGCCGTCGATGAGAGCGAGCAGCGCCAAGACGCGCGCAGGGCCGAGTTGAAAGCCTTTGCATCCACACTGAGTGTCACGGAGCGTCGTCTTGGTGTAGTGACGAACGAAGAAGTTGAAGGCTTCTCCAAAGAGCGTGCGCAGGGTGGAGTCATAGTTGATGTGCCCCTTGATGGCTCGGGAACCGGGAACCAGCGCGCTGTCGCGCAACGCGGTCTGAAAGAGGGGCAACTGCAACGGGTCGATGGCCATGTCGGCGTCAATGGTGACGACGTTGGCGCCCCGCGCCAGACCGATACCGAGGCGCAGCGCCGCGCCCTTACCCAAGTTCGCGGGCTGTTGGACGAAGCGCGCGTTCTCCAAGTGACCGTAGACTTCGTGCGCGCGGTGCATCGTATCGTCGCTCGAACCGTCGTCCACGACAATGACCTCAACGCTTGCGGTGTCAATCGTTTCCAGGTAAGGCTGCAGGCGCGCGAAGCCGAAAGCCAGTCGGTCGGCTTCGTTATAGGCCGGAATTACGAGAGAGAGTTCGATGGTCACGTCGGTCGCTTAAGGGTGCGCCGCGCCGATTAATCCGGCGGTGAAGAGGGGAGCCAAGGCGACGTCGGTACCGGTGTGGGCCGCGGCGATCGTGGTATCGATACCCCACGGGCCCGAGCCGACGTACATCACCACGTGGTCGACCTCGTTGTCACCGTCGAGGTTGAAGTAGTACAGAAGGTCGCCCGGCTGCAGATCCGTGAGAAGCACGTGCACCATGTCGGGCCACTGCGTTTCGGTGGTGCGCGGAATAGAGATGCCGGCCTTGCCCCAGGCCCACTGCACGAGCCCGGAGCAGTCAAAGCCCACACCCGGGGTCTCGCCACCCCACACGTAGGGCACGCCGATCTGGGACTCCGCGTACTTGACGGCCGCCAGTCCCTGGGCGGTGCCGGCCACTTCGGCGATGGTGGGCGTGGCGATGGCCTGTTGCTCCGCCTCGATTACCTGGTTGGCCGCGCTCTGTCCACCGACGGCCGAGGCGGCGGCGATGGCCTGCTCTTCGCCGGCGGTGTTCTTGTCGCGCGCCGCGGCGACTCCCGCACTGATTTCGTAGTTGATGATCTCGCTCTTGTACTCGGCGGTCACGGTGGCCAAGGTGGCTTGAGTTTGGTCCTGTAGTTCGATGTTCTCTTCGAGCAGCACCTTCATCTGATGGGTCGCGTTCTCGGCCTTCGCGCGTTGCGCGGCCACCTTGGCGACGGTCGACTGGAGTGAGACTTTCTCTCGTTCGTACTTGGCCTCGAGTTGGTTCAGATCGCCGATGACGATGTTCTGATAGACCTTGCCCGCGTCACTGCGCGTGACGTTCTGGTTGAACAACTGGAGGATCTGCGACTCGGCCGAGCTCAAGACAAAGGCGCGCACCACGTCGACCACCAGCTTTTTTGAGGTGATGGTGATGGCGGCGCGCTTGACGGTCTCCTCGTACTGGAGTTGGTGGATATTCGAGGTGATTGAGGCCAGGTTGGCTTCATCCTGGTCGTACTCGTTCGAGGTGATCTCGCTGCGGTCCTCTTGGCGAGCCAGGGCCGCCGAAAGGTCCTCGATGGCCTTCTTAGTTTGGGCGATCGAACCGGCCCCGGCCGTCGTTGGGACCACGAGCCAGGCGACCATAACTGCCGCTAAGAGTAAGAGGGGGGTCGTTCGTGTCGTGCCCCGACGACGCACGCGCATGGAACAAGCCTAGTTAGAGAAGGCGTAAAAACATGATGTATCAATGCATTCTTAACTTTGCATTAGCGTTACAACGCGACCGCGCCGCGTGGGGGCGTAGCCCAATTGGCAGAGGCAGGGCGCTTAAACCGCCTCCAGTGAGGGTTCGAGTCCCTTCGCCCCTACGCAGCCGGAGTACATCACATTATTTAGTAACGTTGCGAGGTGGCTAAAAGCAACTCGGGAAAGTGGGTCAGTAGAGTCGGTGCCGCCGGTGGTGGCAAGACCTACCGAAAGACCCGTCCCGGTAACTACTACGGAATTCTCGCGGTCATCGTCATTGTGGGCCTGGCCGCAACGGTGTATTCGCGCTATGAGTACCAGAATCCCGTCAAAAAGCACACTTCCGTGGTGCAGCCAGCCGTCGGCACGACGCTCTACGCCGGGCTGTCGGTGCAGTCTTGTGGCCAGACGCTTCCCTATCTGACGTCGGATCCGTCCACCAAACTCGGCTTCGTGCTCGAGAGCGATGACGTCGTGCGACTCTCGCCGGTGTCGTCCTTCGACGCGGGCAACAACGCCACGCTGAGAACCTTCGCCAGCGAATACCCGGGACTTATCACGACTTCCAAGGAACTCGCGATTCCAAAATCGACCGGCGCGGCTGATCCCGCGACCACGTACAAGAACGGCGCGCTGTGTTCGACCAAGTCGAAGTACGCCGGCCAGAAGGGCAAAGTGGAGTACGCGTACTGGACCTCGTTCGCTCAAAAGAAGCCGACGATCGTGACGAATCCCGCGGACATCAAGTTCTCAAAAGAGCTTCGCGTGACGCTGGCCTTTGAGCCGGCGGGTGTGACGCCGAGCCCGCCGGCGAAGACGACCGCTGACGCGATGGTCTACGACACGGTGACGCCCACGACGACCACCACCACGACTGTCCCGACGACGACGACCACGAAACCGAGCACGACGACGACCACCGCGAGTACCACGACCACGACGAAGGGCTGACGTTGCAGGCGATCATCCTGGTCGGTGGTATGGGCACTCGACTGCGGCCGCTGACCTACGAGACGCCCAAGCAGATGTTGCCGCTGGTGGGCGTTCCGATGATCGAGTGCGTTCTTGAGTCCCTGGCGCGACACGGCGTGACCGACGCGGTCCTTTCACTGGGCTATCTGCCGGAGCGGTTCACCGCGGCCTATCCCTTGAATCTCATCGCGGGCGTTCGGGTGACCTACGCCGTCGAGCCCGAACCACTCGATACCGCCGGCGCCATTCATTTCGCGGCGACCGAAACCGGCGTCGAGGAGACGTTCCTCGTGGTGAACGGTGACGTGCTCACCGACCTGGACGTGACGAAACTGTTGGCCTTCCATCGTGATCACGGAGGTGAAGTGACCATCGCTCTCCACCCCGTAGAAGACCCGTCGAACTTCGGGGTGGTGCCGACCGCACTGGACGGTCGCGTCCTGGCCTTCGTCGAGAAACCTCCGCCCGGCGAAGCGCCTACCAATCAGATCAACGCCGGTACCTACGTATTCGAGCCGCGCGCGCTTGATCGCATCGCCGCGAGCGGTCGCGTGAGCGTCGAGCGCGAGACCTTCCCGGAGTTGGCCGCCGCCAAGGAACTCTTCGCGATGAGCGACGAGGCGTACTGGCTCGACACCGGCACGCCGCAGCACTATCTTCAAGCCAACGTGGACATCTTGAAGGGTCGCAACACTCAACACTTATTCGAGGGAATCGTGGATGGTTCGTGGCGCGATCCTTCGGCGACGATTGATTCGTCTTCCACCTTGATCAACACCGTCATCGATAAAGGGTGCGTGGTCGGTGCAGACGTGGTGATTGAGGACTCCGTGCTCCTTCCCGGCGCGGTGGTGCAGAGTGGCTGCGAGATCCGCTCATCCATCATTGGTCCCGAAGCGGTGATCGGCGCGAGTTCAGTGCTCGGTCCGACCTGCGTGGTCGGCGCGAAGGAACGCGTGGCCGTGGACTCGCGTCTTTCGGGCGACGTCCGACTCGGCGGGGTCTAATCAGCGAAAAAGGTCGTCGTTCTTGGTGCGAACGATGTTCTCACCGATTGAACCGTCGCCAAAGAATGACTCGTCGAGTCCTCGCACCAGTGCGAAGGGCGTGGCTGCGGCCTTGTGCAGGACAAGGTTCGCGGCACCCGCGATTTCGTCCGCAATCGCGACTTCGGTGGCTTCAAGTAGTCGTCCGTTGGCGTCGGTCGTGCCGCGAAGATCGAGTATCGGACGAAGACCGGCGCTGCCGAGCGCCACGTCGGTGACGCCTTGGCGCCACACTCGCCCGAACGTGTCAGTGATCAGTGTTGCGACCTCGACGCCGGTGCGCCGGGCGATCTCACTTCGTAGTCGTCTCGCCGAACGATCAGGATCCTTCGGCAGCAGCACCGCCGTTCCTTGGTCGGCGTTCGACAAGTCGACACCGGCGTTAGCGTTGATGAAGCCGTGGCTCGTTTCGGTGATGCGTAACGTGCCCCTTCGTCGCAGCACGCGCACCGACTCAGCTTCCACGATGCTCACCTTGTCTTCGTCGGTGCCGTCGAAGGGGACGACGCGTCCCTCGGACTTGGAGACCACTTTGCTCGTCACCACCATGAGATCGTGATGACGCAACGTTTCGCCGCTCTCTTCCAAGGACGTCAAGATCAACGTGACAAGATCATCACCACTTTTGACCATGGTGCTCGACGCTAGAGCAATGAACCGAAGTTCGCTCACGCCAACACCGCCTTGGCGAGACGCCGGGCGTCATCGGGGTCGGCCATGACGGTGGTGGTGACGATGACGCGAACACCGCGTTCGCGAATCGAATCGGCGAGCGACGCGTCGGCCTCATCGATGATCCACGTGCCCACGAGGCCTTGGTAGTAGTCGACCACGCCGAGCGCCGAGCTCTCGTGGCCGAGCTCTCGCATGAGTCGATCGGCCGGGCCCTTGAGGGCTGCTCCGCGAATGAGTGGGGAGACGGCGACGACGTCCGAGGAGCGTGCGCGAAGTACGTCGCTCACGCCAGGCACTTGGAGGATCGGATCGATAGATATCAGCGGATTAGAGGGCGCGATCACGATGCGACCGGCCCCTTCGAGGGCACTCATCACTTCGATACTCGGGTGAGCTTCTTGAGCGCCGACGACCTCAATCGAGCGAATTACTACGTCGTGGTGACGGCGCACGAAGTACTCCTGAAAGGAGAGTCGTCCCTCGTCAGTGAGGAACTCGGTCGCCAGCGGATCGTTGGTCACGGGCAATATCGTGACGCGCACCCCGTGGCGTCGAGCGAGCTCGGCCGTGGCCTCAGTCTTGGTGGCGCCTTCAGACAGGCGCTGCGAGCGGTAGAGGTGGGTGGCGAGGTCTCGGTCACCAAGTCGAAACCACGCCTCGCCTCCGAGTGCTTCGAGCTCGTCCATCACTCGCCACGTCTCGCCTCGCAGTCCCCAGCCGAGTTCCTCGTTGTTGAGACCGGCGAGGGTGTAGGTGATCGTGTCAAGATCCGGGCAGATGGTCAGTCCGTGGATGATCACGTCGTCGCCAACGTTCACGACGGCCGTCGTCGCTGAAGGTTCGTGGACGTCGCCGAGTGCGCGAAGAAGTCGAGCCGCACCTACGCCACCGCTGAGAACCGTTATCACCTCCGAAACCTTAGAGGCGCGTGAGTATCATCGAATGGTGAGCAACGACCTTGATAGCGCCTGGCCCGGCACGCCCGCGTACGTGGTGCTGCGATTGCACGAAGGTGCGGTGACTCGAGTGCGCGAACACGGTGACCTCGACGAAGTACGACCGTGGGCCTCGGTGTCAAAGATGGCCGTGGCCATGGCCTTCGGGGTAGAGGTCGACTGGGACATGCACTCCTACGACGAAAACGTCGGACCACACGGAGCGAGCTTCGCCAATCTTCTTTCGCACTCGGGCGGTCTTGGACTCGAAGAGAGTGACCCCGTGGTGCCCGTGGGCACCAAGCGCATCTACTCCAACTTTGGCTACGAGCACGCGGTGCAAGCGATCGTCGGAGAGAACGACCCGGCCAACTGGTTGGCCTATCGAGTCTTTGAACCACTGGGACTCGCCACGGCGTCGCTCACGGGCCGTCCGGCGGCGGGAGTGAGTGGCTCCACTGAGGACCTCGTAGCGTTTGCGGTGGCGTGGCTGCGTTGCGACGGCCTCGCGCGCGCTACACGGGATCGACTCATACGCCCCTACCTGCCGGACCTCGCGGGCATCGTGCCCGGCTTTGGACGCTTCTCACCCTGTCCCTGGGGGATAGGGCCAGAAGTGCGAGGCGAAAAGCAACACTGGATGGGCGACTGGTCTCCCGCCAGTTTCGGCCATTTTGGTCAGAGCGGCTCCATGGTTCTATTGAACGCTGACGAAGGCATTGGTGTCGTAGCGACGAGTAGTGAACCCTTTGGTGGATGGGCCGTCAACCTCTGGCCCGATTGGACGAGTGCCCAACGGGCGTTAGCACTAGCTTCGTGAGTTCCGAGGTTCCCCGGGTCGCTCTCGACCTCGATGGTTCATTGGAGTCACTGGGCAACTCGATGACCGATCTGGCCGACGCTCTTGACGTGACGGGCGGGTGCGAACTAATACGCTTTCACTCTCGCTCCGCTCGCACGTCGCCGGAGGAAGCGCGACTCGCCCTTCGTGGGCTGTGGACGCCACTGTGGCGACGAAGCCTGGGCCCTTCGCTCGATCGACTTCTCGAAGGGGTCGACGTCGTGCATGTCGCGGGGCGCGCCACGCCGCCGACAAAGTCCATCCCCCTCATCATCTCGGTTGACGACCTTCGCCCCTTGCGGGGCGAGTCGCGCGAACACCTTCGCATCGCGCAACTTCGTCGTGCGGTTCGCCGCGGCGCCGTCCTCGTCGCCTCCACCCGCAGTGCCAGCAACGAAGTGCGTCGGGTACTGGACGTCGAGCGCGCCCAAGTTGTGGTCGTTCCTCCGGCAGTGCCGTTGGTTGAGCCGACCCGAGACGGCACCTCGCTCGTCGTGAACCTGACGGGCGTCATTCAACCCTTTCTCCGCCTGGCACCCGAACTCGTGCGATACGCCCACGGTCAAGGCGCTCGAGTTGAGGCGCTGACCAGCCAAAAAGTGGCACAACAGATTCGTGCGCGAGGACTCGAGGTTGTGTTGCGTCCGCGTTCTGAAGCCCGCAGCGCGCTCGGCGGAGCACGAGTGGTCCTTCACGTCTCGGACGGTGCTCGATTTCCCTCCTTCGCCATCGCGTCCTTAGCGGCCGGCGTGCCAACGATCGCGCGTGCCACGACGATCAATCGCGAACTCTTGAGCGGTGCGGCGGTGTTGACCGAAGACGATGACGAAGTCGTGCCGACCTTGAGCGAACTCTGGGAGAGCCCGTCACGCCGCGCCATCATGATGGCGGCCGGTCGCTCACGAGCGGAGGACTTCGCGCCGGCAACCGCCGCTCGCGCGTACGTCGCCCTCTATCAAGAAGTCGTGCGAGGCTGGAGGGCGTGACCCGCGCCGTCAGTATCTCGCTGGATCAGTTCTATCGGCCCCAGCCGGGCGGCATCGCGACCTACGTGCGAGGGCTGGTGCGCGGTCTGAACTCGCTGCAGGACGATTCGCTTCGACTGGTCGGTGTGGCGCCACGAGGCGTCCCGAAACAGGACCTGTCCGATCTGGCGCTCGAACGAGTGACGACGGCACCTCTTAACGTACTGAATCTTCTCTGGGCCCGTTGGCCCCTCGGCGTGCCGTCCTTTAGCGACGTGGTGCATGCCACCTCACTCGCTGGCCCCTTCGCCGGTGGCAAAGGGGACGCCGTGCACTCCGTCGCGCTGTATGACCTCCTCTGGCGTGACGAACCTGAGGCGAGCACCTCGCGCGGCATTCGTTTCCACGAGCAGCGATTGCAGCTCCTGAAACGTCAAGACGACGTACGGATCTTCTGTACCGCGCCGCAGTTGTCTCGACGACTCATCAGTGACGGGTTTGACCCGTCGCGACTGCACGATGTGCGACTCGGTGTGGACGACGATGACACGACCTCCGCGAACGCCGAAGAGGTACGCATCGCACTTAGCCCCCGAGGAGTCAGGGGCCCTTATACCCTCTACGTGGGTACGCGCGAACCGAGAAAGAATCTCGAGCGGCTGATCGTCGCACACTCACTTGCTCGTAAAGAAGACGATGAGCTCGGGCCTTTGGTGCTGGTCGGTCCCTCGGGCTGGGGCAGCGTGGACAGCGCCGAGGCGATCGTGCTCGGTTCGGTGTCGCGCTCGTTGCTGAAGGGGTTGTACCGCGACGCGACGGTAGTGGCGTACGTCCCGAAGGCGGAAGGCTGGGGTCTGCCTCCGGTGGAGGCGCTCCACGAAGGCGCCCGCGTCGTGGCGAGCGTGACGACGCCAAGTGTCACCGACAACGAAGAGGTCGTGCTGGTCGATCCGCTCGATGTCGAGGCGATCGCGAAGGGCCTCGTCGCGTCGCTATCGCGCCCGAATGACGCCGCCGCGCTCGAGCGCCGCCGCGCGAGCGTCTCGTCGCTGACCTGGCGAAACGTCGCGCTCGATCATCTGGCCGGTTGGCAATGAAGGTGGCACTTGACGTCTCCGCGGTACCTCCTCGTATTGCCGGCGCCGGGCGCTACATCGCTGAACTTGCGGTTCGCCTCCCCGAGTGTCACGTGGACACCACGCTCGTCACGCGGCGCGATGACGCCGCTCGCTGGAGTGAACGTTCGCCCCACGCTTCTCTCGCGAGTATCGTGCCCAACGCGCGGGCGGCGCGACTGACTTACGAGGCGTGGGTGCTCGGTACTAGCCACGTCGCGCGCGACGTTGATCTTTGGCACGCCCCGCACTACACGATGCCGCGACGGGGTACGACGCCCACCGTCGTCACCATTCACGACCTCACGTTCTTTACCAATCCGGAGTGGCACGAGCGAACCAAAGTGACGTTTTTCCGTCGAGCCATTACCTTCGCCGCTCAGCACGCCCGTGTTCTCGTCAGCGTGAGCGCCTTCAGTGCTCGGCTGCTCGAAGAGATCCTGCCCGCTCATGCGCCGATCGTTGTCGCTCCCTTGGGCGTCGATCTCGCTCACTTCCAGCCTCTGGGCCGCGACGACATCGCCACGTTTCAGCGCCATTCTCTCCGGGTGAACGTTCCCTACGTATTCTTTGTAGGCACCGTGGAACCGAGAAAGGGTCTGGACGTGTTGCTCGAGGCCTTTAGTGAGATTGCTCGCGAGGACGACGCGGTTGAACTGTGGCTCGCCGGACAGTCGGGGTGGGGCGTTGGTCCCTTCACGACGCAACTTGAGGTACACCCTTTCAAGGATCGCATCCACCGCCTCGGCTTCGTCGATGAGGAGGTGTTGCCCGCGCTCTATCGCCAGGCCCGAGTCGTGGCCTACCCTTCGCGAGGAGAGGGCGTTGGCCTGCCCGTACTCGAGGCGATGGCCTGTGGGGCCTCCGTCGTCACGACCCAAGGCACGGTCATGGCCGAGGTCGCCGGTGACGCCGCGCGCCTCGCCCCCATCGGCGACGTCCCCGAGTTGGCGAAGGCACTACTCGAGGAGCTGCGACAGAGCGACGTGGAGCGGGCCAGCGGCGCCACACGCGCTCGTGCACGCGCCGAGCGCTTCACGTGGGACGCCTGCGTGGATCAGCATTTGGTCGCCTACCAATTGGCGTTGGTGAGCTAATGCGCGCGCTCGTCACGGGATCGGACGGCTTCGTCGCTCGGCACCTCATTCGCCACCTGCGCGACAACGGCGATGAGGTGCACGGGATCGACCGAGAACGCGACGTCACGGACGAGCGCAGCATGCGCGAGGTCTTCCAATGGTTCCTTCCCGACGTCACCTACCACCTTGCGGCGCTGACCCACGTGGGCGAGTCGTGGGAGAACGCGAGTGAGTTCACTCGCGTCAACGTCGTAGGCACGCAGCGTGTTCTAGACGCGTCCTTCGAAGCCGTTCCCAAATCCACGACGGTCGTCATCAGTTCCTCCGAGGTCTACGGCGTCGTTCGAGAAGAGGATCAACCACTGCGCGAGACCTTTCGCGTGGCCCCCGCGAATCCCTACTCGTCGAGCAAGGTAGAGGCCGAGCGCGTGGCGCGCGACGCGGTGCGCTTTCGTGGCCAGCGCGTCATCATTGCCCGGCCGTTCAATCACCTGGGTCCTGGTCAGTCGCCGACCTTCGTCGTGCCCGCACTGGTCAGTCGCCTCTTTGACGCGCGCGAGCGCGGAGAGGACGAGATCAGCGTGGGTGACCTCACCACGCGTCGGGACTTCACTGACGTGCGCGACGTCGTGCGCGCGTACCGACTGCTCTCGCGCCTCGGCATTACGGGGGAGGTGTACAACGTCGCCTCCGGACATGACGTGGCGCTGGCCGATATCGCCACTCAACTCGTGGCGCAGCTCGCGCCGAGTGTGCGTCTCGTGGTTGATCCGTCACTACTTCGTCCGGTGGAGATTCTTGTGTCACGGGGCAGTTACGACAAGTTGCACCAGACGGCGGGCTGGGCGCCACAGATTCCACTGCACGTCTCACTCGAAGACATCGTGGATGATCTCGTCGCACGACGACACGAAATCTAAAATTCTCCGTTCTCGAGTGTCTTTGTTCTCCTCGAGCGGCGAAAGTGCGTTACCCAGCCAACTAGCCTTGAAGAACTGATGGACTCTCGTGCTCCGGCCGTTGTTGCCGTCATCGTTACCACCGGTTCCGGGCCGGGCCTTGAAGCGGCGGCGGCTTCCCTCGCGAGCCAAGACTACGAAGAACTGAGCCTGCTCGTGGTGGCGACCGGGGACTCGCCGCGCGTTGCCGAGCGCATCGCGGCAGTTGCCCCCAACGCCTTCGTGAGCGTGCTCGAAGAGAACCGCGGCTTCGGCGCCGCCTGCAACGAAGCCGCGTTGATGGTGGAAGGTTCGGCGTTCTTTCTCTTCTGTCACGACGACGTGCGCCTGGAATCAGATGCGTTGCAACTCATGGTGGAGGCGGCGTATCGAACCAACGCCGGAATTGTCACGCCCAAGGTGGTGGCCTACGAGGACCCCCTCGTCCTCTTGCACGTGGGCCAAACCTGCGACCGATTCGGCGTCGTCCGCGAGCGCATCGAGATCGGAGAGATCGACCACGGCCAACAGGACCTCGAGCGAGACGTCTTTGTCGCTCCCGGCGGAGTCACCCTCGTGCGTTCCGATCTCTTTAGTGCGCTGCGCGGCTTCGACCCGCTCATCACGTTGCTCGGTGAGGATCTCGACCTCTGTTGGCGCGCGCAAGTCGCGGGCGCGCGCATCGTCGTCGCTCCGCTCGCCAAGGTGTCTCACCGCGAGACCATCGCTACCGGCGAACGATCGGTTACCGCTATCGGCACACGTCACGCCAGTCGCCAAGACCTTCGCCGACGTCACCAGCTCTTGGTGGTGGCCAGTGGCTGGGGCAGGCGATACACCGTCACGACGCTGTCCATGCTCTTCGTCCTTGACGTCGTTGAGACCTCGATTTCGCTGGTCGGAGGGGACACTGATCGGGCCGGCGCGATCGCCGGATCGTGGCGCTGGCTTTTAAAACACCGCCGCCGGGTTCGTCAACGTCGTCGCCAACTCCAAGAGCACCGTGTGCTCTCGGACACCGAACTACATCAGCTGCAGGTCGGTGGTGCGAGTCGACTAAAGCACTTCGTCTTCACGCTGCTTCGCGAAGGCTACGACAAAGCGAGAGGTATCTTGCCGCCCGAGGAAGAAAGCGCGAGCTTCGACGATATAGAAGAGGCGGGCGTCGGATTCGCGTCAGCGTTCTCAGAGCAAGAGGAGTTTGACGAAATCGCCGAGAGCGAACTACTCGAACTTCGCTCGCGCCCCTCGCGAATGATGACGTCCTTTCGCTCGCAAGCCGTCATCGTGGCAGTCGTGGCCCTCCTATGGCTCATTGGATCGCGCAACTTAGTCGCCACGCACCTGCCCCTGATTGGTCGCCTCGCGCCACTTGATAGTTGGTGGTCAACGTGGCGGCACTTCTTCGCCTCGTGGTCGCCTAACGGCGTGGGTACTGGCACGCCGGGCATGCCGGGTTACGGCGTGCTCGCCTTTGCGGGAACCTTCGTGCTCGGGCGCATGGGGATCTTGCCACGACTCGCGCTCATCTTCGCGGTGCCGATCGGCGCGATTGGCGTCGGACGACTGCTGAAGGACCGCGCCTCGAATCGTGCGCGCATCGTGGGTGCCGTCGCCTACGCGGCGATGCCGCTCGGTCTCAACATGATCAGCCAGGGTCGCGTCGACGTGCTAGTCGCCGTGGCTGGCTTGCCCTTCATTGTTCGGCGCATCTTCGAACTGATGGACGTGCCGGGTTTTCGAACGAAGCCCTACTCCGAGCCCGTGCCCTTTGGTCATCAGGGCTGGCGAGGCACCGAGGCCGGTCAACGGATGCTGCTTATCATGATCATCGCCCTCGTTACGGCTATGGCCCCGGCGACCTTGATCGCCGTGGCACTGGTGGTGTTCGGTGTCATGGTGGCGAGGCTCTTCGAGCGCGATGAGACGAGTACCTTTCGCGGTTCGTGGCGCTTCTTCGGATCACTGGTGGCCAACGTCGCGATCTTTCTTTTACCAATGAGTATCGACGTCGTCTTCGCGGGGAGGCGAGCGCTCGAAGTCTTCGGTTTGGCACGCGGCCCTTGGTCGGTCCCGTCCTTTAGCCTCCTTTTGCGCGACGTGGACGGAAGCTTTGGAGCGTCGTGGTGGGGCTGGCTGTTGCCCGTCGCGGCGCTCTTCGCCCTCGTGCTCTGTCAGGGCGATCGACGTCGCGTCGCGTCGAAGCTCGTGGTGATCGCCACCATGAGTTTGGCGTTGACCGCCTTGGCGTCGCGCCACTGGCTCGGTTCTTTTTCGCCCGATCTTGACGTGCTGTTGGCCTTGTACGCCCTGACGTTGGCCTCACTCATTGGACTGGGCATCGGCGCGCTCGAACAGGATCTGCGCGACGTGGGATTTGGTTGGCGTCAGATTGCGGCGGGCCTTTCGGTGTTGACGTTGTTGGTCGCGATACTGCCGTTTCTCGGAAGTTTCGCCAGTGGCCGCTTCGACATGCCCACGACCAGCGTGGCGGAGTCGCTCAGTCAGCTCGCTCCGACGAGCGCCGGAGGGTATCGGGTGTTGTGGCTGGGCGACCCCGCGGTCCTGCCACTGCCGGGGTGGTCCGTGGCGCCCGGCCTCGAAGCTGCGACGTCGACGAACGAACTGCCCGGTGGCTCCACGCTCTTTAGTCCGCCCGACTCGGGCACTAGTGACGTGATCATGGAGGCCATTCAGACGGCGCTCGCCGGTCGTACGGTGCGCCTTGGTCAGCTCCTCGCCCCCGCGGGCATCTCCGCGATCGTGGTGATGAACTCCGCGGCCCCGGAGATTGCGGGCGTGCAAAGCGTGCCGCTGCACCCAGCGCCCAAGGTGTTACTCAGCGCACTCGACAATCAGAGCGACCTCGCGCTCGAACTCGATACGCCGTCGGTAGAAGTCTTTTCCAACTCCCTCTTCCACGGCATTGTCGCCGCGACCAAGCCGGGATCGACCACGTTGACGCCCGTGTTCAGCGACACGTCAAACTCAGGACCGCTCACCGCCGGTTCGACGGTGGTGGCGGGGCTCGCCCCCGCGGGGGCGTTCGCGCTCGACGTCAACGGTCAGCCCGCGCCGCGCACGACGTATGACAGTTGGACGCCCTTCTATAGCGTCGCGACCTCACCGGCGCAGCCGACCGGAACGATTGTCCTGCATCATTTTCCCTTGAACGGACTCATTGCGCTCTTCACTCTGGGTATGTGGACCATTGTGTGGCTCGGCTTTGGGTGGGTGCAGCGTCTGGAGTGGCTCTTCACCGGACGGCGCCGCCGGGTGCTGGCGTCACGTGGTTCAAAGGACCTCGATGCCTAAGAGCCGTCACCTTCCGCTGTTGTTCGTCGTCATCGTGGTGCTCGCCGCCACCGGGGCGGTGACGTCCTTCACTCACCCGACGAACCCGTCGGAGTTGCCCAGTGGTCTGGCGGTCTCGATCAACGCGGAATCGACCGCGCTCTACTGCACGGGCCTCTCCAACGCCGGACCCCGTCCGGGGCGCGTCACCTTCTACAACACCGCGAGCGGACCGCGACACCTGAGCGTCAGCGTGGTCTCGGATCAAGGCGCCACGTGGTTCGGATCCATCGAGGTGGCGTCGCACGGCGTAGAGTCCCTCGAGCCGAGCGTGCTCGATCGCAGCGCGAAGAGCACCAGGACGACGACTCCTTCCAGCTACGGGGTCGCGGTGCAGATCAGTGGTGGGGGCGTGGTCGCTGAAGAGATCGCGTACAACGACCGCGCCGAAGTTCCCTGTGTCTCTCAAGGTATGACCAGTTGGTACGCGACCGGCTTTAACACTTTGGTCGGCTCGAGTGCGTACATCGACGTCTTTAATCCCACGGCGACGCCGGCCGTCTTTAATGCGTCGGTCTACACCGCGATCGGTGTGTCGGCGCCTGAGTCGTTTCAGGGCATCTCAGTTCCCGCACACGCCCAACGAGAAGTCGACCTCGGTAAAGAGGTCGTCAACACGGCGAACGTCGGAGTCTCACTCTCGGTGCTGCGCGGTTCCCTCGACGTCGTGGGAGTTGAGGACTCTAACGGCACGCTCTCCTTCGAGCAGGGTTTGAGCGTTCGCTCGCTCGACGCGTGGTATCCCAACGTCACGACGATGGATGGGGCGACGGCGCAGCTCACTGTGATGAATCCGGGAGGAGAGACGGCGTACGTGACGGTCGATGTGGCACTGGGCTCGTACCGGATCGCCCCGCAGAGTCTGACGGTGTTGCCTTACAGCACCGGACTTCTCACCATTACGCCGAACTCCGCCATACCGTCCGACGGTTACGCGAACTTGACGCTTAAGTCGAACACGCCCGTCGTCACGGCGCTCGTAACCGGCACGCCCGCGTGGAGTGCGCTCTCGTCACCGGAAACGCCGGGCAACGCCTTTCTCGTTCACGACTTCACCGGACTCGGCTATGACGCGGCGACACTGAGCAACGTCTCTTCGCGTTCGATCACGCTGACCGTGGCGTCCTTCAACGCCGCAAAGCCGTCGGTGATTACGGTCACCGGCGGCGTCAAGTTGGCGGCCGGTGCGACCGAGAGCCTCAAGACGCTGTTTCCCTCGCTCAGTGCGTCCGGCGACACCTACCTCGTTACCTCATCACGGTCTTCGTTGTTGGTGAGCTTGACGCTGCCGAGTGTCCCGCGCGGGCTCGACGTCGTGGCGCCGCTAGACGGCCGGTAGGGTCGGCGGCTGCCAGTTTGGCGTGGCCGGTGCGGGCGGCGTCGCCGGCGACGTCGCGGCCGGAGCTACCGGGCTCGCCTCCTTCGCAGGTGCGGACTTGCCCACGCCGGAAAGAGCGCTCACCGTCTTGGTGCCTACGGGATGAACGGGTTCGCCGTTCGCTTCGTCGATGAGACGCGCCGCATCGGCGCCGTCAATGGTCTCTCGTTCGAGCAGGGCCCGCGTCAGCGCCTCGAGACCGCGACGGTGCAGGGTGAGTACCTCGATGGCCCTTGACTCTTGCTCGCGCAAGATTCGTTCGATCTCATCGTCGATGACCTTGGAGGTGTGATCGGAGTAGTCGCGAGTGTGCATGAGGTCCTCGCCCAAGAAGACCTGGTTGTTCGAGCCCCAGGCCATGGGCCCGATCTCCTTGGACATACCCCACTCGCGCACCATGCGACGCGCCAGTTCCGTGTTGCGCTGCAGGTCATCGGCGGCGCCGGTGGAGAGGTCGCCGTACACGAGAAGCTCGGCGACGCGCCCACCCATGCGCATGCATAGAGAGTCCTCTAGGTGCTGGCGCGACATGATGTGGCGGTCCTCTTCGGGCAGCGTCATCGTCACGCCCAGGGCCATACCCCGCGGAATGATCGTGATTTTGTGCAGGGGGTCCGTCTTGTCGAGCACGTAGGCCAAGAGGGCGTGGCCGCTCTCGTGAAAGGCAATGCGCTCGCGCTCGTCGTCCTGGAGGACCATGGTGTCGCGCTCTTGGCCCATCAACACGCGATCCCGTGAGGACTCGAAGTCCTCCATGCCGATGGTGGGCGAGTTACGACGCACCGCGTGCAGCGCTGCCTCATTGACCAGGTTGGCCAGGTCCGCGCCGCTCATGCCCGGCGTGCCGCGCGCGACAATGGACATGTCCACCGAAGGATCGAGCGGTTTACCCTTGGAGTGCACCTGAAGGATCGGTAGGCGCTCTTCGAGATCGGGGAGGGGAACAACGATCTGGCGGTCGAATCGCCCGGGGCGCAGCAGCGCCGGGTCGAGGACGTCCGGTCGGTTGGTGGCGGCGATCACCACCACCCCTTCGGTCGGCTCAAAGCCGTCCATCTCACTCAGCATCTGGTTCAGCGTCTGCTCGCGCTCGTCGTGCCCGCCGCCGAGTCCGGCACCGCGCTTTCGGCCAATGGAGTCGATTTCGTCGACGAAGACGATGGCCGGGGACTGTTTGCGTGCGGTGGCGAAGAGATCACGAACGCGGCTCGCGCCCACCCCGACGAACATCTCCATGAAGTCCGATCCGGAGACCGAGAAGAACGGCACGCCCGCTTCACCGGCGACGGCGCGCGCGAGCATGGTTTTGCCGGTACCGGGCGGACCAACGAGCAAAATACCTTTGGGAATCGTGGCACCGATGTTCTTATAGCGGATTGGATTCTTCAGGAACTCCACCACTTCGCTGATCTCTTCTTTGACCCCGAGGTAACCGGCGACGTCGGCGAAGGTGGTCCTCGGTCGGTCTTCATTGAACTGCTTAGCCTTAGAGCGACCGACTGACATCATGCCGTTCATCTGTCCGCGCGCCTGGCGACTGATGTAGTACATGAACGCGCCAAAGATCAAGATCCAAATCAGGTAGGGGAGGAGCTCGCCCGCCAAACTCGAGGGGTTCGCGAAGGTGACGGTGACGTCGTCGGCCTTGAGGGTGGTGACTTCGGTGGCGAGTGCCGGGAAGGGGCCGTTAGTCGTGTAGTTCGTTCCATTACTTAGTTGACCGGTGATGACTCCATTGGAGTTGTTGATGGAGGCTGAAATTACCGAGTCGGCCTTCGCTTCGTTCAGCAGTCTCGAGTAGGTGATGGTCTTGACGCTCGTGTGCTGAAACAGCGAGTTGATGACTAAAATTCCCAAAATGAAAAGAATGACCACGATCGTGATCATTCGACGGCGCACTTGAGGCGCCATGGGCTTCTCACCGCCTGGTAAGAATTTTTTAAAGCCGTTTTGATCGTTTTGTGCGTCAGCCACGTATCTAATCTAGGGGTGATCTTCGACACTTCGGTTAGGCCTGTGCAAAACCTCGAGTTGAAAGTGTTTGGCCTTTGAGTTCTTCTTCCGCAGCGCTACAAGGAAATCGTCCACGTGTCGTGGCGATTCTCGTGGCCGGTTTTATTGGATTCTTAGCCGGACAGATTCTCGGACTGCTCTTAGAGGCCGTGGGAGTCGCCATCACGCACTATTCGGGAGGACTCAGCGCGCTCGGTCGAGCGGCCAACCCGCCGTGGTGGGCCAACGCGCTCGGTCTTCTCGGCTTGTGGGTCGGCTTTTCGGCGGCTATCTACTTCGCCCACCGCGAGGGCAACTTGCGTCCGTTACCCGAGCAGTGGCGGCCGCGCGCCAGCGACGCGCTGTACGTCGTGCTCGGCGTCGCGATGCAGCTCATCGTCGATGCGGCCTACGAGCCGTTCCACATCAAGAGCCTGGAGCATCCGGTGAACCACCTCTTCAAGGCGGCGCACGGCCCGGGGTTCGTCCTCATCGCACTCATGACCACCTTGCTCGCGCCCTTTTTCGAAGAGTGGCTCTTTCGCGGCGTCATCTTTCGCGCCGTCGCCGAAGGCGCGACCGGCGTCTCGTCACGAGTCGCGGTCACGCTCGGTGTGATCATCAGTGCCGTCCTCTTTGGTGCGGCCCACGGTGAGCCGCTGCAGTTTGCTGGGCTGGTCTTTCTCGGCGTCGTCCTGGCGATTCTCGTCCAGCGCACCCAGCGTCTGGTGCCGAGCTACTTAACCCACGCCTCCTTCAACGCGACCGCGCTGGTCGCGGTCATTGCGCAACGCGCCGGACATTGATGGCTCGCCTTCGGGAGTTCTGGACGCCGCAGCGGCTCTTGGACGGCGCATTCGTTCTCGCCGTCATTTTCGTGACGATTATTTCGCTGCACCCCTCGCTCCTCATCTCACCCTCGCTCATCACGGGGGGCGATACCGGTTCGCACTTGGCGGCGCCGGCGTACCTAAAGACCACGGGCAACATCTTCAATTTCACCCCGTGGTACCCGGGTTGGTTCGACGGTATACCGCTCTACACCTATTACTTCGTCCTGCCTGACGTTCTGGCCAGCTTCTTCAGCTACGTCATCGGCTTCGCCGTCGCCATGAAGCTCGCGACCGTTCTCGGCTCGGTCTTAATGCCCATTACCGCCTACGCGATGGGGCGACTCTTTCGCGCCCCCCGACCCGTGCCGGTCGCGCTGGCCATGGCCACGTTGCCCTTTCTCTTTGACGCGTCCTTCACCATCGATGGCGGCAATCTATTTTCGACGATGGCGGGCGAGTACGCGTTCTCGCTCTCGTTGGCCTTCGCCTTGCTCACGATCGGTCTCTTCGCGCGCGGCCTTCGCACCGGGAAGGGGTACTGGCTGGCGGCGCTCTGTCTCAGCCTCACGTTGGCCTCGCACGTGTTGCCGTGGCTCTTCAGTCTCGGCGCCATCGCCGTGCTGGCGGTCTTTGAACTGCTCTATCGACACGGCGTAGGTGACCCGGTGCCGCGGCGGAGAACGCCGCAAGACAATCGACCGAATCGCCTCCTCGTGGGTCTCGGTCTGCTCTTCATTGCGTTTCTGCCCTTCTTTCTCGATACGTCCTTCGAGGTCAATGAGCGCGGCATCTTCTCCGCGAGAGAGCCAGTCCTCTCGTTGCTCCTCACGCTCGGCTTGGCCCTGCTCGCCATTTGGCGCTTCCGCTACGGCGTGCCGCGCCTGCGCGACTGGTGGCTCACGGCGTGCGACTTCCTCGCCACGGTGCTCTCACTCTTTGTGGCCATTCGATTCAGTTTCGTACTGATTCTCTTACTCACGGCGTTCGAACTTTTCCAGCGCCGCGCCAACGCGGCGTCCTACGCGAGCGAAGGGGCCCGTGGCGACTACGCGCGGCCGATTCGATTTGCGGTCGGCGCGGTGCTGCTTTCGATCGGACTCTCCGCCTGGTGGCTCTTTCCCTTCGCCACAACCCAGTCGCTCACCGACTCGCTGGGCTACGTGAATGAGAACGTCAATACCGCGGGTGGCATCTTCACGCTGCTCGGTTGGTTCAACGCGAGCGGAGGAGCAGCCGGCGATCGCTGGGTCATCGTGTTGTGCGCGGTGGCAGTCGTGGTGGCCTTCGCCGTTCGCGACCGTCTCGGCATGGCGCTCGGCGCGTTGAGCGTCGGGTCGTTCTGGGCCTTCGTGCTCGATCCGCAGAGCGCCATCTGGGATCAGCGACTCATGCCTTTTTGGTACATCACGATTCACCTGAGCGTGGGGTGGTTGTTCGGGTACCTCGCGTGGCGCTGGGCCTCGAAGGTTCCGCGACGCTTTCGATGGGCGGGCTTCTTTGAAGAGGGCAGCAACATCACCCACGACGACGAAGTGGACGAGCGGGTCCTCGTTCCCGAGATCGATGAAACGAGCGTGGAGGTGACCGACGATCCGAAGCGGCTCTCGCGGCGGATCTTTCGAGCGACGTGCGCCGTCGGACTCCTCGGTCTTCTCTCCACCGTGCCGGGACAGATCACGCCCCTAGCCAACGACCTGCACTTGGCGACGGGCGGGAACCAGGTGAGCGCGTGGGCTCAGTACAACTACTCGGGCTATCAAAACAAACCCGGCTGGCCGGAGTACCACGACATCATTACGACCATGATCCGTGTGTCTCGTCGTTACGGCTGCGGTCGAGCGATGTGGGAGTACAGCTTCGCCCAGGAGAATCCCATGGGCACGCCCGAGGCGTTAATGCTGCTGCCCTATTGGACGAACAACTGCGTCGACTCGATGGAAGGGCTCTTGATGGAGTCCTCGCCCACAACGCCTTTTCACTACCTCGACCAAAGTGAACTGAGCGCCTCGCCCAGCGATCCCCAAGTGGGACTGAACTACGGCCCCCTCGATGTGGCGCTCGGTGTACGTCACCTCCAGATGCTCGGTGTGAAGTACTTCATGGCCTTCTCGCCCCAGGTCATCGCCCAGGCCAACCTCGATCCTGAACTCACGCTGGTGGCGAAGACCAAGACGTTTCCCGCGCCCGGTGCGCAGTGGCGGATCTATCTCATCAAGAACAGCCCGATGGTTGAGGCGCTTACCCACACGCCCAATGTCGTTGCCAACGTGGCGAGCCAAGCGCGCTGGCTCGACGCCAACGAGACGTGGTGGCTCACGCCCAAGTTGCAGTCGGTGTACCTCGCGCTGAGCGGGCCGTCGTCGTGGCCCCGCGCGACGAGCGTGACGTCCATGACGACTTCCGCGTTGCTGCCATCGGTGAGCGTCAGCAACGTGAAGGTTGGACTGCAGTCGTTGTCGTTTCACGTCAGTCGCGTCGGGGTGCCGATGCTGGTGAAGATTTCGTACTACCCCAGGTGGCACGTGACCGGTGCGAGTGGGCCCTACCGGGTAAGCCCCAACTTGATGGTTGTGGTGCCGACGTCAAAGAACGTGTCGCTCAACTACGCGAGTACGCCGGCGCTCTCGATTGGCAACGTGGTGAGCGATGCCACCGCGATCGTCGGTCTGGTCGTGTTCTACCTCGCCCTAAAAAGGCGGCGAATCGCTCGCCGGTAGAGTGAGTGGTCGTGGACACGACCTCGATCTTCAAGGCGTACGACATTCGTGGCACGTACCCTGACCAGATCGACGAACGGGTGGCGACCGCCGTGGGATCGGCCTTCGCGACCTTCGCCGAGAGCCCCACCATCGTTATCGCGCGCGACATGCGCACCTCGGGCGTGACGCTGAGCGAGGCCTTCGCCCTGGGCGTTCGCGCGCTGGGAGTTGAGGTAATCGACTTAGGGCTCGCCTCCACCGACTTTCTCTACTTCGCTTCGGGATATCTCGACCTGCCGGGCACCATGTTCACGGCCTCGCACAACCCCGCCAAGTACAACGGCATCAAACTCTGTCTCGCCGGGGCGAAGCCGGTGGGCGTCGAATCGGGCCTGGTCGAGATCGAAGCGATGACCAATGACTTCTACGGCACACCGGCGTCGGGCGACCTCGCCGGTTATCGCGAGCTCGACCTCACCGGCGAGTGGGTCGCCCACGTGCACTCCTTCGTGGACGTGGCGAACTTTCGACCGCTCAAGATCGTCGCTGATACTGCCAACGGCATGGGCGGCTTCGTGGCGCCGCTGGTCTTCGCCGGTCTGCCCTTCGAGCTCGAAGTCCTCTATCCCGAACTTGACGGTAACTTTCCTAACCACCCGGCCGACCCCCTCAATCCCGAGAACATCAAAGACCTCCAGCGTCGCGTCCTGGAGAGTGGTGCCGACATGGGACTCGCCTTTGACGGTGACGCCGATCGCGTCTTTGTCATCGACGAAAAAGCGCAGCCGTTGAGCGGTTCGACCACCACGGCGATGGTCGCCGCCGTGATGCTTAAGCGCCATCCCGGCGCCACGGTGCTCTACAACTTGATCTGCTCAAAATCGGTGCCCGAAGTGATCGCCGAAGAAGGCGGTGTGGGACTGCGCACCCGAGTCGGACACAGCTACATCAAGCAGGTCATGGCCGAGAGTGGGGCGATCTTTGGTGGTGAGCACTCCGGGCACTACTACTACCGCGACAACTTTCGCGCGGACTCGGGCATCATCACCGCCTTCGTGGTGCTGGAGCTCATGAGTAGAACGACCGCGCCGCTCTCGGAACTCGCGGCGCCTTTTGCCCGCTACGCCGCATCGGGTGAGATCAACACCGAGGTCGTGAGTCCTTCGGCGACCGTCGAGCGCGTGACCAAGCAACTCGAGGCTGAAGGCGTGAGCGTCAATCTGCTCGATGGACTCACCGCCGACTACGGCGAGTGGTGGTTTAACCTTCGCCCCTCGAATACCGAGCCGCTGCTGCGTCTTAACGTCGAAGCGAAGGACGAGGACGCGTTAGAGATTCACGTGGATCAAGTGCTGTCGCTGCTAAAGGAAGGTGCCTAATGCCCCTCGATAGTTTCCTGCTTGACCTCTTAGAAGACCCCGTTGATCACGGCGCGCTCTTGTACGTGCCGTCAAAAGAGGTCCTCTACAATCCGCGACTGCGAGTCGCCTACGAAGTGCGCGACTCCATCCCGGTGCTGCTGCCCGACGAGTCTCGTCCGGTCAGCGCGGACGAAGAGCGTTCGTACCAAGCCGACGCCCAGGCGCGCTACACCGGTCCCGCCGACTAAGCGCGCGTCACTCGCAGCGGCACCGACTGCGCTCCCCACACGGCGAGGCGCGAGTCCTTCCACACGACGTCCCCGGCCGATTCGATGCGAACCCAATGCGCGCGCAGCGCTAGTAACGCTTCTTGGAGTTCGGCGCGCGCGAGCGCAGCCCCGAGGCAGAAGTGAATGCCCGAGGAAAACGTCAAGTGCTCGCGCGCGCCCGAGCGATGGGGATCGAAGACGCCGCCGTCGTGGAAGTGGCCCTCGTCGCGATTCGCCCCGGCCAGGCTGAAGACCAGCAGCGTGCCCTTTGAAAAGGCGACGCCTCGGTACTCGAAGGATTCGTTTACCTGTCGGATGACGAAGCGAATCGGGTTGAGATAGCGCAGCGACTCCTCGACGACGCCGGTGGCCAGTTCGGGGTTGCCATCTAGTTCGTCCCACACGTCGGGCCGCGTCGAAAGAAGCGCCAGGGACGTCGAGAGCTGGTTGCGGGTGGTGTCGGTGCCCGCGGCGATGATCCCCTGGATGAGGCTCACCATCTCGGGCGTGCTCAGTCGATCGCCTTCCTCTTCGGCCTCGATGAGGTGGCTGATCAAGTCGTCACTGAGGTGGTGACGGCGTTCGTCGATCAGCGCGGTGCAGTAACTGGAAAACTCTTTGATTTCGCGTACGATGCGATCCTCCTGGCCCTTCACCTCAGAGGAGAACAACAAAAACGTTGTCTCGGCCCAGCGTGAGAAGAGATCCCAGTCGGCGCGCTGCACGTTCAGGTGGTGACAGATCACGGCGATGGGGTAGCGATTCAGCGCTACCGGGGCGTCGACGACGAACGTCGAATCCCTCGCCAGTTCGACGGCGAGCTCGCTCACGTACTGCGACATGAAGGGGCGAAGCTGGTCGATCGCGCGCGGCGAGAACGGCGGGGCCACGAGTCGGCGCAGTCGAGTGTGGTCCTCACCCTCGGCGCTTAAGATGCCGTCTCGGTTGAGTTCATCGAGAGCGGTGCCTTCGCCGGTAAAGAGTTGGGACACGAGGCTCGAGGCTTGGTGAAGATGTTTGTCGCGCAGCAGTGCCGCCACGTCGTCGTAGTCGAGCACCACGTAGCCGAACGTGAATCGCGCGAGCCAGCCTCGCGCACTCTGGCGCGCTAAGTCGGCGACTTCGAGTTCGGGGTCGCGGTAGACGCCGCCGTCAAGCAGCGGCAGGTCGAGTTCCTCGACCGGTGTGGCCACGCTTTAAGCCAGCCGCTCGACGATCATGGCCATTCCTTGGCCGCCACCCACGCACATCGTCTCCAGCCCGAAGCGCTGACCCGAGTCTTCAAGGGAGTTGAGCAGCGTGGTCATGATGCGCGCCCCCGTCATGCCGAAGGGATGGCCGAGGGCGATGGCGCCGCCGCGGATGTTGAGTTTCTCGAGAGGCACGCCTAGATGCTTCGCGCTCGGCAGGACTTGCGCCGCGAAGGCCTCGTTGATCTCCACCAGATCAATCTCGTCGATGGTCATCTTCGCTCGCGCCAACGCTTGGCGCGAAGCTTCGATGGGGCCCAGTCCCATGATCTCCGGGTTGAGGCCGCTCACCCCGCTGGCGATGATCCTCGCCAAGGGCTTAATGCCGAGCTCCTTTGCTTTGGTGTCACTCATCACGATGACCCCGGCCGCTCCGTCGTTGAGCGGGCAGGAGTTGCCGGCCGTCACGGTGCCTCCTGGGCGAAAGACGGGTTGGAGGCTCGAGAGCTTCTCCAACGTCGTGCCGGCGCGCGGTCCGTCGTCCTTCGTGACAACCTCGCCGTTGGGCAGGGTCACCGGCGTTATCTCTCGCTCGAAGAAGCCGTTCTCTTGGTGCGCGACGGCGAGCTCTTGAGAGCGCAGCGCGAACTCGTCCATCTCCAGTCGCGAGACCTGCTCGAACTCGGCCACGTTCTCTGCGGTCTGTCCCATGGCAATGTAGACGTCGGGCAGGCCGCTCTGAGGCGACCAGGGGTCCGTCACCTTCTCCGAGCGCTCCTTGGTGCGTTCGATCGCGACGTCAAAGAGTGGGTTCATGGCCCTGCCACTGTCGCTGGCGCCGTTGCCAAAGCGCGAGACCGTTTCCACGCCGGCCGAGATGAAGATGTCGCCCTCGCCGGCGCGAATAGCGTGCGCGGCCATACGAATGGTCTGTAACGAAGAGGAGCAGTAGCGATTAACGGTGACCCCGGGCACGTCGTCGAGGCCCGCCAGAATGGCGACCACTCGCGCGATATTAAAACCGGACTCGCCGGCCGGCGAACCGCAGCCGACCATGAGGTCCTCCACGCTGTGCGGATCGAGCTCGGGCACCTTTTCGAGCAGCGTCGCGACGATCAGCGCGGTGAGGTCGTCGGGACGCATGTCGACCAGTGAACCCTTGAAGGCCCTTCCAATGGGAGTGCGCGCGGTGGCGACGATGACGGCTTCAGGCATGTATTCCTCCTCGGTTACTCCAACATGACGCTGGCGAGCCTACTTACTCTGTTCGTCACGAAGTTAAGAGTCCTCGAGCGGCCCCGCGTTGGAGAAGCCCTGGCGAACGCCCCGGCCCGCACGATTTGCCAACTGCTCGGGTTCAAAAAGCATCCAGTAGGCGTTGCGCGCGTGGCTGCGCGAACGGTTCAAAAAGACCGAGGCCAAAATCATCGGATCGTCAGACTCGTCTTCGTGTACGAAGACTTCGAGGATTGGGGTGGAGGTCATGAGTTGGGCCTGCATGATGCCTTGGGAGGCCTCATGAGCGCACTGTTTGTCGATGGGCTCTTTCCCGGGCATGCCGAGCACGATGACGATAGAAGCTCCGTGGCGCTCGATCATGTTCTTCGCCGCGACGGCCAGGTCCTTAAAGCCCGGCACCGTCTGGGAGAGAACTTGAAATTTCTTTCCGTAGCCGGGGCACTCGGCGAGCTCGGCGCGCGCGGCGGCGCCCATGTCGTAGCGGGCGAACATCGTGTCGATGACGCCGATCCTCGCCAGGGACTTGGTCTTTTTCTTCTTCTTGGCCACGACACTCCGATCACTATCCATTGTAGGGAACGTGAGAAAGTGGCCAGCCAGGGTCATTTTCTCGTGCCCTAGTCTTGGCTCAACAGTGAGGTGGCCATGGCGTGGGACTTTTCAACCGATGAAGCGTTCGAAGAACAGCTCGCGTGGATGCGAGGCTTCCTGCGCGAGGAGATCATGCCGATCGAGACCCTTGACCTCGAGCACGACCAGATCCTGACTCTGATCAAACCCTTGCAAGACGAAGTGAAGGCGAGGGGCCTGTGGGCCGCGCACCTACCTCCAGAGCTCGGCGGCATGGGCTTTGGTCAGGTGAAGCTCGGCCTCATGCACGAGATCCTCGGTCAGAGCATGTACGGACCGGTCGTCTTTGGCAACAACGCGCCCGACAGTGGCAACGCCGAGCTGCTGGCGGCGGGGATGGAGATGACCGGTCGCGAGGACATTCGAGAGCGCTGGCTCAATCCGCTCTTGAGTGGTGAGATTCGCTCGGGCTTCTCCATGACCGAGCCCAACACCGCGGGCAGTGACCCGCGACTGCTCAAGACGCGCGCGGTGAAAGACGGCGACGAGTGGGTCATCAACGGACGAAAGTGGTACACCACGAACGGTTCCGTGGCGCAGATCTTGATCGTCATGGCCGTCACGAACCCCGAAGTCCACCCCTACCAGGGATCGTCGATGTTCGTGGTGCCCGTCGACACCACGGGCGTCACGATTCTGCGCGACGTTGGCGCCATGGACCACCCCGACGTCATCTACGGACGTTTCGGCAACCACGCAGAGATCCTCTATGAGGACGTCCGCGTACCGAGCGACCACTTGATCGGCCCCGAAGGCTCGGGCTTCTTGTTGGCCCAGACACGCCTTGGTCCCGGACGGATTCATCACTGCATGCGATGGCTCGGACAGTCCCAGCGAGCCTTCGACATGATGTGCGAACGAGCGCTCAGCCGTTACACCCACGGTTCGCTCCTCGCCGAGAAGCAGACCGTACAGAACTGGATCGCCGACTCCAAGGCTGAGATGCAGGCAGCGCGCCTCATGACGTTGCACGCGGCGTGGAAGATGGACCAGGTCGGCGCGTCGGCCTCGCGCGACGAGATCGCCATGATCAAGTACTACGGCGCGGACGTGTTGCACAACGTGATCGATCGGGCGATTCAGGTCTACGGCTCGCTCGGCTACTCCTCGGACATGCCGCTCGAGGCGATGTACCGCGCGGCGCGAGCGGCGCGCATCTACGACGGGCCGGACGAAGTGCACCGTCAAACGGTGGCGCGTCACGCGCTCAAGAACTACGAACCTCGAGAGATACCGAGCGACCACATACCGACCCGCGCGGCTGCGGCGCGAATCAAGTTCGCCGACGTCTTGGAGTTCTTAGAAGCCGCCTCCGTCTAACGCGGCGCGAGGCCCTCGACGGCTTCTTTTAGGTCAATGCCGAAAGGCACGATGGCGATCGTCGGTACTTCGACGCCGGCTTCGATGTAGCGCAGCACGTGTTCTCTACAGGCGTCGTAGGAGCCGTGAATCACCAACTCGTCGACGACCGAGTCGGGGATGACTTCGTTGGCTAATTTTCTGTCGCCCGCCGACCACGCTTCCCACATGGGTGAGAGCGCGTCGCCGCGGCCGAGCCAGCGGTGAAACTCCGCGTAGGTGGGCACCGTTAAGTACGACGAGATCATCCGTCGGGCGATGAAGCGAGCGGTGTCCGCGTCTTCCGTCGGGATCACGAACAGTCGCGCGGCAATCGTCTTGCCGTCGCCGACTTCGGCGCGGCACTGGGCCACGTCTTTAACGGCGAGCCAGTTGAGGATGGCACCGTCGGCCTCTCGTCCCGCCAGTCGCAGCATGCCCGGCCGAAGGGCACCGAGGAGAATGGGGGGCCGTTCAATGACGGGCCGCGACAGCTTGAAGCCGTGCACCTCGAAGGTCTCGAAAGCTTCGTCAATCTTCTCGCCATCCAGCGCTCGCTTCACGAAGCGCAGCGTGTCGCGGGTCCTCGCGTAGGGACGGTCGTAGGTGACGCCGTTCCAACGTTCGACCACCGGTTGGCTTGACGCTCCGAGACCCATGATGAAACGTCCGCTGGCGACTTCAGCCATGGCGGCGATACTCATCGCCAGCAGCCCTGGACCTCGCGTGAACACGGGCGTCACGGCGACACCGAGGTTGAGGCGAGTTTCGCTGAGCGCCGCCACGACGAGTGGCGTGAAGCCGTCAGCGCCGTCGACCTCGGCCGACCAGACGTCGCTGTAACCGAGATCGGCGAGGCGGTTGAACCACTCGCGGTGTTCGAGCAAGGTGACGCCGTCAAAGGGAATGGTGATGCCGTAGCGAGTAGTCATGGTCTCAGTGTTTCAGATTGCGCGCCGCGAGCGCGACCTACCCACCCAGATAGTCGCCCTTATGCGGTGCCGGTACTTCATGACCGTGGCGCCGCAAGTCGTGTACCCAACGTTCGATCAGTGTCTCCAGCACCGCCACGCGGGCGTAGTGCTTATTCTCAGCGGGAATCAAGTCCCACTGCGCGTGCTTCTGGTCCGTGGTCTCGACCATGTACTCCAAGGCCTTTAAGTACGCGGGGCGCTTTTCGCGATTACGCCAGTCGTCGGGCGTTAGCTTCCAGTGCTTCAGGGGATCGTCGGCCCGCTCGTTGAAACGTCGCAACTGCTCTTCATCCGAAATGTGCAGCCAGAACTTGACGATGGTGGTCTGGTCGTTGGTGAGCATTCGCTCGAACTCCACGATCTCTTGGGCCGACAACTCCACGGTCTCCTTGTCGATCAGCTTTTCGACCCGTTCCACCAGGAGTCGTCCGTACCAGGAGCGATCGAAGACTGTCATCTCGCCGCGTCCCGGGATTACGTTTTGAAAGCGCCAGAGAAAGAAGTGACGCAGTTCCTCTTCCGTCGGTGGACCGACCGGCTTTACGCGCACGTGACGGGGGTCGATACTCGCGGTCAAGCGACGAATGGCGCCGCCCTTACCGGCGGCGTCGAAGCCCTCGAAGAGCACGATCAGACCAGGCCCGACGATGTGAGGCTCTAAGAGCCCGGCGCTGAAGAGTCGAAGTTGCGTGAGACGGTGCTGGGCTTTGATGACGCGCTTGTCGGACTCCTCCTTGGACATCGACTTCGAAAGATCGATCTCGTCAACGCGGTTTACGGACTCCTTGGTCATACGGCCTCAAGGTACTCGACCGTGTGGGCGGCCTTCACTGGTGCTTCGGACGTCGCCGGGTCGGAATAAAGGGGCGCCGTTCGTTGACGAAGGAGCCAATCAGAAAGAGCCCACCGAGAAACCCGAGTATGAGCGCGTCTCGTTCGTGCGGTGGCGAGAAGCTGTAGGTCACGGTAGAAGTGCCGGCGGGCACGGAGACCTCTTGGTACACGTGGTGAACGGTGGTGATCGGTACCTCGTGGCCATTGACAAAGGCCTTCCAGCCCTTCATCGACAGCTCGGTGCGCAGCAGTGTCGTCGCACTCGGGCAGCTCACCGTGACGGAGTTGTCGTTGGTGCTGGTGACGGCGCACGAGGACGACGGTGTCGAGAAGAAGGGTCGCGGATCGGGCATCTGGTAGATGGTGGCGAGTGGATCGTGATAGACCTCGGTCACCCCGCGCTTCACGAGGCCCGGTAGCAGCACGACGGAACTCGGCATCAACAAGTACTTGACGGAGGCGTCCTCGTACTGTTTGAAGTGGTTGTTGACCGCGTGCTCGAGAATCTCAACGCCAACCAGGCCGCCCTTCACTACGAACTGGTTGCCCGGAGTGAGACCGGGACGAAGATCCTTTTCAATGAAGTTCTTCAGGCTCTTGGGGAACGGCAGATCGATGTCGCTCAGCTCATTGATGCCGAAGTAGGTGCCCCAGTTGGGGTACAAGACAGCGAAGTCCACAAAGCGTTCCTGACCCTGGTTCTTTTGCAGGAAGGTAATGGGGGCGTAGTCGATGGTGATCTGCTTGGGCGACTCGGCTGTCGGCACGAAGAAGAGGAGCATCGACTCACCGACCACGACGAGTGCGAGGAGAAGTGGCGTGAAGCGAAAGCGATGAAATCGACTGAACACGAGGAGCAAGAACAGGGCGATGAAGGGCAGGCACTGCAGGCCGATGAATACGATGTGAATCTTCCTTGAACCGAAGGTCATCCCCGCGTTGTATGTTCGCGCCTCATAGATGCACCAGACGATGACGAGCACCATCAAGGCGCTCGCCGTGGTGAGGAGTCGCTTCGCGCGAACGCTCTGCGTGAAGTCATAGAGCCCGAAGGCGGCGAGCACGATGATGGCGAGTTCGCAACTCGGCGTGCTGTAACGCTCAAACGATGATCGGCTGACGATAGGGATCAGGTTCCAGAGTTTGTGGAAATCGAGAAAATTGAAGGCGCCGGCCATGGCGACCACTGTCCACACTCCGAGAAAGATTCGTAGACGTCGTTGTTTCTTGCCGAAGAGACCCACGAGTGCGAGGGCGCAGACGCTCGCACCGAAGTAGCCGCCAATCCCGCCCCACATGGCGTCCACCTTCGTGTTGGAGAAAATGGTTCCGTAGACATAGGGGTCGAAGAACGTGGGCAGGGCGAAGTGGGGCAGGTTGAGCGAGCCGTCCGACTGGGACGTGTGGCTGCCGATATAGCCGACCTTGAGGTAGTCCTCGAAGGGAACGAGGGCGGGCAGTGCGAGGATGATGCCAACGACTCCTCCGAGCGTGAGACGTCGAAGCGCGCGAGGGCGCTGCAGGCGCGGTACGCCAAAGAAACGAACGATTCCCCACACGATCGCGAAGAGGCCGTCGATATAAGCGACTTCGGGGAAACCCGCGTACACGGACAGCGCGAGACCAATCGCCATGATGTACCAGCCGCGTTTGGTGGTACTCGACGCGCTGTCGCACACCATCTCAATGCCAAGGATGAGCATGGGCAAGAAGGCAACGGGATTGAGGACGGAGTTACCGAGCCAGGCGTAGGTTCCATTCAGGGCGAAGAGGATGCCCGCGAACGTGGCGAAGAAGATGGGCAACGACAGTCGGCGCGCCAAGAAGTACGTCGAGATTCCCGCAATGACTTCGAGCGAGATGTGGAACCAGACCAGGCCGGAGGAGAGAGCGAAGAGCAGCGTCAGCGGGAAAAGTGCCGCCGACTGCATCTCACCGGCGAGCGGTTGGCCGAGCCCCTGAGTGTAGGTCCACCACGGGAAATGGCCGTGCAAGATGTCCATCGCTGCTTCGTGTCCGAGCGTCTGGGTCACGAAGCCAACGTTGGGGTCGATCGCTGGCCGACCGCACGTGATGCGACACAGGTGGTGCGAGATGCCGGCCGTCCACGAGATGGGATCGTTATTGGCGAGCCCGAACACGTACATGCCGTTCGCCAAGAGAACGACGAGCACAATGAGCGCGATCGCCTTAGTGGTCGGGGAAAGTCGGCGATACGCGCCGATCAGTCGTCCCCCTGTCGATTGCACCTTCTTAGGCTACAAGGGTCGATTGGAGCGAACGAGACGGATCATCGGACGAAGAAGTACATCTTCTCGCCCAGGAGGAGAAGTGACTCAGGAAAGTACGGGTCGCGGAACGTACCAAAGATGTCCCAACGCCGAATGAATCGGTTGCGATCGTCCAGCGGATCAAGGTCCCCGCGCGAGGACCCAACGTGATGAAAGAGCTTGACGGTCGGGGTGTAGACGACGTAACGGCCTTCCATCTGACTGCGCAGGCAGAGGTCGACATCGTTCATCACGACCTCTAACTCTTCGTCCATACCGCCGAGGTGCTGCCAGAACTTTCGCTCGACCATCTGCACGGCGCCCGTGACCGCCGCCACGTCGCGTGTTGCGAGGGAGAAATAGTCGACGTGGGGGTAGTTGGAGTCGGTGCGTAGGTGCTGGGGATAGGGAGAGATCACGATGCTTTCGTGTTCGCGTCGTCCGTCGGGGTCGAGCAGACACCCGCCCACCACGCCAACGTCATCCAGCGACGCCAAGGCCACCATCTGTTCGAGCCAATCAGGCGTGACGACGACGGTGTCGTTGTTGAGAGTCACCACGTAGTCCGCGCTGGAGTGGTTGACGCCCCGGTTGACGATTTTGGCGTAATTAAAAGGTCCCGGACACGGGACCACCGCGTACTTCGTCTCGTTGAAGTACGACAACGCCTCCTCTTCGATCGAGTCGTTGTCGAGAATGATGATGTCGTAGTTCGGGTACGTCGTCTTCTCTTCGATCGCCCCAATGCACTGGCGCACGAGTTCGATGCGGTCTCTCGTGGGAATGATGATGTCGATCGACGGTGCGGGCGTTGGTGCTTCGAGAGACCACGAGACCAGTCCCGGCAGCGCACCGGGGGAGACGGTGCCGCGCCAGCCACGCCGTGTGAGTGCGGCCTGTACCACGTCACGCGTGTCGGTATTCATCCGCGTGGCGTCGAAGTCCGCTTCGCCGCGACCGGCCGGAAGAACACGCGCCAGGTGGTGAAACGTGGCCTGGGCTTCACTGAGTCGAAGATAGGCGTCGTGTTCGTAGGCCCAGCCGGCATCGGTGGAGAAGCCACCGGCCGCAAAGAGTGTTTCCACTCGCACGAGGGACGGGCGACCAACCACGTTGTAACTGAGAAGGGTGTGGGGACCGACGCCCGGGCTCTTTAAGAGAGGAGCGAACTGGTTGGGGCCGGCCTCGTCGGCGAAGACGACATCGTCGTCGCGCGTTGCGTGCGCGAGAAGCTTCGCGACGCTGAAACGCCGACTCGCTTCGGGCATTGACACGTCGCAAAGGAAGATCCATTCGGCGGTGGTTTCATTGAGCGTCTTGTTGAGAACCTCGATGACGACCGCGGCGGTGGGCTCCGTTTCATCGACCTCGACAATGGCGACATCGCTGAGGTCGATCTCCATACTTGCCAACTCGAGTTCGTAGTCAATGACGCGGGGGCGATAGTTCACTGGGAAGATCTCGGCGGCTTTCGCCGCTGATATCAATGTGATTTTTTTGACGTCTCTTTTGCGCCACTTTCGCCACGCGCGAAGGGGCGGGCGAAAGATCGTGCGAGCGAAGGCGTAACGAAACGTGTCTTCTCCGAGCATGCGCCCAGCGATGCGCTGTAGCCGGGTGCCCGAGAGTCGACGAATCTCGTGGTGAAAGCTGACCCAGCGCGCTTTGAGCTCTTCGGGGGTGAGCGGCGCAATCGAGTCGTCGTCGAATCGTTGTAGAAGTGGCACGGTGCGGTCTTTCTCGTTAGGCGTCGGCACGGTGTCGCGCAAGAAACCTCGCCCAATCGTTGATCGACGCCATACGTCGCGTGTGGCACATCACTTAATCAACGTTACCGGGCCTCGTGTGAGCCACCGTTCGTGTTACCTTGTCTCACCCCATTTATTGCAGAAGGTGATACCTAGCAAAGGAGATCGGTAACCTTGGCCGACACCCTGGAAGTCTTCGATTCAGCTACGCCGGAGCACGCCCTCCGGGCGGGAGTTCTCGGACTGTTCGACTCCGTGATCATGGGTGTCGCCGGTGTAGCGCCGGCCTACTCCATCGCCGCTTCTACGGGCGCTCTCATCGCCGCCGTCGCGCTCGGCGGTGCCGGCGCGTTGCTCTACTGCGGGATCGCGATGTTCGGCATCGTCTTTGCGTTTAGTTATCTCGGTCGCGTCGAAGCCAACTCGGGCGCCGCGTACTCGTGGGTCCGCCGGGCACTGCACCCCTTGCTGGGTTTCATGTCGGGTTGGGCGTTGATCGTCTCGGCGCTCATCTTCATGGTGATCGCGACCGTTCCCGCCGGCGCCAACGTGCTCGGACTCTTTTCCAATGCGGCGGCGAACAACACCACCGATGTGACCCTGGTCGGCGCGGTGTTCTTCTTGGCGATGGTCTGTGCCGTCGCGGCCGGCGTGACCATCACGGTGTCGGTGCAGATCGTGATGTCCTGTATCGAGTTGGCCCTGCTGGTCCTCTTCGCGATACTGGCCATCTTTCACGGACACCACGTGCACACCTTCACCTGGCACTGGTTCTCGCCCAGCATTTTCCACGGTCAGGCAGGCTTCGTCGCCGGCGCTCTGATCGCCGCCTTTTACTACTGGGGCTGGGACGTGACGGCGAACCTCAATGAGGAGACCAAAGGAGCGAAGAAGACTCCGGGACTCGGCGCCATCATTGGTGTGCTCATCGTGTTCGTTCTCTTTGAAGTGTTCACGATCGCGACCAACATGGTCTTGACGTCAGGTCAGATCAATCGCAACGAAGCAGACGTGCTCAGCGCCCTGGGACAAGAAGTGTGGCGAGGGACCGGCGGCAAGTTCATCGTGCTCGCGGTGGTGCTTTCCACCATCGCCACGCTGGAGACGACGCTGATCCAGGTCACCAGAACGATGTTCTCGATGGGCCGAGACAACACGTTGCCCAAACGATTCGGCACGGTCAATCAGAAGCGCAAGACGCCCATTTTTGCTACAGCCATCGTCACGCTGATCTCGCTGCTGCTCTTCGTCTTTGGCCAGTTCATCGGTTCAGTGAGCAAAATTCTGACCGACGGCATCGACGCGATTGGCCTTCAGATCTGCATCTACTACTGCTTGGCCGGATTCGCCGTCGTGGTGTTATTTCGCCGAGAGCTCAGGAAGAGTGTCAACAACTTTGTCTTTATGGGTCTGTGGCCAATGATCGGCGCCTGTTTCATGGGCTACATGTTCTACGAGTCGATTCCTGGTCTCTGGGACTCGGACCCGGCGACGGTCTACATCGGCCTCGGCGCTATGGCCCTTGGCTTAATTCCGATGTTCTACTACTGGTCCAAACACGTGCCGTACTTCAAGATGCCCGAGAAAGAAGACCGGGTTGCCATTATCCAGGAGTTCGAACAGAATCTTTAGCTTGCAGCTTCGGTCGATTGCCAAGCGAAGACGGCGGCGGCTCACGTGAGAATCGTAAGTCTGGTTCCCTCGATAACGGAGACACTCTCGGCGTGGAATCGCGAACCTATTGCCTGCACGCGCTTCTGTGAACGGCCGGATCTTGCGCACGTCGGAGGCACCAAGGATCCCAAGCTCGATCGAATCGTCGAACTCAATCCGGATCTCGTCGTCATGGACGCCGAAGAGAATCGTCTCGAGGACTACTCCGCACTCATTGAACGTGGTCTCAACGTCCATGTACTGAGGGTTCGCTCGCTGCGCGATGTCAATCCTTCAATGACCGATCTCGCACGACGTGTTGACGCCTCCTGGGAGCCGCTTGACCTTGCGCCGCCAGCACTCACTTTTATGTGCGCGTTCATTCCGATTTGGCGTCGCCCCTGGATGGCCCTGGGTTCACCCACCTACGGTTCATCGGTTCTGGCGCAGCTGGGTGTCGCCAACGTGTTCGAAGGAGAGGGGCCCTACCCCACAATTGATCTCAGCGAGGCGACGGACCGTCGCCCGGACGTGGTGCTGGCACCGAGTGAGCCCTATCCATTCACTGCTCGCCAACTCCCAGAGCTCGAAACCGTGGCACCGACGACGTTCCTAGACGGGAGGGATCTCTTTTGGTGGGGCGAGCGAACAAGGGTCGCCCTCGATCGACTGGCCGAGGTTCTAGTCGCGTTGCGTTGAGCCTTAGACGGTGTCGCCCAGGAATCCCGCCTCGTCCATCCAGTGTCGGTGCTGTTTCGCGTGCAAAGCGTTTGTCGCGAGCACGCCGCCGATCGTTCCGTCTGACCACGGCGCGCCTTCAAGACGCTCCGTGAGCTGTTCGTCGGAGAGTTCAGAGAGTAACGCCAAGGTCTCCGCTCGGGCGTGTCCGGTTAACGCAATGACCTGCGTCAGTGAGTCGTCGTGATGGTTCACTTGAAAGCGTTCGGTTCGTGCGTTGACGATTGCCATGATCTGCTCTCTCGTGCGCTCTACTCCGCTGTCATCCTTGAGGAGACCTACCGGGTTCTGCTCGCCTGATAATTGTCGACGGATCATCTCGGCAAAGTCGCGTTCAATCAGCGCGAGGTGTGCAAAGTGGTCGAGGGCGCTCCAGTAGCTGTGGGGATCGTGCTGACTTTGGGTGAGCGGAGCGCGGAGCTGCTCCTCGGTTAGTCCCTCGTAGGTCGCGAGGAGCCAGTTTCGGCTGTCGTTGAGTCGAGACTCGATCTCGACTCTTCTCACGTAACCCCTTCGAGCGCCTCCACGGGCCTAAGCCGTTCTGGCTCCGTTTCCGCGACGCCAGCGAGCGCGTCTTCAGTCGTCGCGCGGGCGGCCAAGTGATGACGGTTGAGTAGTCCATTGGCGAAGGCCAGGAGAAGACCGACGAAGAAGATGATCGTGCCGAAGCAGAGCACTTGCGGCGGCAGGCCCACCTTGGCGGCGCCGTACACGAAGAGCGGGAACGTGATGGTCGAACCCGCGACAAAACTGGTGATCACGTAGTCGTCAATTGACATCGCGAAGGCGAGAAGTCCGGCGGCCAAGAGCGCCGGCCACAAGAGGGGCAGGGTGACCTTAAAGAAGGTTGTGAAGGGATTCGCCCCGAGGTCTCGAGCGGCGTCTTCGATGGCGCTGTCCATACCCGAGAGTCGAGCGCGAACCACCACGACGACGTAGGCGACGTTAAAGGCAATGTGCGCAATAAGTATTGTCAATAGTCCCGTGTCGAGGTTGATCGAGAGAAAGAAAGACAGCGACGCGGCGCCTACCACAATGGCGGGCGCGGCGATGTCGGCGAAGACCATTGAACTCAGCAGTCCCTTGCCCCAGAAGCGATAGCGACTGAGCGCCATGGAGAGCGGTGTACCGATAGCAACCGAGACCACCGAGGAGATAAGGGCAACCTCCAGGGACGTCACGAAGGCGTGCGAGAGTCCGTCCACCTGGGTCAGGTTGCGGTACCAGTACGTGGTGAAGCCGTTCCAGGCAAAAGTGATGCGACTGGTCGGTGCGTTATTGAAGCTATAAAGCACCATCACGATGATGGGCACGAAGGTGACGAAGATGATTAGCCAGTAGAAGCCCGCAAGCCACGGGCTTCGCTGTTTACGCTCTTGGCCGCGAACTAAGGACGCCATCTCAGACCAGATTCTCGATGTTTTGGGTACCAAAGACCTTGGCGTAGATGAACATCACGAGGCCGAGGACGACCATCAACGCGGTGGAAAGGGCGGCCGCCACGTTGAACTGTTGGTTGGTCAGGTAGGAGTCTTGAATGGCCTGACCGATGGTGTACGTGCCGACGCCACCGAGCAGCGAAGAGACGACCGGGTCGCCCACGGTGGTGATGAAGACGAGCAAGATGCCCGCGAAGATTCCCGCGCGCGAGAGCGGCAAGACCACTCGGAGAAAGACCTCGCGACCGCTCGAGTAGAGGTCCCGCGCCGCTTCGAGAATTCGTCCGTCGATGCGTTCAAGGGCCACGTAGATCGGCAGCACCATGAAGGCCAAGTTGTTGTAGACGTCGCCGCCGATGACCGCGTCGGAGGTGCCGAGGATGTGGAAGTTCGCATTCACCAGGTGCACTTTGCGCAGCGCGGTGATGACGATGCCCTGGTTAGAGAGAATGAACGACCACATGTCGGTTCGAATGACGAAGGACACGAAGAAAGACAGCAGAACCAAAAAGAGCAGCGGACTCTTCCAGCGAGCCTGCACCTTGAAGGCGATGTAGTACGCCATGGGGTAGGCGATGATGATCGAGAGAATGGTCGTCGCGAGGCCGTACCAGAGCGAGCGAAGCATAAACGTGGTGTAGGGAATGTCGGAGTGGACGAAGAGTTGCTTATAGATGTCCCAGTTCCACGTGAGGTGATATCCCGTGAGCGGATTGCCGGTCTCGAGCGACACGATCAGTCCCGAGACCAGGGGGATTAGGAAGAACGCCAGCATCCAGCCTCCGCCGATGAGGCTGAGGACGTAGGGCGAACTGTGACGTTTCAACCACGAAGGCCGTCGACTAGGGGTTGCTACCCGAGGTGCGCTCTCAGCGATGGTCATTCGAGGATCGGGTTGTAGATGTCATTCCACGCTTCGTACTCGCTGTAGTCCTTGTACACGTAGTAGTCGTTTGACTGCATGTTGATGGACGGCGGCGGAAAGACGAGAGGGCTGTTGGCAACTTGCGGGTCTTTAAGCACGGTGGAGATGTACTCCTGCGCATCGGGTACGGGACACACGTAGTTCACCCAGTTCTCCACGATGGCCGCGATTTTGGGGGTGTAGTAAAAGTTCATCCAGGCCAGTGCGCTGAGTGGATTCTGAGTCTGTCGGGGAATAATCATGTTGTCGTGCCAGACCATCTGGCCCTCTATGGGAACCACGTACTTGAGGTGGGGATATCCCGAAAGATTCGCTTGAAAGATGTCCCCCGACCAGGCTTGGGTGATCCAGGTGTCGTCATTCTCCAGGTACTGGATGTAGCTCTGGTCGTAGTAACCGAGCACCAATTCACGCTGCTTCTCCAGCCACTTCGTTGACTTCTGCCACTGTTCTTGCGTGGAGTTTTCAGGTTTGATGCCCTCTCGAAGAAGAGCGACGCTGCCGATTTCAGTGTTGTCGTTCATCATGCCCACGTGACCCTTGAAGGCGGGGTCGGCGAGGTCGTTGATGCTGGTAATGGGACGCGTGATGTATTTGGTGTTGTAGGCGATGCCGGTGAAGCCCGTCTGCCAGGTTACCGAGTACTTATTGCCAGGGTCGTAGTTGGGACTCTTCACCAGAGGACTCGCGTAAGTGGCAAAGTTCGGTATTTTTGCGTGATCCAACTCGACAAGGAAGTTGCTGTTTATGAGTTGGGTGAGGTACCACCCGTTGGTCATCACCATGATGTCGTAACCGGTCGACTCTTCTGCCGCGAGCAGCGGCTCAATGGTGGCGTAAAACGGCGCGTTATTTTGAATGACTGCTTCGTAGTCGACTTTGATTCCCGTCGCCTTGGTAAAGTCCTCCAACGACTCGGACTTGCCGTGCTCGGAGTCGATGTAGAGCGGCCAGTTGGCGAAGTTGAGCTGTCCGGTTCGCTTTTGCTCTCGCCAGTACGCCGCCCAATTCACTCGGTGCGCACCCTCGCGAGCTTCCGATCCTTCGATGCCGCAGGCCGACAAGAGCGCCGAGAGTCCAACGAGTCCGACGCCGAGCCCGCCCGTGCGCAGCAGCGTTCGTCGGGGCATGCGTCGCTCGCTCAGTCCCCGAAGTAGCGCCGGGTCGAGCGAGGGAACAGGTTCCTCGCCGCGCAGTTCAGGAGACACGGGAGGCCTCCTTTACCTCTGCGGTTGGCTCTTCTTTCGGCGGCGGCGTCGAGTCGGCCGCGGGTAGCGCGAAGCCGTGTTCGACGAGCCAGGAGGCCACGATTCGATCGCCCGGGCGAAGGCGATCGCCCTCGTTGATGTTTTGAGCCAGCACGTGCAGGCCTCCACCCCACGACGTCGTCAGTTCGTACTCCGAGGTCGCGCCGAGATACACGACCGAGTCCACCGTTGCGCCAATTCGATTCACAGAGTCACTCGAGGGTTCGACGACGTCAGCGACGGCGCGTCGTAGCTGCATCTTTTCGGGCCGCACGCCCACTTGACGCGTGAGTTGGGGCGCAGCCTTCATTGAGCCGAGCCGCGAGCCGATGATCGCTCCGTCCGGCAGTTTGAACCGGTCATGATCGGGGGTGACGGGCAACAAGTTGCAGGCGCCGAGAAACTCCGCGACAAACTGCGTGGCCGGTTCGTCGTAGACGCGCTGGGGCTCTCCCAAATCTTCGTAACGGCCCGAGTGCATGACCGCGAGGCGATCGCCAAGCGCCATCGCTTCGTCCTGATCGTGCGTCACGTACAAAAAGGTGATACCCACTTCGCGTTGGATCCGCTTGAGTTCAAGTTGCATGGTTTTGCGAATCTTGGCGTCCAGCGCCCCCATGGGCTCATCGAGCAGCAGCACCCGAGGCTGATTGACGAGGGCCCGTGCGAGCGCGACGCGCTGTTGCTGACCGCCCGAGAGTTGCGTCGAGGGCCGCGGACCGAAGCCGCCGAGTCCTAAGAGGTCGAGGTGCTCTTCGACGAGACGACGAATCTCACTTTTGTCCACGCGCTTTCGCCGAAGGCCGAAGGCAACGTTGTCAAAGACGCTGAGGTGCGGGAAGAGCGCGTAGGACTGAAACACCGTGTTGACATCGCGACGGTACGGTGGCGTCCAGGTGATGTCCTCGCCGCCCAAGTAGATCTTTCCGCTGGTGGGCTGTTCGAAGCCGCCCACCATTCGTAGCGTCGTCGTCTTCCCGCAGCCCGATGGCCCGAGCAGCGCAAAGAATTCACCTTGTGCCAACTCCAGCGTGAGATCGTCGACGGCCACCATCGATTTGAACTGTTTGGTGACGTTTTCGAGGCGAACGGCCGCGGTATTTGATGCCTGGCCGTTCGCGGAGCCATTTTCACTTCTCGTCGTTTCCAACGATCGTTCCTTCCCCCGGTGCTGTCTCGCATCCTATCTAGACCAATGATCGCCGTCCGTTACGTGCGCAAACTCTTGTGCGGGTCACGGATTCAAAGACAATCAAGAGCGTTACTGCTGTCGCCCAACAATTCAGCTCGTCGCGGGACCACGCCACAAGTCGATGCCACTTTCGACCGCGTACTGGTCGATTTTGGCGAGTTCTTCGTTGGTGAAGGACAGATTGTCAAGCGCGCCCAGGTTCTCTTCTAGTTGTGCGACGCTGCTGGCGCCGATCAGTAGCGACGTCACTCGCGGATCGCGCAGCGCCCACGCCAAGGCCATCTGGGAGAGCGACTGCCCGCGCGTGATTGCGATCTCACGCAGAGCGCGCACGTGATCGAGATTTTCTTTACTCAACATGTCGTTCGTGAGTGACGTTCCCTTGGAGGCCCGCGAACCTTCCGGGATCCCGCTGAGGTAACGATCGGTCAAGAGACCCTGGGCGAGGGGAGAGAAGGCAATACACCCCACGCCCGCCTCACCGAGCACCTCAAGGAGGTGCTGCTCGATCCAGCGATTCAACATCGAGTACGAGGGCTGGTGGATGAGCAGGGGCGTGCCGAGGCTGCGCAAAATGTCAATCGCTTCTCGCGTTCGCTCATCGGAGTAGGAAGAGATGCCGACGTAGAGGGCCTTGCCTTGTCGTACCGCGGTGTCGAGCGCGCCGAGAGACTCCTCGAGCGGGGTGGTGGGGTCGAAGTGGTGGTGGTAGAAGATGTCGACGTAGTCGAGGCCCAGGCGAGCGAGGCTCTGATCGAGACTCGCGAGGAGGTATTTGCGGCTCCCGAGGTCACCGTAGGGACCGGGCCACATATCCCAGCCGGCCTTGGTGGAGATAACGAGTTGATCGCGCAGCGAGGCGAAGTCCTCGCGCAAGAGTCGTCCGAAGTTGATCTCGGCGCTCCCGTATGGCGGTCCGTAGTTGTTGGCGAGGTCAAAGTGCGTAATGCCGAGGTCAAAGGCACGACGAACGATGGCGCGCTGGGTGTCCATGGGGCGATCGTCGCCGAAGTTATGCCAAAGGCCGAGTGAGATGGGCGGCAACTTGAGCCCGCTGCGGCCGCAGCGTCGATAGAAGTCGGCATCGTACCGGGTGGGTGAAGGGACGTAAGTTTCCACAGGCTGAGCGTACAAGTGCCGGTCGACGTTGTGTTGGGCTTTTCTTTTGCCTAGAACTCGGCAACGGCCAGGTCGAACTCCTCTAGTTCGCCCGCATCGAAGGAAGCCAACTCGCGAGCGTCGAGCACGTCTTTCGCCGGGGCGCGCAGGACCACGACGGTCACGAGAAGTCCGACGGCGGCGAAGAGTGCGCCGATGAAGAACGTCTCGTGGTATCCGGCGACCAGCGCGCTGTTAAGACTCGTGCCCGGGATGGACAAAGCCCGCGTGCGACTGGCGGCGAGCGTGCCGAAGATCGCCAACGCGGCGGAAGATGCAAGCCACATCGACACGTTCACGATGCCCGAGGCGAGGCCGGCTTCGGTCTTCGGTACGTCCGCCATGGCGATAGTCAGCAGCGGCACGGCCGAGATGCTCATGCCGACACCGAGCAACAACAGGGCGGGCAAGATCGACGTCGCGTAGTCAGCGTGCACGCCGGTGCGCGACAGGAGCAGCAAGCCGGTGATGACCGCGGTCATACCGGCAACGAGCAGCTTCATGGGGCCGTAGCGAACGAGCAGACGGCTCGTGACGCCGAGCGACATGGCGGCCATCGCGAGGGTCATCGGCAAGAAGGCGATCCCCGTGTGTAGCGGCCCATAGCCCAACACCTTCTCCATGTAGAGAGCGCCGAAGAAGAAGACGGCGAACATCGCGGAGAAAGTCAACCCTCGCACCACACTGGACGCGGTGAGGCTGCGAAGTCGCAGAATTCGCATCGGCATGATGGGCTTGGCGACGCGTGACTCGACGAAGATGAACACACTGGCGAGCGCAAGCGCTCCGGCACCGAAGCCGAGTGTGTGCGAGGAGAGCCATCCGTAGGTCGACGAAGTCACAATCGCGTAGATCCCGAGGATGAGTGACGCGGTCATCAACAGTGAACCGGTGATGTCTATGCCTTCGCGTACGCCCAAACCCTCGTTCTCTTGTATGAGCAGCGAACCCAAGACGAGCGTGATGACGCCGATGGGCACGTTGATCACGAAGATCCAGTGCCAGTTGACCGCTTGAGTCAAGACGCCACCGACGAGAAGGCCGATCGATCCGCCGCCAACGGCGACAAACAGGTAGGAACTCATGGCTTTGGCGCGGTCGGCCGCCCCGGTGAACTCAGTGACGATGATCGCGACAATGACCGATGTCGACACTGCACCGCCGAGACCTTGAAAGAAACGCGCGGTGATTAGCGTCGCCTGGTTCTGGGCGAGCGCGCAGATGAGTGACGACGTGGTAAAGAGCGCGACGCCGCTGAGAAAGACTTTCTTTCGCCCGAGCAGGTCGCCGAGGCGTCCCGCGAGGAGAAGAAAGCTGCCAAAGGCGATGAGGTAGGCGTCCACGACCCACGTGAGGCCCGACTGTGAGAAGTGAAGGCTTCGCTGGATTGAGGGCAGCGCCACGTTCACGATGGAGGAGTCGAGGGCGCTCATGAGCATGGCCAGGCAGACGACGATGAGGGCGATCCAGCGTCGCCGATCGATTGTTCCTGGTGAAGTCGCAGAAATTTGAGTCATTGTTGGAATCCTTCGTTGCTAGGGTGGGAACTATCAGCTGCGTATCTTTATGATCGCGTAAGCGTTATAATCATGA
Source organism: uncultured Acidimicrobiaceae bacterium (assembly GCA_963803745.1). Taxonomy (GTDB): domain Bacteria; phylum Actinomycetota; class Acidimicrobiia; order Acidimicrobiales; family RAAP-2; genus RAAP-2. Next base: position 49,879 of record CAWDNL010000003.1, on the reverse strand, counting down.
TAGCATGAATATCGACACATCACTACCATTAAGTTCTATGGATGAAAATTCGTCCACCGGACCGATCCTGCTGCTCACCCAGTTGTCACGTCTCATAAGCCGACAAAGCTCGCCCGAGTTGATCGGTCAAACCCTGAAGGAGCTCGCCGCGCTCTCGTATCTGCGCGACTACGACGAGACCACGCAGCAGGCGCTCGTCGAAGGTCTGTGCATTGACACCAACTACTGCGTGCTGTTACTCAACGACCTCGAGTCGGCCGATCTAGTCGAGCGTCGTCGCGATCCTACGGATCGACGTCGCCACTTGGTGTCCATGACCGACGAAGGGCGCAATGCTCTGCATCGCGCGGAAGCGGCGCAACAGACACTCGAGGACGAAATCCTCGGCGCATTGAATGAAGAGGAGCGAGCGAAGCTCGCTCACTTACTTCGCAAAGCGATTGACGGTCAGAATGTCGGTGCGTCAACAAGCGACGCGTTGGCTACGTAACAGCCGGATGCTCTCGAACTACTAGAGAGTCAACGAACCTCGCGACGCATGCTGCGAGTTCGCACGAGCGCCCACCACAGTGAGACCACCACGAGCGCTTCGAAGATCGCGGCCACGGCACCCACGACATCGGCACGGCTCATGGAAAGGCCGATGATCAGGGCCAACTCAAGGGCTACAGCGATAAGGCAGATGACGGCGTAAGGGCCGTACTGCACGGCGGCCAGCTGAATGCGCGCCGGTGCCTGCACGTTCGAGTGCCAGAAGACGTTGAGTACCTCGCCCTTCTCCTTACGAGAGCAGCTGCGATACACGTCAAGTTTCACGCACTCCACGTTAGGTGAGGGGAGTGGAATATTTGATGAACGACAGAAAGTTGTTGGGCTGTTGTTTTCAGCGTCTCTTTAACCGTGATGACGCTGGTGAGACTTAAAAGACGATCTTGCAATGAGTCGAAGCAAGCCGATTGCGGCGAGCGCGATCAAGGTGACGTGCACCGCAGGCACCCAGCGAACCTCTTCGTCTTTCACGACGTAGGCGCCCATGGGCAAGACCACGCCTCCGAATCCAGCACCCGATGGGTTCGACGAATCCCCTTCGTCTTCGACGGCCTTGTCAGCCTCGCTCGACGTCGACCCCGGGCCCGCGGGCCCTTCGCCGCCGCCTCCACCCCCCGCCACCAAGGCGACCGGAATGATGTACAGCCCGTCCTTCTCGTACGCCTTGCCAAAGGCGCGCGCTACCGAGAGATTGTTGCTGGCCTTGGTCAGCAGTTCCTGAGCATTCATATCTGCCTTCTCCCTTGGCTCCAAAGAATGTTTCAGAGGCTCGAAGTAGTTCGACTCGAGATCTCTTTCCTGAGACTAAATGGCGTCGAGCGAAACCTATTCGCGCGGGCTCTCGACGGCGCCTAGGAACTCTTCGGACGGCCTGACTTACGAGCCTGCTTGACGGCCTGCTTTAGTTCCTGGCGCTGGCGCTGGGCCAGGCGTTTGATCTCTTGAGCGTCTCGATGCATCTGCTCGTGCGTCCGTCGCATCGAGTCGCGCTCTTCGCGGCCCCGGCTTTCCACTTCGGTTTTGAGGACTCGCCACGCGTCGCGAGCTTCTTTTATGGCGTTCATTACTTGGCGCCGGGCTTCGATCGACGCATCGGAGGCGGCTTTGAACTGTTGGCGACCGCTTTCTCCCTGTACCACCGTCGCGAAGGACCACAGACCGGTGTCGATGAGTCGACCAGCTCGTCGAACGTCGTTCATCACGGCGTCACGTATTCCACTCAGGGGGAGCCCTTCGTTGGAGTACTTGATGATCGCTCGGTAGTAAATGTGCCAGAGGCCGAGCAATGCGTCGGCGGCGATCTGAGGCTCCGGGTCATTCGGGTCGACCGCCGCACGAGCGGCGAGAGCCTCGGCGGCCACTTGGGCGAGCCGGTCCATCATGTCGGCGCGCGCGGCCTTCAACGCCGGTGTCGATTCAATGAGGTCGTTGAAGCGCAGGATCAGATGAAAGTCCACGTCGGTGGCGCTGTCGAGCTGCGAGACGAAGCGATCCATCTCGTCGGACAGAATTTTTACCACGGCGTCGGTCGGCGAGACGTGTTCGGCGCCGGGGCCGAGGGCCCTTCGAATCCACTGCGCTGACTCTTCTTCGCGGTCTAATAGGAGCGACTCCTTGGTGGGGAAGTAGTTGTAGATGGTCTTTTCTGAGACATCACAGGCCGCCGCGATTTCACTGATCGTTACCTCATCGAAGCCTCGCTCTAGAAATAACAGCGTCGCGGTATCGGAGATGAGCTGACGCATGAGAGTCTTCTTGCGCTCTCGAAGCCCTTGGATCTCGGGAAGTTCACCGGGTAGGTGATCGCGAAGGGACTGGCGGAATTCACCCAGATTCGCGCTGTCTTCTGCGTCCCACTTACTCATAACTCAAGTGTAACGCGAAATTCACTAAATTTCTAGTTGCTAAATCTTTTTAGTTACTGTACTATTCACTGCGGAAGGGAGTCCCATGTCAACTAACGAACTGGTCGTCGTCACCGACGGCCTCACGAAGACCTTCGGTGAGTTCACCGCGGTTGATGATTTCAACCTGGAAGTTTCATCCGGTTCCATCGTCTCGCTGCTCGGGCCCAACGGCGCGGGTAAGACCACCATCGTGCGCATGCTCGCGACCCTCATAGAGCCGACGAGCGGCACGGCCACCGTGTGCGGGCACGACGTGGTGAAAGAGCCCGACGCGGTTCGCAGCGTGCTGTCGCTGACGGGACAGTTCGCGGCGTTGGAAGACAATCTCACGGCGACGGAGAACCTCATGTTGATGGCGCGGCTGCGTGGCTACTCACGCAAGTCCGCCACGCGCGTCACCGAGAATCTCATCGAGCGATTCGATATCGGTGAGTTCCGCGACAAGCTCGTCAAGTCAGTCTCGGGCGGTCAACGTCGTCGCGTCGACTTAGCGGCGAGCCTCGTCGTCCAGCCGCAGGTCCTGATCCTCGACGAGCCCACGACCGGTCTGGACCCGCGAAGCCGCCAAGTCGTGTGGACCACGATTCGAGAGCTTGTCGCCTCGGGAGTCACGCTCTTTCTTACGACGCAGTACTTAGAGGAGGCCGATGCGCTGGCCGACTACATCGTGCTCATCGACCATGGTCGCGCGACCGCCGCGGGAACGGCGAACGACTTAAAAGCGCGCATCGGGGACCAGCGCGTGGACGTTATTGCAGCCGACGGCGCTGGACTCGAACGATTGGTTAGTGGGCTGTCCTCGAAGTTCGAACTCACGACCTCGCGCGAGCAGCGCATGGTCTCGATTCCCGCGCCGAACGATGTAAACGATCTCGCCGTGGTCGCGAGCGCTATTCGCGACCTCCACGTCGAGGTCGACGAAATTGCTCTGCGTCGCCCGACGCTGGACGACGCGTTCCTAGCCTTCACTGGTCAGCCACTCGACTCACCGATTGATAACAACGAACTCGAAGGAGTACTGCAATGACTGCACTATTAATCGAGGCGACACCTTCCACCTACGAGGCACTGCCCGCACGGCCGAATCGATTTGCTCGTTATCTGCGAGAAACGGGCCTTCTTATCGGCAGGGGACTACGGACCATTCCTCGCGTGCCCTCGCGCCTCAGTGACGTGACGATCCAGCCCATCGTCTTCACACTCTTATTCCTCTACGTCTTCGGTTCCGCGATTCACATCACCGGCATGACCTACCAGAACTATTTACTGCCGGGACTCATCGGGCAAAGCCTCGCCTTCGGTGTGATCGGTGCGGGCGTCGCCACATCGCTTGACTTCACGAGCGGGGTGGTCGATCGTTTCAGATCCCTCCCCGTCACGCGACTGTCGGTCATTTCCGCCCAAGTGATCGGCCAAATCTTGGAGCAGATTCTCGGCATGGTCATCGTCGCGGCGATGGGTATCGGACTCGGGTGGCGACCACATTTGACGATTGTCTCTGGCTTTGAGCTCGTCGGTTTGATCCTCTTAGGCCTCACCGCGTTTACGTGGTTCGGCGTTCTCATGGGAATGATCGTGAAAAGCTCCGACGCCATGCAGGGCATCGGCTTCGCCATTGTCTTCCCCTTGTCCTTTCTCGCCGGTGCCTTCGTTCCCATTTCGGGAATGAAACTAGTCCCGCGTGTTATCGGCGAGTGGGACCCGCTGTCCTCGCTCGTCGCCTCAGTGCGCTACCTCAGCCAGGGCACGCATTCGACCGGTTCGTGGCAGCTCACTCACCCGGTGATATCCATGGTCTTCTGGTGCCTGCTCATTATGACCATCTGTATTCCGCTGGCGTTGCGACGCTTTCGCACGACCACCGCTGCGTAAAGCGCAGTGGACGCTGTCTCGGCGTCTCGCTTAGGAGACCATTGGGTACCACGCCGCGACGCCGCCCGAGAGGCCGGCGAGCACCATCCGACTGACGTCGTCGGCGAGAATCTCCACTTCACCCGCTTCAATACCGTTGAGGGCGATTCTCGCCACGTCCGCCGGGTCGCTCTTGGCGTCAGTAATGCTGCGGGCCATGTCCGTGTCCATATAGCCCACGTGTAAAGAGCTCACCCTGGTGCCCTGCTCGAAGAGTTCCTGGCGCAGGCTGTTGGTGAGTGACCACTCCGCTGACTTGGCGGCGCAGTACGCACCGAAGCCACGAGAGCACCGAGTGGACGTTGAGCATCGCGCTCTCGTCGTGCGTCGCGAGCTGGGGAGCGAAGGCACGCGCCATGAGCAACGTACCAAAGTAGTGCGTGTCCATCTCGAGATGAATATCTTCGAGTGGCCCCGTCAATGGTCCCGCACCGGTAGATGAACCCGCGTTGTTGATGAGGAGCGATACGTCGCCGGTACGACGCGCGACGTCGGAAATCGACGTCGCGTCGGTGATGTCGAGGGCGAGTGGCATCACTCCTGCCAGTTCAATTGAGTCCGGGTTGCGAGCTGTCGCGTAGACGTGGGCACCGCGATCGCGCAGTTGTTCAGCGAGATGTCGGCCCAGCCCGCGATTCGCGCCCGTGACTAACGCCGTGCATCCGTCGATGTTCATGCTCGTCTCCTAGGTTGGAATTCCGAACCTAGCATGCTGGCTTGGAAAGAGCAACTCAGGTGTAGCATGAGTCCATGGTGACGAAACTGAGCCCGTACTGCTCAATCCAAAGAAGCCTTGACGTCTTGGGCGAGCGATGGACAATCCTTATTTTGCGTGAAGCCTTGAGCGGCGTTACTCGTTTCGATCAGTTCCGGAGCAGTCTTCGCGTTGCCCCCGACATCTTGGCTGATCGACTCAATACGCTCGTCGATTTCGGGGTCCTGGAACGACGCCGCTATCGAGAGCCAGGAGCCAGGTCACGGGATGCTTACCATCTGACGGTGGCGGGCGAAGAGTTGTTGGTCGTGTTGTCCGCCTTGCAGCAGTGGGGCGACGATCATTTGCCGCGCGAGGGAGGACCCACGATGGCTCGTCGTCGAAAGGGTACCGATGAAGCGTTGCACGTCGGCTTCATCGACGAACGAGGCGTTGAAGTCAACGCGGGCGACGTCGCGATCGTTCGAACTGTCGCGTACCCCGTCTGAAGTCGCAGAGTGCCACTCTCGAAGGGAGATGAAGTGCCCGCAACGCCGCCAAGGAGCAGACTCGTCGAGTGGCAGGACCCGATGATCAGTGCGTCGGTCGTCTCCACGATGAGTGGCATCGAGTTCCTGCGGGCGATACGCGACGGAAAGTTGCCTCCGCCGCCCTTTGCCGTGCTGATGGGAATGCGCATGATGGAGGTCGAGCCGGGGACCGTGGTATTCGAGTGCGAACCCGATGAGTCTGTCTACAACCCCATCGGTGTCGTTCATGGGGGACTGGTGTGCACCCTTGCCGATACCGTGAGCGCCTGCGCCGTGCAGACGACGCTCGACGTGGGCTTCACGTACACGTCCATTGACCTCAACGTCAGTTACCTTCGAGCAGTCACGGTGGACTCGGGGACTCTTCGAGCGACGGGAACGGTGACGAAGCCCGGGCGTCGCGTGGCCTTCGCCAGCGCCGAGATCGTCGACGGTGCCGGCAAAGTAGTTGCGACCGCTACCACGAGCTGTTTGGTGATGGCGCCCGCCACCTGAGCGAAATTACGCACCACGCCAAAGGCTGCCCGAGCTATCGAGAGACTCCCTCTTCGGCGAATACGACCGACACGTCGTCATTGCCACGCCCGTTGTCGACGACGCGCTGCCACGACTCGATGAGGCTCTCGGTCAATCGAAGTTCCACGTTTGCGGCCCGCGCCGCTTCGAGTGAGAGTTTCGCATCTTTAAGTGCGAGCCGGAGTGCGAATTGGGACGTGAAGTCGCCGCTCAGCATGCTTCGAGCTTTCGCCACCGCGTATGGCGAGCCGATGGGGGCGTCCTCGAGCAGTTTCACGACGACGAGCGGATCGAGGCCGAGTCCCGCGCTGAAGTGCACTGTCTCGGCGGTCATTTCGATGAGATCGACTAGCCAGTTGTTCAGCACCAACTTCGCTTTGGAGCCGCTGCCTGCGGCGCCGAGCCATACGGTCTCCTTGCCGAGAGCGTCGAATACGGGCGCCACAACGTCGTGCGATTCGTCGGGACCACTGGCGAGGATGATCAAGGTCCCCGATTTGGCCGGTCCGGTGCTTCCGGAGACCGGTGCGTCCACGTAAGTAACGCCGTGCTTGGCCGCCAGAGTGCCCAGCTTCTCCGCCCACACGACGCCGACGGAGCTCATCTGCAACCACGTAACGTCTGAGTCAATGGTGGTGAGGGCGCCGCCTTTACCGGACATCACTTCTTGCACGATGGGGCCATCGGGCAGCATGGTCAACACGAAGTGAGAGCCCTGCACGGCGTCAGCGGGTGTGGCGCCGACGCTCGCTCCGGCCTCGACGAGTGCTGCGGGCGGTCCGGGCGGTCGGCTCCAGAGTCGCACCTCGAAGCCGGCGTCGAGCAATCGGGCGGCCATCGGCGTGCCCATTTCCCCCACGCCAAGAACGGCGATCGTGGGTCGCGTGGAAGTCAGCGTCGACATTGAAATCTCCTCCCCTAGACACGCTTCGTCTACATGAGCGCACGTTAACGGAGGGCCGAAACCGTCGCTTACTCTCTATGTAGCACGCATGAGGAGAGTAAATATGGCTGGGTTTCCGTACGAGGGGCAGTTCGAGATTCACCGAACACTCCCCGAAGAGGGCACCGACAAAGACGAAGTGCTCGAGGTTCTCTCGACGATGTCCAAGGCGGAGAACCCCGTATGGGAAGGCGGTCAGTGCTCCGGCACCATGTACTGCGGTGATCACGATCACTATGACTTTCTGAATGAGGCCTTCTCCAACTTCTCCTACGTCAACTCTCTTCAGCGCGACATGTGCCCTAGTTCGACCAAGTTCGAGGCCGAGGTCATCGCCATGACGCTCGACCTCTTGGGAGCGGGAGCGCTCACAGACTCCACACCCGCCGGCCTCGTCACCTCCGGTGGATCCGGTTCTATTGCGCACGCCGTCCTCGCGTACCGTGAGCACTACCCAAGGACCGGTCGACCCAACATCATCAAGCCTGAGACGGCGCACCCGGCCTTCGCCAAAGCGGGCCACCTCTTCGGCGTGGAGATGAGAGTCGCTCCGGTCGACCCCACGACCACTCAGGTGGACCTGGAGTGGGTGATGTCACACATCGACGACAACACCGTCGCCCTCATTGGCTCGGCCTGCAACTACGGCTACGGCACGATCGATCCCATTGGCGAACTCGGCGCGCTCGCTCTCGAACACGAGATCGGGCTGCACGTGGACGGCTGTCTCGGTGGCTTCATCCTGCCCTTCGGCCGCGAGCTCGGCTACGACATCGCACCCTTCGACTTCGCGGTGCCCGGGGTGACCACCATCTCCGCCGACACCCATAAGTACGGCTATGCGCTGAAGGGCACGAGCGTGCTGTGCTTCGCCGACAAGGCCATGCGCAACGACCAGTACTTCTACTTGACCGACTGGTCGGGTGGCAAGTACTGCTCGCCGGGCATGGACGGTTCGCGCTCGGCTGGCCTTCTGGCGGCGACCTGGGCCGCCATGGTGCACTTGGGCCGTTCGGGCTATCGCAACTACGCGGAGCAGATCTTCTCCACGTCCGCCACCATGCAAGCGGCCGTACAAAGCCACCCGTCGCTGCGAATACTCGGCAAGCCGTCCTTTCTCTTCTCCTTTACCTCAGATGAGTTCGATGTCTATTTGGTAAATGATTTCCTCCGAACTCGCGGGTGGCGACTCAACGGTCAGCAGTACCCCAACGCGCTGCACATGGCGGTCACGCGTCCTCAAACACAACCCGGCGTAGCGGAGAAGTGGGAGAAGGACCTCGCTGATGCGGTCGAGTATGCGACTCAACACGAGGACGAGCCGGCGAAGTCGGGCGCGATCTACGGCGGCGTGGCCGGTGGGCCGAGCGACGACGCCGACGTCTTCATCAAGGGCGTCATGGCCGACATGATGGACAATCAGTCTTCCGTGCCGGCACCGTGATCGAAGCGGAGGTCGCTCTCTGCATCGACCTCGGGACCGGCGGGCCCAAGGTCGCCCTTGTCACGTTGGATGGCGACGTGCTGGCCCACGAAGTGCACCACGTCACGACCCGTTACGCCAGCGACGGTGAAGCGACCCAGGACGCCGAAGAGTGGTGGACGTTGATTCTGGACGCGTCGAAGCGTCTGCTCGACGGCGCCGAGGGTGCCCCTCGGGTGCGGGCCGTGGCCGTCACCGGCCAGTACGCCTCCACGGTGCCGGTCGATGCGAACGGCGTGCCCACGGGACGGTGCCTCACGTGGCTCGACACGAGGGGAGGGCGTTACTCGCGCCCGGCGATCGGTGGATCCTTCCAGGGCTACAACGCCAGAAAGGCACTGCAGTTCATGCGAAAGACCGGTGGTGGTCCCTCTCCCACGGGGGCCGACCCGGTAGGACAGGTGCTGTACCTGACTCATGAACAACCCGACGGGGTGGCACGAACGAGGTGGTTCATGGAGCCCGTCGACTATCTGACCATGCGCTTTAGCGGCGTCGCCTCAGCCACGCACGCGTCGCGACTCGCGATGTGGATGACCGATAACCGCCACCTCGATCGATACGACTACGACGCCCACCTCGCCTCACTCGTCGGCATTGACACGTCGTATCTTCCGCCTCTGGTGCCCTTCGGCTCGGTCGTGGGCGCGATCGCGCCCGAGGTCGCTTCGAACCTGGGACTAACAAGCGACACCGTCGTCATCACTGGCGTGCCGGATTTGCACGCCGCCGCCATCGGTTCAGGCGCCACCGCGCTCTACGACACGCACCTCGCGCTCTCGACTACGTCGTGGATCAGCTGTCCGGTACCGACAAAGAAGACGGACATCACGCACTCCATCGCCTCGGTGCCCGGACTCACGAATGACTCCTACGTGATGATCAACTCCCAAGACACGGGTGCCAAAGCGCTGGAATGGCTCCAGGGCGTGCTCGCGGGCGGCGGCGAAGTTAGGAGTTTCGAAGAGATGACCGAACTCGCGGCAACGTCGCCCCCCGGCGCCAACGGCGCCATCTTCACCCCGTGGCTGGTGGGGGAGCGTTCGCCCGTCGGCAACAAACGACTGCGCGCGGGATTCACGAATCTCTCGATTACGACGTCCTCGGCGGACCTGATTCGCGCCGTGATGGAAGGCGTCGCCGCGAACAGCGCGTGGCTCTTTACCTACGTGGAGAAATTCACGCGCCACACGCTCTCACCGGTGCATCTCCTCGGCGGGGGAGCGCAATCAACGCTCTGGTGTCAGATTTACGCCGACACTTTGGGTCGAGACGTCGTGCAGGTGCCCGATCCGCTGCTCGCCCAGTTACGTGGTGTGGCCTTACTCGCCTCAGTAGCGCTAAAACGGCGCACCCTCAACGAGGTCGCGTTGAATGTTTCGGGCACAACATTTCACCCCTCGCCGAAGACTGCGGAACTCTATCGAAATCAGGCTGAGCGACTGGCGAGTCTTTACCAACGCGACAAGAAGTGGTCAAAGAGTCGGCGCGACCGCGCGAAATAGCGCCCGGACTTGCCGATTCGAAATACGCGCGCCCCCCTACATTCGTACGCAAGATAAAAAGCGACAGAACGCGAGAGGAAGAATGGTATGACAACGCCGAGTTCGCAAGAACCAAGGGTGGCCATCGTGACCGGTGGATCGGGTGGCATCGGCCGAGCGGTCGCCGAACGACTGGCCAGCGACGGCATGCCCGTCGTCGTGCACTACTCGAGCAATCGCGGTCTCGCCGAGGAAGTCGTCGCAGGAATAGCGGCTGCCGGTGGATCGGCCATCGCGGCTGGTGGCGACGTGGCGGACGAAGCGGACATGGCCTCTCTCTTCCAAGTGGCCGAGCAGCAATACGGAGGAGTCGACGTCGTCGTGCACACGGCGGGCATCTTGAAACTGTCGACGCTGGCGGATCTCGACCTCGACGACTTTGATCAAATTGTCCGCGTAAATCTTCGAGGGACCTTTGTCGTCGACCAACAGGCCGTTCGAAAGGTGCGTAGTGGGGGAGCCATCGTCAACTTTTCGACCTCGGTCATCCGTCGCGCCGTGCCAACCTACGCCGCGTACGCGGCGACGAAGGGTGCGGTCGATGTCATCACGATGATTCTGGCGAAGGAGCTCAAAGGCCGTGACGTCACGGTGAACACCGTTGCTCCCGGTCCCGTCGCGACACCGATGTTTCTGGGGAGCAGGGACCAGGCAGCCATCGACACGCTCGCTTCGATGCCGGCGCTGGGTCGACTGGGCCGGCCCGAGGACATCGCCGCCATCGTTGCGTTTCTCGCGGGCCCCGCTCGCTGGATCAATGGCCAGGTTCTCTACGCCGACGGCGGACTGATTTAACCCGATTCCGCGTCACCGCTCGTCGACTTAACCCCAGACCTCGCGGGCCGTCTCGACAACGAGGCGAAGTTTGGCGACCTCTTCGTCGAACGTGATGCTGTTGCCCTCCACCGTCGAGGAGAAGCCACACTGTGGCGAGAGGCAGATCTGGTCTAACGGCACGAACTGACTGGCTTCGTCGATGCGTCGTTTGAGTTGGTCCTTGGTTTCGAGAGCTCCGCGTTTGGTGGTGACGAGTCCGAGGACGACCATCTTGCCCTTGGGCACGTAGCGCAGAGGTTCGAAGCCACCGGAGCGTTCGTCGTCGTATTCGAGAAAGAATCCGTCGACCCTGAGCTCGCTGAAAAGTGCCTCGGCCACGAAGTCGTAGCCTCCCTCGGCCGCCCAGTAGGACTGGAAGTTTCCTCGACACGAGTGGGTGGTGACGGCCATCCCTTCGGGACGACCGGCGAGGGCGGCGTTGATCTGTTTGATGTAGCGCAGGTGTTGGTGCTCCGCGTCATCGCCCCGCTCGGCGATCATCTGGCGCTGCGCCGGGTCATTCAAGTAGGCGAGTGACGTGTCGTCGAGCTGAAGATACGTACACCCGAGCTCGCCGAGACGTCGAATCTCTTCGGCATAAGCAGCACTTAAGTCGTTCCAGAACTCATCAACGTCGGCGTAGACTGCGGGGTCGATCGCCGCCGCGCCGCCGCGATAGTGAACCATGCTGGGCGAGGGGATAGTCAGTTTGGGCACGGCCGTCTTTACCACCGACTTAAGAAACGTAAAGGCATCGGCGAAGATCGTGTCCTCGATGGTGACGCGATCGCTCACCTTGAGTGCCGCGGAGGTGAAGGACGTCGTGCCCTCGGCATTCTTAAAGGCCACCTGCAGCTGCTCCTCGGTCCGGGTAATGCCGCCGAGTTGGTAGATGAAGTCCATGTGCCACGAGGTGCGACGAAACTCACCGTCGGTGGCGGACTGAAAACCCAGGTCTTCTTGGAGCGTCACCGCGTCGCGAATGGCGCGGTCTTCCACTTTTCTCAGGTCCTCGATCTCTATGCGCCCCTCGGCGAAGGCTGCTCGAGCGTCGAGCAGTTCAGGCGGGCGCAGGAGACTGCCGACGTGATCGGCTCGAAACGGGGGCGAAAGTCGCTGGCTCATGTACCAGACAGTACACTTCCGCGCGGCGCAGACTTCGTGGAAAGATCCGCGTACAAAGGTGACGGTGGCGACGGTGGGTGAGTTCAAAGTTGAGTTGGCGCGACTCGCCGAAGAGTTCTCGATCGACGCGGCCGAGGTCGATCGAGCATCACTTCTTCCGATCGATCATCTCGACGCGCTCGCCAAGCTCGGACTCTACGGGGCGTTCGCGCCGGTAGCAGAAGGCGGGCTCGGAATGGAACTCCCAGAGCTCTGCGGAGTGGTCGAGGAGTTAGCGGTGGGGTGTCTCGCCTCGACGTTCGTTTGGATTCAACATTTTCGACTCCTCGCCGCGGTCCTCTTCGACGAGGCGACCGCCACGCTCGCCGCACTTCGAACGAAGGTTATTCGAGGCGAATTAAAAGGAGGCGTGGCGCTGTCCGGCCTGTTGCCTGGTCCGCCACGACTGACGGCGACGCCGACGGCGGGCGGGTGGATTCTCAACGGCGACGCGCCGTGGGTGAGTGGTTGGGGACTCATCGATGAACTCTTCGTGGCGGCTCGTGGGCCCGATGACACCGTCGTCAACCTGCTGGTAACGCCCGACGAACAGCCGGGGCTCCTCGTTATCCGGCACCAACTGGCGGCGATCAACGCGACCGCCACGGTGGGTCTTTCATTTGAGTCGCTAGCTGTCGATCGTGACCGCTTCGTCTCACAGGTCGCCCTCGACCCTGGCCAAGAGTCCGGCGTGGGCCTTCGACTGAATGGTTCGTTGGCCTTGGGAGTGACGCGGCGATGTTGTTCTCTGATCGGAGAGTCGAGCCTCGATGATGAACTGAGGGACGCTCGGGCGGACCTCGACGCCGCTGACGTGGAGACCATGCCCAAGGCACGGGCTCGAGCATCGGCGCTCGCGGCGCGAGCCGCCAGCACACTCTGCGTGCATCGCGGTAGCTCCTCGGTGCTGAGCGGCGACGTCGCTGAGCGCACCTCTCGTGAGGCCACGTTGCTCCTTACCTTCGGGAGTCGACCAGCGATCAGGGCTTCTCTGTTTGACCAGCTCGCCTCCACGCCGTGAACGTGCAAACGCGGATCGACGGCGGGGCGAGAGTTCTGCGAACATGGTCTTAGGGGGCTGAGCAATGACGACCAATCAAGTGCGTGTCGCGGCGGCGCAACTCGCTTCGGGCGCTGATCCGGAGGCGAACGTCGAGCGTGCGATTGCACTGGCGCGCTCGGCCATTGATCGAGGGGCGACCTACGTTCAACTCCCGGAGTACTTCAACTACCGCGGACCGACATCGAACTATCGGGCGGTCGCCGAAACGATTCCAGGACCGACGACTGCGTGTATGGGAGAGGTTGCGAAGAAGGGCAATGTCACGCTGCACCTCGGAAGCATGCTGGAGCTTTCACCTGATCCCTCGAAGAGTTTCAACACCAGTGTCGTCATCGCGCCGAGTGGCGAGGTCGTCGCCACGTACCGCAAGGGCCACCTCTTTGACATCAACGTGCCGGGCGAAGTTGAACAGTACGAGTCGAGAAGCATCGCGGCCGGCGATCAACTGGTAGTGACGGACGCGCCGGGCTTCGCGTTAGGACTTTCGGTCTGCTTCGACCTGCGCTTCACCGAGACCTATCGACGCCTCAGCGCCCACGGCGCGACCGTGCTCGCGGTGCCGTCGTCCTTCGCCGTGGCGACCGGGCGAGTCCACTGGGAAGTCCTACTTCGAGCCCGGGCGATCGAAAATCATGCGTACGTCATCGCCGCGGCTCAGGCCGGCGTTACGGCGGAGGGCCTCTCTTCCTTCGGCCACTCGATGATCATCGGGCCCTGGGGCGAAGTGCTGAGCGAATCTGACATAGACGGCGAAGACGTGCTCGTCGCCACGATCGACACGAGTGAAGTGAGTCGTCGTCGCTCACAGATAGCCGTCTTGACTCTCCAGCGACCCGACCTCTATCGATCGCTGCCCGAGCCCGGGGAAGAGGACTGAGTCGCCCTTGGAGCGCAGTGGTGCAGACGTCTTTGGCCACGCGTTAGTGGACTGGGTGAATGGCGGCACAACGCCAGAGATGATCGAGCGCGATGACGGTTACTTCGAAACTGGAGCGGGGCCTGAGGTCTACCTCTCCGGAATTCGCGGGTGGCCCTCAGCGGAACGTCATGCCGTACGTTTCGCGCGCGGCCGAGTGCTCGATGTGGGGTGCGGTGCGGGCCGGGTGGCACTTGCTCTACAGCATCGCGGCGTCGACGTGGTGGGCCTTGATGCGTCGCCGCTGGCCGTCATCGCGGCCACGATGCGCGGTGTGCACGAGGTCTGGTGCCTTTCGCTCGAACGCTTGGAGCGACAACTTGAAAGCTTCGACACCATTGTGCTGTTCGGGAACAATTTCGGTCTCTTCGCCACCCCGGAAGGCGCTCAACGACGTTTGTCGCAGTGGGCGAGACATACGAAACCGGGAACCCGGATTCTCGCCGAGAGCACCAATGCCTATGTTGGCGGGGCGCCAGCCATGGACCGCCGGTACTACCGTCGCAATCTTGAGCGGGGGAACGCGCCGGGTCAGGCGCGCTTTCGCTATCACTACGGGGGAGAAGTTGGTTCGTGGTTCGACTGGCTGTTCGTGTCACGCACAGAGATGAAGGAGATACTTCACGGCACGGGTTGGCGTATGACACAGGTCATAGCCAAAGGTTCGAGCGAGCCCTACGTCGCCGTTTTAGAGAAGACTTGACGTCGCAGGAGACGACTGTTCCCACGGTGCTTTAGCCGCGCACTGCGCTGAGCACTTGGTCGGCGATGAGCGCGACGTGCTCGAGGTCGTGCACGTCCAATACCTGCAAGTAGATTCTCGAGACGCCAATCTCGTCATACGTCGCGATCTTCTCTATCAGCTGGGCCGGTGTACCGGCTAGTCCGTTGCTAGAGAGTTCTTCGACTTCACGACCGATGTTGGCCGCTCGGCGAGCCACTTCGGCGGTGTCGCGCCCGCAACAGACCACCTGGGCGACGGAGCGGATCATTGACGAAGGATCACGATCAACCGCTCTGCAGGCCTCGTCCACGAGTTCGAACTGCGACTTGCTCGTTTCAAAAGGCGCAAAGGGCACGTTGAACTCATTGGCGAAACGCGCGGCGAGTCGAGGCGTTCGCTTGGGGCCGTGACCCCCCACGATGATCGGTGGATGCGGGGACTGCACCGGCTTGGGCAACGCGGGGCTACTCGACAGTTGGTAGTGCTTCCCGGTGTGATTGAACGTCGAGCCGACCTTCGTCGTCCACAGTCCGGTGATGATCGCGAGCTGCTCTTCTAACTTCTCGAAGCGCTCTCCCACGGAAGGAAAGGGAATGCCGTAGGCCGTGTGCTCTTCCTCGAACCAGCCCGCGCCGAGGCCGAGCTCCACCCGACCCCCGCTCATGGCGTCGACTTCGGCGACGCTAATGGCGAGGGGTCCCGGCAGTCGAAAGGTGGCGGCCGTGAGCAGCGTGCCCAGGCGAATTTGTGTCGTGTCTCGCGCAAGCCCGGCCAACGTCACCCACGCGTCGGTCGGACCGGGGAGTCCGCTTACCGAGCCCATCTTGAGGTAGTGATCGGAGCGAAAGAACGCTCCGAATCCGCCTTCCTCAGCGGCGAGCGCGAGCGCGAGAAGTTCGTCGTACGACGCTCCCTGCTGGGGTTCACAAAATATACGAAGTTCCATGGTGAGACTCTTTCTTCTACTCGCGGCTCCTAGGGAGTCGTCGACTTGTGACGATGGACTGACGATGAGTTCGCCTCACTCAGTGCCAATACGGTTCAACTCTTCTAGGTCATCAACGGAGAGCTCGAGTGCTGCGCCCGCGACATTCTCCCGCAAATGCGCAACTGAGGAAGTGCCGGGAATGAGGAGGATGTTGGGAGAGCGCTGAAGGAGCCAGGCCAACGCGACGGAGATTGCCGAGCTCTCATGACGCTGGGCGACTGATTGGAGTTCCTGGGACTGAAGAAGGGAGAAACCACCGAGCGGGAAGTAGGGAACGTAGGCAATACCTTGCTCCGCGAGGGAGTCGATGAGGTCATCGTCGACTCGATGAGCCAGGTTGTAAAAGTTCTGCACGCAGACGACCGGCGCAATCGACTGCACCTCGGCGATCTGTGCCGCGGAGACCGTGCTGACGCCGAGGTGTTTGATGAGACCTTCTTGTTGCAGTTGTGCCAGCACCGTAAAGGACTCGGAAATCGAAGCGGCGCTGGGGCTTCCGAACCCTCCGACGCGCAGATTGACGACATCGAGCACGTCGAGACCGAGGTGTTCCAAGTTGTCGTGCACGCCTTGGCGCAACTGCGCCGGGGCGAGCGCCGAGGGCCAACCACCCTCGGCGTCGCGAAAGGCGCCAACTTTCGTGACGATGTGCAGTGAGTCCGGATACGGATAGAGGGCTTCCTTGATGATCTCGTTGGTGACGAAAGGGCCGTAGTAGTCGCTGGTATCAATATGCGTGATGCCAAGTTCGATCGCCGCGCGAAGCACCGCGACGGCCTCATCGCGATCGGCGGGGGGTCCAAAGACGCCCGGACCCGCTAACTGCATGGCGCCATAGCCCACGCGAGTAACCATCAGATTGCCGCCCATGGTGAACGTTCCGCCGGGAAGTGGTGTAACAGTCATGAGCACCTCTCTATGAGAATTGTGTACGACGAGGGCTCAGCCGAGGCCACGGATGCGCCGACTCGTATCGTGCCGATGCCGCAAGGACGAGGTCTTCACGGAAACGGGGGCCGACGACTTGCAGACCGACAGGCAGGCCACCGTTCGTAATACCGGCGGGCACGCTCATGGCGGGAAGGTTCACCAAGCTGGCGAGGAAGCACAAGACCACACTCATACCGCGATGGACTTTGGTGTCACCGATCACCGTGGGCATCGGGCCCTCGGCGGGGAATGGCGGTACCGACGCCATGGGCGTGAGCAGCAAGTCGATGTCGTCAAAGAGAGCCGCTACCTCGACAGCCAGCTTGCGGCGAGCGGACTCGGTCTCGGCCGCTTGGGGCAGCGTCCTGGCAAGGAAGTGCTTCCAACCCGGGGCACTGAGAGGATCCACTTCGTCGAGCCTCTCCTCGTACAGTTTGCGCTCGATGTCAATGAAACGGTCAACGCCTTCGATGTTGGCGTACGTCAGTGAATAATCCTCGAGAAGGATCGGTCGGTTGATGAGTCGGATACCTAGTGAAGCGGCAAAGTTCTTCGCCGCTTGCTCGCAGATAGCAGCAACTTCTGCATCGACGAGAGCAAAGCCCAGGTCGCTCGACCAGGTGATGCGAAGTTCTTTGCAGTCGATCTCAGTAAGTGAGTCCACGTAACTGGCAGAAGGTGCGGGCAGACACGTGCGGTCGCGTGGGTCGGGTCCCGCCACGAGGTCGAGGAGCAGGGCGGTGTCGGCGACGGAGGTGGTCAGCGAGCCGGACACCGAGTTTTGCGCTAGATGCGTGTCACCGAGCGTGGGGATGCGTCCGTAGGTGGTGCGCAGCCCCACCAGTCCGGTGAAGGAGGCCGGCGTACGGATGGAACCGCCACCGTCGCTTGCCGTCGCAAAGGGAACCATGCCCGAAGAGACGGCGGCACTGGAACCACCGCTCGAACCTCCGGGCGTGCGTTCGAGGTTCCACGGATTGCGGGTGACTCCCAGCAGAGGGCTTGCGGTGTACGCCCAGGCGCCGAACTCCGGTGTGGCGGTCTTGCCCAACGGGATGGCGCCGGACGCGCGCAGGCGCGCGACTTGGATTGAGTCTGAGGTCTTCGCCGGCTCATTCGCGTACCACCGCGAGCCTTTCGTGGTGGGCATGCCGGCACAGTCTTCGAGATCCTTCACACCGAAAGGAATCCCGGCCAAGGGTCCGAGCTGGTTTTGTTGACCAACTCGTACGACGCGATCGACGTCCGCCGCCGCGCCGAGCGCGCCCTCTGCATCGAGATAGACGAAGGCGTTGAGTTCATCGTTCGTGGCCTTAATCAATCTGAGGGACTCTTCGGTCAGTTCAACGGCGGAGAGTTCTCCGCTTCGCACGAGACGCGCCGCTTCGATAACGGTGGGCATTTCCATGATCTCAACGTATCGCCGCGTACGGGTGCACCGATCTGGGCGGTCTTAGACGCCGAGGCTGGACGCTGATGCTTTCTCGAAGACCCTTGACGGTAGAAGACGCTTGGCGAGCGGGCCGATTCGTTCACCGAGTGGACCGACGGTTGCTCGGCGGGGTGGACGAGGCGAGGTGAGAACTTTTTCAACGAGAGTGGCGACCGCCGAAGGGTTGGCGCCCTTGAGTTCGTCGCGCTCCATCACGCCAATGGCTTTATGCATGGCCCTCCCGTACGGATCATCTTCCGTGGTTTCAACGGTCCTGCGGCTCGTCGTGAAGTCCGTCTTGAAGTTGCCCGGTTCGACGAGTGTCACGTGAACGCCAAAAGGCTTGACCTCCCACGCCAGCGCCTCGGCCCAACCTTCCAGAGCGAACTTGCTCGCCGAGTAATAACCCGAAAAGGGGAGACCGATGACTCCTCCGATGGAGCTCATTAGTATGACCCGACCGTGACGGGCTCGCAGCGAGGGCAGCGCGGCACGCACCACTCTCACGGTTCCAAAGAAGTTGGTCTCAAGTTGTGCCCGGGCATCGACGATCGGTGTCTGTTCGATCGCACCCGCGAGGCCCCATCCGGCGCTCGTCACCACCGCATCGAGTCCGCCGTGCTCCCCAACGATGTGTTCAATCCCGGCGATGACCGACGCGTCGTCGTCAACGTCCATGGATATCGTTTGCCAGGCTTCTCCCTTCACGAATCGACGGCTTGCCCCGATCACGGCGTACCCGTCCTTCGATAATCGCTCCGCACAAGCTCGTCCGATTCCCGAGGACGCGCCAGTGATGAGTACGACCTTGCCATTCATAACCACCACTCCTCGTCGACAGTGCCCGTTAGATACTTAGCACTAGGCCCTTGAACCGGCAGACGACTACGTGCGTTTCTTGGGAGCGGGAGTTTTCCTCGTGAGCGGCGCCATCAAGTCGCCGTACTTGTCTACGCGACGCAAGACGTCATCGGAATCAAAACGCAGCGTGTTGGGGTCTGCGCTCTTCGCGCACTTGTCAACTTCCTGCCAGGTCACCGGTGTCGACACCGTGGGTTCGGCTCGTGCGCGTAGTGAGTAAGCGGCCACCGTGGTCTTAGAGGAGTTGTTCTGGCTCCAGTCAATGAGCACTTTGCCGTCGCGGAGGGTCTTTCGCATGGTGGAGACGACACGGTCCGGGTGGTCACGTTCAATCGCTTGAGCGATCTCGTGCGCTCGCTCGCTTAAGCGCTCCCACGTCGTTCGCCGTACGAGGGTGTAGAGCTGGAGACCCTTCGATCCACTGGTCTTGGCGAAGAGTGTCTCGCGGCCAAGTCGTTCTCCCACCCAGCGTGCGACTCGACAGCACTCAACAACCGACGTGCCCGGCCCCGGGTCGAGGTCGAACACCAGGTAGTCCGGAGGAGCGGGTATCGGCTTGCCCTTCGCGACGTGCCAGAGCGGCACGTGGAACTCGAGGGCCGCGAGGTTAGCGGCCCATAGCAGTGCCGGACGCTCACCCACATTGATGTACTCGATGGGATCGTGGTCGCCACTCTTAGAAGGAACCTCAATGGTGTCGATCCACGTGGGGAGCCCGCCGGGTGCGTGTTTTTCGAAGAACGACATACCATCAACCCCGTGAGGGTACCGGCGAAGCGTCGTGGGGCGGTTACGAATATGAGGCAACATGACGTCGGCCACTCGTGCGTAGTAGTCGATCACCTGACTCTTCGTGAAGCCAGTCTCGGGGTAGAGCACCTTGTCGAGATTGGAGAGAGACAGTTCTCGTCCGTCAACTTCGGTGAGTACTCGCTCAGGGCTCACGCACCACCTCTTTCGCACTCTTGTCGGTTCGAAGCCCCCGCCAGGAGGGCTGGCGCAGGATGCCGTCCTTGGTCCACTCCGCGAAGCGAACTTCGCCTACGAGCTCGGGGCGAACGAAGTGGGCGAGGATCGTCTCGGCGTGGCTGAGCGGCGTCGAGAAGGGCGTCGTCTTTCGAGCCAGTGGGGCCAAGAGGTTGAGGAGTTCTTTGCGCGTCGCGGCGGAGAAGCCGGTACCCACTTTTCCGACGTAAGCGAGTCCGTCATTAGTGTGCACGCCCAACAAGAGCGCGCCGAGGCTGCCTTCGCGCTCGCCCTGGCCCTTGGTCCAGCCGCCGATGACTACTTCTTGGGTGTGGAAGTTCTTCACCTTGATCCAGTCGCCGTTTCGCAGACCCGGGGAGTAGGGCGCACTACGTCGCTTAATGACGACTCCTTCCAGGCCGCGTTCTTCGGCGATTCGAAGAACCTTTGAGCCTCGCGTGTCGGTGATGGACGGCGGCGTGGCGAAGGTCTCACCGTTGAGCTTGAGCGACTCGAGTAGTCTTCGGCGCTCGTCGTAGGGCAGATCTACCAGGTTGCGTCCTTCGAGATAGAGAAGATCAAAGGCGAAGAAGCTGGCCGGAATCGAGTGGGTGAGTTTTTCGATGGCCGTCTTGGAAGTGACGTGCAGCCGCTTCGATAGGGTCTGGAAGCTCGGGCGATTGTTCTTGTCGAGCGCGACGATCTCCCCGTCAAGAATTGCCCTGCGCGAACCTAAGTGAAGTCCAATGTCGCGTAGTTCGGGAAAGGTCGAATTCAGACTCAAGTTATTGCGCGTGAGTGCTCTCACCCTGCCTCCATCCACGTAGACCATGGCGCGAACGCCATCCCACTTGAACTCATAGGCCCAACCGGTGTCGCTTTTCGGAAGTTCTCCCGCCATGGCCAGCATCGGTTTTATCTTTTCGGGCATGGGTTCGAAGTTCTTGGGCGCCGGATCCATGCGGTGAATCATCCAGTTTTTTTCTCCGGTTTGAAAGAGCACGTACCGTCCCGAGGCGCGCTTGCCGTGGAGCACCACGATGATCTCGTTGTTTCGCCACTTCTCGGTGTCGTAGGTGCCGTGGTCCCAGATGGTGACGTGTCCGGCGCCGTACTCGCCTTTGGGAATATCGCCTTCGAAGGTGCCGTAGTCGAAGGGATGATCTTCGACGTGTACGGCGAGGTGATTGGTGCCTGGGTCAACGGGAAGGCCCTTCGGCAGGGCCCAGGAGACGAGGACGCCGTCTCGCTCTAAGCGAAAGTCCCAGTGAAGCGCTCGAGCGTGGTGTTCTTGGATGACGAAGGTTGGAAGAGCAGGCTGTTTTTTAGCCTTGGCCCGCTTCGTCGTGCCCATCGGTTCGGGCGTTTTTTTCGGGTCTCGCTTTGACTGGTAAGCAGTGAGCTTCTTTGGTTTCGGGGGCGAGCGAGTCGCCCGCGAACTCGCGGCGCGAGTCATGAACGCCGTTGAGCTGATTTCTTTGCGGCAGGTTTGGCGCTACTCACGGCATCCATGAGTTGTTCCTTGGTCATCTTCGAGTTCACGGCCAACTTGAGTTTCGCCGCACGTTCTAAGAGATCGGCTTTGGTCATGGCGTCGAGCCCCTTTTTCTCGTGGTGTGCCGATACCTTCAGGCTGGTGCTCTTCGTGGCGCCGGTGGTTCGAGCGGCCGAGCGGACGGGGCGCTTGGACGACGTGCGCTCAATAGATGCTTGCAACGCGGCCATCAGGTCGATGACGTTCGACTTCGGGCGCTCTTCGGAACCGTGCACAACGGCGTGACCCTTGCGTTTTTCTTCGATGAGTTCCTCGACTCGTTCGCGGTAGGTGTTCTGATAGCGGCTCGGATTCCACTCATCAGTGAGCGAGTCGACGAGCTTCTTCGCGATGGAAAGCTCGCGAGGATTGGCGTGACCGACGGGCGGCAACGTGTCGAGCTCCTCCTCGGGGTCGCGGATCTCGTCCTCGAAGTACATGGTCTCGAGCATGAGCACCTTCTCGGTGGGGCGAACGGCAACGAGGTGCTCTTTGTCGCGCAGTACGAGCGTGGCGATGCCGACCTTCTTTGTCTCGTGCATGGCTTGCAACAACAGCGCGTACGCCCGGTCGGCGCCCTTTCCCTTGGGCGCGAGATAGTACGACTGGCGAAAGAAGATCGGGTCGATCTCCTCTAAGTCGACGAAGTCCTGGATCTCAATCAGTTCTGACTTGCCGGGAGCGGCTTCGGCCATCTCCTCGCGCGTGACGACCACGTACTCGCCTCCGCCGAGGGGATAGCCGTTCACGATGTCCTCGCTCGAGAGCTCCTCGCCGGTTTCCTCATCCACCTTCTTGTACCGAATGCGATGGGAGGTGCCCTTGCGGAGCTGGTTGAAGTGAATCGTCTGGTCTTCCGTGGCGCTGTAGAGGCCGACGGGAACGCTCACCAGTCCAAAACTCAGAAATCCCGACCACGTGGCTCGTGCCATGTTGCTTCTCCTCGTTCGGTAATGCGAGAGACCAGCAGGTCAAAATTACCACGACTCGAATTTTCTTCAAAAAAGGGCGAGATTGCTGACGAACCTGAAAAGAGCCGTGAAACGCGCTGGCTCAGAAAGTGCGCCGCATACCGACGGGCGTTCCCTGGAGTGTCACAGTGACTTTCTACTTTGGAAACCATGACGATTCCACTGCGAAAGCTTGAAACTACGTGCATCTCGTGTGAGGAAGATCTCCAACACTGTCACGGGACCGCCATCGTGATGGACGACGCCACGCACGTGTGCTCCGACGATCCCGATTGCACGCTCAGCGTTGATGAGCACCGGTTCGTGTCGTGGGACGAAAACTAAGACTCGTCTCAATCTGGCGAGTCGCAGTTTCTCAGATGGCCCATATATTAATTGTTGAGTACACGTGGGGAATCCCTCGGGCTCACATTTTGGTTTGTTGACACAGGCGATTTTGACGTAGCGGGAACG
The DNA here is from genome assembly GCA_963803745.1 of uncultured Acidimicrobiaceae bacterium. Taxonomy (GTDB): domain Bacteria; phylum Actinomycetota; class Acidimicrobiia; order Acidimicrobiales; family RAAP-2; genus RAAP-2. The sequence continues at coordinate 26,963 of CAWDNL010000003.1, read as the reverse complement.
ATCGTATGCTCCAAGCAAATCGAAGGGTCTCAAGGGGAACCACATCGACCGATCGACTCGCGGTGTCTAGCAAGAGGCGTGCGGTGATGTGCGTCACGCGCGGAGAGATCGCGTTCCTCTTTTTCGTGGGCGTCTGCGTGGCGATTCATCCCGGATTCGTGCTGAAGCGAAACGAAGGAGGGATGAGTAACTACGGTCTGCACATCAAGACCGCCGTTCCCTACACGATCGCCCTGGCGCTGCTCGCTCTCTATAGTCTGCGGGCCGCGCTGCTCTACAGCGACGGTGATACGCGGACTCGACGACTTCGCCGTTTGCTCCTGGCGTACAGCGCTGTCGTGCTCTCGGTCATGCTCAGCACATACGTCTACTCGTTGAATCTTGTGTTGAAGGACCTTCACTTTGCCCTCGGCACGGCGCTCATCGTTCTCGTGGGAGTGGGCTCGCTATGGATGTACCGGCAGTGGCCTCCCTCGATGGGAATCAGAGTGCTCCTCCTCTTCCAACTCTGCGGAGACCTCTTGGCGTTGCTGTCCGCCACCGGTACAGTGCGCGCACTCTTTGTCGCGGAGATTTTGTCAAACGTTGGCTTCGCCGCTCTTCTTATTCGAACGGGTCGGAGAATCGCCGCCGAAGATCCACGGGCGACGTCGTCGTACGAGAGGTCGCCGTAGCGTCAAAGGTCTCGATAGGCGACGGACTTACGCAGATCGCCCGTCAGAAGGCGGAAGTTTCGTCATCTTCGACGCGCGTCTGGCGAGTCGAGCGTTGCACGCGAAGACGAGCGCCCCGGCGATCATCACAAAGAGACCGACGAGGGAAACGGGCAGCGATTGAGTCAGAAAACCGATCATGACTGCGACACCGATGAGAAACAAGCAAGCGCCCCAGATCACGCGACGTCGACTGTGCTTGTACTCCCGCTGTGCCGACAGATGCACTGGATCGCTCGATTCCACGAGCAATGACATCTCTAGGTCTTTGAGCACTTTGCGCTCGTGTTCGGAGAGGGGTCCCATTCCGCCACCCTTCTAACTGATGGCCATACCGGAATCGTATGACAGTGTAGGAGCGCGCGGGTGATCACGCTGGGGGCGATTTTGCCTGCCCTTTGACCCCGACGACTTCGCCGGGGCCCGTGACGGGGCGGCGAATCGCCGAGACGGCGGGCTGGACGAGGGTCTCTTCAAGTCGACGGGCGACGCCTAGGTAGTCCTTCGTCCAGATGAGTCGTACGGCCGTTGCCGCGTTGGCGTTGGAGACCCGAAGATCGCTGTCCACCGAGCCGACGAGCAGGTGATCGAATGTGGGACTCTCCACCATCGGTTCGGGAATCGCCGCGCCGTCGGCGAGTGCCGCACTGAATTCGCGGTACCAACGTTCCAGAAGGTTCGCCTCTTCGGAGAGTTCGCTGCGTGCTACATCATCCGGCGCGTCGTTGCCCTCCCACAGATCGAGTACGGCGTTCGCGGTCTGTCGCAGGCTCACCACGCCTCTTACCAGTGTCGCCACGTCGGCGAGGGGTACTGGCTTTGAACCCCGTTCGCCGACGTAGGTGCGCAAGGCGTCGTCGAGACGCCGCGACGCAGCGGCGGCGTTCGCGCGCTCTGACTGTGGCGACGTGGACGACTCGCCAGTGCGATCCGAGCTCCCGCCGTGGTTGACGGCGGCGACGAGGAAAGCAGCCGAGGCTTCGTAGGCCTCACGCAACGTGGCCCCGAGAGCGGCCGCGGCGCCGCGAGGCCAGAACAGCAGGCCAACGCCGACGCTCACCGCGCAGCCGATGGCGATGTCTTCGATCCGATAGAGCCCCACCCTCCAACCAATGGGCTGGAGAATATTCCAGAGAATGACGAGGGTGAGGGTGAAACCGACCTGTCCCGCGGTGAAAGAGATCGCGGTCGGGGCAAAACCGGCGAGGAGGATCACAGCCGGAAGCAGGAACCAAAGGACCGTGTCGTTCGTGCCAATCACTACGAGCAGCGCCGCGCCGAGAATGAAGCCGATCGCAGTGCCGAGCAGCGCCCGCAGCGCGTTCGCGCCCGTGTTGATGGCGTTTGAACGCAGCACCGAGAGGGCACCGAGAATCACCCAGAAGGCGTGCTGCACGCCGGTCTTCTCGGCGATGAACACGGCGAGCGCCAGGCCCACTGCTCCTCGGAGGCTGTTGTGCAGCCACACCGAGTGTCGATTCAGGTGAGCGCCGGCACGCTCACGCGCAGCGCCCAATCGACCGGACGCGTCGCCGGGCGACAGTCCGACAAAGGTGTCGAGCCAGCCGCGGCGTTCGGCGGCTGACACGAGGTCGATGTTGGCACCGACGAGTGAGGCGACGGAGCCGATCTCTTGGGCGCGAAAGCTGGGCTCCAAGGAGTCCACGAAGAGAGCGATCTCCGCGTCACTTGCAACCCCGAACGGCGCTTCACTACTCGTCTCTATGGCGTCCTTTATCGGAGCCGAAGGTGCGCGCGTTATGGCGCTTTGAGTGAGCTCTTCGAGGTCGCTCGCCAACTTCTCGCGAGCCCTTGCCAGCTGTGGCGGCCGTGTCGACGGATCTTCCAGTACGTCGGCACCGATGTCCAAAATGGCGGCGGACGACCAACGAATCTGGCAGTCCTGGCGGTGCGAGGGTGCGCGCTGGGTCGGTGGACCGGCTTGGTCGACCAACGTGTCCAACCACAGAATCTCGTCGACGAGGCGAACCGTCGCTCGCGATGACACACTCAGTCCCGTGGGTCGCCACAGCGCGGTGAGAAAGCCGCGATGCAGCGTGTCGGTGGCGCGGTCCGCGTTCTCGATGGCCGCGTGGTACGCGGAGTCGTCAAGTGTGCCGTCGCCACGCCAGTGCGCCACGTCGGCGCGAAGTCGTGCGGCGAGGGCACGACACGCCGTTGCCGCCGTGAGTCGCAGCGCGTTGCGGCTGTGCGTCGGCCAGAGCAGCCACAGGGCGAAGGGTGAGACGAGCGAGGCGAGGCCCCAACCAGCGAGGCGGTCTGGAATCGCGGACGCCGGAACGGCCTCGGATGTCGAAAGGATGAAGACCAACAGCAGCGACGTGGTGGCACCGGCGATGACGGAGCTCACGACTCCCGAGAACAGCACCACCACCGCGACGATGGCCATGGACAGCACGGAGAGCAAGAGTGTGCGCGACGTCAAGGTTCCGAGGCACAACAACACGGCACCCATCACGGACAGCCAAGCTTGTGCCTGAAGGCGTGCGCGCAAGGAGCCTGAAAAGTCGACCAACATCAGCAAAGCGATGGAGCCGAAGGCTGCGTACGTGGCTATCTGGGCGTTGTCTATGACTTCAATGCAGAGTGCGACGAGCCCGCTCATGACGATGGCCGTCCGGGCGGCGCGTCGGAGGGCCAAGTAGTCGGGGTCGTGTCGCTTGATCCAGTCGACTACAGCCCTGGAAACGAGCGGCCATCTCGTCACTGGCGTCTTCATATCTGAAAATCACGGCCGACATTGCAGCTCACGTGCTGCCCGCGGTGACTGGAGTGTTGGGCGTGTGCTCGCTCGATGCTTTGGGAGGCTATCGGAAGAATCGCCCCCAATGTGGGCGGAGAACTCAATGCGAGTCGAACACCTGACCTCTTCATGCCATCAACGCTCTGAGTGTCGTGGGTGGCGTTCGGCCCCCAAGGTTGGCGTTCGTTTTCCCGTTAGAGTTGAGACTGCGGCATTGATTACCATATGCAATAGTTAGTGTATGAATCAATCAGATGATGGCTCCTCCGATTCAGTAATCGACGCCGTTCTGTCGGCGAGTCGAGTACTGGTCGCGGTCGCCGCTCGTTCGCTTTCCGACATTGGCGACGAAGTCACGCTGACGCAGTACCGAACGCTCGTGGTGCTCGCCTCGCGCGGTCCACAAAATCTCGCCGGACTGGCTGAGGCCGTCGGTGTGACGCCCGCCACTGCCACAAGAATGTGCGACCGTCTCGTGAAGAAACGTTTGATCAGCCGCCGAGAAGAGCGCGGCGATCGACGCCAAGTACGGGTCACCCTGTCGAAGAAGGGGATTGATCTTGTGAGCGACGTTACCGAGCGGCGCCGCCACGAGATCGAAGCCATCGTGAAGTCCATCGCCCCGGCGCAGCAGAGAGTTCTCGTCGAAACGCTCGGGAGCTTCGCCGACGCCGCCGACGAGATTCCCGACCGGGACTGGATGTCGGGATGGGACCTGTGAGTGCCGCTCGCTGAGATTGTCTCGATGCGAGGCTGGCAGCGAAGAACTCGCTCCTGGAGGGCGGGCGCCTCGCGATGGTTCTCGGTAGCTTCGTACACCCAGAAATGGCTGGTGCTCGGCATCGTGGTGGGCATTATCGGCGGTCTAGGCGCCGTCACCTTTTACGAAGCGCTGCGACTCGCCACCTACTTGTTTCTCCAGGTACTCGCCGGCTACAAGGTTCCTCAACCCGTGAGCGAAGGGACGAGCGTCGCTTCCGCGCACTTCGCGCGGCCGTGGGCGATCCCTCTCGTCGCGTGCGCAGGAGCGCTGCTCGGAGCACTATTGGTCGCCACCATTGCGCCCGATGCCGAAGGACACGGCACGGACGCGGCGATCAACGCCGTGCACCACAATCCCCGCGGGGTGAGGATGCGCACCGTGTTCGTCAAGATTGTCGCGTCGGCGCTCACCATCGGTTCCGGTGGCTCCGGCGGACGTGAGGGGCCAACCGGTCAGATCAGCGCGGGCTTCGGTTCGTTTCTGGCTCGCTTCCTCGACCTCAGCCCCTCGGACGCGCGCATCACGGTGGCGAGCGGCATCGGCTCAGGTATCGGCGCGATCTTCGGCGCGCCGCTCGGCGGCGCGGTGCTAGCGACGGAGATTCTCTACCGCGACGACTTCGAAGTCGAAGCGCTGCTTCCTTCGTTCATCGCGTCCATTGTCGCGTACTCCGTGTGGGGATCGATCGAGGGGTTCGGGCCACTCTTCGGCTACGTCGGCAACTATCAGCTCACGAGTGTCCCGGCGCTCTTTTGGTTCGCCGTCATCGGCGTCGCGGGCGGTCTGGTGGGACTGCTCTACGCCAAGGGCTTCTACGGCATTGCCGCGGTCTTCGCGCGACTCCCGATCTCGCGTTGGGTTCGTCCCGCCGTAGGCGGACTGCTGGTGGGCTCTATCGCACTGGTGATTCCCGAAGTCCTCGGCACCGGGTATGGCTGGATACAGCAGGGTCTGGGCGTGCAGCTCTTGCACATCCCTCTCTGGATCATCGTGATTCTGCCCGTCGCGCGTATCGCGACGACGGGTCTCTCAATTGGTTCGGGGGGTTCGGGGGGCATTTTCGGGCCGGGCATGGTGATCGGGGCCTTCGTCGGCGCCGCTTTCTGGCGACTGCTCGAGCCGGTGATACCGAGCCTTGGACACGACCCGGCACCTTACGTGGTTGTTGGGATGATGGCCTGCTTTGGCAGCATCTCGCGTGCTCCGCTCGCCGTGATGCTCATGGTGGCGGAGATGACCGGGAGCCTTTCATTGATCGTCCCCGCAATGGTGGCCGTGGGTCTCGCCACGCTCATCGTTCGTCGAAGTGACGACACGATCTATCGCAGCCAACTGCGTACTCGAGCTGAGTCTCCGGCCCACCGCATCTTGACGGGACTGCCGTTACTCGCCGAGGTCCCCGCGTCGCAGGCGATGGTTTCGCCTCGTTGTGTCCTCACGGAATCGGAGGACGACGCCACGTTCGTTGCCCGTCTGGAGAGCGCCGACGTGAATGGCGCGCCGTTGGTTGACTCAGCAGGACACTACGTGGGCGTCGTTACCCTGGCATCACTGCACAGTCGTGGTCTCACGCAGGCTCGCGAGCGCGAGATCCCCATTGACGCCACGTTTGCGCCCGTGCACGAATCGGTCCGTATGAATGTGGTGCTGGACCTCTTGACCTCCACACCCCAGATCTGGGCCGCCGTCATCAACGACGAACGAAAGGTGGTCGGCACCATCTCGATTTCGGACATCGTGCTCAGCTATCAGCGAACGACGCGTGCCTATCTTCAGCACCTTTCCGAAGTGGGCGGAGCGTCGGATGTGGCGGACGTGATCATCGAAGAGGGCGCGTCGATCGCTGGCGTCGCTATCCGTTCGCCTCTTGTACCTCGAGGCGTGCTGATTACTTCGATTGAGAGGGGCAAGGACGTCATTCGGCCTTCGGGCGATACCGTGTTGGCGGTCGGCGATCGTCTCACGGTGCTCGGCGCACCGAATGACATCAGTCGACTAGTGCAACACGCGTCGGCGCAAGTGCTTGACGCCTCGCTCGTCCAACGTCGGAACAACCCATGAGTGAAAGAAAAAGGTCCCGCTCGACGCCGCGAGTTCACGCGTTGGATGGAGTCCGGGGGGCGTCGGGCGTCGTGGCATCGCGTGGCGTTGGCGCTCTCTTGTTGTTGCTCGCGAGCGTGTGTAGCGCCCTCGCGGGAGCGTGGGCGCTTGCCTTCGGCCTCACGACGGGCGGCCTCCTCGTCTTGGGCGTGCTCGGACATGAGGTTCAGAAATTGATGGAAGACCGTCATTTTGTCGCGAGGGCCTTCGAGCACACCAGCGTTCCCATCTGGGTCTTCGCGCTGGTAAGCGTCGTGCCCACGACCGTTACGGGCCTCGTCATTTGTCTCACTAACGCGCACCAGCGTTTTTTGATGTTCGTGGCCGGCAACTCCTTCGCCTTTGCGATCTCGATCCTGTTGTTGCTACTCGCCGTCGCCGCATCGAGGAATCTTCCGATACGGCAATGAGCACCACGCGAATGGGTGCCGCCGCGCTGCCGAGCCCTCTTTCGAGGGACGCTACAAGAGGGCTCAGACGCGGGCGCCCGCGGGGTCGTGGAGGCCAGAGACCCTGCTAGCCGTGTCATTTGTGGGAGCCTCGTACGGTTCGCTTATTCGGAACGTGAAGGATGGTGGAATATGGTCAACTGGGAGCGCGTAACCAGTGCTCACGTCGTGCGAGCCATACGCGAGTACGACCGAATAGGACCTGAGAAGTTCTTTGCCGAGCACGGCTTCAGCCCTACGTTGAGTTACGACCTCGTGTGGGAGAAGCGCCTTTATCCACCCAAAGCAATATTGGGAACCGCGTACGAGTTCGCTACTGGCCAACGACTGGCCTCCGGCGATTTCGAGGGCGGCAAGAGCGGCGCCGTCAAAGAGCTCGGAAAACTCGGGTTCAAGGTTCAGGCACGACGGCCAAGTAAGTAAGCCATCACCACTGGCTTCGCCGGCAGCGGTTCACGCTGCGCGAAGACCCGATGTGTGCTGGGCAATCAAAGTAGACCTCGATGACCGCCGTACTCTGGGCTGTCGTCGAGCCCGCGTTCTTTGATGACGTCGAGGGCCGAGGCGAGCGCCGTCGCCACGGCCGGGAATCCCACGTACGGCAATGTCTGAATAAGAAGTTCCTCGATCTCCTCCAACGTCAGACCATTGTTGAGGCCAATGTTCATATGGACCCCGAGCTCGTGAGGCTGACGTAGGGCCACCATGACCGCCATCGAAATCAGGCTGCGCGATTTGCGATCCAGGCCCGCCGAGTCCACACCTCACCGAAAGCTTGATCTATGGCGAACTCAGAGATCGCTGACCCAAACGTGCCCGACGCAGCTGACGCGATCAACTTGTCGGCGGTTTCTTCGCCCATCATCTCGTGGATGATCGCTCGCCCTGCCTCATTTCGATCAGACTCGCTCACTGTTCCTCCAAGTGGTTCAACTGGAATGCGTTGGGTTGACACCCATAATTCAGCACGGGCTTTAGTTGCTGCCCCACTGCTCTCTTGGCGGCTCGTCGTCGTAGTAGCGCTGCGCGTATCGCAGTACTTGCTCGTCGTCGAGGTGGTCGATGTCAACCCGCACGTCGGCAATGATTTTTGCTGCGACGTCAGGGCGCTCCTTTTCGACGTAAGAGACCCAGTGGTGCGACGCGTTGGCCCTACCTTTGCCGTGACCGAGTACGAGAATGGATCGCGCGGGAGAAAGGGCCTCCGTCAGCTCGCGCCAATACTCTGAACTGTCGTCTTCGTAGGTGCCGCGAGGATTCCCAGCTTGGTGATGGACCTTGTGATAGCGCCCGAGAGGATCTGGTGCCACGAGATGCTCGGGGCGTGAACCTGGAGAGGCGTCCGTCGGATAAATCGTGGCTTCGCGGTACGCAATGACGACGACGACGTTCTTTCCCTCCAGATCGTCCGCCACTTAGTCCTCTTTGCCTTTCGCTTCCATGTCCTTGACGATGGCGTCGTATCCCGCCGCGGTAAACATGCCTCGCAGATCAACGACCTGTTGGACGTCGATGTCCTTATGCTTTGATTTCGTGATCACTTCGACGTCTTCGCCCAGTCGAACGTGGTACTTCCCATCGTGCTCTTGCTCGACCGTTCCCGTCGCCTCGAGCAGTGACATCACGTCATGCCATTCGATGTTGTGGCTTGTCGGGTGTTGAAATATCTGGAGCAGCGTGTCGCGATGATGGCTGCTGAGGTGTGGCACATCTGATGTCAACGTCGATTTCCTCCGTACTCGACCTCAGTGTACTGAGCGCATGAGCACTCGCGAAGGAAGTAAGTCGACGGAGATCCCCGACGCGGGGCGTTGGATGCGCAACGCCGTCGTCGCGACTTTTTTCGTTCAAGGTTTTCTCTTCGCCTCGTGGACAGCGCACATACCCCACATCAAAGACCACCTGCACCTGAGTGACGGTTCGCTGGGGATCGCCTTGCTCGGAGCGCCAATTGGTTCGATGCTCGCGATGCTGGCGGTCTCACGACTTCTCCCTAAATGGGGGAGTCGCCGAGTGGTGCGTGTGGCACTGGTGGGGTACTGTCTCGCCGGTCCCCTCGTGGGTCTCAGCTTCTCGCTCCTTACATTCTTCATCGCCTTCTTGCTGTGGGGCATCTTTCAAGGGTCTCTCGACGTTTCGATGAACGCTCAAGCCATCGCCGTTGAAGGTCGGGTGGACCGCCGCCTCATGCCCGGGTTTCACGGATCGTGGAGCATGGGATCGCTGGCCGGCGCGGGAGTGGGGGTGCTCGGGGTCGGTCTCGGCTGGTCGCTGAGCGAGCAACTCCTGATCTTTGCGGTGCCCTGTCTCTTCGTGGTGGGCTGGCTGTCGACTCGGATGATCCCTGACGATCAAGCTCGGGTCGAGAGCTTCTCAGGGCTGAGAGAGAAAGCTCGCTGGAGTCTCCTGCAAAAAGCGATTGTCGTATTGGCTGCCATCGCTTTCGCAGACATGTTCTGTGAGGGTGCGGTCGCGGACTGGACGGCGGTGTACCTGCGCGGAACCCTTCGCACGTCGGCCGTCGTCGCCGGAACCGGATACGCGGCATATCTCTTCGTCATGATGATCGTGCGACTTCTCGGTAACCAGCTCATGAATCGCTTTCGCGTCCACTTGGCGCTTCCGGTGCTGGCGATGGTCGGCACGATCGGACTCGGAGTCGGACTGATCATCAATCGCCCGGCGAGTGTTCTGGTCGGCTTCATGTGTCTCGGGGCGGGTTTGGCACTGGTCGTGCCCATGGTCTTCAGCGCCTGTGGACACATTCCAAATGTTCACCCAGGTACCGCCGTCGCCACGGTCTCGGCGTGTGGGTGGACGGGGTTTGTTCTTGGTCCTCCTCTTATCGGGGGGATTGCGTCGCTGACCTCACTGCGGACCGCTCTGTTCTTGCTGCCTCTTCTCACTGCGGTGGTCGTGGTGGCGACCGGGTTCGCCCGAGTTCTTCGCAATGAGCGCGAGGCACTTACTGCATAGCTGGTGCTCGAATTTGTCGTGTTCTAGTTTTGACAGAACCGTCTGAATGAAAGCTCGCATATGGGAAACATGGACCGTATAGAAAGCATCGTGGCGCGACTTCCAGAGGCTGTGCGAGTCGACATCGAAGCCTGGGGCGGAGAACCCAGCTTTCGTGTGGCTGGTAAAAACTTCATCTTCGCGGGTGCCGACGGCAGAATGATCACCCTCAAACTCACGGTGGACGAAGCCGCCGCTGTTGTCGCGACCGATCCCGAGGTCGTCCCCACTGGATACGGACTCGGCCGGTCGGGATGGGTGTCAATAAATCTGTCGTCGAGACCGAGTGCTGACCGATGGCGTGAAGTGGAGGAGTGGATTCGCACTTCGTATACGCTCGTCGCACCTCAGCGCTTGGCGCGCCGGGTTATCGATCAGGACCAAACGAGTCTTTAACACTTCGCTTACGTACCTCGCGGATGCAACGATGGCAAGACGTGCAAATGGTCGAGCGAATGCTGGACTGGTGCAGACGCCAGACCAAAGTGTTGCGTACTCGCGCAGCTACGGTCCTCTGTCTACAATCCGGATTGAAAGTCATAGTGAGCCGTTGCTTACGTGGTTGCTTACAGGGCGGTCGCGGAGAATAAATCTTGAAGGATGAAAAGCCTTCTAAAATAAGGCGTCTGATTCGTGGAGGTAAGGGGATTCGAACCCCTGACCCCTTGCATGCCATGCAAGTGCTCTACCAGCTGAGCTATACCCCCGCGCCGCGAGTGTTCGATCCTAGCAGTCAGGTTGATTTTAGTTGAAAGTTGCTCAGCACATTTTCTTCTCGAAGCGAGACGTGAGTACGGACCAAGATTGGCTCTGATTGTCGTTGCTTCGAACGGTGTCTGTTACTGGGTGTTCCTAAATTAAGACCGTGTCAATAGGAGCAACTCGCTGTCGAACATTTCGGTACCGGCTCCATCCAACCTTTCGGCAAACCAACTCCCTGCTGCTCCAACTCGATTATCAACGAGAACTGTATAACGCGGCACTTGAAGAGCGGATTCAAGCTTGGCAGCGAAAGCAAGTGTCGATCACGTACGTTGACCAATGTCGCACTCTCACGGGACTGCAGGAGTTTCGCCCCGAGGTCTTTACTTCGGGAGTGAGGCTTTGTCGCGGTACCTTGAAGCGTCTCGACCGCGCATTTGTCGGATTTTACGGTCGCGTTTGCCGAGGCGAAACACCAGGATACCCTCGCTTTAAGTCAGCTAGTCAGTTCGTTTCACTCCAATGGGAGGACCCTAACGGGTGGAAGTTGAAATTGAAAGATCGGGGCTATACCTCCCCGGAATCGGGGAGATCAAGGCGAATTATCATCGATCTCCAATCGGAGTGCCTAAGGCCATCACCGTGAAGCGCAAAGAAACAAGTGTTGGGTTTCGATTCGATGCGCGGATGTTTCGGCGGAGCGACTTGAACCAACTGGCGGGCAAATTGGCATTGATTTCGGAGTCACAAATCTCGTGGCTACAAGCGAAGGCGAATTGTTTGTCTCAGAGCGCTTTGGTTCGAAATCGGTCAAACGTGTCGCGAGCGCGCAGCGAGCAGTTTCGATGAGCCAGTCTGGATCCAGTCGATGTCGTCAGCGAAGTGCTTACCTAGCGCAACTTCATCGAAAGATTTCGAACCAGCGTAGAAACGCCGCCCATCAGTTGAGTCGACGGCTCGTCAACAATTATGAGTTCATCGCAGTAGAGGACCTTGAGACCTCAAAGATGGTTAGCGGTCCCGGGTTCAATCTCGAGCCGCGAGCTTCTCATTATGTTCGGGCAATTGCGAAGTCGCGACTTAATCGATCGATTTACGACGCGGGTTGGGGGATCCTTCTGTCAATGCTCCTGTACAAGGCTGAAAGTGCCGGTCGGGTGGTCGTGGCAGTGGACGCTCACTATACGAGTCAAAGGTGTGCCATATGTGGTCACATTTCGGCTCGTAATCGCGTCAACCAAGCGTTGTTCCGGTGTATCGCGTGCGGTCATGAAGACCACGCGGACGTCAACGCCGCGTGCAACATTCTTTGGGCCGGTAGAGCCCAGCAGGCTACGGCCTGCAGAGGTCGAGCTAAGGCCGCTACCCTATACCCCCTGGCGGACACAACTGCGAGAGATTTCGCTGTTTCTTGATTCTTGTTCACTTAGATTCGGATGGAGTTCCGGAATTAAACCGTGGGCCAGTCCAGCGCGAAGAGACTTAGGCGCAGAGATTTCGAAAGCCCATTCACAACCTGCTCGTAGGAATGAGAAATCATCTTTTTTAGTTCACTGTCGGGAATGCTGTCGTCGAGCATGACGGTATTCCAATGCACTTTGTTCAAGTGATAACCGGGTAGCACAGCCTCGTACTCTTCTCGTAACTCCATTGCGATGACCGGGTCGCACTTGAGCGAGATTGAAGGGGGAGTGTCCTCTGGCGAAAGAATCGCAAACATTTTTCCCGCGACCTTGTAGACGTCAGCGTTGGGACCGAAGGGCTGCTCTTCGCTCGTTTGGGGATACTTCAATAGGTACAACGCGATCTCCTCAGGCTTCATATTCGGAACCTTGAGGCAACGAGTAAAGCGTGTCTATCCGTGCACATTGCTACTCCTCTCCGCCGGACGTACTCGTAAGAATGAGGTCACACAGGACAACCGGCTGAGAGAGCGAGGGAGTGTGGCCGCTCTCCATTGTCACTACGTCATCGCAGCGCGCTGCCATTAACTCCTGCAATCCGGGATCGACCGCCTGGTCGTGAGAGCAGCGTATGTAATACGTCGGCACCTTGACGTCGAACGCACTTCGTGGACTGTGCAGACTGGCAATGGTCTGCGGAGTGAGTTGTGATACGGCCCACGAGGCGACGTCCTCGTCGCAGTCCTGGTAGAGAGCCACTTTGGCGAGATCGGGACGAAGTCGCAGTACTTCACCGTCGACTTCTATCGCCACGTCGAGCAGCGTCGCCGCGCCTAACCGCGACACGTCCGTGGCGCTCTGTCCCAGTTCGGGCACGAGGGCCGCGACGTAGATGAGACGTTCGAGGTTGGGAATCTGCTCAGCGGCCTCGGTAATGACGGCGCCACCGTAACTATGACCAACGAGTACCACGGGGCCGTCGAGTTTTGCGACCTCGATGACTTCTCGGGCGTCATCGGAGAGATAGGTGTTCGGGTGTGCGCCATGGGTTGAGCTTGGAAGGTCCAGCACGGTCCACTGGACGCCTCGAGCGGTCAGCTCTACACCGACGTCGCGCCAGCACCAGGCGCCGCCCCAGGCGCCGTGGACGAGAATGTACGTCGTCTCATTCATCTATCCGGCCCCCTCGTGGAGAGAGACTAGGCCTTTATTCCCTAGAATGTTCTAATGAGTCGCCCATTTGACGTCGTCGCCGTCGAGGAGAAGTGGCAGGCGCGCTGGCTCGACGAGGGAACCTACGACGTCGATAACGATGACCCCCGCGAGCGCTACTACGCCCTCACCATGTACCCGTACCCCTCGGGGGCGGCCCACATGGGACACGTGCGCAACTACACCTTTGGCGACTTGGTGGTGCGCTATCAGACCATGCTCGGTAAAGCTGTGCTCTCGCCCTACGGCTTCGACTCCTTCGGCCTTCCGGCAGAAAACGCGGCCATCAAAGCCGGCAGCCACCCGCGGCTCTTCACTGAGGCACGAATCCATGAACTGAAGACCTCGGTGCGGCGCCTCGGCGCGGTGTACGACTGGCGCCGCGAGATCTACAGCCACGACCCGGAGTACATCAAGTGGTCGCAGATGATCTTTCTGGCGTTCTTTAAGAGCGGCATCGCGTACCGCGCGAAGGCGCAGGTCAACTGGTGTCCGGGCTGCATGACGGTGCTCGCGAACGAGCAAGTCCTCGCCGATGGCACCTGTGAACGTTCGGGTGACATCGTCGCGCGCCGCTTTCTCGAACAGTGGTTCTTTCGCATCACCGCCTACGCCGAGGAACTGCTGCACAGCATGGACGACCTCGAGTGGCCCGAACGGGTAAAGACCATGCAGCGCAACTGGATTGGGCGCAGCGAAGGCGTCGAGTTTTCGTTGCCTTTTGCCAGTGACCCCACCAAATCATTGCGAGTCTTTACGACTCGTTCCGACACGGGCTTCGGCGTCACCTACGCCGTTGTCGCTCCCGAGCATCCGTTATTGACCGAACTTACGACCGACAACCAGGGTCCCGCGGTGGAGGAGATCGTCGCGCGCGCCGCCACGACGAGCGAGATCGAGCGTATGACGTCCTCGAGTGAGGGCGTCGGACTCGAAAAGCGCGGCGCCTTTACCGGCAGCTACGTGATCAATCCCTTCACCAAGGATGCGGTCCCGGTGTACGTAGCCGACTACGTGCTCGGGAGCTACGGCACCGGCGCGATCATGGCCGTGCCCGGTGAGGACGAGCGCGACTATGAGTTCGCCCTCGTTCATGGTCTCAAGGTCGTGCGCACCGTGCAGCCGCCGGAAGGATTCGACGAAGGTGCCTATGACGGCGACGGGGTTCACATCAACTCGGGATTCTTAGACGGGCTCGACGTCGAAGAGGCGAAGGCGGTCGCAACGACGTTTCTCATTGAGAACGCCAAGGGAACGCCCAAGGTTAACTACCGTCTTCGCGACTGGCTGGTCTCTCGACAACGCTTTTGGGGCTGTCCGATACCGGTCGTCTACTGCCAGGAGCACGGGATCGTGCCGGTGCCCGAAGATGAGTTGCCGGTGCTCGCACCGGACGACATCGTCATGGATCAGACCGGACAGTCACCGCTCGCGACCCACGTCGGCTTTCTCAACACCACCTGTCCGATCGATGGCAAGCCGGCTCGTCGTGAGACCGACACGATGGACACTTTCACCGACTCCGCGTGGTACTTTTTGCGCTTCGCCGACCCCTTTACACCCGACAAGGCTTTCGACCCTGTCGAAGCGGGCAAGTGGATGCCCGTCAATCAGTACATCGGCGGCATCGAGCACGCGATTCTGCACTTGCTCTACGCGCGTTTCTATTTAAAGGCCCTCGACGACGTCGGCCTCGCCCCGGGACTACCGCGCGAGCCCTTCCAACGCCTCTTCACCCAAGGGATGATTCGTTTGGATGGTTCCAAGATGTCCAAGTCCAAGGGCAACATGATTGCCCCGGAGGAGTACTACCAGACGGTCGGCGCCGACGGGCTACGCCTCTTTCACCTTTTCGTCGGGCCGCCGGCTGACGATTTTGACTGGACTGCTCAGACCAATGACGTCATTGACGGCTGCGGGCGCTTTATCGATCGCTTCTATCGGTTGTGGCATCACTACGACGTTCATCTTCATGACGTCGCTGATGAGAGTGACTTGCACGTGCGTCGAGAGACCCATCGCACGATCGCGCGCGTGAGCAATGACTTCAATCGGTGGAGCTACAACACCGCCGTCGCGGCGCTCATGGAACTTCTCAACACGATCTCCAAAGCCGCGCGCAGCGACGAGGGCATTGAGCGCTCGACGCTCGACGAAGCGCTCGACACGCTGGCGCTACTCCTCGCGCCTATGGCGCCACACATTACGGCCGAGTTGTGGGAAGAGCGCTACCCCGAGCGGCCGAGTGTGCACATGATGCCCTGGCCCATCGCCGATCCCGCACTGGTCGCGGCGAGTGAAGTCACGATGGTGGTGCAGGTGAACGGCAAAGTGAAGGCTCGTCTCCAGGTCCCGCCCTCCATCAGCGAAGCAGACGCCACGGCGGTGGCGCTCGCGGACGACACCATCGTCGAAGCACTCAACGGTGCCAGCCCGTCGCGCGTCGTGGCGCGCCCGCCGCGTTTGGTGAACATCGTCCTCTAATGGCGAGCAAGAAGTCATCGCCCGACGAGACACAGATCACTTTCGAGCCGCCGCGCTTTGACCGACCCGAAGTCGAGATCCGTGCGTCGACGAGACGCAAGAAGACCGGCAACGCGCACTGGTCGGGTAGCCGCATCGTGGTGCAGATCCCCGCGCGAGTGCGCGGTCGCGATCGTAGGGAGTTCGTCGATGAACTCGTCGAGAAACTCCTGACCCAGCGACCCCAGAACGCCGGGGGCGACGGCGCGCTCGAAGAGAGGGCGCGCACGCTCGCCGATCTCTACAACGACGGGGTCACGCCCGCAACCGTGCGTTGGGTTAGCAATCAACAGGCCCGTTGGGCCTCGTGCTCACCGGGCACTAAGGAGATTCGCGTGTCGAGTCGGCTGCGCCAGTGCCCCGAGTGGGTGATCGACGCGGTGTTGGTGCACGAACTCGCCCATCTCCAAGAGGCCGATCACTCGCCACGGTTCTACGAGATCGCCGACCGTCACCCGCGCCAGCACGATAGCGGGTTGTTTCTCGACGGCTATGCGCTGGGGCTCGGATTGCGCATCGAGTCGGGTGACGTCGATGTCGTGCCCGGCGACGGCTAGCTCGCTTCGCCTCGCAAGAACTTCTCGAGTTCGGCCGCGAGTTCTTCCCCGCTCGGCAACGCGTCGCCCAGTGACGTGCCCTCGCTCTGGTCGGCGGCCGCCTCGAGGCGCTGGACCATGGTGGAGTGTTCGGGATTGTTGGTGACGAGTTCGTCGACGCGTTGACGGGCCTCTTCGGCCGCGGCGCGAAGCGGACCCGCGTCCAGGGTGAGTCCGGCGATGCGAGCGAGTCCGTCGATGAGGGCCGCCGAGGCCTGAGGGTAGGGCATTGAAGCGACGTAGTGGGGTACGCGCGCCCAGAGAGTGACGATGTCCATGTCGACCTCGGCGAAACCTAGTTCGAGCGCTGTACCGATGCCGGCGGGCACCTCGAGTTCGCCCGAGACCGATCCGATCGTCGCGAGCAGGTGTGCGCTCGCCGCAGGCGCTGTGCCAATCACGCGCACCGGTCGGGTGTGGGGTGTCGGCGCGGGAAAGGCCCCGAGGCCGATAACGAGTCGGACGTCGAAACGTCCCGCGGCGTCGGTTACCACGTCGACGAAGTCGCTCCAGTGAAAGTCCGGCTCGGGACCGACCAGAAATAGCACGTCCGCCCCGTCGCCGTCGCGACCATAGCGAAGTTGTATCTCGGGCCAGGTGAGTTCCGTGGTGATGCCGTCCACGATGCGCGCGAGGGGCCGGCGCGCTCGTTGGTCGATGAAGTACTCCGTGTCGAAGGTGGCGAGCACTTCGGTCGGCGTCGTTTCGAGCAGCGTCGCGATGGCGGTGCTGGCGCCGATGCCGGCGTCGATCCAACCTTCGAGGCCGATGATAAGGACGGGTTCGTTCAGGTCGGGGTCCGCCAAGAAGATGATGCGGTCGTAGATCTCGTCGTCCATCAACTCTCCAAAGTCTTTTTCGCCGTTTCGGCGAGCATCGCGATGTGCGCCGGCCAGTCGTCGACGCTGCCTCGATCGCCGGCCGTCGCGCCCGCTCGGTAGCGCGCAAAAACACCTTGCATAATGCAGGCTAACTTCCAATACCCGAAGGCCTGATAGTAGGCCACGTGACTGACGTCGAGCGTCGAATGACGCGAGTACGCCTTTAATACCTGCTCACGCGTCGCGAAGCCAGGCGCCATCGTGGGAGCGGCGCCGAGTAACGTCGCGGTTCGATCACCCGGCTCGGACCAGTAGCAGAGCAGTACCCCGACGTCGGCCATCGGATCGCCGAGGGTGCAAATCTCCCAGTCCAAGATGGCCCGCACCTTGCCCACGTCATCTAGCACGGTGTTGTCGAGCCGGTAGTCGCCGTGCACCACGGTGACGCGCTGTTGCGTGGGTATCGAGCGGGCCAGTTCGTCGCCGACCTCTTCGACGAGCGTTTCGTGGTCGACGCCCTCGACGCGCGTCTGTTCGAACTGACCACGCCAACGGCGCAGTTGGCGTTCGATGTAGCCGTCGTGTCGCGCCAGATCACCCAGACCCGCCTTGTCGACGTCAACGTCGTGCAGATTGGCCAGCGTCTCAGCCAAATGGTCGCCAATCGTGGAACGAGTGGTCTCGTCGAAGGCCGCTTCGGCCTGGGCGCGGTCGCGCAGGATGGCGCCTTCGACGAACTCCATGACGTAAAACGGCGCGTCGTTGACTGTCTGGTCGGTGCAGAGTCCGAGCGGTTCGGGGACCGGAATCCCGAGAGGGTAAAGCGCGCTGATGACCGTGTGTTCGCGCACCATGTCGTGCGCCGTGGGGAGCACGTGACTGACCGGGGGACGGCGAAGCGCGTACGTGTTGCTGGCGTTATCGCTCGCCCGAAAGGTCAAATTTGAACGGCCCCCGGCGATGAGTTCAAAGTCAATCGGAGGTGTTGCGCCCACGTGTGCGTGCATCCACTCACTGACGCGGGCCCCGTTGATTCCCGTCACGCTCCCCATGCTCCGACGCTAACAGCGCCCCGCGACCCCTCAGAAAATCGGTGGCGACCGTTAGGCTGACCCACGTGAAAGATGTCACCGACGCCACCTTCGCCACCGACGTCATCGAACGTTCCAAGAGCGTGCCCGTGGTGATTGATCTGTGGGCGCAGTGGTGCGGACCGTGCAAGACGCTCGGTCCGATTCTGGAAAAGGTCATCGGCGAAACGAATGGTGCGGTCGAACTCGCCAAGGTAGACGTTGACGCGAACCCCGAGATCTCGCAGGCCTTCCAAGTGCAGTCCATCCCCGCGGTCTTTGCGATCAAGGACGCACAGGTCGTGGACACGTTCGTGGGAGCCCTGCCGGAAGCGGCGGTGCGCGAGTTCGTGGAGCGGCTCGCTCCCGGCGCCTCAGCCATCGATCGACTCGTGAGCGCCGGCGACGAATCGTCTCTGCGCGAGGCACTGGCATTAGATCCGAAGAACGTTGAGGCCGCCGTGGCACTGGGCGATTTCTTGCGTCAAGAGGACCGCCTCGACGAGGCCGAAGCGTTGCTCACGCCATTCGCCAACGTACTGGCCGCCAAGACTGTCCTCGCGCGCCTTCGACTGCAGCGAAGCGGCGTGCGACTCGACGGCGACCTCGACCTGACGCTGGAGCATCTCTTGGAACAGTCGGCGAGCAACGAAGCGCTCAAGGACCAACTTCTCGAAGTACTCGACGCGCTCGGACCCGAGGACCCGCGTTACGTGTCCTATCGACGCCGTCTCGCGAATCGCCTCTACTAGTGCCGGTCTATCGGCCCGCGGGGCCGCTGATCCTCTCCCTCGGGGAGCGGCGCGTCGACGTGACGACGCGCGCGTTGGTGATGGGGATACTCAATCGCACCAAGGACTCGTTCTACGAACCGGCTGCCACTTTCGAACTCGATGAGCTCTTTCGTCGGGCCGAACAACTCGTCGCAGAGGGCGCCGATCTGTTGGACGTCGGCGGCGTCAAGGCCGGGCCTGGCGACGAAGTCAGCGAAGCCGAAGAACTCGATCGCGTGGTGCCGGTCATCGCCTCGCTGGCCGAGCGTTTTGACGTACCACTCAGCGTTGACACCTGGCGCGCGTCGGTCGCCGCCTCCAGCTATGAGGTAGGCGCCTGTGTGGGCAACGACATCAGTGGCTTTGCGGACGAAGGGTACCTCCCGGCCGCGGCGAAGGCGAAAGCGACGGTCGTCGCCACGCACATTCGTCTTCGCCCTCGCGTGGCCGATCCGAACCCCCTCTACGACGACGTCACTGAAACCGTCAAGGAGTTTCTTCTTGAGCGTCGCCAACGCGCCTACGACGCCGGTCTTACACCCGAACAGGTAATCCTCGACGCGGGACTCGATTTGGGCAAGACCGCGACGCAGTCGGTCGAACTCCTGCGACGCTCCGCCGACCTCGCCGCACTCGGTTCCCCGTTGCTGCTGTCCGCGTCATATAAGACGTTTCTCGGGGTGCTCTTAGAGCTCGAGGTCGCCGAACGGCGCGAGGCCTCGCTCAACGCCGTGGCCCTCGGCATCACACAAGGCTGTCGTATCCTTCGGGTTCATGACGTGGCGGGAACGGTTCGGGTGCGCGACACGCTGGCACGGTTGTTGGAAGTCGAGTCGTGAGTAGTCCGAGCGTCTGCGTGGTGGGCAGCGACTCGACCATGGTCTATGACGCCGTGCACAACGTCATCACCGGCGCACTCGGCGAACTCGACCCTTCCTTCGCGCTCCAAGACTTCACGGCGAAGGACGTCACAGCGAACGCGGGGGAGTCGACGATGCCCCGCGTCCTCGAAGCGCTCAATACGCCACCGTTCTTGGTAGAGCGTCGCGTGGTGGTGGTGCGCGACGCGCAGCTGCTCGTCGCTGACGAAGTGGCGCTGCTCACTCAGTGGATGAATTCGCCGGCGCCGGGCACCGTGTTGATCGTGGCGGTCGTCGGCTCCAAGGCCAATCGACTGGTGAAGGCCGCCAGCGAAGTCGTGGAAGTAAACGTGGGCACACGCATTGCCGATCGCGTCGCCTTCGTGAAGTCAAAGATGGATGAGTACGGCGTCGTTATCGATCAGACCACGGCCCAGCGCATCGCTGAACAGGTCGGTGACGACGTGGCGCGTATTGATGCGCTGGCTCGAACGCTGCGTTCGATCTATGGCAGCGCGCCACTCGTCTTCGCGCGAATCGAACCGTACTTGGGAGACCCCGGGGATGTGCCGGCGTGGGACTTAACCGACGCAATTGACTCGGGCGACGCCACCAAGGCGATCGTGGTCGCGAGAAGAATGCTCGAGTCGCGTCAACGCGCGGGTTTACAGATCGTCTCCATCCTCCAACGCCACTACTTGAATATGGCGCGCCTCGAAGGCAGCGACGTGAGGACTAAGGATGAGGCCGCGTCGCTGCTCGGCATCAATGCCTTTCCGGCGGGCAAGTCGCTACAGATGGCCGAGCGCCTGGGCGCGGAACGCCTGACGACCGCGGTGCACTGGATTACCGAGGCGGACCTGGCGTTGAAGGGCGGGGTCAGCTACGGCGGACGCGACCTCGAGAGCGACCTGGACGTGACGGAGTTGACCGTAATTGAAGTGCTGGTCGCGCGTCTCGCGCGGCTGACCTACGGCGCCCGTCGGCGCTAGGTGACTTAAGCCTCTTCGCGAAGCGCGTTGATGCGCTTCATCAAGCCGCTTTTGCGGTTGGCGGCCTGGTTCTTGTGGATGACGCGCTTGCTCGCCGCCATGTCGATGCGCTTGATGGCCAAGCGCAAATTCGCCTCTTCGTCCTCGGTGCCAACGGCGGCCACGGCGTTCTTCGCGCGGGTGCGCAGTTCGGACTTGACTGACTTGTTGCGCTCGCGAGCCACCACGTTCTGCTTATTGCGCTTGATTTGGCTTTTGATGTTGGCCACGACTACAACCTCGTTCTTCGTGCGCAACGACTCGCTGCGCGGGCCTATCGATGCTAGCAGAGCGCGCCAGAACGCTTCCAGTTAGGGGAATTTGGCGATCTGGCCGATAGCCTTGAGTGACCGTGGCAACTTCTCCAACCGTTGAATCCAGCAAGATTCGCAATCTCTCGATCATCGCGCACATCGACCACGGCAAGTCGACCCTGTCGGACCGAATACTTGAGATGACAGGCGCCGTCGACCCGAGGCTGATGCGCGCGCAGTACCTCGACTCCATGGACATCGAGCGCGAACGGGGCATCACCATCAAAGCCCAGAACGTCCGCGTGCGCTACAAAGACCACCTCATACAGCTCATCGACACGCCTGGACACGTCGACTTTGGCTACGAAGTTTCACGCTCACTGGCGGCCTGTGAGGGCGCCGTGCTCCTGGTCGACGCCAGCCAGGGCATCCAGGCCCAGACGCTCGCGAACTGCTACCAGGCGCTCGAGCACAACTTGGAGATCGTCGCCGTACTCAACAAGATCGACCTGCCTGCCGCTGACCCCGAGCGCTGTAAGGAGGAGTTAGAGCGCGTTCTCGGTATCGAGGCCAGCACGATTCTTTCCATCTCGGCCAAGACCGGCCAAGGCGTGGGCGACTTGCTCGACGCCGTGATCGAACGAATCCCGGCACCTGTGGGCGATCCGAAGGTGCCACTGCGCGCGTTGATCTTCGACTCCTACTACGACCAGTTTCGCGGGGTTATCAGTTCGATTCGGGTCCTCGAGGGAACCTTGCACGACGACACCAGGATTCGCATGATGCGCGCCGCTACCAATCACGAACTCGAAGAGATCGGCATACGAACTCCTGAGATGGTCACGGTCGACCAACTCGGGCCGGGCGAAGTGGGTTACGTCGTGGCGAGCATCCGTGATGTCGGTGGTGCGCGCTCTGGCGAGACGATCACCGAAGCGAATCGCCCGGCGAAGGCGCCGTTAGAGGGCTACCAAGACCCCAAGCCGATGGTCTTCTGTGGGATCTATCCGATTGACGGCGACGACCTGGGGAATCTGCGCGACGCGCTGGATAAGTTGAAGCTCAACGACGCCTCGATCACCTATGAGCCGGAGAAGTCCCACGCGTTGGGGTTCGGTTTTCGCTGCGGGTTCTTAGGGCTGTTGCACATGGAGATCGTTCGCGAACGCCTGGAGCGCGAGTTCAATCTGGCCATCATCGCTACGGCACCATCGGTGGTGTACCGCGCGTACTTGACCGACGGTACGGAGTTTCTGGTCGACAACCCGACTGATCTGCCCGATCCCAGTCGACTCGACCACGTCGATGAACCGATGCTCGACGTGACGATTCTGACCCCGGCCGAGTACTTGGGCGCGGTCATGGACCTTGGCCAGACGAGACGCGGCGAGATGATCAAGATGGAGTACCTCTCGACCGAGCGGGTCGAGTTGCGCTACCGAATTCCTTTGGCGGAGATCGTCATCGACTTCTTCGACGCCTTAAAGAGTCGCACCAAGGGCTACGCCTCGCTCGACTACGAGCCGGCCGGCTACGTGACCAGTCAAGTCGTGCGGGTGGATCTACTCATCAACCACGAGCCGGTGGACGCCTTTTCGACGATCGTGCACCGCTCGAACGCCGAGGTCTACGGACGAAAAATGGCCGAGCGACTCAAAGAACTTATTCCTCGCCAGATGTTCGACGTGCCGATTCAAGCCGCCATCGGCGGGCGCGTGGTTGCTCGCCAGACGGTGAAGGCTCGGCGCAAAGACGTGCTCGCCAAGTGTTACGGCGGCGACATCACCCGAAAGCGCAAGCTGCTGGAAAAGCAGAAAGAGGGCAAGAAACGCATGAAGAACTTAGGGCGGGTCGAAGTGCCGCAGGAGGCCTTCGTCGCTGCTCTCAAACTCGAGGAGTAGTAAGCAGGGATTTAGTACCCCGTCGTGCCGTCAATAAGTTCGCGCAATAAATCGGCGTGTCCGCAGTGTCGCGCGTACTCCTCAATCAGGTGAATGTAAATCCAGCGAAGATCGAAGTGGCGACCATTGCGCTCTCGCTTCATCAGTTCGTCTAACGAGTGTCCCGCGACCAGTTCGCGCGACTTCGCGGTGGCGTAAAGGTACAGGTCGAACACCTCCTCGACGGCGGCGCTGTCGAGGTCGTTAAAGTCCGCGTCGCGGTCCTGAGAAGTTTTGTAGTACTCCTGAACGTCGGCGCCTATGAACCTCGCTTCGAACCAGACCTGTTCCACGAACGTCATGTGTCGAACAATGCCGAGGAGCGAAAGCGTTGAGCTTTCGACAGGTCGTTCCTTGAGCTGGGCCGCCTTGAGTCCGTCACATTTGTACAGCACTGTGGCGCGGTAGAAGTCCAGCCAGGCCTCCAGTTGCGTCCGTTCGTCTCCGGTATCGGGAATAGGTGGTCGATGGGGCGCGCTAAAGGTCTCCATCGCCTCAACTTTAGGCAAACGACTGGAGAGTGGTTAGCACTCGGTAAAATCGAGTGCTAACAAGGAGAGTTATGGCCCGGCGCGTGAAGAGCACCCCTCAGCCGAAAAGGAGCCTCGACGCGCGTAAGGCGACGATCCTGGAAGCCGTCGTGGTCGAGCACATCGACACGGCCCAGCCGGTCGGCTCCTCGTCTGTCGCCCAGAACGCCGACCTCGCCGTGTCGCCCGCCACCGTGCGCACTGAGATGGTGGCCCTGGAGCGCGAAGGCTACCTAGCTCAGCCCCACACTTCGGCCGGACGGGTGCCCACCGATCTCGGGTATCGCTACTTCGTCGACCACCTAGAGGCCGGCATTCTCGGTCCGGCCCAGCAACGACAGATCCGGGAATTTTTCGCGCACGTGCGCGGTGAGGTCGAGGACGTGCTTGAACAGACCTCGCTCCTGCTGAGTCACCTGACCAACTACACCTCGGTCGTCGTCGGCTCGGGACACAGCCACGCCAGCGTGCTCTCCGTGCAGCTCGTCAACCTCGACGCGAGACACCACCTTCTGGTGACCGTATTTTCCGACGGGACGGTCACCAAGCACAGCGTGCTCGCCAGCTTCGAAGCGAGTCACGTCGACGTCACCGAGGCGTCTCGCCAACTAAACGCGCTCCTTATTGGCACCACGCTGGAGACCAAGGTGCAAGTCCCCTCACGCGCCGACACCGTGGCCAAGCTGGTTCGTGAAGCGGTCGCCGTGCTGCACGCGGAGATGCCGACCATGGAAGGTGAACAGGTCTACATCGGGGGCTCTTCTCGGGTCGCGGAAGTTTTTGAAGGTGTCGAGACCGTTCGCAAGGTGCTCAGCATTTTGGAACAGGAGCTGCTCGTCGTCTCTCTGGTCGAGGACATTCTTGATAAGGGCGTGACCGTCGCCATCGGTTCCGAGCACGGGTATGAACCGCTCTCTTCGTGTGCGGTCATCGTGGCGCCGGTTTCCTTAGAGGGCGAGACGATCGGCGCGGTCGGTCTGCTCGGTCCCACGCGCATGAAGTATCGAGAAGTGATGGCCGCCGCCGAGGCGGTCTCTCAGCATCTGACGCGCCACTTCGGCGGAGAGGACGAACGTGGCTAACACGAACCTCTATGAAGTACTCGAAGTCGACGCGAACTGCTCCCCGGAAGAGTTAAAGCAGTCCTACCGGCGTCTGGCGCGTAAGTACCACCCCGACTCCAACACCGCCGACCCCTTGGCCGAAGCTCACTTCAAGGAGGTCTCGCAGGCCTATGAGATCCTGTCGGATCCGGAGCGTCGCGCCAACTATGACCGCTTTGGCGCGGACGTCGGCGCGGGCGGCAACCCCTTTGGCGCCGGATCGGTGCAAGACATCTTCGACATGTTCTTTGGTGGCATGGCCGGCAACTCTCAGGCCCGCCGCGGTCCGCAACCGGGACCCGACGCCGAAGTCTCGCTCGACATCTCCCTAGAAGACGCCGCCTTCGGCGCGACTCGCGAGGTCACCGTGACGTTGCCCCAGCGCTGTTCGACCTGTGATGGGTCGGGCTGTGCGGTGGGCACCTCGCCGATTCCCTGCGAGGAGTGCAACGGCACCGGCGAAGTGCGCCGGGTTCGCAACTCAATACTCGGCCAGATGGTCACCTCTCAGATCTGTCAGCGCTGCCAAGGCATGGGCTCGAGGATTCCCACCCCGTGTCCCGACTGTCGAGGAGAGGGACGGCGCCGCGAGAGCGTGACCTTGAGCGTGCACGTCCCGGCCGGAGTGGAAGACGGCTCCACCATGCGTCTCGCCGATCGCGGGCCCGCCGGGCTGCGCGGCGGGCCGAACGGACGGCTCTTCGTGCACCTTCGGGTCTTAAGCGATCCGCGTTTTATTCGAAACGGCGACGACCTTCACCACGAGGCCCATGTGGCCTTCAGCCAAGCGGTCCTCGGCGCGACCATCACCGTGCCGACGCTGCGCGACACGATCACCATCGACGTTGATCCCGGCAGCGCCAACGGCACGGTGCAGCGCGTGCGCCACGAAGGGGTCGAGCATCTGCATGGCCGAGGTCGCGGCACCTCTTCGTGCACCTGGTGGTGGACGTGCCGACCGAGCTCGATGACGCCTCTGAGAATCTTCTTCGCCAGTGGGCCGAGCACCGCGAGGAGCCGGTGAGGGAACCCAGCGGCGGCCTCTTTCGTCGACGCAAGGCGAAAAAGTGAACCGAGCCGAATGGCCACGTCGCGTGGCCGCGATCGCGCAGTTTCACGTGGAGGACCTTGAAGCGCCGGAGCTCTCGCGCGAGGACGAAAATCATCTGCACAAGGCGCTTCGTGCGAGCGAAGGCGAAGAGGTGGTCGTCACCGACGGACAGGGATCGTGGGCGCTCTATGAGGTGCTGAGCTATGGGCTAAAGCGCGTGAGCGACATACGACTGGATCCTCCCGCGCCCGAGACCTCGTTGTACCTGACGCCGCTCAAGGGCGAGCGAGCCGAGTGGGCTGTCGCCAAAGCGACCGAAGTCGGGGTGAGCCGTGTGGTGCCGCTCATCGCCGAGCGCATGGTCGTCAAGTTCAAAGGTGAAGCCCGAGAGAAGATCCTCTCGCGCTGGCGGCGCATCGCCGCGGAGGCCTCGAACCAGTGTCGACGCACCTACGACGTAGTGATCGGCGATCCCATCAAGGTGAAAGACGTGCACTCGCTCGTCGCCGTCGCGGACTTGGGCGCGACGGGAACTGGGCCGGACTGCGCAGTGTGGCGATCGGTCCCGAGGGCGGATGGGCGAAAGACGAGTGGGATGTCGGACGCCGCCGCGTAGGGCTCGGGCCGACGGTACTGCGCGCCGAGACGGCGGGCGTCGTCGCGGCGTCGTTGCTTGCCTTTCAGGCTGGTGGTTGGGGATTTACGTTCGATGGCGCGCAATATGAGTAATGATGAGAGCACTAGATGAAGGACTGCCTTTTTTGCCAAATCGTCGCGGGCGAGATTTCCGCGAAGGTCGTCGCCGAGAGCGACACTTCACTAGCCTTTTATGACATCGCGCCGCAGGCGCCGGTTCACGTCCTGGTCATACCCAAGCGTCACTACAGCGGCGTCAACGACGTCACCGAAAGCGAACAGCGCGTGTTCGACGACCTGCTGTCGCTGGTGCGAGAGGTCGTGGTCGACGAAGACATCAAAGAGAGCGGGTACCGACTGGTCTTCAACGTGGGCGAGGACGGCCAACAAACGGTGGCGCATCTGCACGTGCACGTGCTCGGCGGGCGAAAAATGACCTTGACGCCGGATGACTTCTGAGGCGAAGGCCGACGACGCGTTGACGGCCACCACCTACGTGGCGAACACTCACCTCATGGCCGGACTCCTGGGGGCGCGCGACGAGCACCTGCGCGTGGTGGAGCGTTCGTACCCGAACTCCAAGATCCGCGTGCAGGGCAATCAGATCTCGGTGACCGGCCCTGACGCCGCCACCGTGCTGCGCCTCTTTGATGA
>CAWDNL010000002.1:0-705338 GCA_963803745.1 uncultured Acidimicrobiaceae bacterium | reverse complement strand
GTGGCAGTCGAAATGTTTCAAGATTCGGGGGTTGTGGGTCGCTGCGAACAAAAGGTGCGGCAAACGGGCAACGCCGGTTTGAAGTGCGGTGCGCCACACTCCAACCTGACGGATGGCACGGCAGACGAACGGCAACGCCCGCTCGCCGCCCTTCGTTCGGAGCGACACCACATCTCCAGCCAATGGTTTCCACAAGGAGTCCAGAGGTTGCTGTCCGGAACAGTTTGTAGCGAACTCAAGGGACAGTGGGGGAAGCCTCGGAAGTGTTCACTCAACTTACGAGTGAGGCGAGTTGAGGTGCGTTAGTTCAGTTGCCAAATGGTGACTGGAAGCCAAAGACAGGAGGAATCAAAATATGAATCGAAATATGTTGAGGGCCAGGTATCGCCTGGGCATCGCCGCGGCGGCGGTGGGAATTATCGTTCCGCTGCTGACGACTGGGCTTACCACCACCTCTGCTACTGCTTCGCCACCGAGTATCACGAGTCTCCCTCGCAATGAGACCGTGTACACCAGCGGCACGGCGTACAGTGCACCAACGAACTGGAATCCTCTCGACACGGGGAACTATGCGACGGGCACCGAGGGTCTGCTCTACGAGACGTTGTTCAATTACAACCCGGTGACGAATAAGTACGTTCCATGGCTAGCGCAAAGCGGTAGTTGGAATGCTGCTGGCACGGCCTACACGATTAATTTGCGACCCGGCCTCCAGTGGAGCGACGGTACGCCGCTGACGTCGGCAGACGTTGCGTACACAATTAACCTTGCGAAAAACCCGGTCGTGCCATACAGCAACCTTGGAACGTACATAGGCAGCGTGACAACGCCGAACGCGACCACTGTCGTCGTGAACTTCAGTTCAAAGGCTTACACCGAGTGGCAGGACTTCCTCTGGCAGGATCCAATTGTTCAGGAAGCGCAATTCAGCACTTTCCCGGCGGCTCAGATTACGACCGACGCGAACACATCGCCGATTGGTTCGGGTCCAATGACCCTACTGGCTGCAAACTCGCAGGAAGTCGCGTATCAAGTCAACCCGAACTGGTGGGGGACATCGGCCCTGGGCTTGAGCTTCAAGTTCAAGTACTTGGTGGACGTCGTCAATGGGTCGAACAACGTGGAGTTTGGTAACTTCCTCGCCGGCAACATCGATCTCAGCAATAACTTCCTTGCAGGTATCGCGTCGCAGATCTCTTCGCCCGCCGCCACCGGCAACCTTGGTGGTACGGGAGGGTTTGGTATCGAAACGTACTATTCGAAGGCGCCGTACATGCTCTCGGCGAATACCGTATGGCTGGAACCCAATTTGACGAAGGCACCGATGAACAACTTGGACTTCCGAAAGGCTCTGGCGTACGCGATCAATACGAAGGCCATCGCCAAAATCATCTACGGCAATATTGTGAATCCAGCGAGTACGACTGGTCTTCTGCCCAATCTTGACCCGTTCATATCAAAGAGTGTGGTCTCAAAGTACGGCTTCAGTTACAACCAGAAGATGGCAATAAAATATCTGAAGTTGTCAAACTACAAGGGCCAGGACATCACGATTCAGGACCCAGACGGTTGGACCGACTGGAACTCAGCCACCGACGTTATTGTCGCGCAGCTAAAGGCCGTGGGCATTAAAGCGACCGCGTACTTCCCGCAGGATGCGGCCCGCAACACGGACTTGGATGACGGAACGTACGATCTAGCGCTGGACAACAACGCTGGTGTGGCTTCGAACCCATGGACGTACTTCGACCGTGTCTTCCAATTGCCGATTGCGAAAGTTCAGAGCGCACAATTGAACTGGGAGCGCGATGACAATCCGGCGGCATGGGCCCTCGTACAGAAGCTTGGTACGATCTCTCCGACCAATACAGCAGAGACCGACGCGACGTATGCCCAACTCGAGAAGATCTTCTTACAGACGTTGCCTGAAATCCCGCTGTGGTACAACGGAGCTTGGGCTCAGTACAGCACGCAGTACTGGCTCGGATGGCCGACTTCAAAGCACGGTGGGTACACGCCCATTATGTGGGACGGTTGGCTGGGCAACATGACAACCGTTGAAGGCCTAGCGGGGCTGTACCCCAACCCTGCAGCCGCGTCGTAGCCCAGTTTCTTACTAACTAATCTCGACGCTGGCACCGGCTGAAGAGCGGCCGGTGCCAGCGTCGAGTTTTGCTAGGACACCAAGGAGGGGCATGCGTCGGTACCTGTTAAGGAAGCTCATCATCTACCTCATCACGTTCTGGGTGGCGGCTTCCGTAGACTGGCTCCTTCCGCGTCTTGTTCCCGGAAATCCAATAAACCTCCTATTATCGAAGATAAGCCTGCAGCCACAGACGTATAACGCTACTTACAACCTCTATATGAAGTCCTTCGGTCTCAATCGGCCGTGGTGGAAGCAATATTTGAGCTTTTGGGATGCGCTATTTCACTGGAACCTTGGCGTAAGCATCTACCAATTTCCAAAGCCAGTAACGTCCG
This sequence comes from uncultured Acidimicrobiaceae bacterium, assembly GCA_963803745.1. Taxonomy (GTDB): domain Bacteria; phylum Actinomycetota; class Acidimicrobiia; order Acidimicrobiales; family RAAP-2; genus RAAP-2. Next base: position 702,857 of record CAWDNL010000002.1, on the reverse strand, counting down.
TAATCCTCGACTACATTCCATTTACGCTCGCGCTTTTGATTCCAGCGATCCTGTTGAGTTACTTCGCAGGTAATCGCGTCGGAGCGATGGCGGCGCGTCGCAAAATACTGGACAACACGGTATTGCCCGTCGGCTATACCTTGACCGCTACGCCTTACGCATGGCTCGCACTTCTGCTCGCCTTTCTACTTTCCGTAGTCGGGCGCTTCTTTCCCATATCGGGAGGATATTCCTTCGGCCTCATACCTTCTTTCACTTGGACTTTTATCTGGAGCCTGGTTACACACTGGTTCTTGCCGTTCCTCACTCTTTTCTTGGTCGGATTCGGCGGGTGGGCCATCGGAATGAGGAACTTGATCATCTATGAACTTGAGTCTGACTACGCGCATTACATGGAAGCGCTCGGCGCACCAACCCGGCTCGTGCGCAAGTACGCCTATCGCAACGCAATACTTCCCCAGATCACAGGACTCGCACTTCAACTAGGTGTTGTTGTGAGTGGCGCAGTGGTCACAGAGATTGTGTTTCAGTACCCCGGGATCGGTTACTTAGCGTTGCAAGCCGTGGGAAACGAAGACTATTTCTTGTTGCAGGGAATATTCTTATTTATCATCATCGGAGTGCTGCTGGCAAACTTTGTCGTCGATATCGTGTACGTATTTGTCGATCCCCGAGTTCGAGTTGGGATTGCCGGTGAGTAGTCCCGTCGTCTTAGACGAGCAAGGAGCGGCGAACTCTATCGGCCGAGTGCCACTCGTGCCCAGCGAAGGGGGCTCATATCGATCAAGGCGTTTTGAGTTCCTCTACTTCGCACTGCGCAGTAAGAAACTCATATTCGGTGTCTCCATTCTTTTTCTCTTCTCATTGGCCGCCGTTTTTGGCCCGCTTTTGGTCAAACACGCCCCACTGGCCTACGGAGTTCCTTTTCAGCGTCCCTCCACCGAAAACTGGTTTGGTACGAATTATTTTGGACAGGACGTGTTTTCCCAGTTCATTTACGGTTTACGTGAAAGCCTCGAGGTTGGTCTGTTGGGCGGCGGACTCGCCTTCGTCGTCGGCTCAGTAATTGGTTTCGTCATGGGCTACCGAGGTGGACTTGTCGACGAGACATTAAACGTCGTGACTAACGTTCTGCTCACGATTCCGAGTCTCGTCTTGCTCATCCTGGTTGGTGGTTTTCTTAAGCAGAGCAGCGTCCTCTTTGAAGGAGTATTTATTGGGCTTACCAACTGGACTTGGGCGGCGCGAGCGATTCGCGCTCAAACGTTCTCGCTCGTAAATCGCGATTTTGTCGACCTTGCCAGACTCTCGGGTGAGAAACCTCGCCGCATCGTGTTTAGAGAGATTGCTCCAAACATGAGCTCCTATCTCTTCCTAGTGTTTATTCTGCTGTTCGGTGGGGCTATTCTCACCGCCGCAAGTTTCGACTTCCTCGGATTTGGCCCCACCAACGGAATGTCGCTGGGCATCATGATGAACCAGGCAAGTAGCTGGAACGCACTCCAACTTCACCTGTGGTGGTGGTTCGTCCCCCCAGGGGCGGCCATCACGCTAATCGTAGGCAGTCTTTACGTCGCCAACGCCGGCCTCGACGAAGTATTCAATCCCAAGCTCCGGGAGTTGTAAGGATGTCGCTCACGGTAGAAAACCTGCGGATCGCTTATCGTACGCTACGCGGTGACGTTGTGCCAGTCGATGACATTTCCTTCTTCCTTGACGACGGGGAAATCATGGGACTGGCGGGCGAGTCCGGCTCAGGAAAATCGACGCTCGGCAACAGTCTCGTGCGCATGGATGCGCGCATGGTGCAACTCGGCGGAACCGTCATGCTCGACGGCGAGGACTTACCAATTTCGGACTCCAAATCCATGAGTCGCTTTCGTTTCAACCAGGTGTCCATCGTTCCCCAATACGCAATGAGCGCGCTCAACCCAACTCGCAGAATCGGACGGATGGTCGCAGATCTTCTCAGGTCCCGCGACATGAACTACCGTGAGCACCTGCCAGAGTTCGAACGGAGAATTCGATTGGTGGGACTTGACTCGGAGATTCTTGATCGGTACCCGATTGAACTCTCTGGAGGAATGAAGCAACGAATTGTAATGGTGATTTCGACTCTAATGAATCCCTCGCTGCTCATCGCCGACGAAGTGACGTCCGCTCTCGACGTGTCTACGCAACGAGAAGTGGGAGAGATGTTGCTTGAGTTTCGGGATCGCACATTTGTAAAGAGCGCGATCGTGATTACTCACGATGTTTCCATCCTGGCGCAGGTCGCTGACACGATTCTAGTGATGTACGCGGGGAAACTTGTCGAAAAAGCTAAGACCGACGTCATCATTGGAGCGCCACGTCATCCTTATACCCAGATGTTGATCTCCTCGTTGCCCGAGGTTGGAGTTCGATACGCAGATCGGACGCTAGTTGGCATTCCTGGGCGTCCGCCGTCTCTCGTGACGCCGCCGCAGGGGTGCCGGTTCCGTGAGCGTTGCCCGTTCGCGTTCGATCGATGCGTGTCCGATCCACCCTTTGTGGAAATTGAACCAGGTCACAGTGTCGCATGCTGGCTCACTGATAATTCCGTTCCGACGGACATCTCCTCGGCGTTGTCGCTAGAGCGGGCAGCGTTGGATCAAGGAGTTTCTAACGGGGTCGAGGTGTCATCTACATCGACCGGATGGACGAATAATGCTTGAGCTTGACGGCGTCACCAAAACCTATCGCACTGGCACCTTCGGCGGAACAAGGCTCCCCGCGATTCGTCAGGCGAATTTCGTGATTCGACCTGGCGAGATCACCTCGCTTATTGGCGAGTCCGGGTCTGGCAAGTCGACCTTGGGGAAAATGATTCTCAGACTTACTTCAGTTACTTCGGGTTCAATCTTATTCAATGGCGAGGACATCTCTGCGTTTCAGGGACGCCAACTCCGCGAGTACTACCGACACGTGCAAGGCGTTTTCCAAGATCCATATAGTTCGTACAACCCGATATTTCGCGCCGATCGCGTCTACGCGATGATTAGAGACGCATACTTCCCTGACGCCAGCGACCGGGAGTGGGGTTACAAAGTGGAGTCGGCTGTCGCTAGCGTTGGTCTGAACGCCGAGGATGTGCTGGGGAAATTTACCCACCAGCTATCCGGCGGGCAACTCCAACGGCTGTTGATTGCCCGGGCTCTGTTACTCGACATCAAGATTCTCGTGGCTGATGAGATTATTTCGATGTTGGATGCCTCGACGCGGGTGGATGTGCTCAATCTGCTGGTCGAATTGAAAACCAGAGGTCTCGGCGTCCTATTCATCACACATGACCTATCGCTCGGCAACTACATCAGCGAGCGCACAATCATTCTGCGGCGCGGCGTGATCCTTGAAATGGGCTCAACTTCCAAAGTCTTTGACAATCCGCAGCACGAGTATACGAAGACGCTACTCGCGTCTGTGCCGCAACTCCACAAAAAGTGGGACGCGCGACTCGACGGACCAGGACAGGGAGAGCGAGGCGCTCCTCACTCGGAGTCGATCGACACGAAAGAGGACGTCGCCAATCCTCGCGAGCGATATTCTAAGAGCGCACTCCACCCGCTCGCGAGGCGCGGCCGTATTGCGCAAGGACGCATGAGACGGGCCCATGAGCAGAGAGAAATCGACGGGCCTGATGGGTCGATAAAGACGGACTCGTATCTGCGCTCGAATGAAGAGCTACCACAACTCATCGAGATCGAAGATGACCACTATGTGGCCCGTCCAGTGGACGCGAGATGACGGCCGTGTGGACTGTCGCGACTTGGGGGTATGGTCAGTGAAGGCGTGGCACCGGGCCGCAAATGTTATGGAAAGGCTGAAGTGTCCGAGAGGAACGTGCCGCGTCGTCGGGTGACCATTGCTGATATTGCCCTTCGTGCGGGTGTCTCGAAGGGAGCTGTGTCGTACGCGTTGAACGATCGTCCGGGCATATCTGATACGACCCGTCGGCGAATACTCGAGATTGCTGACGAACTCGGCTGGCTGCCCAATATCGCAGCTCGAACGCTTTCGGGCTCGAAAGCCAACTCGTGTGGACTCGTAATCGCTCGTCCCGCGCGGACCCTAGCGAACGAGCCGTTCTTTATGGGACTAATCGCCGGTATCGAGGCCGAACTCTCGGCGCGCTCAATCGCCCTCACGCTCCAGGTTGTCGACGACATTTCCTCTGAGATTGCCGTTCATCGACGCTGGTGGGCAGAGCGGCGCGTCGATGGCGTCCTCGTCGTTGACGTTCGTCTTAACGACCCAAGAATAGATCATCTCGAGAGAATTGGCCTTCCGGCGGTCATTCTTGGAGGGCCAGACGGCACGGGAAAAAGCTCGGCAGTATGGACCGACGACGCGGGCACCTGCATAGAACTCGTGCGCTACCTCGCTCGTCTTGGCCACCGGCGGATCGCACGCGTTGCCGGCCTGCCCGACTTTCTCCACACGAGCATTCGTTCGCATGCGTTCTCGGCGGTGATGTCAGAGTTGTCGCTAGAGGCGCTCGAAGTTACAACTGATTTCTTAGCGGAGAGCGGGGCTCAGGCCACGCGACAGCTTTTATCCCATCCGTCGCCGCCCACGGCGATCCTCTACGAGAACGACGTACTAGCCGTCGCGGGTCTTGGTGCGGCCCACGAGATGGGATTGTCAGTGCCAGCTGAGGTCTCACTGATCGCGTGGGACGACTCGCCATACTGTCAAGTGGTGCACCCCGCTCTAACAGCCGTGGCTCGCGATATCTCGGGTTATGGTGCGCGAGCCGTGGTCGCGCTTCTATCGCTCATAAATGGCGGCGCCATCGTTCGAAAAGCGGAACCCAGCGGCAAGCTATGGCCCCGCGCATCCACCGGGCCAGCCCCGGGCAAGATCTCCTTAGGCCGGGCGCTCCCCGTTCAGAGAGGCTCGACGTGAGAAAAGTAGACGCTCCACCTTCGGTGTCTCTCGTAAAGGAAGAACTCGTACGGAACGAATTGAGCAGTAACTGGACCGTCCGCGCAATAGGGGGTGACGTACGTGCAGATCTCGTCGGCCGTGATTTCGTCGCCACTGTGCCGGGCTGTGTCACGACCGACCTTCTCGCTGCCGGAGCTATTCCCGACCCCTACCTGGATGACAATGAGGCCCATCTCAAGTTCATTGGTCGAACGGATTGGCGCTATACCACGACTTTCGACGCTGACGCAGCGGGGAGTGGAGAGCGCGTGGATCTCGTGTGTGACGGGCTCGATACGGTTGCCACAATCGAGCTTAACGGTGTCCGAGTTGGCGAGACGGCGAATATGCATCGTAGCTACAGATTCGATGTGCGCGACATCATTCGTGATGGGACGAATGAACTGATTATTTGCTTCTCGGCACCTCTCACCTACGCGGAATCGATGAGCGATCGACTCGGTCCACGTCCTCACGTGAACTCTCATCCCTTCAATGCCATTCGAAAGATGGCGTGCAATTTTGGGTGGGACTGGGGACCCGACCTGCCAACTGCTGGAATCTGGCGAGCTATTGGCATTGAGCGGTGGCGCAACGTGCGGCTGGTATCGATTCGACCACTCGTTGGCGTTGAGGTCCCGGCTGCGATATCAAATCGGCCGATGAGAGGGAATGGAGCGCTTGACATTCACGTTGCGCTGGAGTGGGCCGACGAAACTGAGAATGAAACGGTGGCGCTTCGCGCTCGACTCGACGACATCGAGAGCACCCTCAAGATCGCGGGAGGAGTTTCGACTGCGCTCATCCAACTTGAGGTTCCTGATGTTGAGTTGTGGTGGCCGCGGGGTTACGGCGCCCAACCTCTGCACAACCTTGAAGTCGCGCTGCACGCTCCTAACGACATATCTCGAAGTCTCGACACCTGGCACGGACGCGTTGGATTTCGCAATGTCACACTCGATACGAGCCGTGACGAAATCGGCAGGCGGTTTGCCGTCTCAGTCAACGGTGAGCAGATCTCCGTCCGAGGCGCGAACTGGATTCCAGATGATTGCTTCGTGACGCGCGTCGATCGTACGCGGTACAGAAGACGCCTTAATCAAGCGGTGAGCGCGAATATGAACATGCTACGCGTTTGGGGAGGTGGAATCTACGAGAGCGAAGATTTTTACGACGCCGCCGACGAACTCGGTCTGCTCGTCTGGCAGGATTTTCTATTTGCTTGTGCCGCCTACTCAGAAGAAGAACCTCTACGTAGCGAAGTCATTGCCGAAGCCACCGAGGCGGTGACCCGCCTTTCGAAACATCCGAGCCTCGCACTATGGAACGGATGCAACGAAAATATTTGGGGACACGAAGACTGGGATTGGAGAGAATCACTAGGAGATCGAACCTGGGGAGCGGGGTACTACTTTGAGGTTCTGCCTGAGATTATTCGCCGACTTGATCCCAGCCGTCCGTACTCGCCGGGGAGTCCCTTCTCATTCGAGAACGGCATCCATCCCAACGATCCCAGTAACGGAACCATGCACGTGTGGGACGTGTGGAACCAGAAGGATTACTTATCCTACGCCGACTACGCCCCCCGATTCGTCTCTGAATTCGGTTTCCAGGGTCCGCCTACTTGGTCCACTCTCAACCGAGCTGTGCACGACTCGCCGTTGAGCGTCGGTGGTCCGAACTTTGCCGTTCATCAGAAGGCAGTGGACGGAACGGCCAAGCTTGAACGAGGCCTGATGGCGCACATCCCCGAGCCGACTTCCTTCGACGATTGGCACTGGGCAACATCACTCAACCAGGCGCGAGCCGTCGAATTTGCGATCAGCCGTTGGCGTTCGCTTGAGTCGCGCTGTTCCGGCATGTTGGTGTGGCAGTTGAACGATTGTTGGCCCGCGTCGTCGTGGGCGGCTGTCGACGGCGACGGACGCCGGAAGCCACTCTGGTTCGCGATACGGCGAAGTTACCGCGACCGCCTTCTCACCTTTCAGCCGATATCGGGCGGACTCGCCTTGTGTGTGGTGAATGACGCCGACGAGCCCTGGAGAGCGACGCTACCACTCGTTCGCTGGGACTTTCACGGCGTCGAGCTCGCGCGCGCCACTGTCGCCATCGACGTGTCGCCTGGGACTAGCGCTGCGTACCCCCTACCGGCGGCAGTTGGAATGAATAGTGATGATGCCGAGGTACTCGTTGGAGGCGAAGGGGAGGAGCGCGCTCTACATTTCTTCGTCGAGGATCTCGCCGGAGTTCTTCCTGCTCCGCGCCTTTCGACCGAAGTGTCTCGGGTCGGTGACGGCTACAAGGTGAAGGTCACCGCCGTCACGCTGCAGCGTGACGTCGCGCTGCTAGCAGACAAGGTTGATCCAGACGCAGATGCGGATCAAATGCTGGTAACGCTGCTCGCTGGAGAGGGGGCCACATTCCATGTACGAAACTCCATAGAGCTGAATGAGGCCGATCTCGTCTCCCGGCGAGTGTTACGCAGCGCAAATCAACTGATTCATCCGCCGTCGTCAGTTGCCAATAGTTGATAAATCCTAGTATTGCCGCTCGCCTTGGTTAGCGACGTGCAGATGACTATTGGCGTTCGCGTCGCGGCAGCCACTCCCGCTTTATTTCATTTTCCTTTTGGGAGACTCCATTTGAACTCGAGGTGATCTCCTTCGCGCGATGAGTGACTCCAAATCTGCGATTGGATCCTCAAGAGTTCCGATGCTCACTACTACAGTCATTTGCGCCGAGAACCTAGAAACTATGCATGTACCTGTCGGAAGTATCGGGAGCGAGTCGAACGAGACACGATCAAGGCATGAGACCGCTTTTCAATCGATCGAATGTCCAGGTTATTGACAAGTCTGTGCAGAAAGTAATTGTGCAACTAAGAGACGATGGTTTCGGATGTCGTGAGGCCGTTGGCTGGCAATGATGAGGAAGATCCCAAACTTTCGCCCTTCTTTCACAATCTCCTCAACGTTGCGTGGTTGACAATTATCGAGGCGCTCGAAGGTCTGACTCGGCAAGAAACGCAACCACGCCCAGCGCATACGCGCCGATGACCCCGGAAGCCCCTCCAAGACCTGGAGCAACGAGATAACTACTAATTTGAGGTCCCAGCAAATCTTTTGGTATGTAACCCGCTAGTCGCTCCACGGTCTTTGCCCGAACTTTCTCAAGAAGACCGTCAACCCTCATCACTCCGCCGCCGAGGACAATAATCTCTGGTGAGACTGTGGTGATGATGTTCACCATCGCCAGCGAAAGATAGTCGCTCTCGAGCTCCCATGCCGGATGGTTCGCTGATATCCGCGCACTCGGGCGACCCCATCTCTTTGCTACAGCCGGACCGCTGGCGAGACCCTCTAAGCAGTCCCCATGAGACGGGCATATGCCAGGAAAAGCGTCGCCTTTTTGCCGAGGTACAAACATATGACCGATTTCGGGGTGGAGCAACCCATGTACGGGTACACCATCGATGTGGAGGCCCCCGCCGATGCCCGTGCCGACTGTCACGTACACGGCAACGCCGCGTCCGGTCGCGGCGCCCCAGCGCCATTCAGCCAGAACTGCGGCGTTGGTATCCGTATCAAAACCAATTGGAAAGTCACCAAGCTTCTCTCTAATGGCGTTGTGCCAGCTAAAACCGCGCCACGCAGCTTTGGGAGTGGTTGCCCCGATGCTTTTGGCTGCAAGGTCGATCGGACCGAACGACCCGACGCCGATCGCCGACAGAGGTTCTTCTTCGCGCCGCATCTCGAACCAATCCAACACTTTGGTCGCTGTCTCACTAGGTGACTTTGTTCCGACGACGAACTTCGAAGCGTCGCGGACTTCCTTCCATTCTCTTCCTATCGAACATACGATTTTGGTACCGCCCGCCTCGATTGCGCCGATGCGACTCAACTTAGAAGTGGACATAATGCTCGAATCCTCCGCCTTACACTTTGTAGTAGTCACGTAGTCGGTGCGGCCGAACTGATTGCCTCGCATTTGTCATTTCAAACAACGATGTGGAAACGTGCCGACGCGCCCTTAGCCGTCGGCCCGCTTCCTTCGTCAACTTAAGACGAGAGTTGGTGTCTCGCTCAAGATGGCGCTTGTCCACACTACGTAAGGGGGAAAGACTTACATTTGGACAAGAAAATCTCGAGATCTCGGCTACGAACAAAATGCTGAATCTCAAGTCATTCGGATCGAGATATCGATGTCTGAAGCGTAGCGAATACTTATATACGCTGTCAACGGAAAAGTGAGACACCGATATCCCTGCCGTGCTAGGGAGACGGGGCACCGGGTCTCAAAGGACGCGATCCTCTACACTGGTGGCGCGTGGTGACCTCGCGCTAGGCGTGGACACTCGCGGCGGAGGCGATTTCGCCTGATCCCCGCTCGATCAACGTGGTCGGGACGACGTGTGTCTCGGCGTCACCTCTATCGCCGCGAATCCTTCTGAAGAGGATTTCCGCGCCGAGTTGTCCCATTGTTGCTGGATCCTGGGCAATAACCGTGATTCCGGGCTGGAGTAAGTAGGCCAGGGCGAAATCATCGAAGCCCACCAGGGCAATGGTGTGCTCGGACTGTCGGTCTCGAAGTCCTGTGACAGCGCCTACTGTCAGACGGTTGTGAGCGGTAAACATGGCAGTGGGAGGTTCGCCCATACTTAGGAGCCGTTGCACCGCGTCGCGCGCATCAACTTCGGATCTTTGGTTTCTGATGATCAGTTCCGGATCGATCGCTATTCCTCGTTGCTGCAGCGCGCGTACATAGCCGCTAAAGCGATCGCGGGACGGGGCGTGCGTGTCGGGTTCGCCAATGAAGCCAATTCGCCGATGACCACCCTCAAGCAAATGGCTAACGCCCATATGGGCACCGGCCTCGTTGTCTGAAAGTACGGTATCGGCCTTGAGCAAAAGTGGCGGCCGGTCGAGAAAGACAATTGGCGTTCCAGAACGTTGATCACTGGACAAATAACTTTGATCGAGACTGGCGGGAATGAGAATTAGGCCGTCAACACGGCGGGCGATCAGGGATGACGTAAGATCATGCTCGCGGTTGGGATCTTCGTCAATATTGCTGGCCAGGACCGTAACGCCTTGCTGTTCGGCAACATTTTCTACTGATCGAAAGATGCTCGCTGAGAATTCATTGGACACGTCTTGGATGAGTAGGCCTATTGTCGACGGTCGACCGTTCGTTCGTCGAAGGTCGCTCGCTACCAAATTCATCTTGTAGTTCAGTTGATCAGCGGCCCGGCGAACTTTGAAGACAAGCTCTTCGGCCACCGTAGGCTCAGAGTTAAAAACCCGGGAGACTGTTTTCCGACTTACCCCGGCGAGGGCCGCTACATCGCCCATCGTTGGTCTCTTCGGACTTGGAGCTTTGCCCACCAACACTTCCTCGCTTTAATCCTTGGGTTATCAGTTTTTGCTGATTCCTCGAAAATAAGTAGTGAAATCGCCCCAATTGTACGGGAAAGTTCACCCATCGGCCTAAATGGCCCCTAAGTAGCGACGAAGGATTCGCCCGAGTGGGAGCGTGGAACTAATAGAGTTGTTGACTCGCAGAGTCAAGGGTCATCCGAGGTACGCCTGCGCAATCTCTCAACTCTCATGCAGCGAAGACCCGACATGAGATGGAGTCGAAGCTCGCTTTCGAGGCGCAACCGATCACTCCGATGTCGATCGCCGGAAGTCCGTGATTTGGTTGATCACCCCTGGTGCACATCGCTCGAGTCCTGTGCGGATGACTTGGCAAGGTAGCCAACCGACTGTTATTGTCCTCTGAGACATCGATGTCTTTCCACAAACTTTGGTGAAATCAGGGGGTTACGAGAGTTTATGAATTCGAGATTTCGCTATGGTTCGTTACAAATGATGATCGTCTGCTTGTGAGGGCAGTTCTCATTTCTGAGCACGGAGACGTCACCGTTGAGACGATTGACGATCCCACCCCAGGCTCGAACGAAGTGGTCGTCGCGGTCGCGTCCTGCGGGATCTGTGGGACCGATCTCCATATTGCTCGCGGCGAGTTCGCACCTTCGTATCCAATCGTTCCCGGTCACGAATTCGCGGGCGAGATTGTGGCGATCGGCGACTCGATTCTCGATCTAAGGATTGGCGACAGGGTGGTGGTCGACCCGTCGCTGTATTGCTTTGAGTGTTACCAATGTCGACGAGGCCGTAACAATCTCTGTGAACGCTGGGGTGCTATCGGCGTCACTGTTCAAGGAGGGGCAGCCGAGTTCGTGGCGGTGCCCGGTGCCAACTGTCTCAGACTTCCTGACTATGTCCGGTTAGAAGACGCTGCGTTAATCGAGCCTCTCGCTTGTGCCATCCGGGGTTATGACGTTTTGCGTGAGCAATTGGGCTCAACAGTACTCATTTACGGAGCAGGCACGATGGGCTTGATGATGTTGCAGTTGGCCAAGTTGGTTGGTGCATTGTCGGTGCACGTCGTCGATCCAAATAGAGAGCGATTGCAGACGGCCGAACTTTTGGGCACAACCGCCAGTTCTACGAACGCAGAAGGCATAGACATGCCGCGCGGCTGGGACGTCGTGATCGACGCCTCAGGCAGTAAGGGCGCAATTCAAGATGGGATATCTCGAGTAGGCCCGGGAGGAATCTTCCTTCAGTTCGGTGTGGCTGACTATGACGCGCGCGTCACGATCGACCCGTATCGCATATACAACAAAGAAATCACCATCGTCGGCTCCATGGCGGTACTCAACAGCTTTGAACGAGCAACGAATCTCTTCGCTAATGGAGTGATTGATCCAGAGATCTTCATCTCTGATCGACTTCCGTTAGAGGAATTTCCTCAGGCGCTCAAACAGTTCGCCAGTGGCAATGGCCGCAAGATTCAAGTGCAGCCGTCCGGTCTTTGACATAGAGGGACTAGCACGCTGAGCAATTCGCGCAAGGGGTCATCGATTCCAGCCACGATCACGGACTTGTCATATGCTTCAACCGGCCAAGCCCAGCGGCGCAACTTTTTCCACGTTTATACCCAAACTTGAGGCGAAAATGAGCGGCGTGGATGCACGGCTATGACGTAGCAGCTTGGAGAACATTCTTTCTCGCCATGATTGGCGCGGCAGCGACGCTGACGGGTTTGCTCTTTGTGTCGGTGTCGATCAATCTCGATCGCATTTTGACTGAGGGGATATTCCTTCCATCACGAGCCCGTGAAACACTCGCGTGCCTTGTGTTGATCGTTGCCTATTCGTCGCTGACACTGGTGCCCCAGTCGACCAGGCTCCTGGGAGTCGAGATCCTGGCAATGGCCGCACCGTTGCTGGCGCTCACGCTCTGGGATCAGATCAGGCGCCTCAAGGCGAATCCGGCCGATCCGGTTCTCTGGTCCATTTCGCGAATGGCGGCAACCGGATTGGGCACTATTCCCGCCACCCTCGCCGGCGCGTCACTCATCGTCAAATGGGGCGGTGGCTTCTATCTCCTGGTTCCGGCCTCCGTGCTTGGAATCTTCGGCGCCGTGTACAGCGCGTGGGTGCTTCTGGTCGAGATTGCGCGGTAGGTCGGTTTGTATCTCACATCAACCACACGGGGCGACTCGATCCGCGCGAAACCAGGACGGGGTCGGGCCATCGAGGTCTTGTCCGTGAGAACTCGACGGGTGGCGCGAGCATGAGCACGTCACCAAGGGGGCTTCGAGCATCGTAGGGGAGAGGATCACGAAGGCGATGCTCGTCGTCAGTGCCAGCCAGGCTCGGGTTGACCAGTCCCAGTGACCCGCACCACATGGCGGTCCTCGTGAGGTTGACGGTGACGTGCCAGGAACCCCCTTCGGTGGCACGTTTGACCAACGCGGCGGCAGCTCCGATAGCACCCATGTAACCGGTGATGTAGTCGTTGATCAAGGTGGTCACAGGAAGCTTCGGCTCGGATGCACTCCCTTCGACTGTCATCAGGCCCGAGGCGGCCGAGCCGTTCATATCGAAGCCACCGCGTTGTGACCACGGCCCTGTGGATCCGTAACACGTGATCGATACACACACGAGGCCCGGGTACCGTTCGGCGAGTTGTTGAGGATCGAGACCGTGGCGCTCAAGTGACCCACTGCGGTGGTTGTTGACCAGAACGTCGGCCGTCGCGAGTAGGGCTGCGGCTCGCTCCTTACCGTCGGGACGATCGAGATCGATGTAGGTATTGCGAGATCCAACGTTGACTTCTGCGTAAATGAATTCGTGTTCGAAGTCATTCGCTCGAGTCGCGTTCAACACGTCCGCGCCCTGTTCGGCGAGTGTGCGACCGACGGTGGGACCGGCGACGGCGTGCGTGAAGGACAGGACTCGCACTCCCTCGAAGGGTCGAACACTCGGCCCGAAGTCCTTCGGTGGCGCGTCGCCGATTCGTTCGAGCCCGATAACTGGTTGGCTGGCGAGCAGCGCCCCCTGCTCGTGAGCAAGCCACTCGGCGCGACTTCGCACTACACAGATGGGAAGTCCACGGGCCGGGGCTGCGTCTTCAAGTTCGAAGGCGTTCCAATTCACGATCGCCTCCGCCACCTTGCCGGGATCGGGCGGAACGTCCAAGAACCGGCACCACTGGTCAACCATGCGAGGGTAGACGCCCGACGCCATCACCCAACGGTCGTCAGCCGTTCGATAGGGAGTGACCAGGAACGGGTTGTCCGCGAGCAGTGGGAAGGGCGCTATCTCCCCGTTCAGAGTCGGACGCCAGAAAGCGCCAGGGTTGATGGTGTGAACCGCTTCACGCAGATCGAGTTCGAGTTGTTGCGGGCGTCCCCGTCGCTCCCGGTGAAAGGCCACCGCCGCGACGGCGCTCGCCATCAAGGGAACACCCACGCAGGCACCGAGGCGATGTGGCGAGGGCAGGATGGGGTCTTCGCCGCCGAAGGTCACCTCGGCGTCGCAGGCTGATCGCGACAGTCCGACATTTAATAGCAGCTCGTCGAGCGCGTTGAGCGGATTGAAGTCCGTAGGTGTCGTTGCGGGCTTTGCCTCAGCGTCTGAGTGTGGAGGAGTCACCGTGCCAGCGTCACGGGCTCGGAGATACACGTCTCGCTGAGATTGCTTGTGACCGTGAGGGGATCAGTGGTGCTCCGGCGCCTGAGCAGCGCGGCAACGCTGATAGCCGCCAGTATCGCGGCACCCGAGGCGTAGAGGAGCCCGGTATGAATACCAGTTACAAAGGCGCCACGAGCGTGGACGCCGGTTGAACCGCCCGCATGAATCGCGATAGCGAAGGAGGCTCGCGCGGCATTTACGAGCGGCGCCGCGGCGCCGGGCAACTTCAACGTGGAGCGGTAGACCGCGGTAACGACGCTGCCGATCACGGCGGTGCCGAGAGCGCCGCCGACTTCGCGCGAGAGGTCATTGAGGGCCGACCCCACGCCTTGTTGGGACTGAGGGAGAGCCTCGGTGATGGCCGACGTCGCGGGCGTCATCGCGGCGCCCATGCCAACGCCGAGCGGAACGAGTCCTGCCAACATGAGGAAGTAGGAGCTGTTCGTTCCAATCCGGGAGATGACGGCGAGTCCCACGGCGACGAGTAGAAGTCCCGTGACACAGACGGGACGCGCGCTAAACCTCGACACCAACGCGGGCGTGATTCGCGCCGCCGGCATCATGGTTGCCGAGAGGGGGAGTACCGCCAGCGCGGCGACGAGCGGGCTGTAGCCTCTGACCCCTTCGAGATACTGGAGAGAGACGAACGTGAATCCGAAGAACGCGAAGAACTGAATGCAGATCGAAAGGCTGCCGGCTGAGAGTTTGCGATTCGAGAAAAGCCGGGGATCCAGGAGAGGGTGACGTTGGCGGTGTTCGAAAAAGACGAATCCGACCAGAGCCGCAAGACCAACGGCCAAGCCGCCCAGAGTGCGAAGGCTCAGCCAACCCGCGTCGGGAGCTTCGATAATGCTGAGGACAACCGCCACGAGTCCGACGGTGGCGATCAATGCCCCGCCTTTGTCGAGAGCTGGCGCGTCAGGTTGAGAGGACTCGGGTACGAAACGAAACGTGCCCGCCAGAGCGACCGCGGCAAGCACCACGTTGATAGCGAAGGCGGCTTGCCAGGAGAACCATTCGAGGAGTACACCGCTGCAGAGCAGTCCCAGAATTGCACTGCCTCCGGCGACCGCCGCCCAGACGCTCACCGCTTTCGTGCGCTCCGCGGGAGGAAAGGTCCCGGTAATGGTGGACAGAGTGGCGGGCATCACGAGGGCGGCACCGAGGCCGATGAGGCCGCGCAGAAAGATGAGTTCGTTCGCGGACGACACAGTCATCGCCGCTGCGGAGGCACTGCCGAAGATGATGAGGCCCGCGATGAGCGCCTTGCGGCGGCCGTAGCGATCGCCCAAGGCGCCGGCCGGAAGGAGCAGGACCGAGAAGACCAGAAGGTAAGCGTCGATGATCCACTCGAGTTGGGTGGAGCTGGCGTGGGTGCTCCTGACAAGGTCAGGAATGGCGACGTTGAGCGACGCCATCGCGGCCGAGACCGCTCCCAACGCGATACAGACGACGGTCGTGACCATCAAAAGATTCATTTGCTTGCTGTTAGTTCGAACATTGATGCTCACAGTGACCTGCCTTAAACGAAGGAATATTCTTTTTATAACATATCGCGGAATCGGCTGTCAAGAGTGAATATTCGTTTTTTTATGATAGGCTGGAGGAATGCCACGAATTACTGACGAGCGGCGCGAAGCCCGCCGCGAGCAGGTCCTAGAAGCGGCGCGAGCCTGTCTACAGGAGCACGGTCTCGAAGCCGTGTCCATGGAGATGATCATCGAGCGGTCCGGACTTTCCACGGGAGCGGTCTACGGCTACTTCAGAGGCAAGAACCAGATCATTAACGCCGTCATCGTTGAGGGTACGGCGCAGATGGCCGAGGACCTCGCGCCCGTGCTCATGAATCCCGATCCTCCACCACTACCCGAGTTTGTGGGCCAAGTGCTGGATACCGTCGTCAACTTCGGACGCCACAAGAGGGGGGGCATCGACCGGCTCCTCGTCTCTCTCCACGGTTGGAGCCACTCCCAAAGTGAGCCCGCACTCAGGGCGGCCACTCGCGTCTCGTACGCCGGGTTACGCACGCTATTCACCGAGACGGTGAGGCGCTGGCAAGCGGCAGGAAAGTTCGACGCCGAGGTAGACCCCGAGGGAGTGGCCGAACTGCTCACGTCCATCACGTTGGGGTTCGTGGCTCAGAGAGCGATGGCCGGATCAGCCGATGTGAGGGCTCACGTCGCCGCTTTGGAAGCACTCGCTCGGTCGCCGGTCGCCGATTGCGTGGAAGAGAGTTCAGGATCTCAGCGGCCTGGCGTATTGTGAGTCTCGCAAGTCCGGGCTAGCTGTCCGACGCGTCGAAATCAAGAGATTGAGTAAGTGACTCGATTGCCCAGGCCCGTGAAGTTTTCCTAAGTATTGCTGGTCCGGACTTGCGCGACCTTCGTCAATTCGATAAGCGGCCGTTGTGACCCATGTACCATTTATCTGGTACAATGATGGTATGAAGACAACCATTGATAAGGCAGGTCGCCTGGTCGTTCCGAAGGTGCTTCGAGACCGGCTAGGACTTCATTCCGGGGAAGTTGAGATTACGGCCGATGGCGCCTCACTGCGCGTCGAGCTCGTGTTCGACGACTCGCTCATTGAGAAGGATGGTCGCCTCATCGTACCTACTTCTCACGCCACCATCACCGATGAGTTCGTTCGAGAGCTGAGGGATGCCGACCAAAAGTAGTGGAGTGGACATTCTTGTGGACACGAGCGTGGCAGTTGCCGTTGTCGTCGAGGATCACGAGCACCACGGAGAGACACTGCGTGTCATTGGGAGCCGTAGCTTGGGACTGGCGGGTCACGCCGCGTTCGAGACATTCTCGGTCCTGACGCGTCTGCCCCCGCCCGCTCGCAGATCGCCAGAAGCAGTCGTGCGTCTTCTGAGGGCGAATTTTCCGTCGATCAGATACCTGTCAACGTCGGGCGCCGCGGCGCTCTTGCCAAAACTCGCGAATCTCGGTATCGCCGGTGGATCGGTGTACGACGCGCTCGTTGGGGCCGCTGCGGCCGAGAGTGGTCTGGTCCTTCTAACGCGCGACGCGCGAGCCGTACCGGTGTATAGGGCGCTACAAGTCGACATCGAAGTGATTCGGAATTAGCGCAATCAACTCCCTCTTGCTTATTTTGCAACGGTGTTCCGTCAGCAACGCCATCAGCAACGCCAGAAAATGCGAGCAGTCACTGGTGAATATTGGCGGACCGTCGTTGGTATGATCTTCCGAGTTTTGGATGGCAACACGCTTTGGTGACAAGCAAATAAGGGCATGACCCGCAAGGGGTCACAGGTTCAAGTCCTGTACGGCCCACTACAAAATTTCCTAATAGAAAACTTTCAAACCGAACCTTTTTCTATGCAAAACGCTGCCAAGGGCGACCGTGCTCGCGCTGAGGTTGCGTGGTACGTTAAAAAACGAACCGCTGATAAGGCGATGGATTCAAATGAGACAGGGGAGTGGCGCCACAGAGGCGACGCTCCGTTTTAGTTCGGGGGAAATATGAGAATTGGTAAATTTATTGGGAGACGTGCCGTCGTCACAGCGACCGCGGCAGCAATGCTCGCTTCACTGTCGGCTGTTGGCGTGATCAATTCGGCGAACGCTTCAGCGTCGACCAAAATCGGCGGATCGGTATCGGTGTGGAATGAGTTTTCCGGCGGCGAGGCGACGGGTTTTGCAACGGCGCTGAAACCTTTCGAAGAGAAGACAGGGATAAAGGTGACGGTCCGCAATGGAGGCTCTAGTCTGCCCACCCTGCTGGAAGCCGCAGTAGCGGGAGGAAAGCCACCGGACATCGCGGCGGTTCCGACTCCGGGGTCGTTTGACTTACTCGCCTCCGGCAAGCGGTTGACACCGCTGAAGTCAATTTTGGGAAGTGAAGTGAAGAACTTCTCCGCCGGTTGGAGTTCGTCGGCAACGTACAAGGGAACGCTGTATGGAGTCTGGCTGGATTCTTCATCGAAGAACACCGTCTTCTACAACCCGGCAGTGTTCAAGGCCGCGGGTATTACATCTACGCCCACGACCTTTGAGGAGATGCTCACCGATGCCTCGACGATTGCTGAGGCTGGCTACACCCCGATTTCCTACTGCAGCGGAACTTCCGGTGCAGGCTGGGCGGCCACGGACCTCTTTCAAAATCTGTTCGTGAAGTTAAATGGCGCCGTTGCCTACAACGACCTGGTCAGCGGAAAATTGAGCTGGACGAGTCCTGAAGTCACAGCGGCATTTAACAACTACGCCTCGTTGCTTGGTACCAATGGAGCGAACGTTGGCGGCATCAGCAATGCTCTGGGCACCGACCAGCTGTGGCCGACGTGCCTCAACGACGTGTTCCCCACTTCGGGAGCGCCGACGGCCGCCATGGTGATAGAAGCGTCCTTCGTAGAGCAGTCCTTGCCCGCGAACTACGTGCCGTCTAACGGATCGTCGTGCACCCTGTCGCAGACCAGCCCGTGCTACGACTACTTCGCGTTCCCGGCACCCGCTGGCAGCAAGTACGCCAACGACGACCAGTCGTCGGGAGACGTGGCCATGTTGCTGAAGTCGACGAAGGCGTCTCGAGCGGTGATCCAGTACTTGGGTTCAAAGCAGTTTGCGACGTTATGGGAAGAGGCTCCTGGAGGGACGATTACTCCCAACCTGGCAGTACCGGCGAGTGCCCTCAAGAATCCCGTGACGGCGAGCATCGTGAAGAACCTCGATACTGCGGCCGCGACGGTGTTCAGTATGGACGACGAATACGGTGGCACGCTGGAGCCGGAGATGTGGTCGAACATGCTGGCCTGGGTCGGCGGCACCGACACGACGGCTCAGTTCCAGTCGACGATGCAGAGCGAGACCAAGGCGTACCTAGCCTCCAACGGATAGCTGTACTTAGTATCATCAGCGTGCGTGTAGCTCTTTGAGTTACACGCACGCTGATGAGCACTCGATAGTTGTTGCTATTTAGTGCAGCTGCACAATCGTGAGTGGTGGGGGGCCGTGAGCGCGAGCGTAATCAACGTAACGAGACGAGTCGGTGCGCGTAGGTCGTGGATCCGCAACCACGCCGTCTCGCTCGCGTTTCTGGCGCCCGCCGCGATTTGGTTGCTGTTCATCGTCATCTGGCCCACGATCGACACCATCCGCTTGAGCCTCTTTAATGAGTCGGCCACCAAATTTCTTGGGCTGACTAACTACAAGACGGTATTTTCAACAGACACCATCCTCACGGCGTTTCGCAACAACGTCATTTGGGTTCTGATTTTCCCCTTTTTCGTCACCACCATTGGCCTCATCTTTGCCGTACTCACCGAACGAATTCGTTGGGCTACGGCGTTCAAAGCGCTGGTGGTGATGCCAATCGTTTTTAGTACAACGGCCTCAGCCCTGGTGTGGGCGACGATCTTCGACAACAGTCCCCAGATTGGAACGGTGAACGCGGCTTTATTGACAGTGAGCGATTGGTTCAACCCACCGGGCGCGTACCCAGTAAGCACCACAGCCGGTCAAACCGTCGCCGACCTCGTGGGGAGTAATGCTCGAGCTGAGAAGAACAGCAGTCTCGTCAGTCTCTCTTCGGCTCGAGCAGGCGGGACGATCAATATCGGCCTGGAGGATGTCAGTCCCGCGACGCTGGCTCTCCTCAAGGCCCAAAAGGCCGTGAAGCCGCAGCCGATGTCGGGTGCGATCACCGGTGTCGTCTGGCGCGCGTTTTCACCGACTGATCCGACGGATAAAACCGCCGTCCTGCCCGGGGAGTTGGGACTTCCGGTGCTTCACCTCTCGTTGGTGAACTCTCAAGGCTCGAGCGTCGCGACGACTACGACGACGACTTCCGGTCAGTACAAGTTTTCCAATGTTGGATCCGGCAAATATCACGTCGAAGTCGCCTCATCGAATTTCAGTTCGGGCTTCACGGGCATCTCGTGGCTAGGGGGTAGTTCGCTGACGCCAGTTTCTGGGATGAGTCAAACGGCACAAGCACTGCTCTCGGTTCCACTAGCCGATATGGCGATGATCATCACCTATCTGTGGATTTGGGCCGGGTTTGCGATGGTGCTCATCGGGGCCGGGCTTGCGTCGCTGAACCGCGAGGTATTAGAGGCCGCTCGAATAGATGGAGCGAAAGAGTGGCAAGTGTTTCGTAAGGTTACTGTCCCGATGCTGTCTCCCGTCCTAGCAGTGGTCTTCGTCACCATGATGATCAACGTACTCAAGGTCTTCGACATTGTCTTGAATATGGCGTCCGGTTCATCAGTCAACGCCACTCCCACGCTGGCCGTAGAGATCTATAACGATGGCTTCACCGGTGGTGTTCACTCGGGTGTTTCGAGCGCTATTGCGGTCATACTCTTCTTGCTCGTAACGCCCGCGATGATTGGGAACCTAAAGCGGATCAAGGGCGTGTAATGGCAAACGTTGTCATCCCTGCTGACCTCACCAAGCGTCGCCGTGGACTATCGCGACTACTGCCCACACGGGGGCCATCAAACATAGTCCTCGGGATTATCGCCATCGTGTGGCTGGTACCAACAGTGTCACTGCTCGTCATTTCACTGCGTCCAGAGGCCGACTTCGGAGTAAGTGGTTGGTGGAAGGCACTGCTGGATCCGGCTAGCCTCACCTTTTCGAACTATCGAGTTCTCTTTGACCAAGGGTTTGCCGCTGGTGGACTACTGGACTCGTTGATGACCTCGATCGAAATAACGGTGCCCGCCACGTTGCTGGTGACCTTTATCTCTTGTTTCGCCGGGCACAGTTTGGTCTTTGGCCGATGGCGCGGGCGTGACGTCGTGTTCTTGATTGTCGTGGGACTCATGGTGGTACCACTACAGGTTGCCCTCATCCCGGTCGTGCAGTTCTACCACGAGCTCGGGAATCTCTTCGGTCTCAACCCCTACGGGACGATTCCAGGTGTGATCATCTTTCACGTGGCGTTCGGCCTGCCGTTCGGGATCTTTTTAATGCGCAATTTCATGAGCGGTATTCCGAAGGACTTGCTCGAAGCGGCCCGTATGGAGGGTGCCGGCGAGTGGAAGGTTTTCTATCGCATTGTGCTCCCGCTCGCCCTGCCGGCCCTGGCGTCACTGGCAATTTTTCAGTTCATCTGGGTGTGGAACGATCTGCTCGTGGCCCTTGTCTTTTTGGGAGGAAATATTCACACCCCGCTTACCGTCTTTCTATACGACCAAAATCACGAACTTCAGGCGAACTACTGGATCATCTCGACGGGCGCCATCGTTTCAGTGGTCGTGCCACTCATAGTCTTCTTCTCCTTTCAGCGTTACTTTGTCCGGGGCGTCCTGGCGGGCGCCGTTAAGTAGAAGGTTGTCATGGCA
Organism: uncultured Acidimicrobiaceae bacterium; assembly: GCA_963803745.1. Lineage (GTDB taxonomy): Bacteria > Actinomycetota > Acidimicrobiia > Acidimicrobiales > RAAP-2 > RAAP-2. The sequence goes on along the minus strand of CAWDNL010000002.1, from coordinate 681,552 downwards.
AGTGTCGTATTGAGAAATCTCACCAAGCGCTATTCCGGTAACAGCGAACCTTCTCTCGAAGACCTCAACTTGGAGATCGACAATGGCGAGTTTGTGTGCCTCGTCGGTCCTTCGGGGTGCGGCAAGACCACGGCGCTGCGTATGATCGCCGGCCTCGAAGATGTCACCAGCGGCGACATCGAAATTGGTGGACAAGTGGTGAACGATCTTCCATCGAGGGATCGCGACATCGCGTTGGTTTTCCAAAGCTACGCGTTGTACCCGCATTTGACCGTGGCCGACAACATGAGTTTTGGCCTGAAGTTGCGGAAGGTGCCCAAGGCTGAGATTGAAGCGGCCGTGCAGAGCGCCGCCAAGATCCTTGATTTAACGGCCCTTCTAAATCGCAAGCCTGCCCAACTGTCGGGTGGCCAGCGTCAACGCGTGGCTCTGGGCCGCGCGTTGGTGCGTGATCCGGCTGTGTTCCTAATGGACGAACCTTTATCTAACCTCGACGCAAAACTCCGCGTGCAAACACGAGCAGAAATCGCTCAATTGCACCATCGACTCCAAGCGACCATGTTGTACGTCACGCACGACCAGGTAGAAGCCATGACTATGGCCGACCGCATTGCGGTCATGAATCTCGGAATATTGGAGCAGTACGGGACACCCCGCGAACTCTATAACTTCCCGAACAATCAGTTTGTCGCTGGTTTCATTGGATCTCCTTCAATGAATTTTGTGTCAATGCGCATCAATCGAGACGCTGAGCGCCCATATCTCACTGGCGCTAATTCAAACTCGAATATCAAAGTCACGCTGACCGACGAGCAAGCAGACGGTCTTCGCAAAAGTGACGCTAGCGAAGTTGTGGTCGGCGTACGACCGGAACATCTGATCGAAGGATCAATCGACCACGCTGGTTTTAGTGCGGTAGCCAAAGTCGAAGTCATTGAGTTCCTCGGAAACGACGAACACATTCACGCCACGAGCGATGACATTGGCCTTGTCGCGATCTTGAACGCGCATTCCAGCGTTGCTCGGGGTGATTCGATCACCTTGAGCGCTCCGCTTGACGCAGTTCATTTCTTCGATCCAACATCGGGTCTTCGGTTGAACTAGCCAGGTTTACGATCGCTTTGACGTGGTCGATGTTGGTCGATCACATCTGTGGAGTCGATCGACGCACAACGTGGTCTCGGGGCGGGGACTGGACGATCGGAGGGAATGGCGTCGGCCTCACGGCCTATGAGATATCCCGCGATAGCGCCATAGAACCGTGAGAAGAAGTCAAGTTGCAGGGGGGCTATGCCACTAATAAATCGCGGCTTTCATGGACGTCAACGCCAGCAAGGTGCGGGGCTTATTCCACCCGGTCAGTACCTGGTTGACGACTTTCCGGTGCTAACTGCAGGACAGACACCCCGCACACCACTTGAAACCTGGGACTTCAAAATCTTTGACGAATCCGGCGCGCAACGTGCGCGATGGACGTGGGATGAGCTCCGGTGCCTCCCGGTCGAAGACATCACCGCTGACATCCACTGTGTAACGAAGTGGTCGAAATTGGGAACGCGGTGGAGCGGTGTGTCGGTCGACGAGCTGCTCTCGCGGATCGACACCGGTGCCTCGTTCGTGCTGGCATTCGCAGATCCCGACTACACAACCAACCTTCCCCTGGCTGACTTGCGAGGTGGCAAAGCCTGGATCGCGTACAAGTACGACGGCAACGATCTCCCGGCCGAACACGGTGGGCCGGCCCGTCTGCTCGTTCCGCGTTTGTATTTCTGGAAGAGCGCCAAATGGGTTCGGGGTCTCAAACTGCTCGACCAGGACCAGCCCGGCTTCTGGGAGTCGCTGGGCTACAACAATTACGGAGACCCCTGGCGTGAGCAGCGCTATCAGGGAGACTGAGAGATGCGCTGGCTCGTCGCCACCGTTGCGAAGAACATCGCCGAGACTGCCGACGCGGTGAGTTTGATGTTGGATATTCCCGAGTGGCCCGGTCACCGGGCGGGGCAGCATGTTGACGTTCGCCTGACCGCCGAGGACGGCTACTCAGCCGAGCGGAGCTACTCGATCGCTTCTGCGCCGGATTCTGACAAGGTGGAACTGTCCATCGTGCGCATCGACGACGGCGAAGTGTCTCCCTATCTCACCGGCCTCGAAGTCGGAGACCGGTTCGAGTTACGTGGACCAATCGGCGGGTATTTCGTTTGGGAGAAGACCGAGACGCGCCCCGTCCTGCTTTTGGGAGGTGGCTCCGGCGTTGTGCCACTCATGTCGATGATTCGCTACCACGCCGATTTCCAAGCACGAACAAAGATGCGCCTCGTCTATTCGGCGCGAACCGAACGTGACGTTCTCTACAAGGAGGAGCTGGGCACTCTGTCGGGAAGCGACGGAGACGTGATGATCACGCTGACCCGGGAACCACCTTCGAACTGGACGGGACGACGTGGTCGAGTCGACCACGAGCTACTAGGCCAGTTGACCGAACCTGTAAGCGAAGAACTTTTGTGCTTCGTGTGCGGACCGACTCCTTTCGTCGAAGCCGTCGCGGACGCGTTAGTTGCGCTCGGCGTAAAACCCGAAAGCGTGAAGACCGAACGGTTTGGACCGACGAATGGAGGTTGACGTGGACTCTGCACCACTAGATGGGAACGTGGCTGCCGGCGTGCTGGCGGATATCTTTCAACCCGAGATGACGATGGCTATTACCAGCTGCGCACACTGCGGCGCGGTGCGTCCCCTCGGCGAACTCCATGCGTACGTCCACGCCCCGGGCATCGTCCTGCGATGCTCGTCGTGCGAGGCGGCGCTGCTGCGCCTGGTGCAGTCAAAGGGACGAGTATGGCTCGACGTGCGCGGCATGTCGGTACTCCAGATGGAATTGCGCGACGAGAACGACGAAATGCAGGTGTAACGCACTCGACGCCGTTGGGAATCTTCGCGGTGACTTCAGCGATGAGGGGCTGACCCATCGTTTTCCATTCGGCGAGAACACGAAACTGCAAGATCTGGATCCTGCAGCTCTTATCGCCATGAATTTGGGCTTATCTTGTGAGTTCGTTGTGCTCAATTTGATGTTTACAAATGAGGATTGTTTGTTTCCTCTGTGAATGCGTAGTCATCACGTTGTGTTTGCTTCATCGAGTAAAGACTGTCGGCCAACTGAGCAGAACTAGGGGTGAGCGTTACGTGTTGAAGTTTGACGGCCTTGGGCTCGCGCTCATTCACGACACGAGTTCGCCGTGTCGACGTTAATATCGCGCCACGCGCTTTCGTCAGCGCGCCACCGAGCATCGGCGCCTGCTCACGCTTCAAATGGATTGCAGTTCTATTCCCAACTCATCTCGATCATTGCGGTCGTTGTCTACGCAGTAGCGCTGTTCACTGACCTCCATTCGCACTCGGGGACTTCCTCAACTCTGACAAGTTGGCTGTGGAGAGTTGCGACCCTGGCGCCGGTGTTCCCGGTCTTCGTTCGCGTGCGCCAACGCGCGGAACTTCGCGGTACGTGGTTCATAATGGGGCTTGGCGTTCTGTTATTCAATCTCGGCAGTCTCCTCCAAGCAGTGTCCCTGCACGGCGTGACTCGGTTCGTGACGCCGACCCTTCGAGACGTCGTCTTCGTTTTGGCCTACTTCGCGATTGCCTTCGCCGTCTCCCTCGTGACGCAGCAATCCTTCGGATCCCGAGCAAACAGTGTGCGCCTTGACGGGATCATCGCCGGCCTGGCTATGGCTTCGTTGGCGTCTATGTACTGGTTTAAGCAGAACATAGAGATCAGTGGCCGGCCACTCCTCGCGGAACTCAATATTTTCAATCCAATACTCGTGATAGCGCTCTTGGTGCTCCTCCTCGCCGGCCTCGTCCCCAAGCACTTCCGCTCCGATGGGGTTACCTCATTACTCATCATCGGCATAACGGCATTTGCGGTGAGCGACGTCATCCACCTGAATCATGCTGTGTTTGCATCGTCTTCATACGAGGCGTACGTCGATGTGCTGCGTCCGATCGGACTCTGCTGCTTGGCCTTGGCCGCTTGGCCTCGTCTTGATCGACGCACCGACGTGCGGGGCTTCCTGGAAGCTCCTCGAGGCCTCAACATTATTCCGGTCATCTTTGGGACGCTTTCGGTGGCGATACTCGCCCTCTCAGTGATCCGATCCTTGTCGGAGTCGACTAGTTTCATGGCGCTCGCGGCTTTGATGCTCGTGATAATTCGTATGGTTGTGACGCAGAGTGAAGTGCGCCTGCTGGGCAAGTCAAACTTTGCTGACGCGCGTACCGATCACGTCACCGGTCTGCCTAATCGCCGCGCGTTCTTGGAAGATGGCGAGGCAAAACTCGCTTCCCTCAAGTCTTCCGAGCAGCTCGGCATCGTGCTCATCGACCTCGATGGATTCAAGGAAGTCAATGACTCCATCGGACACGCGCACGGCGATGAACTTCTTAAGATCGTCGGCCAACGCTTCGCCCAACGGATTGCGGATCGAGGTTCGGTCGCGCGTCTGGGAGGCGACGAGTTTGCCTACACCTTCGTTATAGACGCCAACGTGGACCCTACCGCTTCGGCCCGGGAGTTAGCTTGGACACTAACCAACCCCGTGTCGCTTGATGGTACGAAGGTTCGCGTGAATGCGAGTGTGGGTGTCGCGATTTGGCCCCAACACGGCTTAACTCACGTTGAACTCTTGCGCAGCGCTGACGTAGCGATGTACGAAGCGAAGCGAAGTCACGTGGGCGTGTGCGTTTATCGCGACGAGAATGACGTCAACAGTCGAGAACGTCTCTCCTTGATCAGTGAGCTGCGTACCGCGATCGATCGACATCGTCTTACGCTTAACTATCAGCCAACCCGCAACCTGCGCACCAATAAGGTGCATGGCGTGGAAGCGCTCGTGCGCTGGCAGCACCCGATGTTGGGCTTACTCCAACCCGACGAATTCATTCCCCTCGCCGAACAAGTGGGTCTCATAATGCCCCTTACGCGGACCGTGCTGGACCGGGCAATCACTGAACTTGCCCGTCTCGATCGAAGCGGACACTCCCTGCACATGAGTGTGAACATCTCCCGCTGGGACTTGATGGATCAGCACCTAGCCGAGTCTCTTGAGCGCATGCTCCAGTGGCACAAAATCCCGGCGGCGCGCATTACTTTGGAGGTCACCGAGTCATGCCTGAGTCAAGACCCCGTTCGAGCGAAGGAAAGTCTCGAGAGGCTGAGAAAGTCGGGGGTCAAGATCTCGATTGACGATTTCGGCGTCGGGTATTCCTCCATGTCGCAACTCCTTGAACTTCCGGTAGACGAGCTGAAGATTGACAAGTCATTTACCCTGGCACTCAACTCCGATCGCCGAGCGATCTCACTTATCCGATCGATGATTGAAATGGCCCGGGCACTCGGCCTGGTGGTCATCGCCGAGGGGATCGAAGATGAGGAGAACTACGAGTTGCTGCGGAGTGCGGGAACCGATATCGCCCAAGGTAATTTTGTGTCGCGACCACTGACCAGCTTGCAGTTAGATGAGTTCCTGTCCGTCGAAGCGAAGGGCGATGACATCACCTTCGCTGAATTTCAAGACGTCGCGATGGGGCGCCGCGCGTCGCGCCACCACTTGCGTGTCCTGTAGCGCCAGGACGGCGGTGGTCCATGACGTTCTCTGCCGACAAGAGATTTGCCAGTTTCGGTGAAGTTACTAATCGCTGCTTTTGCTCGAATCCTTAGTCTCTTTGGACACGTACGGCGGTATGTCCGGGTGGTGTTCGATGATGTGATCAAGTTTGGCGTGCAGCTCGGCCGTGGCCGCTTCGAAGTGTCGCTTTATAAAGCGCTCGACCGCTTTTCGTAGTGGGGGATAAAAGATAGAGGTGGCAATAGCGGCGAGAACGACCCAGACAAAGGTCGCCACTACATCTCCGGGAATTCCTCCTGAGCCGCCGGCGGGCCAAATCCAGCGATCGAAAAACGTGGTGTCAATCATGTGGTTCCTTCGCTGAGATGTTCGTGCATCGCCGGATGACGAATGGCGTGTTCCTTCATTAACGCATCGTGATCGTTTTTGTTCGTATGTTTATGACACGTTTCGTAGTGGGTGCCGGCCACGCGTCCGAGCCCACCCTTGAGCGCCGGCCGCCAACAACTCTGACACTTGTGACGGTGGTATAGACCAACAATGCTTAGAAAGATGGCGCCTTCGGTAAAGTCGGCGCCAAATCCGCTCCAGAACGCGTACCACTTACCGGACTCGTTGTCGACACCGGTGACCTGCAGAATCCAGTGCCAGACTGCAAACAAAACGCCCCCTCGGCCGCGTGACAAGTATTAAATCCAGCACATTTTACGCGTGGGTTGGTGATACAAGTGGCATGGTCAGCGACCACGGCTCGAGGGGTCGCGACCATCCAGGTTCGTACGCCAAAATGTAGAGTAAGACGTTGCGGCGAAACTAAGTGACGCGCCATTCATCGAACATTCAAAGGACGACAATGGAAATGACGACCTTCACAGGATCATGGGATGTAACGATTGACACGCCCATCGGCAAGATTGGCGCTGTCTTTGACATCTCAGAGCGGGATGGCCAAATACAAGGTGTCGCGCGTTCCGGTGAAGAAGTGGTTGAGTTTCGCGATGCAGTCGCTGACGGAGACCGCCTCACCTGGCTACAGGACGTCACCACCCCAATGAAGCTCACTTTGAAGTTCGATGTCACCGTCGAAGGTGACTTGATGACAGGCACTTCGAAAGCGGCAATTTTCCCGGCGTCTAAGTTGACCGGGACTCGCTCTTCGAAGGGCTAGGTTGTCGCCGATCACGGCGCGACAACGAGTGAGGTAAACATCGGCGATACTGGGGCCTTGGTTGACCGCAACGTCCTCGGTGGCTCATTAGAGCCGTGTGGCACTGATCCCATGACCGGTTTCTACCGCGATGGTTGTTGTTCCACGGGGTCCGAAGATCTTGGTAGCCACACCATCTGCGCCGTGGTCACCGCTGAGTTTCTCGAACACCAGCGAAACATCGGCAATGATCTCACCACTCCCATGCCCGAGTACCGGTTTCCGGGACTGGTACCCGGCGACCGATGGTGCGTGACCGCCGTGAACTGGTTGCGAGCCCACCGCGACGGAGCAGCGGCCTACGTGGTCCTAGCCTCGACGCACGAGCGTGCTCTCGAGATCGTTCCGCTCAACGCCCTGCGCGAGCACGCTGTCGACGTCCCGAGCGACCCGGGTGATCTCCAAGCGTGAACCGGCGCCGTCGTCGATGAAACGCCGCCGTCACTGCGCTTGACCAGCCGGGTATGGTCAATGCCATGACACCCCAGGACGTTGCCGATCTCGCGCACCTGCGACGAGCCCGTGATCTCATCGATCGTGACTACGCGCAGCCACTCGACGTCTCAGCCATCGCGCGCGCTGCCTTGATGTCGCCGGCACACTTTTCTCGCAAGTTTCACGCGGCCTACGGTGAGACTCCCTACACCTATCTCATGACGCGACGCGTGGAGCGCGCGAAGGCTCTCTTGCGACAAGGGTCATCGGTCGGCGAGGCTTGCGCGGCGGTCGGATTCTCCTCGCTCGGCTCGTTCAGCTCGCGATTTAGCGAGATCGTTGGCGTGACGCCGTCGCGGTATCGCGCGAGTGATCACCGCAACCTCGAGGTTGTTCCCTCGTGCGTGAGCATGTTCGTCACGCGACCGCAACGAACGAGGGTTTCGATCTAAGTACGATCGACCTTCGTCCAGATGTTTGGATGAGGAGTCGCCGTACCTTCGGGCGTAACGGCGAGATTGCTGGGTAATCGAGCAGGAACGGAGAAGCGGACAGCGGGATCAATTTCCTATGATGAACGCATGACCGTCTCTCTTTCTGCAATGTTCATCACCGTTCATGACCCCGACGCCGCGCTCGGCTTTTACCGAGACGCGCTCGGCCTCGAAGTGCGTATGGACGTGGCGGCCGAGGGCTTTCGATGGGTCACCGTCGGTGCCCCGGGCCAGGACGTCGGTATCGTTCTCTCTCAACCGCACGGTGGGCGTTCCCAAACAGAGGGTGACGCCCTCCTGGCACTCGTTACCAAAGGCTCACTGCAGGCTGCCATCTTTCGCACCGACGACCTGGACGCCACCTTTGAGAGGGTTCGAGCATCGGGCGCCGAAGTGCTCGAGGAGCCGACAGATCAGCCATGGGGAGTGCGCGACTGCGCCGTCCGTGATCCCTCGGGCAATCTCGTTCGCATTCAGCAGGCCTAATCCACGTGGCATTGAGCGCAAACCAACACTGAAAACTCAGCGTGCTTCGTATAAGGAGAACACGACGAACTTCTTGATCGCGCATTTCGTCGAAAGAAAGGAGTCGAGTGAAAACGATGACGTGCAAGCAGTTGGGGGGACCGTGTGATCTCGCTCACCACGGATCAACCGCCGACGAGGTTATAAAAGCACAAGATAAGCACCTAAAGGATATGGTCGCGAGCGGTGATGATACTCACAAGAACGCACTCAAGGAGATGAAGGGCCGCTGGAAGAATCCCCTGTCGGGAATGGGGTGGTACCGCACAGCGAAACGTGATTTCGCTGCTCTCCCAGAAGACTAAGCAGAGCGCGGCGTAACGTAGGCGCGGCAGGTATGAACTCGTTAATGAAAGTCTCGACGCAAAGGAACCGACATGGAGAAAAGCGGAGTGCAAAGAACTAAGTCACCATCTCAGCTGATAGACGCGCGAATCAAAGAGTTAGGCGACTGGCGCGGCGCGACGCTCAGTCGTCTGCGCTCTCTCATCAAGGAGGCCGTGCCCGGCGTTGTCGAGGAGTGGAAGTGGCGAGGTGTTCCCGTCTGGTACGACGATGGAATGATCTGTACTGGCGAAACGTACAAAAACGTCGTGAAGTTGACCTTCGCCAAAGGGGCGGCCCTCAAGGATCCCTCAGGTCTCTTTAACTCCAGCCTCGACGGGAACGTGCGTCGTGCCATCGACTTTCACGAGGGCGAAAAGATTAACGAGAAAGCGTTCAAGGCGCTGGTTCGCGATGCGGTGGCGTTGAACCAGTCAAAGGCCAAGCTCTAATGACACTTTTTCGTCAGATCGTGGAAGAGCGAGAGCTCTTGGAGAGGTCTGTCCTCTTCAGCTCTTGAAGTAGTAGCCCGCGTCAAGGTCGGCGATCAGTCCGGGTTGGACGGGTTGCCAGCTCAAGAGCTCTTGGGTCAGAGCGCTAGAGGCGGGAGCGTCGATGCCGAAGAAGTGAGCCAGCCACGTGAAGTGCTCGGTGGCGTTCTCGGGGGAGATCGAGACGACCGGAATGTTGAGTTGACGACCAATGGCCTCCGCGATGTCGCGCGTCGCGATACCTTCCTCGCCAACTCCGTGCAGTGTTGATCCCGCTGGTGCGTTCTCTACCGCGAGTCGGAAGAGCTTTGCTGAATCAAGTCGATGTACGGCGGGCCAGCGGTTGGCCCCGCCAGCGATGTATCCAGAGACGCCTTTTTCACGGGCGATGGTCACCAAGGTGGCAATAAAGCCGTTATCGCCGTCACCGTGGTTGGTCGGAGCGAGTCGAACAATTGAAGAGCGAACGCCCTTCGAAGCGAATGAGAGCGTCAATTCTGAGGTCTCCCAACGTGTACGGGGACCTTCGGGTATGAGGGCCACGACGGCGGGGTCGAGTTCGTGCGCGTCGTGTTCGGTGGCGACTCGACCTGGAGCTACTCCGAGAGTTCCCGACGCGATGACGAGAGGACGATCGGAGCCGGCTAGTTCTTCGCCGAAGATTTCCACCGCCCGGCGATCTGCGGCGGCGGCCCCCAAGAAGTCGCCGCTAAAGGCGATGTCGTGCTTAAAGGCGAGGTGGATCACCGCGTCGGATGAACTCGCGGCCTCGCGAAGAGCGTCGAGATCATCGAGCGTTCCACGCTGCACTTCTACGCCCGCGGCACTAAGGGCTGCGGCCGCCTCATCGGAACGAGCGAGGCCCACCACTTGATGACCAGAGTTGAGTAGTTCAGGAACGACTGCGGAGCCGATCCAGCCGGAAGCACCGGTAACGAAAACGCGCATGAATATTCCTCCAAGTTCGAACTCACGTCGCCCGAATGCCGGGTGAGGCGAGAGCGATGTCACTCGCTGACATCACTATAGCAGGTTATGTCACTGACTGTCATCAACTACGATCGGGGCGTGGGTCGCTGGGAACCAAACGCACGCGGTCGTCTCGGGCAAGCCGCCATGGAGCTCTACCTCGAACGCGGCTTCGATCAGACCACGGTCGCCGAGATTGCCGAGCGTGCGGGACTTACCGAGCGAACGTTCTTTCGACACTTCGCCGATAAGCGCGAGGTGTTGTTCTCGGGCGCCAAGGCTTTGCAGGAACTGTTCGTGCGTACGGTCGTCGAAGCGCCCGACGACGCGACACCTATTGACGCGGTTGCCGCAGCCGTCGAAGTTGCCGGCGCCTTTCTCCAGCAGGGACGCCAATTCTCCCTGGAGCGCCAAAGGGTTATTGCGGCCAACGCGGAACTCCAGGAGCGAGAGTTGATCAAGCTGGCACTGCTCGCCTCGGCCATCGCCGATGCGCTGCGCGAGCGCGGGGTACGCGACCGGAGCGCGAGTCTGGCCGCCGAAGCCGGAGTCGCCGTCTTCAAGATTGCCTTTGATCGATGGATCAATGAGCCCCATCCAGAAGATTTGCCGCAGATTATTCGAGAGTCGTTCGAGGAACTAAAGGAAGTTGCCGAGGGGCGATAGAGAGCCTCGGAACGGCGCGGATGTCGCTCTCGTGTAACGCTTTTCGGGCCTCCTCGTACTATAAAAAGGTGCGCGCCGTCGTGCCGTTGCCGGCATCTGTTGCCGCAGATCATCGTAACGACGCGCCTAGGTCGCAACACGAAGGAGTTGCCATGTCAGTTCAGTATCGAAAGACTCAAGAGGCCGTTGCTCGCCTCACGCCCAAGCAGTACAAGGTGACCCAGGAGAGCGCCACCGAACCGGCGTTTCATAACGAGTTCTGGGACAACAAGAAGGCGGGACTCTACGTTGACGTGGTCTCCGGAGAACCGCTGTTTGCGTCAACCAAGAAGTATGACAGTGGCTGTGGTTGGCCGAGTTTCACGGCGCCACTCGTGCCGGAGAATATTGTCGAAAACAGCGATCGAAGCCTCGGCATGAAGAGGACGGAAGTGCGCTCCACCCACGGCGACAGCCACCTCGGCCACGTGTTCAACGACGGACCCGTCGACGAGGGCGGACTTCGCTACTGCATCAACTCAGCCGCCCTTCGTTTCGTCCCCTACGAGGAGTTGGACGCCGAGGGATACGGCGAGTACAAGAAGCTCTTTGAAGAAGCGTCCAGTACGAAAGGAGAGACAGCGTGAGCGAGTCAACCGAAACCGCCATATTGGCCGGAGGGTGTTTTTGGGGGATGCAGGATCTCATTCGCAAGCGTCCCGGGGTGATCTCGACGCGCGTCGGCTACTCCGGCGGTGACGTTGCGAACGCGACGTATCGCCATCACGGAACGCACGCCGAGACGATTGAGATCACGTTCGACCCTTCCGTGATTTCGTACCGTGACATTTTGGAGTTTTTCTTCCAGATTCACGATCCGACCACTCTGAATCGCCAAGGAAATGACCGTGGGTCGAGTTACCGCTCGGCGATCTTCTATCTCGATGATGAGCAACGGCGTGTCGCTGAGGACACGATTGCCGACGTTGAGGCCTCGGGACTGTGGCCGGGCAAGGTCGTCACGGAAGTCGTGGCGGCGGGACCGTTCTGGGAAGCGGAGCCCGAGCACCAGGACTATTTAGAGCACTACCCGAACGGATACACCTGTCACTTTCCCCGTCCCGGATGGGTATTACCTCATCGAAGCGAGAGCGCGGCGTCCTAGACGAAATGGTGCGGCCGCGCCGCGCGATCACCACAGTTGGGATATCTGACTCGCAACTGTCTCGAAGCTGTTGATGGTGATCTGCGGGGGATCTGTCGAATCTATTGCGAAGTCGTTGGTGAGAGCCACCTCCGTCATCGTCGAACGCACCGAGTCACTCAGAAACCTTGACGGTTGGGCCCACGAATGGTCATCACGGACCCGATGATGGTGATAGCGCAGGGGTACGTAGATAGAGAGGTGGCGTCGAGCCCGCGTCACGGCGACGTAGAAAAGACGTCGCTCTTCCTCGAGTCCTTCAGGGCTTCCGAGCGACATATCGGAGGGAAAGTTACCGTCCGCGGCGTGGATGATGTGAACGGCATCAAACTCAAGGCCCTTCGCCGAGTGGACCGTCGAAAGAACCAGCCAGTCCTCATCCATCATCGGCGGTCCCGCCAGGTTGCCGGTCGAAGCCGGCGGGTCGAGGGCCTGCGCTGCTGCCACGTCGCTCAGGCGTGTCGCGTCGCTACACGCCAGCACGAGTGCGTCAAGATCTTCAAGCCGCGGACTCGGATCGTCGTACGAGGCGACAATGAGTGGCATTAATGCCTGACGAAGGCGATCGGCGTGCACGGCGAGAGGCTCTTCGCTCCGTTTGCACAGTGCACCGATGAGTTCATCCGACATGGTGGAGGTCTCACTCGGCAACACGTCGCGAACCTTCACCCACCGTTCTCGCATCGCGTCCAGTGAGAGGGAGAGTGCTCGATCGTCCTCACGTAGCGCGTCGATCGCCCGTCGAGCCTTTGCTGGCCCGACGCCCGGCATCAGTTGAAAGAGCCGAAACCAGGCCATCTCGTCTCGCGGATTGTCGACGAGACGGAAGGCGGCGAGAAGATCCTTGACGTGCGCCGCTTCAAGGTAGCGAAGTCCGCCGTACTTGATGAAGGGAATGCGACGTCGCGACAGTTCGATCTCCAGGTCGGCGCTGTGGTGCGCCGCTCGAAAGAGCACGGCCTGACGTTGGAGTGCGACCCCTTCTTCATAGAGTTCGAGCACTCGATCAGCGACAATCTCTGACTGTTGTCGTTCGTCGTCGCAGTGCACGAGGTCCGGTTGAGTGGTGCCCGTGGTGGGCACTTCTTCGCGCAACACTGCACAGAACCCTTCGGGCGCGTCCGCGGCGAGTGCGTTCGCCACGTCAAGGATGGGCGCCGATGAGCGGTAGTTGGCGTTGAGGGTAATCGTGGTGAGGCCATCAAAGTACCTCTCGGCGTCGAGCAGATATCGCGGCGACGCGCCACGAAAGCCGTAGATGGCCTGCGCGTCGTCGCCGACGAGGGTTAGTCGCGGGTCGGAGCGACGCAGTCCTTGAAGTATGTCGAGCTGCAAGAGGTTGACGTCTTGGAACTCATCGACCAATACGTGATCGTAGGCGGCACCGAGACGTGGGCCCAAGAGCTCATGTTGCACCGCCACTCGCCAGAAAAGCAGGAGATCATCAAAGTCCAGTAGCCCCAGGGACTGCTTTCTCGTCACGAAAGCGCGAAAGAGTGACGCCACGTCGTCGCAGTGCTCGACGCACCACGGCGTCATCTCGATCATGACCTCGCTGAGGGGAACTCCCGTGTTGACGGTGCGTGTATAGAGAGATGCCAGGGCGGCCTTCTTCGGAAGGCGCCGCTCGCCGCTCATGATGCCGAGGTCGCTACGCACCAGATCCAAGAGATCCGCGCTGTCTTCTTGGTCGAGCACGCCGAAGCCTTCGGGCAGACCAACCGAAGCGTGGTGACGTTGCAGCGTGTGATGGGCCACGGAGTGAAAGGTTCCCCCGAAGACTCGCTGGGCTCGCTCGTCGCGCCGGAGTGCTCGCACGCGACCGATGATCTCGCGAGCCGAACGACGCGTGAAGGTCAAGAGAAGTATTCGTTCCGGCGCCACACCGCGCTCGAGAAGGAACTCGACTCTGGCGCTGAGGGTGGTCGTTTTGCCCGTGCCGGGCCCGGCGAGGACTCGAAGTGGGCCGTCGCCGAAGGAGGCAGCCTCGAGTTGGCGCTCATTGAGTTTTTGTCGAGAGGCGAACACGGGCTGGACGCTACCTGGGGGCTGTCATATTGAGTACGAAGGCTCGATTAGGTGTCTTGCGAGCGTCCCAGCGCTCGCATTGCGTTGACGGACAAAAAAAGTGACGCGCCCTCACGGAGGGCGCGTCACTTCGATTGCGTACATCGATTAGGCGAGCGGCTGTCCAGGATTGGTAGGGGGCGGGCCTAGTGCCTCAAGCGCCGTGGCGCGCACGACGATCGCGTTACCAATGGCGAGCTCAAACGTCAGACGAGCTGACTTGAGCTGCCAGGGAGCCGTAGCGCTGGCGATGGCCTGCGCGTACGCACTCTCGGCGGCCGTAGCGCTAGCGCGGAACGCCACGTTGGCGGCTTGGAAGCCTTGAACCCACGCGGTGTCGTTATAGCCAGCGGGCGGCGAGGGCGGGTCGCCTGCAGCCGTGATCGCCGCGACGCGGGCGTTAATGTCAGCAGCTAACGAAGCTATGAACGCAGCGCGGGCGGCCTGCCGCTCGGCGGGTGTCGTAGCGGTTGACTTCGCCAGCAGGTACGCCGATCGCGAGGCCGCCACCGACGCATGGTAACTGAGGTTGATGGACCTCAGCTGATCGCCGTAGGCCTTCCAGGCTAGGTGAAAGCTGTGCCACACACTGTTGATAGAAGCCGTGGTGTTGGTCGAGGCCGACACTGACGTCGACGAAGTGGTCGAGTCAGCAAACGCAACGGCGGGAATGCTTACTCCCATAGCGGCAACCAAAGCGACTGCCACAAGGGACTTACTGGTGATCTTCTTCATCGTTTCTCCCTTAATAGATCGGTTCTCAAGCGAGAACACTTTCAACAGTAGAGAGACGAATTGTGAGATTGATGTGAGTGATCTGTCGGTTGACTGAGAGATAATTGCGAACTTCTTTAGAACTCGCATCACGATAACGTGAGTGACTTCGCAGTTCTTTCGCTCACGATGAATTCACGTACCGCGAAACATCGACGGGACAAGTTGTTGGTGTGCCCGTCGCGGGAAGACCCGCCTGCAGGGCGAGTTCGCCTTCAATGACGCACTTCATGACCGGTCCGGCCTTAATGGCGCCGGTGACGTCGTAGGCTTGGTAGGGAACACTCACCGCGACGGCAATCTTTGGGTCGGTCGCGGGGGCGAAGGCGATCATCCAGTCGTCGGTGTCGTTGGTGAGATCGTTACCCACTTGCGCGGTGCCGGTCTTCGCCGCGACATCGTCCTGAGGCAGAAAGCCCACGAGGGCGGCGGTGCCCGAAGTTACGACGGCTTGCATGAGAGGAACAATCTGCGCCGCCTGACTGGTTGTGAGGGGAGCTTTCCAGACACTGACCTTGAAGCGAGTCACGAGGGAGCCGTCGGGGGCAGTGATGTAGGACATTAGGTGCGGCGTCATGATTTTTCCGCCGTCCGCGATCCCTTCAGCGACGAGGGCATTTTGCAACGCGGTGGTACTCACGTCGTACTGGCCGATCGCGGAGTAGGCGAGAAACGGCGGATTTTTCGCGAGGTACGACTCGGATGGAAAGTACGACGCGACAACGCCCGGCAAGTCGAGTGGTGGAATCTGGTTGTAGCCAAACGCGTTTGCCGTCGCGGTTAAGTCCTGTGCGCCGAGCGCAAGTCCTAAGAGCGCGTAGCCCGGGTCACAGGACTGCGGCAACATCTCCGCGACAGTACCGCCGCAGGCGACGTCACCGTCGTTGTAGAGCAGTTTGTTGGAGTCCGGAAGACTCGTGAACACGATGGGCTTGATGTACTTCGTCAGCAGTGACGGGTTGTACTTCACGATGCCCGCGGTCGTAATCACCTTGAAGGTGGATCCAGGAAAGATGGTCTGTTGGGTCGCTACCAGGCCCAACGGAGCAAAGCCGTGTGCATCCTTTTTGATACCGCTCTTCCACGCCGCCGTCTGCACTTTCGGAAGCTCCGACGTAAAGGGCGTAGGGTCGAACGTTGGATTCGAGTACATAGCGAGGACCGCGCCCGTGCTCGGGTCAAGCGCCACCACCGATCCGTCACGGCCGGCGAGGGCCTCTTCGGCGATCTTTTGCAGCTCGGGCTCGAGCGTCAGGGTGACCGAGTCTGCTCCTTCGGTGGGTGCGAGTAGCTGTTCGAAACTCTGCGGAGGTTGCGAGTGGCCCTGAAGGTAGTTGTTGTACTGCGCTTCCAACCCCCATGGGCCATAGATGGTGGAGGAGAATCCGACGACGCCGGCCGTAAGTGCGCCGAGGGGGTACTTACGTCGCCAGGGAAATGAAGAGTTGTGGGTCGCCACGGAGTCGGCCAGCACGGTGCCGTTCGCGGCGATGATCTCTCCACGCTGGTACTCATTGCTTAGGACGAAGTTTCGGGGATTGAGCGTCGAAGAGTCGAGTGCTGACGCGTGGAAGAAATCGATCCAGAGTGTCTGTCCGGCGACGATCATCAATAGCAGCGAAACTACGATTGCCAGTCGCCAAATCCGACGTGACATGACGTGACCTTTCTAGACCCGCGAATAGGCACTTAGAGTTCGGGGCACCTCGACACTCGCACTAGTAGTGATGCTACCGGCCGAATGTGGCCGGATTGATCGTTTGGCAACGTCGCTGGCAGGAAAACGCGGCGTGCAAGGTAAAACGTTTGAGAAAACTGATTCACTACTATTGCGTGACTACGGGCAACTCTCAGAGGGAGGAAACCTTGCGGGAAAAGGCGTGGTCCACTGTCACGAAAGTGGTCGTCGCGGTGCTGGCGGTCGGACTCTGCGTGGTTGCATCGGGAGCGTCTCGTACCGGCGCCTCGTCTTCGAACTCTACGTCAACGGCGAAAGAGATTCTGGCGGGCGCCCTAGCGGCAGCGCAAAAAGAAAGTGGCTGCAAGTACACCACCACATTTTCCCTCGACGGCTACCCTTACACCTTGGTCGCCGACGCGGGATCAGTCTCCGGCGAACAACTGATCTCAGCGCGAGGCGCCACCATCGATCTTCGAGAAGTCGATGGTGGCGTCTACGTATACGCCAACGCTCAGGGCGTCAAATTGCAGTACGGCGTCACCGACTCGACGTGGGCCAATCGATGGATTCTCGTAACGTCGCACGACAAAGCGTTCACCGCCTTTTCTGCCGGCGTTCTACTTCGCTCGGTGCTGGAAGAAGTTCCGCCGGCAACGATAAAAGGTTCAGCTAAGAGCCAAACCGTGGGAGGTCAAAAGGTTGTGGCCATAACGGGCAAGCCGAACAAGATGATCGGACTGAGTGCCGGCAAGGAAACGTTGTACTTGAGCGCGACGGCTCCCTATCTCCCAGTGAAGTTGGTGGTGACGGATAAGCCGCCAAGTGAAGTGCGCAAACTCACTTTCACCTTCTCTCATTGGGGAGAGTCCTTCGTCATCGCAAAACCTTCTGGTGCCACGCCGATATCGAATACGAACCTGCCCGATTAACTCGTCGAGACCGTCGTGTCTCGTGGGGCACCACCGAACGCTCAGTAGGCTGACGCAGTGAACGAGCCTCTCGGGCCCATGGTTGATCTCACCGTCGCCAAAGAAGCGGCGAGGGCGTGCGCCAATGAGTGGGGACTTACCCTGGGTGAGCCATTCGCCTCGGCAAATTTCTCCTTCGTCGCCGCGATCGGCGACGACCGTGTCATCAAAGCGCCGTGGGGAGGCGACGATGAGTCTCTTCACGAGGGCGATGCGTTGGAAGTGTGGAGAGGTGAAGGCGCCGTGCGACTCATCCGGCGCCAGGGACTCGTCTTGCTTGAGGAGCGTGTGCTTCCCGGCAGTGACCTTTCCCACGAAGCAGAAGATGAGGCGACCGCGATCGCGGTGGCGCTGGCGAGAAAGCTGTGGCGTCCGGCACAGCCCCCTTTTCGAGCCGTGGAGCCTGAGGTGTGGCGATGGCTCGAACAGGCAGAACGCGACGGGAGTGAACTCGTCCCGTCCGCACGAAAACTCTTCGATGAGATTCGCGGCGGGGCGGGCTGGCTCGTGCACGGAGACTTTCATCACCACAACATTCTTCGAAGCAGTGATCGCTACGCTGCCATCGACCCAAAGCCGTATCTGTCGGATCGCGAGTACGACGTGCCGACGTTCCTGTGGAATCCGCTGTTTAACCATATGGAGGACTCTGAGCAGACCGAGCGTCGTATCGCGGCCTTCGTGGGCGCAGGACTTGACGACTTTCTTATCCGCGCCTGGGCGGTCATTCGAGGCTCATATCTTCGTCCCGGCGAAAAACATGCGCGCGCTTTGCGCCAACTGATGGAGTAATGACCGTCGGTGGGTCTCGGCAAGGATTCAATGAATGCTCACGGAGACGTTTGTCTCAACTAGAAACCGAGAAACGGCTGGATCGTCTGAGTGCGCTAGCCCGCCCTCCACGGCGTTGAACCCTTCGGTAATCTGCGCTCATGGCAATCAGCGCACGTCGCTTAGGGTGGCGCCGTGCGTTAGCGATCGTGGTCGTGGCGCTTCTCGCCTCTGGCGCGGTCGTGACGTACCTATCCCCAAAGACCGGCCCGCTTGTGGGCGTCAAGGTCAAGGTCTTAACGACGTCAACCTACGGGTCAGTCCTCGTCGTGGGCAGTGGCGATCTCGCGGGATTTCCGCTTTATGAGTTCAGCGGTGACGTCGACGGAACATTCGGGTGTACGACCGCTTTGGAGAAGGGATACGACTTCGATCCTGACGGCGTCGTGACGATGAGCTGCACCGGTCCAGAAAGCGACCTCAATAGCGGAGTCACGTCAGACGATTGGCCGGCACTCACCACCGATGCCAAGCCCATCGCCGGCAAAGGAGTGAATCAAAGATTGCTGGGCTCGGTGCTTCGTCCGGGGATCGGCAGACAGGTCACCTACGGTGGTCACCCGCTTTACCTGTTTGATCCTTTGAGCACGCCCTTCACTCCCGCGGGCGTGAACTACGGAGAGACGGTCGCGCCACTTGGGCCGTGGCACGGCTACTGGTTCCTCGTTGCTTCCCACGAT
Source organism: uncultured Acidimicrobiaceae bacterium (assembly GCA_963803745.1). Taxonomy (GTDB): domain Bacteria; phylum Actinomycetota; class Acidimicrobiia; order Acidimicrobiales; family RAAP-2; genus RAAP-2. The sequence goes on along the minus strand of CAWDNL010000002.1, from coordinate 662,633 downwards.
GGTCAACCGGTCTCCGATAGGGCGACCATTGAACTCGCGACGTTGCCAGACGGCGAAAAGGTGTTGGCCGCAGAAGAGGATCCGAACGTGAATCCGGTGGCGACGGTGGTCTACGTAGATAGCGACGATCGCCACAACGTCAGCACCTGCAGCGACGAGTGCGCCGCGACGTGGGTCCCGGTGCTTACTACTGGTCGACCGAACGTTGGCGATGGAATCGCCTCAAGCGCCGTGGGGACGATTCGCCGGGCCAACGGCGCCTATCAGGTGACGTACGACGGCCGTCCGCTGTATCTCTATTCTCGCGAGGTGTTCTTTCGAAATCGAGGTGAAGGATTCAAGTCAGCGGGCACCGAGGGCAACGGAAATGGGTTGCATGGACCAAACGGCGCGGTTTTTTCGACGGTACCCTCGGGTAGTTAATTAGGACCGAGCGGCGTTACATCCTCTTCGCAACGTTTCGTTCACCAAGGGAGCCCTCGGCGAAGTGGTCACGAACGCTGTCGTGATCAATTTCGGGCCGATTCTGCGACAGCTTTGCCTTGCCTTCAATGGAGTGCACTGCAATTTCGATGCCTACGATTCCTCGAAGTTGAGCGTCTCGATACTTTTCATCGAGATCGTCGACTCGCCACTCCGGATCACGTCCGTGCTCGAAGTGCTGAGTCAGAGCTCTGACTTGATTCAGCTTCCACTCCGGCTCATCGTGCAGCGTCACGCGACCGTGGATCTCGGCCGCTACGTAGTTCCAGGTGGGGACGACGTTGGGACTCTTGAGTCGGCTTGGATAGTACGAGGGAGTGACGTAGGCGCTCGCCGCTAGGAAGATCGCGAGCACTTCTGTTCCTTCGCCCACCGAATTCCACCAGGAGTTGGCTCGAGCTAGGTGCGAAAGTATCGTTCGGCGGTCATCGCTCACGATCACGGGCACGAAAACACTGGCGAATCCGTTCGGTGTCCGAATGATCAACATTCCGGCGCCTGCGTCGTTGACGATTTGCCATGCTTCCTGATCATCGACGGAGAATTTTTGGGGTACGTACATGACCACATTGTTCCATGAAAATCACGCACACGGCCCTTTGGCCCGAAATCGCGCGTTACGATCGCCACTCGTGGAGATAAGAGATGCGCTGGACAGCGACTGGGTCGATATCTATCCGATTTTTCGCGACGTAGTCGATGAGGGAAAGACCTACGCGTATCCGCCGAACCTTTCATCAGAAGAGTCGCGTGCGCTGTGGATGGAGAGGCCACCGAGTCGTACCGTCGTCGCCGTTGAGGGCAGCGTCGTCTTGGGCACCGCGAAGATGGGGCCCAATCGCCCCGGTCGAGGTTCCCATGTCGCGACCGCCAGTTTTATGGTCGATCCCGATCTGCAGGGACATGGTGTGGGGCGCACGCTTGGTCAGTACGTGATCGACCGGGCTCGCGCGGAGGGGTATCGAGCCATTCAGTTCAATGCCGTCGTCTCGTCGAACATCGCCGCCGTTCACCTCTGGCAACAACTCGGATTTCAAATTATTGCGACGGTACCCGAGGCCTTCGACCACGCGGATGACGGTTTGGTCGGCCTGCACATCATGTACCTGAGGTTGTAATTCCAAGGCGTCTACGTCAAGGTAACTATGAACTACGCGGTTCGAATCGTGACGCGCGGTTAGGGTCGAAACGCAACGAATCGACGAAAAAGTAGATGCCTACCGCCGAGTAGTTCGCTTTGCTGACTGAATGAGCATAGGAATAATACCGCTGGTCGCGGGTATTTCTCAGGATCAAGCACGCTCACCGTAAAAAATCGAACTAATGTCCGCAGCAACAGAATTTCTAGCTTGAGGGGGCAGCATGAGTGATGTGAAAGAGACAGTTATTGAAACCGGGGGTCTTAAACGGGACGTCGGCTTCTTCGGACTTCTCTGGGCGTCTGAAGGTTCAATCATTGGCTCGGGCTGGCTGTTCGCCGGACTGCTCGCAACGGAGATTGCCGGGCCGTCAGCACTGATTTCTTGGGGCATTGCGTCGATCATTGTTATCTTGCTCGCGCTCGTCCACGCGGAACTTGGTGGCATGTTCGCCGTCACCGGCGGTACGAGCCGATATCCGCACTACGCCTACGGCAGCCTCGCCGGTGCGTCGTTCGGCTGGTTCGCCTACCTCCAGGCGGCCTCGGTCGCACCGATCGAAGTCCTTGCGACGCTTCAGTACACCTCGGGCTCAACCTGGGCCGCTTCGTTCGCCAAAAATTGGTATAAATCCAACAACACTTTGTCGGGCTCAGGCATCCTGGTGGCGATCTGCCTCATCGTGGTCTTCGTTATTGTCAACCTCATTGGTATCCGTTGGCTGGCGAACTCCAATAGTGGCATTACCACCTGGAAGATCGTCATTCCGCTGTTGGCGGTGGTGGTGTTCCTGACCAAGTTCCACGGAGGCAACTTCAGTCACGGCGGCGGTTTCTTCACCCCCGGACCTGACGGTGGGGCACACGCAATTTTGGACGCGATTCCTGACGCCGGCATCGTGTTCTCGCTCCTTGGATTCGAGCAGGCGGTTCAACTCGGTGGTGAGGCGCGTAACCCTAAGAAGGACCTCCCGCGCGCGGTCATCTTCTCGATCCTCATTGGTGCGGCGGTCTACATCCTGGCGCAGTTTGCCTTCATTGCGGCACTGAGCCCGGCGACGTTGGCGCACTATCACACCTGGACGAATCTTGGAGCTGACACCGGTCTGTCGGCTGCGCCGTTCTATACCGTGGCGAAGATTGCTGGCCTCTCATGGTTGGCGTACATCTTGAGCATTGACGCGGTGGTATCTCCGGCTGGTACGGGTCTCATCTATCTCACCTCAGCTTCACGAATTGGCTACGGCCTTTCAAAGAATGGTTACATCCCCACGGCATTCGAAAAGACCACTCCCAGGACGAGGATTCCTGCCATCGGGGTCATCATCACGTCGATCCTCGGTCTTTTGTTCTTGCTGCCGTTCCCGAGCTGGAGCAAGCTGGTCGGTGTCGTCACCAGCGCGTCGGTGCTTATGTACGCGAGCGCACCGCTGGCACTGGGTGCACTGCGCAAGTCCAAGCCCAACATGATGAAGCCCTACGCGCTGCCCGCAGGTAAGTACCTCATCCCGCTGTCCTTTATCTTGGCGAACCTGATCGTCTACTGGGCAGGCTGGGGGACGTACACGACGTTGATGGTGGCGTTGATTATCGGCTACCTCCTCATTTGGGTCTCCTATACCTTTAAGTTGAATCCGAACCAGCCCAAGATCGACTGGGGCGCGGCGAAGTGGCTTTTCCCGTACTTCATTGGCATGGGCGTCATCTCCTTCTTCGGCTCCTTTGGCACGTCGGGCATCATTGGAGGTATTGGCAAGCTATCCACGGTGTGGGTGGGTGGCGATGGTCGCCTCCCGCTGTGGTGGGACATCTTGGTGGTGGCGATCTTCAGCCTCATCATCTACTACTTCGCCATTGAGAATCGCCTCAAGGACGAGGAGATCGACCAGTACATCTCTACCGTGGTCGTTCACCCGGACCCCGCTCAAGAACTCTAAAGATATTCCCGCTGCCTCCCACTCTGGTGGGAGGCAGCGGGATGCACAAGAAATTACGCGGGCGCTGCAGCGCGCGGTATGTGGCCGCGGTTCATCAGAGTTGGGCGAGCCTCCGTCGGAGTTCCGGCGCGGAGGCACTTCTAACTTCAAAAGCAGTACGGGCCAGGGCACGATACACTCCGGTTGAAGTCGGTTGCCCGCTGTCGATTACGAGACAGCGAGCACTGACTTCGTTTCGCTGTACCCCACATTCACGCCGCTCACGGCGTCACGAGAGAAGCAGGCCATGGCGGAAACGTGCGAAGGTTCAGACGCTGTGAGCCCTGCCACTTGCTCTGCGGGGTTATTCGTACCAGAGGTGCTTCCTTGATCCAGCACCCCAGCTTCACCATCGAACCCTGGTGCCTGCGCGAGACCGAACTTGATCTTGACAAGTTGTCCCAAAGCGAGTCGCTCTTCGCGTTGTCGAATGGGCATATCGGGTGGCGAGCAAACTTAGACGAAGGAGACCCTCACGGACTCACTGGTTCTTATTTGAACGGCGTGCACGAGCTTCGACCTCTTCCCTACGCCGAAGCGGGCTACGGGTACCCCGAGAGCGATGAGGTGGTGGTCAGCGTCACCAATGGGAAACTTATTCGTCTGCTGGTCGACGACGAGCCCTTCGACGTGCGCTACGGCGAACTGCATAGCCACGAGCGTCTCCTCGATTTTCGAACGGGTGTTCTCCGTCGAGAGGCGGAGTGGACCTCGCCGTCCGACAAAAGAGTTCGCGTTACCTCAACGCGTTTGGTATCACTCGTGCAGCGAGCTGTCGCGGCGGTCAAATACGAGGTCGAAGCACTTGACACGTCGGTTCGACTCGTCATTCAGTCCGAGCTCGTGGTAAATGAAGAGCAGCCGCCTTCGAGTGGGGATCCGCGCGTATCGGCCGTGCTCGAGGCGCCCTGGGAGTCAGAGGGCTACGCCAGCGACGGCGCACGCGTGGAGCTGGTTCATCGCACAAAGCGCAGCCAGATCACCGTGTCAGCTGCCGCGGATCATCTGGTGAATGGACCGCCTTCCACGCAAGTGGTGGCCGAGAGTTTTCCCGATCTCGGACGAGTCACCATTACGGTTACCCTGCAACCGGGCGAGCGTCTCAGCGTCGTGAAGTTTGTGGCGTATGGCTGGTCATCGGTTCGCTCGCGCGAGGCATTGAGCGATCAAGTCGACGCGGCACTCGTGGTAGCTCGCCAGTCCGGATGGGACGGTCTGCTTCAACAGCAGCGAGAGTACCTGGACGACTTTTGGGCGCGCGCCGACGTCGAGATCGACGGTGATGACGAGATCCAACAGGCCGCACGCTTCTCACTCTTTCACGTGATGCAGGCGGCCGCGCGCAGCGAACGTCGAGCCATTCCCGCCAAAGGTCTCACCGGCTCTGGCTACGACGGGCACGCGTTTTGGGATAGTGAGTCCTTTGTACTATCGGTGCTTACCTACACCATTCCCGAGGCCGCAGCCCACGCCCTGACGTGGCGTCACGACACGATTCCTCAGGCGAAACAGCGCGCGGATCAACTGCGACTTGAGGGCGCCGCGTTTCCGTGGCGAACGATTACCGGCGCGGAGTGCTCGGGGTACTGGCCGGCGGGCACCGCGGCGTTTCACGTCAGCGCGGATATCGCCGACGCGGTGGTGCGCTATCTGCACGCTACGAAAGACGACGCTTTCGAACAACACGTGGGACTCGAGCTCTTGGTCGAGACGGCACGGCTTTGGTTGTCCGTGGGCCACTACGACGTGCACGGTGGTTTTCGCATTGACGGAGTTACCGGTCCCGACGAGTACAGCGCGATTGCGGACAACAATATATACACGAACCTGATGGCCCAGCGTAATTTGCGCTTTGCCGCCGAGGTCGCCGCTCGTCACCCAGATAAGTGCGGAGAACTCGATATTAAAAAGGAGGAGTTCGCGGCATGGCTCGATGCGGCGGAGTCGATGGTGATTCCCTTCGACCAGACCTTGGGCGTTCACTCGCAGTCCGAGAGTTTCACCTCCCACCAGATGTGGGACTTTGCTGCGACGACGCCCGAACAGTACCCGCTGCTACTCAACTTCACGTACTTCGACCTCTACCGCAAGCAGGTCGTCAAACAGGCCGACCTGGTGCTGGCTATGTATACCCGCGGCGACTACTTCTCCGACGAACAGAAGAAACTGAATTTTGACTACTACGAACGTCTTACGGTGCGCGACTCGTCGCTGTCGGCCTGCACGCAATCGGTGCTGGCGGCTGAAGTGGGATACCTCACGCTCGCCTACGACTATCTCGCCGAAGCCGCTCTCATGGACTTAGACGATCTGGAACATAACACTCGCGATGGTCTGCACGTCGCGTCACTGGCCGGCACGTGGATTGCGCTGGTCGCCGGCCTCGGCGGCATGCGCGCGTCGAACGATGCGCTCAAGTTCTCTCCTCGGCTACCGATGGGCATTACCCGGCTCGCATTCAACGTCGTCTATCGAGCTCGTCGCATTCGCGTAGAGGTGTCGCCAACGTCCACGACGTACTCGCTGAAGGAAGGAGATGAGATCGAAATCTTCCATTTTCAACAAGAGGCCAAGGTTGCGACCGATCGCCCGGCGGTCTTTCCAACGATCGTGCCAGGGAGTTCAACGGTCAAGCTGAGTCCACCAAGTCAACCTGTGGGACGAGCTCCGGCGCGCCGACGTCCCGACGAGATTAACGAGCCGAAAGAGCTTCGCAATGAGTAGCGCAAGGCCAATCGACGTTTCGCCTTCCCCGGTCGACCTGAACGCCTACGGCGCGTGGCTCTTCGACATGGACGGCGTGCTGACCCAAACGGCTCTTGTGCACGCCGCGGCGTGGAAAGAGGCCTTCGACGGGTTCCTCGCCGAAGAGACGGCCCGCACGGGTACGGCGTACGCCCCCTTTGACGCCGAGAGCGACTACGAGAAGTACGTCGACGGTGAGCCCCGAGAAGACGGCGTCCGGAACTTTCTGGCAGCGCGCGGTATCACGCTGCCGGAGGGCTCTGAGGGCGACCCGCCCGACGCGCGCACCGTGATCGGCCTCGGTAATCGCAAGAACGAACTGGTGCTCAAGGTGATGGCGAGCCAGGGCGTCGCCGTCTACGACGGAGCGAAGGAGTTGGTCGCGGAGCTTCACCGTCGGGGCAAAAAGGTCGCGGTGGTGTCGGCGAGTGAAAATACCGTGACGGCACTGAAGGCGGCGGGCATCGGCGATATGTTCGACGCCATCGTCGACGGCCTCGTGGTGAAGAAGTTGCACCTGGCGGGAAAGCCAGCGCCGGATAGCTACCTTGAAGGCGCCAAGACACTCGATGTCGAACCGAGCAGCGCGGTCGTACTGGAAGACGCCCTCTCCGGCGTCGAGGCGGGCCGGAGCGGCCACTTCGGATTAGTTATCGGTGTCGACCATCACGACGCCGCGGGTCAACACGACTACGCGGACCAGTTGCGCGCCCACGGCGCCGATGTGGTGGTGCGAAGTCTGAGCGAACTTCTCGGAGAGTCCGCCACAGCGACGCACTAGAGCTGCTGGCGCGGCGCCCTCGGTGGGTCAATTCGTTTGAAGGACCTCGAGGAGTGGGGCTAGTCTGCGGGGGCGAGGTGAGAAATGACAATTACGTGCAAGGTAACCGGTGAGTTCGCGCAGAATATTACGTGTCAACTGGAGGCCGATCAGTCGATGTTCGCGGACGCGACGAAGTTTCGCTGGAAGACCACCAATGTTGCCATGGAAACGCGTCTGTCAACGCCGGGGGGGAAAGCCGACGACGCCAACAAGCAGGCGAAGGAGAGCGGTGGCGGCTTTCTAAAGGCGGCAATGGCGACCGCAGTGGAGGTCGGCAAGCGAGCGATGTCGGGCCAGAGTCTCGCCTTTCAGTGGTTTACGCCCTCAGGCGGCTCGGGGCTGGTGGGCTTCGCGGGCGACCTTCCGGGCCAGGTGCGCGTCGTGGAACTGGATGGCACTACGGGCTGGCACGCCGAGAGCCGGGCCTTCGTGTGCGCCGAAGCAACCGTCACCTACGACATCGATTTTTCGGGTCTGGCCCTCGGGTATCGCTCTCGCAACGGATTCATTTACGAACACTTCACGGGCAGCGGCTCGGTGGTACTGGCTGGTGGCGGCAGTCTGCTCGATCTCAACCCCGCCGACTACGGCGGAAAGATTCAAGTGCACGGGGGAGCGATCGTGGCCTACTCCGACGCGGTGAACTTCAGCGTCGAGCGCGTGGGTTCATTAAACGCGCAGACCATGATGACGGCGGCATTTGGTGGATCGGGACTGAACCTCGCCACACTCACCGGCGATGGTCCCGTGATTCTTCAGTCCATGTTGCACAAGGAGTTTGAAGAGGAAGACAAACAAGACGCGAGTGCCTCGAGTTCCTCACGACAGGGACTTCTCGGTCGAATCTAAAGAGAAAGCAGGAGAGTTATGGCGTTGATGGACAAGATGAAGCAGCAGGCCCAACAGTTGGCTCAAAAGGCTCAAGAGGCAGGAAAAGCGGGTCAGGCGAAGATCGAAGACGCGCAGGCAAAGCGAAAGGCCGATGGACTACTCCGTGATCTCGGTGCCGCCGTCTACTCACAGCGAAACGGCACCGCAACGGACGACACCAACGCCGAGATCGAGCGACTGGTGGGCGAGCTCAAAAAGCACGAAGAGGAGAACGGCCCTCTGGCAAAGGCCGACGCCACGGACACCGCCGAAGAGGACACCTCCGCTGGCACCGCCGCGCCCGTTACTGACAGCGCGACACAGACCGAAGCGCCCCCCGAAGGCGGTTTCAAGCTCTAGGACTTTCTAGGCGAGGGACGTAAGCCACTCCTCCGGGGTACGCGTCAGCAACGCAGGCACCTCGTCTTTCGCGACGCCCGGCGACCATAGGAATCCCTGGCCCAGCTCACAACCCACGCTTCGAAGTCGTTCCAGTTGTGCCGGTGTCTCGACACCCTCGGCGAGCATCGTCATGTTGAGTTTGTGACCCAGGGAGATGATCGCCTCCAGCAGGACCTTGTTGCGGGCACGTTCGATGGAAGGACTTACGAAGGACTGGTCGACTTTGATGATCTTTGGTTGAAGGAGTGCGAGGTACGAGAGCGACGAGAATCCCGTACCGAAATCGTCGAGGGCGAAGGAGATGCCCAGGCGACTGAGTTGTTCCATAACGATCATCGTCTCGGTGACGTTGAGCAACGTGACGCTCTCGGTGATCTCGATGATCAGTCGATCTCGTGTGAACCCGTGCTCTGTTAGCACTCGTTCAATCATCGCTACGAGGCCCGGATCGTGAAACTGGCGCGCCGAAAGGTTGACACTGACGTAGAGATTCTTGACGTCGACTCCGGTCTCCTCCCACGAGCTGGCGGTCGCGACCGCCGCTTGAATGGCGAAGTAGCCGAGTTCCAAGATGAGCTCGCTCTGTTCAGCGGCCGGGATGAAGACACTCGGCGGGACCCAGCCGCGAACGGGGTGGTGCCAGCGCATCAGTGCTTCGAATCCGACGATGGTGTTCGTCTCGAGATCGAAGATGGGCTGATAGTGCATCGAAAGATCTCCGGAGTGAAGGGCTTGGCGCAGCTCCTGGACAAGGGTGAAGCGATTCACGGCCTGCTGATGCATGCTGGGAGTGAACACGACGAAGCGGCCTTTGCCTTCGCGCTTGGCTTCGTAGAGAGCGACGTCCGCGTCTTGGACGAACTCGGTGGGCTCGGTCCTCGAGGCGTCCCACACGACGACGCCAATGCTCGCGTGTTGTTGGATCTGGGTTCCCGAAAGGAAGAATGGCTCGACGAGCGCTTCGAGGAGTCGCACAGCCGCGTTCTCGGCGTCCGCGATCGTGGCTAGGCCCTCGGCCAAGTAGAGAAACTCGTCGCCACCGAATCGACAGAGCGTGTCGGAAGATCGCGTCACCTGTTCGAGACGTCGCGCGACGGAGATCAATAGTTGGTCGCCTGCAAGGTGACCCAAGGAGTCGTTGACGCCTTTGAAATCATCAAGGTCCAACAGCAGTACTGCGCACAGCGTCCCGTCACGAGTCATTTTCGAGTGAGCCTGCTCCAATCGATCATTGAAGAGCGCGCGATTCGCCAACCCCGTCAGCGTGTCGTGAAGCGCCTGATGCGAAAGCTGCGCCGCGAGGGCTCGCTCGTCGGTGATGTCGCGCTCGGAGATGACGTGGTAGAGGATATTGCCGTCGGCGTCTCGCGCCGGCGAACGCAGCACTTCGACAAATATGAGGCGCCCGTCTTTTCGCAAGTAGCGCTTGACGTAGCGCGACTGATCGATCTCGCCGTGGGTGACTCGGCGGTGGGACTCCTCGGTGATGCCCACGTCCTCGGGGTACGTGAATGGTGTGGAGTCTCGGCCAAGAATCTCTTCCCTGGCGAAGCCGATCATCGTGCAGAACGCGTCGTTAGCCGCGATGACTCGATCGTCCAGGTCGGTGAAAATCATGGGCGCCATGTTGTCTTCGAAGGCCAGGCGGAAGCGTTCTTCGAGGGCCTGTAACTGTTTGATGTACTGGGTGTGCTCGGTGACGTCACGCCCGTTCACAATGATGCCGGCGACGGCTTCGCTGTCGAGTGCGTTCGTGGAGACTAACTCCAACTCGCGTATCTCGCCATTGGCCGCGATGGTGCGCACCATATCTCGTACGGATCCTCCGGGAGTGGAAAGGAGCGCTACGAACCGAGTGACGACGCGCTCGACATCGTCGGGGTGCAGATAACCGAAGGCGCTCGTGCCGAGGTTGTCCTCGAGCGATATACCGAAAGTTTCCAGCGAGACGGGGTTGGCGTACTTCACGTTGCCCGCCGCATCAACAACGAGCATCACGTCCTGTGATCGACGACCGACTTCGGCCAAGGCCGCGTAGTAGTCCTTGGCGTTGCTCGCGGCACCGCTTTGTAGTACGTCTCGGTCAACGAGAACGGACCTGTTGTCTTGCTCCTCCGACCTTTTGAAGAGCTTCTTCTCCTTGGCTGACCTCACCACGCGATTTTACTGGTCAAGCAGTGAATATGGCGCCATGGTGGTGAACCCTACGCGCCGAATGATGATCGTGATGAGCGCCATCGCGGACTGCGGTCAACCGGATCACTGTACGGTAACCAACGTGCCGATGGGGGTGTGGGGCCACAGGGCGGCGGCTTCCGCGAAGGGCATCTCTACGCAGCCGAGACTCTGCGGCCAGCCGTAGGAAGCGCGAATGAATCCGTGCAGTGCGTCGCCACCGTGGAAGTAAGAAACCCACGGAATGCCCGTGTCGTCGTACGGCTTGCCGTCCGGCAACGTCCCCGACATCGTGGTGGTGGTGAAGCGCAAATACACGGGATAGGTCCCGTCGGCCGTCGGCGCGGCGGCGATGCCGGTGTTCACCGGCGAGGTAAAGGTAACTCGGCCGTTCTGGTAGAGCTTCAGGTGTTCTGGTTCCTGTTGGCTCACCACGACGTAGTTGTAACTTGCCGGGTCTCTCCGGTCTTTGAGCACGGCGCGGATGAGGTCCTGCCAGGTCGGAGTATTCATGGTTCCCGTGGTCATGAGACCCTCAACGTTTTGAAAATTCATGAGGGCTCCTTGAAGTACGACGTTTTTAGTTCCGACACTCCACTGCTCACGCAACACGGCAGGCAGCGAGGGATAACGCCAGACGAACCTTCCACTTTGAAGCTGCGTGGCTTTTGACGGAGCCGTTTTTGGGATGGTGGTGGTCGTGGTGGTCGATGTCGTCGGTGGGGTGGTAGTGGTCGTCGATGTCGTGGTCGTGCTTCCTGGCGTTGTTGTTGTCGTAGTTGTTGTTGTTGTTGTTGTAGTAGTGGTGGTAGTTGTCCTAGTGGATTCGAAGTTGACTGGAAGATAGTGCAGAGACGCGAGGAATTGATCTTCGAGTCGAACTGAGAACGGTACTGCGGTTATTCGAGTGCCGCTGGCGTGGGCGAGGGTTGAGATTGTGAGCGATCCGACAGTGATCGCACCAGCCGCCACCAGGTAGGGAGCCCAGTGGCTCGTAAACTTCATGGGTCAAGGTTACTTTGGCGAGGGCGAGTCAAAATCTCAGCACTTCCTCTCGGTTCGCGAACGGACGTTTCGTAACCGCGTTGTAACACGTCAACGCATTCGGTCGCGTATCGTCGCCCTCCACGGTCGGTCGGTAGATCTCGTCATCGAGCGGCCCGAAACGACGGCGGGGAGACGGTACATTAATGAAGTGAAAGTGACCGCTCCATTGAGGTTTGGTCGGCGCTCACTGTTCGTCCCCCTCGCGTGCGGACTGTTGACCGGTTTACTCGTGGTATCGAGTCCTGCGCCGGCGAGTTCGTCGACCACCACCACGACTACCACCTCCACTACCACCACCACGACTCCGACCTCCACCACCACTACCACCACGCCGACGACCACGACGACCGTCCGCGCAGCACCGGCACCGGCGCTGGCGTGGCCGGCGACCGGCAGCGCCGCCATCTACGTACCGCAGTTGTCCGTCGTGGCCACGACGACCAACCAACCTCGAGAACCGATCGCGAGTCTGACCAAGATGATGACCGCGTGGGTGGTACTCCATCGACTTCCGCTCACTCAAGGTCAGACCGGTCCTTGCCTAACCCTGAATACCAGCGACATCGATCTCTATAACTGGGACCTGGCGGTGGAACTCTCCTATGCAGAGGTCGTCAAAGGTGAGACGCTCTGTGAAAACACGCTGCTGCGCGGCATGCTGGTGCACTCCGCGTCCGACTATGCGCAGTTTCTCGTGACACTCACCGGTATGCACATGCCGACGTTCGTTTCAGCGATGAATCAAGATGCCCGGGCGCTGGGCCTAAAAGAAACGCGCTACGCGGACGTTACGGGACTTTCGAACGGCAATCAATCGACCGCGCAAAACCAAGCCACGCTCGCCGCCACATTGATGAACGACGAACCGATAGTCCAAGGCATCGTTGACCTCTCACAAGTTTCACTCCCCGTCGCCGGAGTACAAGTTTCTTACACCCCTTTCGCCGGTCAAGGGAGCGTCGTGGGCGTCAAGTCGGGGTACACCAACGCGGCCGGGGGCTGTGACGTGATGGCGGTCGATGACTACATCGGTACATCGGTGATCACCACGTACGCCGTGGTGTTGGGCGAACACACATACAACCCTCTAGGGACCGCGGGGAATGACGCATTGGTGCTCTCTCGCTCGATCCGCGCGTCAATAGCGAACGTTGCCACCGCGTCGGGCAGAGTGATCGAGTGGATTGGCGCACCGAGTGACGTGAAGGTTCCCTTCTCGCCCGACGCGCGCTAAGGGTGCTTTATCCGCAACTATGTTCGTAAGCTGCGGTGCCCGGTTGTAGCGCCTGTCCCGAGTTAGGGCTCACCATGAGACACGATTCGTCGACGGCCACGAATTGACTCGCGGGAATCTGCTTGAGTTGGTCGACGTCGTTGTAGGTCCAGCGGGTGTCGGCGGTTCCTTGGAAGTACCAGTTGCTCCCGTTGTCAGCCAGTATCAGGCCGTAGGTCTTCATGGTGTTGAGCACCGTCTGACAGAACGAACTGCACGCCGATGCGGGGAGCGTGAAGGCGGCGTTGAGGCGAAAGCGCGCCCCCATGGGCGGACAGTTCGTATCGCTCTGTCCGGCTTCGTGGCGGGCGGGCCAGAGGAATGACTCCTGCGTGCACTGCGCGGTGAAGCGAATGGCGTGGTCCATCGTGCCCGAGGCGACCTCGTTGTAGTTCACCAGACCCGGCAAGATCGGTAACCCCGCGGCGTCGGCCGAGGTAAAGCTGATCGGTCGTAGCGCGTTGGAGCGGAGATTCCACATGGCGCCGGACCCCGCCTGGGAACGCCCGCCCGGGTGAAAGTACGTATCCCATGTCTCAAAGAGCGTGCACGCTGGCGAGGTCGCCGATTTATAGGGGTCAACCATCAGCGCGTGACGATCGGAACCATTTTCAATCGGTGTCGACGCGGTGAGGGGATAGAGACCGCGGTAGCTCTGTGACGCGTAGAGGAATCTGACGCGTGTGAATGCGGTTCGCGCTGCGACAATCGTCCACGGTATTCCGTAAGGCTGTTTGGGATCTCCCGACGGCCCGTAGTCCGGGTGCAGATACGTCGTCGTCGTCGAGTCCATGGACGCCAACCAGGTCGTGGAGTTCGTGTTGACGGGAAGTCCCGTGATCGGGGTGTTCCATACGTTGTCGGCGGGAAAGGCGGGACAGTGCGTCCCGGGAACTGTCGTCCCTTGCGTGACAGAGCTTTGGCGGGGCGTGAACGTTGAAGGCGACGCCTGAGCCGATGACGCGGTCAAGCGGGTCAATGTCAACGCACTCACCACGACCCCGATGACGAGTAGATGCTTCATATGTCCAGCCGTCCTCATCGAGGAGCCGACTCCGCTTTGCGCGGTGCGCCACGCGGTCGCTTCGCAGCGACGGGCGTCAGGTAGATGTACTGAATCATCGGCCAGCGTTGACGCATCTCGGCTGCGGCATTCGTAATGGCTTGCTCTACCGCTGAAACGTCGAGTCCGTGCTCGAAGGTCACGTCGCCGTCAACGACCAGACTGAGCGGCCCCACGACGACCGCGAAGAGGTCGGTGACTTCGTGCACGCCCGGTTGTTGAGCAATCACCTTGCGCATCTCGCCCAGGAGAGCCGGCCCGACGCCGCGGCCAGTAAGCAGCTCACGGTTCGTTCGAAGTAACAGAACCGATGCAGAGAGCAGCAAGAGTCCGATCAGGGCGCTCGCGACGGTGTCGGGCACCGGACTGTGGGTGAGCTGACTGATGACCAGTCCCGTCGCGGCCACGAAGGCGCCGATCACCGCGCAGCCGCCACCCACGACCACTGTGACCGCCGCAGGGTCCGTGCTGATGCGTAGGTAGGCCCTTGAGGAGATGCCCCGTATCGCGGCCTGTTCGCGAAGGGGTCGAAGGCCCACCAACATCGCTCCGGCGTCCATCGCGGCCGTGGCGCCCAGGACGAGATACGCGAGGACGAACTCGTGTACGGGCGCCGGGTGCAGGGCGGACTGTAGCGCCTCATCAAGCGCGAGACCGCCGCCGCCCACGAAAAGGCCGAGCGCCGCGAAAAGAGACCAGAAGAATCGATCCCTCCCGTAGCCCAGTGGATGGGTATCGTCGGGCCCTCGGACACTGGAGAGGACGCCGATAAGGAGAAACACGGTGACGGCCACCTCCGCGGCGTTCGCCGCGGTCTGGGCCTTGATCGCGGTGGAGCGGGTAAACCACGCCGTCAAACCGAGGCCAATGACTTCGAGGCAGTTCGCGCTGAGGGAGACGACCACGCCCGCGTTAGAACTTCTCGCGCCCTTTGTGGCCATACCCACCGCCCCTTCTCGATGGAGATTACCGCCGTGTACTTGGGAGATTCGAGGGACTAGGGCTCTAGGGCCTCGTCCACCGTCAACTCCGCCGCCGGATCCGCCTCCAGGCGTTCATCGGGTATCGGCAGCCCGCTTCGCACCGATCGTCCGTAGGTTCCCTCGCGTAGTCGCTGCTGTGCGCGCTCGATTGTTGCCAGGCGTAAACGTAGTCCCTCGTTGACCGCGCTCTCTTGTTCCTCAGCCGTGAGTGACTCCTCGGAATCAGCCATGTCCCCCTGCTCGTTGGCGCCCGCTCGATCGTTAGTGCCGGCCACGTCGATCTCGTCGAGAAGGGCCAACACTTCTCTTCGTTCGGCCTCAAGAAGCTCGGCGGCCCTTTTTTCGTTCATGTGTGCTCCCGTGCTGAGATCTTCCCTTTGAGAGTATCTCGCAGTGCGTGGCCGTCAATATTGCCCCGTTTCGTTAGCACGAGTGCACGTAAGGTGATCGTCAACACGTTCGGCTGCGGAGTCGTCTATGAGTCGTCTGAGGCGCTCGATGTGAGCGCGACAAGTACAGGGGAGTTGGCGAAGAGTCCATCGGATAATGGCCTCTTGGCGCTACTCTGCTCGGCGCAGTTCGTCCTCACCCTCGACTTCAGTATTGTCAACGTGGCGCTGCCCACCATCCAACGGGAGCTGCACTTCACCGAAGCGAATCTCCAGTGGATAATCACCGGCTACGCCTTGACCTTCGGGTCGCTTCTACTGCTCGGCGGACGCGCCGGTGATCTGTTCGGTCGTCGAAAGTTGCTGGTCGCCGGTTTGATCCTCTTCGCGGTGGCCTCACTGACTTGCGGCATTGCGCAGTTTTCGCTGATGTTGATTGTCTCGCGGATCGTGCAGGGAATCGGTGGCGCCATGATCTCCCCGGCGGCGCTGTCGCTGTTGACATCTAACAATCCCGAAGGCCCGCTTCGTATACGAGCGCTCGGCCTCTGGCAAGCCGCTGCCGCCGGGGGAGCTTCCACCGGCGTGGTGCTCGGGGGCCTTCTGACTCAGTACGTCGACTGGCGGTCGATCTTTCTGATCAACATCCCGATCGTCGCGATCATGCTCGTGGCGATTCCACGGATGCTGCGCCATGAGACCCCTGTCGAGAAAGTGCGACTCGACTATCTCGGCGCGACGATGATTACTCTCTCCATTGCTTCGCTGATCTACGGACTGAGTTACGGAGAGCAACACGGATTCTCTCAGGGCGCCACGATCGTCGCCCTTATTGGATTTGTCGTCTTTGGGGCGGCGTTCCCCTGGGTGGAGGGCCGCTCGTCCACACCGATGCTGCCGCTGAGTCTGTTGGAGAGCCGGACTCGACGAGTGGCACTCGGCACCATGATTATGGTCGGGGCCATCGTCGTCGCGTACGTATACTTCGCGTCGCTCTATCTGCAAAAAGTGCTCCACTTCGAACCGGTGATAACGGGAATCTGCTTCTTACCCTCGACGCTCGTGGTGATGTTGACGGCCTCGCAGTTGACGCGGCGCATTCTTAAACGACTCGGGGTCAAGCGCACACTCCTTAGCGGTTTAACGAGCATGGCGATCGGTCAGTTTTGGCTGGCGCATCTCGCCGTTCACGGTTCGTATGGACAGAACGTGCTGCCGGGGCTACTCCTGACGGCATTCGGTATGGGACTCGTCTTTCCCACCTCGTCTATTGGCGCCACGTCGGGCGTCGCGACGAGCGATCAGGGCATCGCGGCCGGTCTTCTCAACACCAGTCAGCAAGTCGGCTCCGCGATAGGCCTGGCGGTCTTGGCGACCATTGCCTCTGCCGTTTCTAAAAGTTCACACCACTCGTTGGCGGCCGGCTTTTGTACGTCGTACCTCGTCGCGACGGGACTCGTGGTGTTAACGGCCGCCTTCGTCGCACTGCAACTCAGCGGGTCCCAATGCCAACTAGAGGCGGCTCGTCAGCGGTTGGTTTCAGCGCCCGAGAGCTGAGGCCGCTATGAGTGATGACTCGTAACGTGGGGACGTGAACGACCAGTTAAGGGCAGTCCTGTTGTACGACGGCGACTGCGCGTTGTGCACGTCGATCGCCGAGCGAGGAAAGAGGCTCAAGCTGGACGTGGAATTTGAGCCACTGCAGTCGGTGGACCTCGCCGCGCTCGGTGTTGACCCGCGGCGAGCCGAGCGCGAGGTGCCCTTTCGAAATCGCAACGGCGCCGTGGTGTACGGTCATCGAGCGATCGCGGCGGCGCTGTCGACGGGCTCGCCCTCGTGGCGAGTGATCGGACGCGCTCTAACATTCGGTCCGATGAACGTCGTGTCGGAGTGGTGCTATCGAGCGGCCTCGCGTCACCGACGCCACCTGCCTGGCGGCTCCAAGAGGTGCAAAACGGGTGACCGCGTCGAGTAACACGCCGTCACGGCGGCGCAGGCGGTCCCGCCCGTTACTCAGCGTCGCGAGTTGCGCTCACTAGAAGTGAGCGAAGTTGCCTTGCCGCGACGTCGAGCGGTTCGACACCGCCTTCGACGCGACAGAGGATGAGCGCGCCCTCCATGGTGGCCAGAGAGGTAAGGGCAATCTCATCGGCTCGTTCCGTCGACACCCCGGCGGCGATGAGTTGCTCGCTCAACAGTGAGGCCCATGAACGAAAGACGTCGCGGGCTACTTTCAGCAGATCGACGCTGTCGTCGTCACTGTCGACGGCGACGCCCGCGATGGCGCAGCCCTTGGTGGCCCCCGAAGAGACGACCACGATGCGCCATATCGAGATGAAGTGATCGAGTACTTGAAGTGGCGTCGTCCCTTCGCCGGAACGTAAGTACGCCAGCACTCGCTCTGACGTCAACGACATGGCCGCTTCGGTAAGTTGTTTTTTGCCGTCGGGGAAGTGGTGGTAAATCGAGCCGCGCGGCGCCCCGCTGTCGGCGAGCACGTCGGAGAACGACGTCGCACTCACCCCGTGCTCACTAATTAGTGACGCCGCGCTGCGCACCATGTTGGCTCGACTCTCGCTCTCCACCTCAACCCCTTGACGATGACGATTGTCATAGAGTACGGTGGGTCGAACCACTATGACGACAGTCATAATAGAGAAGGGTGCCAAGATGCCAATGATTGACGTGTACGCGACCTCGGGCTTGTTCGAGGATCGCGCGGCGCTGGCCAAGGATCTCGCCAACGCCGTGATGCGCTGGGAGAAAGTGCCACCGATTTCCCTGTTTCGCAATAACACCGCGGCGTTTATCCACGAACTGCCCGCGGACTCCATAGCGAACGCCGCCGGTGCCACTAACTACGTGCGAGTCCAGGTTCTCACGCCCGTGGGCGTGCTCGATCGCGAAAAGCAGCTCGGTGTCGTCCAAGAACTGACTGAGATCGTGGCGGCGGCGGCCGAAGATGCCACGTTGTCCGAGCGCACGTGGGTGCTGATCACGGAGTCACCCGAAGGTGGCTGGGGAATTGGTGGCCACGCCTACCTTGGCAGCGAAATCGCCCAGGCGGCGCGCGACGAAATCGCTCGTGGGACGGGTGGATGAGTCGAGTCGGTATCCCAATCCGATGACTGAGGGCCGTCACGAGTGAATTCGTCGCAGCGACTCAGCACTACCCGCCGCGTTGGTTCGAGGGGCCCACGAGGGGGTCAATGGCTGCTTTGTGCCAGTCGATCCGAGGACACGTGAATCGCCCGTAGAGCGCTTCGATGATGGCGTCGTAGTTGACGCGCCAACCGGTGAAGTCACGCCACGCCGCCTCTCGGTCGGCCACGAGTGGGACGCCGCTTCGCTCGAGTCGAGCGAGCACGATGTCGAACTCTTCGTGCGTGACCGCAATCGGTATCGAACGATGGAGATCAACGAGGTAGGGGATCTTGAAGTAGTCGGCGATTCGGCGAAGGGTGAGCCACCCCGAGCGAATGCACAGGCCCGCGGTGGGCGACGGCTTTACGTCGACCGCGGCCTGGAATATGGCCGCCGCGTCGAGTACGGTCGCGGCCGAACTGATCCAGGTCTGTTTTGGATTCGGCGATCGGTAGTAGTTCAGTATGACGAGCGTCGTGTGCGTCTCACCCACGTCGATAAACCACTGCTCCCACTCGCGCCAGAGTTCGTCGAGTCGCTCGTAAGACTCCACGCTCTGGGCGATCTCGAGTACTCCCCAAGGCGTGGCCGGTATGCCGGCGCGGACGGAAAGTCGTGAGACGGCGTACTCGCGGCGTTGGAACGCTTGATAGAGCGTGGGGATAAAGGCAATGAGTAGCGCCAGCAGCGTGAGTCCGACCGCTGATTCGATGAACTCGAGTGGCGAGAGGGCGCCGCCGTGCGCCGCCGTTACGCCCAAGGTGAAGAGTGAGGATCCCGAGAGGGCAAAGGCGTGAGAGAAGCTGGTCGCCCCCGCCGCGACGTAGCCGAAGGCGAAGGCCACCAGACTCAAACCGAGCCACATCGCTTGGTAGGTGAGAAGAAGGAACGGCGCGAACATTGAGAGAACTCGGTCCTTCGTGAGATAGGACTTGCTTCGGTGGGCGATCAGATTGAAGACCGCGCCGAGACCGCGACCGACCAAGCGGCTAAAGCGAACGTTCGCGACGCGTGGAAGCAGAAAGGTACGAATCGCGGCGTCGAGGACGATGAGTTGTATCGAGACTCCGAGGAGACCGCAGACGACCCGAACCCAAACGCTCACCCCGTGTAGCCCCCTGTACGCGTCCGATGCTTTGTCATCGTGATGAAATGTTTACCATTCGCGCGATTCGTCCAGAGGCGTAACCCAATCGTCTCGCAATTAGTCGCCAACTGCTCACTCTCATCGGCGATTGGCCACTAAAATGAGAATCACGTAGTACGAACGTCGACGTCGGGGGAGCGATGGCGATTCGTGGCACGTTTACGATAAAAGGCGGCCACGTGGCGAGAGAAACACACCATTCAGTGAGGGCACTGGATCACCAAATCGGCCTCTGGCCCCGTCGCCCGCAGCCCCTCACCGACTCCCGCATTGGCGACGCCGGTCTAAAGGGAATACCCAATCAGGACACCCTGGAGACGATCTTCCCGCCCATTGCGGACTATGCGTTTCTGTCCGACTGCGAGAACAGTTGCCTCGTCGCGCCGACGGGAGCTGTCGAGTGGTTCTGTATTCCCGAGCCTCACAGCCCGAGTGTCTTTGGGACAATCCTTGATCGTGCCGCAGGCTCGTTTCGACTCGCGCCGGTCGATAGCGCCGTGCCTGCGCACCGTCAGTACGTACCGGGGACGATGGTGCTCGCCACGACCTGGCAAACCCGCAGTGGTTGGCTCATCGTGAATGACTTTCTCGCGGTCGCGCCTTGGTATCGCACGGGGGAGCGTTCGAGTCACCACAAGCGCACCCCGGGTGACTTTGACGCGAAGCACGTTTTGGTGCGAACGGCCACGTGTCTCCACGGCAGTGTCGACATCTTGCTCAACTGCGAACCGTCCTTCGACTACGGGCGCGTGGACGCAGCGTGGGAGTACGAGGGCACCGCGTATCACCAAGTGAAGACCACCAACAAGGAGTTTCCCGGCCTCACCTTGACCGGTGATATGCGATTCGGCATCGAGGGTCGCGCGGTTCGTGCTCGACACCGCCTTACCGAGGGGGAGACCTCCTTCGTGGTCTTGAGTTGGTCGGATGCGCCGCCACCAACCACGAGGGCCGAGGTCGACACGTCTCGAGCCGAGACCAGCCGTTTCTGGCGAGACTGGATCGACGGCGGACGCTTTCCCGATCACCCGTGGCGCGAGTTTCTTCAACGAAGTGCCCTCACGCTCAAGGGTCTGACCTATTCGCCCACCGGAGCGTTGCTTGCCGCGCCCACGACGTCACTGCCCGAGAGCCTCGGCGGTGGACGTAACTGGGACTATCGCTACACCTGGGTGCGTGACTCCGCCTTCACCTTGCGTTCGCTGCACGCCCTGGGATTTGACACCGAGGCTGACGACTTCTTGGCCTTCTTAGGTGACGTTCTCGAACCCGCTGGCGGCGTGATGTCGGGACACAAGCGCTTGCGTGCGAGTCTGCAGGTGCTGTACCCCGTTGACGGCGATCAGATTCCCACGGAGATCGAACTGGATCATCTCACCGGTTACGGCGGCAGTCGCCCGGTGCGCGTGGGTAACGCGGCGTACAACCAAATTCAGTTCGACATCCTCGGCGCCATCGTGGACTGTGTCTTTGAGCACACTCGTACGCGCGACTCTCTTAGTGAGAGGTCCTGGCGTATCGTCGTGCAGGCGGTCGAAACGGCGTTGGCGAGTTGGAAGGAACCCGATCGCGGTATTTGGGAGGTTCGCGGCGAACCTCAGCACTTCACATTCTCCAAGGTCATGTGCTGGGTGGCTGCAGACCGCGGAGCACGCCTAGCCGCGCTGCGCGGTGAGCGGGATCGAGCGGACGACTGGTGGAATGCGGCACAGGAGATCCACGCCGACATCTGCGAGAAGGCCATCGGTGACCAGGGTTGCTTTACGCAGTTCTATGGCTCGAACGAACTCGACGCGTCGCTGCTTCTGTTGCCGATTGTGGGGTTCTTGCCGGCCCAGGACGAGCGCATTCGCAAGACCGTCCTCGCCATCGCCGATGAGCTCAGTGACGGTGCGTTCGTGTATCGGTACCGCACGCAAACCACCGACGACGGCATGTGGGGTGAAAGTGAGGGTACTTTCACGGTCTGCTCCTTCTGGCTCGTCTCCGCCTTGGTCGAAATCGGCGAACTCGAACGAGCGCGGACGCACTGTGAAAAGTTGGTTGGTTCGGCCAGTGCCCTCGGTCTCTTCGGTGAAGAGTTAGACCCCAAGACCGCGCGCCACTTAGGCAACTTTCCCCAAGCGCTGACGCACCTCTCATTGATCAATGCGGTCTTGCATGTCATTGAAGCCGACCAACGCGCGAACGAGGCGTCGATTGGCCAGGCCGGCTCTCCCAGCTGGTGGAACGCGGCCGGAAAAGACGACCGCAGCACTACCGTTACCTGACGAGCGGAGATTTTGATCTGCTTGACGTTGCAAGGCTCTCACAACGCCGCCTGAGAGCGACTAGGTTTTTGATCAGGTAGAAACCATGGTGCAGGCCAGCCCTCCAGTGAACCCGGCTGCGGCCAAGGGTCGCTTGTCGACGCGCGAGACGGCGAAGGCGGACTTGGTGGTCGTCGCCAACCGCTTGCCCGTACAGCACTCCATGATCAACGGGGAGGAAAGTTGGCGACCGAGTCCTGGTGGCTTGGTGTCGGCGCTCACCGCGGTGTTGCAGAATCGCAACGGTCTGTGGATCGGATGGCCCGGGACTTCTGAGTACGGGGCGCCGCCGCGCAGTTACGAAGGCATTCGCCTGAAGGCCGTCGATATCACCAACGACGAGTACGAGAACTTCTATCTCGGCTTCTCTAACGCCACGCTCTGGCCCCTGTACCACGACGCCATTCGCGCCCCCACGTTTCACCGTCACTGGTGGCAGGCCTACGTGAAGGTGAATCTTCGCTACGCCCAAGCCGTCGCCGACAGCGTCGCGCCCAACGGGAGGGTATGGATCCACGACTATCAGCTGCAGCTGGTGCCACGAATGTTGCGCGAACTGCGCCCGGACGTACGGATCGGATTCTTCCTGCACATTCCATTTCCGCCCATTGAACTATTCATGCAGTTACCTTGGCGGCGAGAGATTCTGTCCGGTCTTCTCGGCGCCGACCTCATCGGTTTTCAAGTAACCCAGGCGGCGTCCAACTTCTCGCGCATGGCAAGACGCCAGTCCTCGGCAACCGGCACCGACTCGTTGCTCGACTTTGAGGGCCGTTCCATCCGGGTGGGCGCGTTTCCCATCTCCGTTGACTCTGAACAGATCATTAAATACGCTCACGATCCCGACATTCGCGCTCGTTCCGTCGAGATCCGAAAGGACCTCGGCGATCCCGAGGTCGTGCTCTTGGGGGTGGACCGCCTCGATTACACCAAGGGCATACAACAACGCATCAAGGCGGTCTCTGAAATGTTTCAGGACGGCTCACTCATAGCGGGTAAGCACGTGATGGTCCAAGTGGCCGTGCCCAGTCGCGAGACCGACGCGCACTACGAGCGAGAACGCCACAACCTTGAACAGGCCGTGAGCGAGATGAACGGCGAGCACGGCCAAGTGGGGAACCCGGTCATTCACTACCTTCACCAGAACCTGCCCTTCGCCGAATTGGTGGCGCTGTACCTGACGGCCGACGTGATGATTGTCACGCCCTTTCGCGACGGCATGAATCTCGTAGCGAAGGAGTACGTGATGTGCCGAAGCGACCTCACCGGTCGACTGGTGCTGAGCGAGTTCGCCGGCGCGGCGGCGGAACTGCGTGGCGCCTTCATGGTGAACCCCCACGACCTAGAAGGCGTGAAAGAAGCGATTCGCTTGGCGGTCAACGCCGGACCCAAGGAAGCGCGAGATCGCATGTCGCGAATGCGCCGAAAGACCTACCGCCGCGACGTCTATGACTGGGCGGAGTCGTTCTTGGTGGCGCTGCAACAGACGGGCATGTAAGGCCTCTGGCAGCGAACGCGAACGCCCTCTGCCTAGGCCTCGTCGATGAGGTCAGCGATGGAGTCAACGACCCGAGAGGGCTGAAAGGCGAAGCGAGAGATCTCCTCGCGCTGCGTCACGCCTGACAGCACCAGGATCGTTTCCACTCCCGCTTCAACGCCGGCGCGAATGTCCGTGTCCATGCGGTCACCGACCATCACCGTTGACTTGGAGTGAGCGCCAAGGATGTTCAGCGCGTCGCGAATCATCACCGAGTTCGGCTTCCCGACAAAGTACGGCCGCACGTTGGTGACACTTTGAATGAGGGCGGCCAACGCCCCCGATCCGGGCAAGAGCCCTTCCGGCGACGTGCCGAAGGTCTCGGGATTCGTGACCACGAAGGAACATCCCTTGTCGACTAGGCGAATCGCCGTGGTGATCTCTTCAAAGGAGTACGTCCAGGTCTCGCCGATAACGACGTAGTCGGGATTTTGATCGTCTTCGACGTAGCCGACGTCACTCAACGCGTCGTGAATACTGGCTTCTCCCATCACGAAGGCCCGGCCCTTTGGTCGTTGTCCATGGAGGAACTGCGCGGTCGCGAGAGAAGACGTCCAGAGCTCTTCTTTCTTGACGTTGACCCCGAGTCGAGCCAACGTGTCGTGAATCTGACCCGGGGTAAAGAGGGCGTTGTTGGTGAGGACGAGGAATCCCTTCTCCTTCGCCCGCAGACGCTCGAGGAATGTATCGGCGCCTTTCACCATGTGGCCATGATTGATGAGCACGCCGTCCATGTCGCAGAGCCAGTGGTGAGCGGAACTCAGCTTTTCCATGGTCCCAGTATGCCCGTATCTCGTCGCACGCTCGAGGGTGGCGTATTGAAAATCCGGCTGCCGCGTTCTACTTTTCGTAGTACGCGACAGCCGGACCGTTAGTTACCAGTTGCGACTGAGTGCTGCAGCGTTACCGACGCCCACGGGATCCGTGGTGGTGGCCGAAGCCAGCGTGACCGAACCCACCGACATTGACATGACTCTTGGGAATCTGGGGCTGCAGGGGCGTGGCGACGGGGTCGCAGACTACGACCACGTCGGCGTCGAGTGACGTTCCGTCGACGTCAACGCTGCCGAGCGCCTTGATGTGCACTCCAGCCACCACGTCGGTGATTGAGCCCGGGCCCTGACCTTCGAAGTACTGAGTGTTCATGCCGAGCAGAACGGTTCGCTCGAATCCTTGGCTCGTCACGATGACGGTGTCGCCGGTCACCGAACTCACCACGCCATTGATGTGGACAAGGCAGATGTCAATTCGCAGCGCGGTCGTCGCCGCGGTGGAGTTCACTTCTACGCTCACGTGCTCGCCGACCGCGAGGTCCGCCAAGCTCAGCGTGTAGCGACCGTCCTTGTACAGCGTGTTGGTCGTCAAGGTGAAGACCGTGGATGTTCCGTCCTTACTTTGCACCGTCACGCTGGAGCTGGAAACCGCGGTAACCACACCGCGGATGCAGTCGTTGGTGCCGACCGAGCCGATATTGATGGTGAGGGCATCGAGTGACGTGCCGTCGGGGTCAACCGTTCCCCAGGCGACGATCTTCGAACCGGTCAAGATGTCAATCAGGCCGGCCGGAGCCCCGTCTTGGGTGTACGTGGTGTTCATGCCGACGAGAATCGTTCGGGTGAAGCCCTGAAAGTCCGTTATAAGGATGGTGTCGCCAACAACGGAGGTCACCGTTCCAAAGAGCATGGCCAACTCGATGTTGATCGCATCCACGGTGGTCGGGTCCGACGGCGAGACTTGAAGCTGCACCCTGTCACCAGTAACGAGTGACGAGGCCGGCGTGGGAGATCCACCCTCGGTGTAGGTAGCAGTGGGGCTGATGGCATAGGTGGCGGACGTTCCGTTCCAAAGGCTGACGGTCAGCGACGTGGAAGAAACCGCGGTGACAACACCCCCGATGCCGAGGTGTGCATAGTCAAAGGGCGACAGTCGACCGCTGGCGACGTTGCCGTCAAATCTTCCGTTGTCGTGGTGCAACGAGGCCGACGCGAGGCCCGCGCTACCGAGCGAAAGCGCAGCACCGAGTGCCAGGGCGGTTACCGAACGACTGAAAAATCTCATTCTCTTCTGCATAACTCTCCCATGAGTTCAGATCATTCACGATGATCTCCAAGCCACGATTCTTGCAAGGAATGCTGTGAATTGGATGTGAGACTTCTGTGAGGGGACTTATGAATTTTGAAGGAAGTGGATCTTCATATTGTGACAAAGAATAAGGCACACTCCTTCCGCAGGAATGTCCATGAACGGCGCACTCGCCAGAGGCAATTGCTTGTCTGTTGTGATTTAGATGCATTCGAAAGTCATGCCTGGATTTACGTGACGCGATTCCTGACGAAGTGAACCCCTCGGCTTTGGAAGGGTTGAGCCGAGTATCAAAGTTGCGGATTTGCTTCCTCAACTTCTAGACGTAAAGTGAGTGCAGAAAATCGAGCGAAGTGAGGTCGTGATGCCGGCAGTTACTCCCGAGAAGTGGACGGATCTACCACACTTTGACGTACTCGACCCCGCCGTAAGCGTGGAGCGAGCGGTGAAGTCAGTCACGACTGCGCCGCGCGGCCTTGAAGGGGAGGGGTTTCCGGTTCGACGTGCCTTTGCGGGAGTTTCGATGAATGACCTTGATCCCTTCGTCCATATGGATCAAATGGGTGAGGTCGATTACGGGCCGGGCGAGCCGAAGGGAACGCCGTGGCATCCCCACCGAGGCTTTGAAACGGTGACCTACATGATTGACGGCACCTTTCAACACCAGGACTCACATGGCGGCGGTGGTCTCATTCAAAACGGCGCGACCCAGTGGATGACAGCGGGTAAGGGCATCTTGCACATTGAAACGCCGCCGGAAGAGCTCGTCGTCTCCGGCGGACTCTTTCACGGCATTCAGTTGTGGGTGAATTTGCCCGCCAAAGACAAGATGATCTCTCCCGCATACCAGGGTCTTGAAGCCAATGACGTGGTCTTCGTGTCTCCTTTCAATGGAGAGTCTCTCGTTCGTATCATCGCTGGCAACGTGGGGGGTCATCGTGGTCCCGGCTCAACGCACACGCCCATGGCGATGACGCACGTCTCGGTGGCGCCCGGAGCGCAACTCGACCTGCCGTGGGATAAAACGTTCAACGCGCTCGTCTATGTCTTGGCAGGCACCGGTTACGTCGGCAGCGAGCGACGAGCGATTCAGAACGGTCAGCTTGCGTCTTTCGGTCCGGGCGAGTGGATACGAATTGGCACCGACGAACACCAAGACTCCCGAACCGTGCATTTTGAGTGCTTGGTGCTCGGTGGTCAGCCGATTGGTGAACACGTCGAGCACTATGGACCATTTGTCATGAACACCCGCTCTGAGATCGTCCAAGCGCTCGAAGACTTCGAGGCCGGACGGCTCGGTGTCGTACCACCTAACGCGCTGATGCCCCATGTGCCCGATCCCGACCCCGTTCGAGTAGAACACACGGGCATCTGACCCGGGAGAGTGTCGAACTCAGAAGGACCTCGTTCACGATCGGCTCCGCGCCGAGAATCACTCGTCCCTAAAATCCAGCCTCATAAGAGCGTGAAGTTCCGCGTGACGACGGAGGCGACATGAAAACCATCTTGGACGATCTACGTGAAATTTTCCGTCCGGAACCCGGGTCGCCGCACGGTCCGGTTGCCCCGCTGTTGCTGGGTATGTCGTTCGTCACCGGGCTCGTCGATGCGTTCAGTTACCTCGTGCTCGGACACGTCTTCGTCGCCAATATGACGGGCAATGTGCTCTTCCTCGCGTTCGCTTTTGCGGGCGCGCACGGACTCTCGATACCGGCGTCACTCGTGGCCCTCTTGGCGTTTTTTGTCGGAGCCGTTTCGGGCGGAAAGAATCACACCCTGATGAATAACCATCGCGCGAGACTCTTCACCATCTCTTCGATCGTGCAGTCCACGTTGTTGCTCGCGGCGCTCGTGCTCGCGGTGGCGAGTTCGCCGCCGCTTGAAGGATCGTATCTTTACGCGCTTATCGTGGTGCTCGCCCTAGCCATGGGGATTCAAAACGCCGCCTCGCGAAAATTGGCGGTACCTGATTTCACGACGACGGTCTTGACCATGACCATCGTCGATCTGGGCATCAATAGCAAATTTGCCGGAGGGAGCGGCTCGAAAGGCACGCGACGGCTCTTGGCGGTATTGACCATCTTCTTAGGCGCGCTCGTCGGTGCACTGTTCGTGCTGCACGTTCGTGACTTATACCCCGTCGTTATCGCGTTCGTGATTGTCTCAGCCGTGGGACTCTCCAGTCGTGCGCTGAGTAAGTTGCACCCGGAGTGGCATTAGTTACGGCGTCCTCGGAGTCGACGCGCCGCGCGAATTAAACGTCGCCGCAGCCCCCGAGAGGGTCACTTGAACCATTGACTAGCGGACCACTTGGGCCCAACCCGAACTCGTGCACGGGCTGGAGGTAGCTCGCATCCTCGCGCCACCGACGCTGCAGGGGGGAGTCGAGCGCCGCCTCCACGAGGCTCGCGGCCTGTCGCACGCCACTCGTGCTCTGCTGAAAGCCGCCGAATCGCGCGACCGGACTCCAGGCCGGTTCGATCGCATCGACTGGCTCGGCCGCGCCTTCGTAGTTCTCCACGCCGTAGACAACCTTGCCGCCGACAATCGTCAACAGGGACTCAATCCGAGAGATCTCTGATTCGGGTACCGAGAAGAAGTCCGCCGACAGCAGTGCCAAGTCGCCGTACTGTCCGACTTTGATCTGACCCTTCTTGTCGGCCTCGCCGGTGAGTTGAGCACCGGCGGCGGTGTACATCATGAGCGCCGTCTCACGATCAACGCGGTTCTTCGCGGGAGAGAGCACGATGTCACCCACTGTTCTTCCCGACACCAACCACGACAGCGACAGCCACGGGTTGTAACTGGAGACACGGGTCGCGTCCGTGCCGGCCGCTACGACGAATCCACGACTCAGCATGGAGAGGATCGGGGGCGCCGTGGCGGCTCGTTCGGCGCCGTAGCGCTCGATAAAGGCACGGCCCTGGAACATCATCCGGTTCTGCACTGACATGGCGCCGCCAAGGGTGGCAATGCGGTCCAGGCTTGCTTCACTGACCGTCTCGCCATGGTCGAAGAACCAGGGGACGCCACGCGGGAACCCACCATCGGCGGCGATCTTGTCGAAGACGTTTAGGTCCATCTGTATGGTCTCGTCGTATGTGGCGTGCAGTCGAAATCCCCAACCGTTGTCGAGCAGCAAGCGCACCGCCGCCTCGAGGTCGCTCGGCGCGTTCGAGGCGAGCTGCGGACGTGGCTCGTAAAAATTCTCAAAGTCGGCCGGGGACCAGGCTAGGTTTTCTCCGGCGCCATTGCAGCGCAGCCACTCGTCGCCGTCGCCGGGCTTCACCATTCCAATCCAGCGCCGCAGGTCGTCGAGCTCTTGGCCGGGAACTTGAGGGAACAGGTGGTACGCGATGCGCAAGGTGAGCTCGCCGTTCTTCGCGAGCTCCATCACCGCGGCGTAGTTCTCGGGAAAGTTCTGGAATCCCCCGGCGGCGTCGATGGCGCTGGTGAGTCCGAAGCGGTTGAGCTCTCTCAAGAAGTGCATCGTCGAGCTGACCTGGTCGTCACTGTTGAGTGTGGGACCTTTCGCGAGCGTCGCGTATAGCAGCGTGGCGGCTGGCGCTGCTAAGAGCAGACCGGTGGGATTGCCCAAACGGTCGCGCACGATCTCACCGCCCGGTGGATTCGCAGAGTCCTTGGTGTAGCCGACGGCTTCTACGGCGGCTCGGTTGAGCAGTGCGGACTGGTACAGATGAAGGACAAAGACGGGCACATCGGGCGCGGCGGCATTCAGCTCCGCGATACTCGGCAAGCGCATTTCGGCGAACTGGTCGCCCGTCCAACCACCGACGACGCGCACCCACTGACCTTTGGGGGTGTTCTCGGCTTGGACTCGCAACATGGCGAGCGCCTGACGAAGTGAGGCAACCCCGTCCCAGCGAAGCTCCATCAGGTAGTTGAGCCCGCCGCGGATGACGTGCAAGTGCGAATCATTGAGTCCCGGAATGACGCGACGGCCAAGTGCGTCGAAGATTCGGGTGTTCTCTCCTATGAAAGGGGCGACGTCGCCGTCATCACCCACCACTGCGAACACCCCGTCGCGAATGGCGACGGCACTCGCGGCGGGACGAGCCGGATCACCCGTGTGCACCCGTGCATTTCGCACCACCAGCTGCGCGGCACTATCGGAACTGAGATCGCCGAACGGTCGCACCCCGCCCACGGGCATGGAACTCATCTGACCCCCTTATGCGTTGTCCTTGCTTCGGCGCAGCAAGTGACCTCTAAAGCGATGACACCAGTGTTCTAGTCCCCGCCTAGGACACTTGCAAGACGCTCGGCGTCGAAGCGTGCGAGAAGAAAATCGCTCGGCCTAGTCTGTAGACGGCACGAAGGACCCAACGTGGAAAGGACGGGCCATGGACGACGGCACGATACTTGAACAGATCGAAAAGCTTTCTACCGAGGAGCAAGCGCTGGAGGAGTCACACCACGGTGAGCCGCTCTCAAAGGAGCAGCTCGCGAGGCTCAAGGCCGTCGAAGTCCAGCTCGATCAGTGCTATGACTTACTGCGCCAACGTCGAGCTCGCCGAACAGCCGGTCTCAATCCCGACGAAGCCGCGGTGCGCGCTGAGGGCGTGGTTGAGAACTACCTTCAGTAACGGCGCACCCGGTCTGCGGCCATTCATCACTGCTGCATCTTGAAGGGGAACATGTGAACTTGGAGCTGCAAGATCGCGTCTTTCTCATCACCGGTGGAAGTGACGGCCTCGGGCTCGGCCTCGCGCAGAAGTTGCTGGAAGAAGGCGCGCGCGTTTCGCTCTGTGGACGTGATCAAGACCGTCTGGCGCAGGCACAGGAACTTCTCGGGTCTGCGGCGTTGTGCTATCAAGCCGACGTCACCCACGCCAGCGAACTCGACGGATTCATTGACGAGACGCTCTCGCGATTTGGCCGATTGGACGGCGCCGTGAACAACGCCGGACGAAGTTCGGGAACTTCGATCGCCGCCTCCAGCGACGAGGTGTGGCGAGAGGACTACGAACTCAAGGTGATTTCGGCACTCCACGTCTCGAGAGGCGTCATCGACGCGCTCGAGGCGACGAAGGGCTCGATCGTCAACGTGCTCGCGATCATGGCGCGAACACCCTCGGCGAACTCCGCGCCGACGACGGCCTCGAGAGCTGCGGGCCTCGCGCTGACCAAGGCGATGGCGAACGAAGTAGGTCCCCGCGGCGTGCGCGTGAACGCGATCTTGATTGGACTCATCGAATCGGGACAGTGGGTTCGACGCGCCAAGGAGCAGAACGTCGAACTCACGGAGTTCTACGAGACGATGGCGCGCGCGTCCAAGATTCCTCTAGGGCGAGTGGGACGTGCGGAGGAGTTCGCTGACTTGGCCGCGTTTCTGTTGTCGCCGCGAGCGAGCTACATCACCGGCGTCGGCGTCAGCATTGACGGGGGACTTTCGCCGGTCATTTAGACACTCGCACCCGGCGAGGTGTCTTACTGGGGTCATCTCAACCCTGTTACTTTAGAAAGACCATGTTGCCACCGTCTGAATCCCTGGCACTTTCTCTCGAACACGTTTCCGTTCACTTCGGTGGACTTAAAGCCCTGAGTGACGTCTCCTTCGACGTGTCAACGGGGGAGATCGTGGGGATGATCGGTCCCAACGGCGCGGGAAAGACGACTGCCTTCAACGTTGCCTGTGGCTTCGTCAAACCCTCCGAAGGTCACGTGCGTTTTCCCAACCGAGACCGCCAGAATCTCCATCCGAATCAACTAGCGCGCGCGGGCGTGGCACGCACGTTGCAGGGTGTTGGCCTTTTTCCTCACTGCAGCGTGCTGGAGAACGTCATGGCCGGCGGCCACATTCGAGCGAATGGAGGCTTCATCACGAGTTTCTTTGCGCTACCTAGCGGCGTTCGCGCCGAGCGCGCACTGCGTCGCGATGCGCTTTCCACGCTGGATCGCCTTGGCATCGCCAATATGGCGGCGCGGGTGCCCTCGGCCATACCCTACGGTGTCGCCAAAAAGGTCTCCGTCGCCCGGGCTCTCATGTGTGATCCGACGTTGTTGTTGCTGGACGAACCGGCGTCGGGACTCGACGAAGCAGAGCTCCACGACTTTGCGGCTCTCGTCACGGAGTTGCGCTCCTCGATGGGGGTCTTGCTCGTGGAGCACGACATGGAGTTCGTCATGCCGCTCGTTGATCGACTCGTGGTCTTGAACTTCGGTGAGGTCATCGCCTCGGGTACACCCAACGACGTAAGAAATAACGAAGCTGTGGTGGCGGCGTACCTCGGGGTGGACGAATGATCGACGTCGAGGAACTCAGTGTCTCTTATGGTGCGGTGCAGGCCCTTCGAGGTGTCTCGTTTCGTGCCGAGACCGGCATGATTACTGCGGTTCTTGGGGCGAACGGTGCCGGCAAGACAACGCTGCTGCGAACCATCAGCGGTCTCAAGGAACCCTCGAAAGGGACGATTCACTTCGACGAGACAGCGCTCGTGCGGGTGAAGCCAGAAAACATTGCCCGCATGGGCGTGGGACACGTGCCCGAAGGACGGGGCGTCATCAGCGAGTTCACGGTGGAGGAGAACCTTCGCCTCGGTGCCATGACCGCCAAGGTCGACCTCGCGAAGGGACTCGAAGAGCAGTATGCGCTCTTTCCGGTTCTGGGAGAACGCCGAAAGCAGCACGCGGCCAAACTTTCGGGAGGTGAGCGACAGATGCTGGCCATGTCCCGAGCGCTTATCGCGCAACCCGCGGTGCTGCTGCTCGACGAACCCTCGCTTGGGCTCGCACCGCTGGTCACCGCCCAGTTGATGCATACCATCCGCGAACTCTGTACGTCGAAGAGTTTGACCGTCATTCTGGTCGAGCAGAATGCCACCTCGGCTCTGCGAATCGCCCACCACGCCGTGATTCTCTATTTAGGACGAGTAGTCGCCAACGACGTGGCCGCCACGGTCGAAGCCGATGAGAATCTTCGTCAGTACTACCTCGGGGTGGTGGAGTAATGGACGCCTTTTTGACGTCGAGAATCGTCACGGACATTCTGGAAGGTCTAACCAACGGAATGATTTACGGGCTGGTGGCGCTCAGCCTCGTACTCATCTGGCGCTCGACGGGTATCTTGAACTTCGCCCAAGGTGCAATGGCGATGTTCGCGGCCTACCTCGGGATGATTATTTTCGCCCACGACTTCAGCTACTGGCCTCTGGTAGCGATCTCCGTGGTCATGGGATTCGCCCTCGGAGGCACGACCGAACGAGTACTCGTTCGACATCTTTACGATAAACCGCAGCTCAACCCCATCGTCGTCATGGTCGGGGTCCTGATTGTCTTGGAAGCAGTCGCTGCCGCGATCTGGTCAACCACGCCGAGAGGTATCCCGAATCCCTTTTCGCCCATTGACTGGCAGCTCCACGGCAAACCTGTGGCGCTTTCCGCATTCAGCCTCTACGAGATTCTCACGGCGCTCGCGGTGATGACCCTCGTCGCCGTCTTATTTCGCTTCACCAAGTTGGGCCTGCAACTTCGTGCCTCGGCGCTGGCGCCCGAGGTCTCGCGACTGCTCGGTGTCCGTGTCAGCAGAATGCTCACGTTGGGTTGGATTCTTTCGACGGGGGTGGGCACCATTGCCGCAGTGTTGGTGGCCTCGAACTTCTTTACTGGTCTCAATCCGCAGCTCATGGACAGCATTTTCGCCTTCGGCTTCATCGCCGCGGCCGTCGGAGGTCTCGATAGTCCCGTAGGCGCGATCGTGGCGGGTGTAGTCATGGGCATCGTCTTGCAGTTCGTTGGCGACTACATCAACTCCAACGCGATCATCTTGGCCGCGCTGATCATTCTCATCGTCTCGTTGATGGTGCGTCCCAGCGGCGTATTCACCAGAAGCACCGCGAGACGCGTCTAGTGACCTGGTCTCCTCTACGACTGCGCGTAGCGATGACGACCGTCTTGGTCGCACTCGACGTGGTGTTGACGTTCGTCAGCACCTCGAGCACGCGCGATGCGGTGGCGTTCTCGGTCGGCTTTGCGCTAGCGATCCTCAGCGCTTCGATCTTGAGCGTTCGTGCCATTCGAGCGACGCACCCCGTTTTGGCGAGAGCGGCAACGTGCCTCGTCTTCGTCGACGTACTGGTCATCGCCACGTACTTCTTCCCATCGTTTACCAACTACAACCTTTCAATCGGCGCCGCCATGGCGATCGTGTTGCTCGGTCTCTCCTTTCTTACCGGTGCTTCCGGCCAGATTTCCTTGGGCAACGCCGCGTTCATGGGCGTCGGGGCCCTCGCCGTTGCCATCTGGGCTAATCACCACGCCACCACGCCGATCGCCGTGACCTTGTTGATTGCCGTGGCGTGCGGCGCATTCGTGGGACTCCTTTTAGGGCTCCCCGCGACGAGACTTCGCGGTCCTTACCTGGCGGGCATGACCTTGGCCTTCGCGGTGGCCTTCACCGCCATCGTGAACTCTTTTACCTCGTGGACGGGTGGAGACGCCGGTCTCCAACTGCCCACGGCCGTGAATCCCCCGCACTGGCTCGACCACTTCTTCTCTTCTCAGACGTCCATTCTGACGGTCAGTTCCATGTGGCTCGCCGACATCACCCTCGTGGTTGCGGGCGTCGCCTTCTTCTTCATGGCGAACCTCTTCGCGAGCCGCTTCGGGCGCTCGATGCGACTGGTCCGTGACAACGAGGTCGCCGCTGAGTTGGTCGGAGTGTCGCTACCTCGCGCCAGAGTCATCGCCTTCATGGTCTCCTCGGCCTACGCCGCCCTCGGCGGGGGACTCTGGACTCTCATCAACAACTCTGTGGCACCGCCGACATTTTCTTTGGCGCTGTCCATCACCATTCTTTCTCTGGTCGTGATTGGTGGCATCGGCACGCTGCAAGGTGCCGTCATCGGCGGGCTCATCTACGCGTATTCGACCAACGTCATTACCTGGTTCACGGGCCACACCGGTATCAGTTCCACCAGCAATCTCGCCAGCCAGTTGCCCGGGATCATTTTCGGCGGTCTGTTGATCATCACCATGCTCTTCGCTCCCATGGGCTTGACGGGGGCGTATCGGCGAATCCAACTTCGAGTACGCCCCAAAACTGAACCCTGACTTGTATTGGCCGAGCGGGCCACCTACGCTTCCCAATCAGGAAACACTTCATGGGGGGATATTTATATGAATAAATCGAACGCGCGGCGTTTCGCGTCCACGACAGCAGCGATGTTGCTCTGCACGGGACTCGTGATGGCCGGAAGTTCACTGGGCAGCGCCGGAGCCGCAACAAAGGTTCCCGGGGTCACGTCCACGTCGATCACCATTGGGGCCACGGTACCGCTGACCGGTATCGCCGCTCAGGGCTACGACGAGGTCGCCACCTCCGCCGCCGCGGTCTTTAAGTACGTGAATAGCCGAGGCGGGGTCAATGGTCGAAAGATCAAGTACGTCTTGAAGGACGACTGTTATGGTACCCCGGGCTTTGGTTGCACTGGAATCCCGAGCACGGTCACTCAGACGCACGCCCTGCTCTCGATACCGGTCTTCGCCACCGTAGGTTCACTGGGCACGCCGACGCAGGACTCCGTGCGTTCGTTGTTGAAGGCGAACGGCGTTCCTCAGCTCTTCGTCAACTCTGGTTCACTGGACTGGAACAACCCGACGGCGTACCCGGGGCTCTACGGCTGGCAGCCCAGCTACAACGAAGAGGGCAAGATCTTTGGCAAGTACATCAACGCCACCTACGCCGGGGCAAACGTCTGCTTCCTCGGACAAGGTGACGACTTCGGCACCGACGGATTGGCCGGTTTGGTAGCCGGTGGGGTAACGCCCGCAGTCACCGACCTCTATAGCGTTGACGCCCTGGTCGCTACGTCGGGGGCGTCCATCGCTCCCTACATCTCGGCCTTCCAGAGCGCTAAGTGCACCGTCGTCGTGCTCGACACGATTCCCGGCGCCACGGACGCCGCGCTGGGCGCGGCATTAGAGCTCAGCTACACGCCGCAGTGGGTCATCTCGAGCGTGGGCTCGGACCCGGTGACGGTGGAGACGGCGTTTGCCGGAAAGGTCCCCGTCGACCCCGAGGTTGGGGCGGTGTCCTTTGACTTCCTGCCCACACCGAGCAGCAGCAGCCCGTGGATTCCCTGGATGAAGAAGGTCCTCGAGGCCGATTCGTCAGAGATTCCTGGCGGGTTCACGTCGACGACTGTGCTGAACGGCAACATGGAGTACGGCGTCGCCTGGGGCGTGGCTTTCGTGGAAGCACTCAAGGCCGCGGGACGTAACTTTACGCGCGCCAGCTTCCTTAAGACGTTGGACTCGACGACGTTCTCCCAGACTCCGGCGCTCTTGCCGCTGCGTTACACGGCCCAAGACCACCAGGGGCTCAACGGTGGGTACCTGGTGACGGTCACCAGTGCGACGTCGGTGTCGACGATCACCGGCACGATCTACCAGACCGACAGCACTTCGGGTGGTCCGATCACCGTGGCCACGAAGCGAAGCACCGGCATTCCCACTTGGCTTAAGTAATTTCACATAGATCACCGGCTACGGGCGTCCACTGAGGCGTCCGCAGCCGGTGATTTTTGTTCTGCGGCAAGCTCGCCGGGGCTCGCTACTGCGCCAACGTCAGTTCACGGATGAGTCGCCGAACTTCGCTGACGACGTCTGACGCTGTTGAGTAAGGACTGAGGTAACTTCCGGCTCGTCCGTGTAGGTGCGCAGAAAGTGCGGCGGCATCAAGTGGGCTGTGCCCGCGGGCCATCGCCGCGCCAATAAGGCCTGACAACACGTCGCCGGTGCCGGCAGTGGCCAGGGCGGACGTGCCGGAGGTGACCACACGCAGTGTCCCTGAGGGCGTGGCGATCACAGTCGTCGGACCTTTCAAGAGCACGACGCAGCCGGTCCCTTGCGCTAGCGCCCGCACGTCATCGAATCGATTTGCGCCGAGCGGTTCACCCGTCAGGCGGACGAACTCGCCCTCGTGAGGAGTGAGCACCCACGACGCGTCGCGCGGGGACAGTTCATCGATGAGTTTTCGTTCGAGCCCATCGGCGTCGAGTACGACGGGACAAGGAGCGTCGCGGAGCCGATCAGCCAACCACGAAGCGCTGTCCGCGCCGAGGCCGGGACCGGCCACGACCGCGCGACAGCGTCGATCAACCTCAGGGTCGTTGACGTGAACGACCTCGGGAGGTAGTTCCACCGATGAGGCGACGTCGCCTCGGCTCTCCAGTCGAATCATGGAGGCCCCGCCGGCGAGTGCGCCGCGGAGCACCAATTCGGCCGCCCCCGGCATGAGCGTGGAACCCACGTAGGCCTGCAGTGCGTGATCCCACTTGTTATCGCCGCGGCGATACGCCACGAGAGAGGCGAGGTCGCCGTCTTCTACCAATGCGTCCTTGGCGTCGCTCGCGATGCCAAGACCAGCGAAGAGTAACGTCCCTCGAAGCTCGGCCGCCGGTCCACAGAAGTGCGCGGGCTTCAATGCGCCGAGCGCGAGCGTGGCGTTAGCGTTCATCGGCTCTCCGAGGAGCGCCCCGGTGTCGGCGTCGACGCCCGAGGAAAGGTCCACGGCCAGTACCAGCGTGCCCGAGGTCACCTTGGGTGCGACATAGGGGCGCGAACAGCCCAATCCAAAGGCCGCGTCGATCACCAGGCCGTATCTCTCGAGGAGCAACGGCGCGTGATCCCACTCGATGACGTCGACACGCGCCCCTCGCGAACTCAGCCAAGTTGCCGCGACGCGACCGTCTGCGCCGTTGAGACCCGGACCAACCACGACGGCGACTCGTCGTCCATAGCACGAGCCCAGCATCTGTTTCGCCTGTAGCGCCACGGCGGTACCCGCCGCGGCGACCAACGCTTGGACCCCACGAGTGGCGACGGCCTGGGCGTCTGCCTCGCGCATGGCGTCCGTACTCAAAATGGGAATCACGCGCCCTCCAATGATGGGCCGATCGCTACCAGCGACGCTGTCGCCATGCTATCGACGGGCAATTCGATAGTTGCCGAGTAGCTCACCGAAGCTCGACCAATCGAAGGTTAGAAGTGCGGGGCGAACCGCAAGTAGAGCAGGCCGAGGGCGAGGACCACGCTGGCCCAGCAGAGCGAGCGAAGAGCACGTTCGAGTGGGGCCAACATGGTGCGATCGGTGATCAGAACGACTGAGCCGTCGGCGAGGACCTGGCGACCCTCAATCGACGCGGTGCGACGGCGAATGTCGCGTGCCGGCGACGAAAGCTGGCGCTGGGTCTGGGAAACGAGGGCCGCGAAGGCGCCGGCGAAGAGCGAAACGACACCGAGTGTGTCGTGTTGGGCGAAGTAGGAAGTGAGTAAAGGAAATGTTCCCCAGCTAAGGGCGAATACGAGATCGGAGTGTAGACGTCCGTGAAAGAGTTCGAGGTTGTAGGCCAGCGCCACGGCCACGCCGATAACGATGAAGACAATGAAATACACGCTCACGAGAAACACGCCCACGATACCCAGCGCGACCGCGCCCCCGAGGCCCAGCACCGCCGCCACCACGAGCTGTCGTGAGGAGATCGACGTCGACAGCGGACGTCCGTGTAGTTCATCGAGGGCGTGTGCGCCCACGCCGACGGCGAGAAAGAACGCGAGTGCCGTCACGCCAAGGCGAACGGCGTTGACCGGTCCGATAAGACAGGCTCCGATGACGACGAAGGACAGGTGCAAGAACGTATAGGGCGGGTGCAGGAGCGTCCACCAGTCTCGCAACGCCGCCGAACGAAGAAACTTCGGCTGGGCATAGAAAGCCGGCGCGCCGGCCGTCCTCTTAGGTGTCGACTTGAACATGGTCATGAGTGGCGATACCCCCACATGACGAGGCCCCCGCCGAGACTTATAGACCGGTACTCCACGTGCTCGAGTCCGGCGTTGCGCCACGCCTCCACCGTCCACTCGATGGGATAGGTCTTATAGTGCGCGGAGATGCTTGGACCGAGGAATCGTCCAACCTCCCACCAGCCCCTTCCACCCATCGCGAAGCCGGCGACGGGCAGCACGGCCCGCGTGTAGAACCACCAGGCGATGTGCGCGGCGACGCCCGGGGGAACGGAAAATTCGAGACTGGCCATGGCTCCGCCCGGCTTGAGCACACGGGCCAGTTCGGCGAGCGTCGCCTGCGGGTCCTTGACGTAGCGCAGCAAATAAGTGAAGGTCAGCGCATCAAAGGTCCCGTCGGCAAAAGGCAACTGTTCGCCGCGACTAAGAACGAGTGCCACGCGTTCGCTGAGTCCGGCCCTCGCAACGTTAGCTTGGCCCATCCTGATCATGTCTTCGCTCAGATCCACTCCAATAACTCGAGCCGGCGTGCGTTTCGCCAACGCTCTCGTCACGCCGGCCGGACCGCACGCCACATCCAAGATCAGTGCGGGTTTCGATCCCTCGACGTGATGGATCATGGTGCGCCGCCAGCGGCGATCTTGACCGAAGGAGAGGACGGCAGCGATCAGGTCGTAGCGCGAGGGCAAAGGCGCGAATAGTCGCTGCGCGAAGTCATTAGGGGTCGTTCGCGAGGCGGAGAGGTCTCGATGTCTAAGCACGTGGACGTGTCCTCACTCGTTGATGAACGAAAATGACGGGATGCGAGCGTGAGTTCTGGTTGTTGCGTGCACCACTCTCACCCCCGATGGTCGAAGCGAAACCGATGATCGCCCGCGTGGTGCACGAACGTACCAGTGCCGATGATCAGACCCTAATCGCAAGCCCAGATCCTGTTGATGTATTCATCAAATTGGTCATCTGGTCACGCGAGCGACACCGTGGTGGTGAGCTGTTGTGCTCTTTCAGGCGCCGGCAATCTCCAAAGCCAATAGTGGTGCGGAAGCCTTATTGAGTGTCTCTTGATACTCAAAGTCTCCCTGGCTGTCGGCGACCACGCCACCCCCGGCTTGCACCGTGGCAACGCCGTCGCGCAGGGAGACCGTGCGAATCGTGATGGCGAAGTCGGCGTTGCCCGAGAGGGAGAAGTAACCCACCGCGCCGCCGTAGGGACCGCGATAGACCGGTTCAAACTCATCAATCAGTTCCATCGCACGCACCTTCGGTGCGCCGGTGAGGGTACCCGCCGGAAAGAGCGCGTTGAAGGCGTCAAAGGCGTCAAGTCCTTCTCGCAGTTCACCGTCTACGTGACTGACGAGGTGCATGAGATGAGAAAATCGCTCCACGTGCGCGAGGCGCTCGACGCGCACTGTACCGGGCACCGCGACACGCCCGACGTCATTTCGTCCCAGGTCAACCAGCATGACGTGTTCGGCTATCTCCTTTTCATCCACGAGCATTTCGGCTTCGAACACTTGGTCTTCTTCGTCGCTCTCTCCGCGCGGGCGCGTGCCGGCGATCGGGCGGGTACTCACTACGCGCTGGTGCACGCGCATCAACATCTCGGGCGAAGCACCGACTAGTTGGTGCTCGCCCGAGTCCAAGAGGTACATGTAGGGAGAGGGGTTGAGCGCTCGCAGTACTCGATACAACGTCAGGGGGTTGACGTCGCTCTTGTGCTGGAACTGTTGACTCGGTACCACCTGAAAAACATCCCCGGCAACGATGTACTCTTTCGCGCGCTCAACGATACGCCCGTACTCCTCGGCGGTGAAGTTCGAAAGTTCTCTCGCCAGGGCGCGCACGTCAATCGAGGAGCGCTGCTGGGGCGCTGTCGCCACCAGGCGCTCGATTCCCGCCTCGGCGAGGGGCGCGGGTGCGAGGAGCGTGGTAACGAGCTCATCGAGTCGGGATCTCGCCTCGTGATAGACGTCAACGGGGTCACCGTCGAGTAGTGCGAGGACGACCACGGTGGTGGAGTGACGGAGGTGGTCACAGATCAAGATCGCTCCAGGAAATGAAAAGTCGACGTCGGGCCAGGTTGGTTCGCTCGCTCGCCCGGGCAGTCGTTCGAGGCGTCGCACGTAGTCATAGGTCACAAAGCCGACCGCGCCGCCGACGAAGTCGGGAAGATCCGCCGTAACGTACGTCCGGTAACGGGCCATGAGCGAACGAAGTTCGTCGAGCGGGGCGCGGTCGCTCTCGATGGCGTTGTCGCCCTCGACCAGTGTTTTCACGCCCTTCGTGGTGAGTCGCCAGCGTCGATCGAGGCCGATGAAGGAGTAGCGCCCGGTCGCCTCGCCGAGCGCGGCGCTCTCTAGGAGAAAGATCGCGCGCCCTGGGAAACGCTGGTAGAGCGAGACGGGCGTCTCTCGGTCTAACTGCAGGGTCACACACAGCGGCACCACATTGAAACCCTGGTCGACTAGTTCGAGGTACGACGCGAGTTCGAGGGGATCCATGGCGAAAGGTTAGTGAATCTCCGCCGTAGGATTACCGGCAATGTCGAAAACACCATCGATTCTCGTCGTCGATAACTACGACTCCTTCGTGTACAACCTCGTGCAGTATCTCGGTGAGCTCGGCGCCGACGTCACCGTACGGCGAAATGACGAGGTGAGTGCGCGGGACATCGCGGCAATGAAGGTCGACGGCCTGCTGATCTCGCCGGGGCCGGGGTATCCCGTTTCGGCCGGAAACTGTCTCTCGATCGTGCGCCACTGCGGCGACACCCGGGTGCCGCTGCTCGGTGTCTGCCTCGGTCACCAGGCGCTCGCCGAGGCCTATGGTGCGCGCGTGCTCGCAGCGCCTGAACTGTTGCACGGACGAGCGAGCGTGGTCGAACACGACGGGCTCGGGGTCTTTCGCGAAGTGAGTAATCCTCTCATCGTGGGTCGTTACCACTCGCTGGTGGTGGTTGATGAGGACCTACCGAACGAGCTCGAAGTCAGCGCCCGATCGAATGGACTCATCATGGGCCTTCGTCACCGTGATCTCGCGCTCGAAGGTGTGCAGTTTCACCCCGAATCCGTCCTTACTCAGGACGGGTACTTACTGCTCGGCAATTGGCTCGAAAAATGCGGCGCGCAGGGTGTCGTGGAGCGCGCTCTTG
Organism: uncultured Acidimicrobiaceae bacterium; assembly: GCA_963803745.1. Classification (GTDB taxonomy): domain Bacteria; phylum Actinomycetota; class Acidimicrobiia; order Acidimicrobiales; family RAAP-2; genus RAAP-2. The sequence goes on along the minus strand of CAWDNL010000002.1, from coordinate 621,134 downwards.
TACTCGGTCGTCGCGCCGACGAGGTGCGCGCCGCCCTACCTCAACCCCGCGGCTGAATCGACACGAACCACACCGTCAACTCGTTGGGGAATCGCGAGGGGATTCTCTTCTCGAAGCGCCTCGGGCAAGAGTTCGTCGGGCACGTTTTGATAGGTGACGGGACGTAACCAGCGTTCGATGCTGCTCGCCCCGACCGACGTCGCCGAAGGGGCCGTGGTCGCTGGCCACGGCCCGCCGTGTTGCATTGACCAACTCACCCCGACGCCCGTGGGGTACGCGTTGGCGATGACCCGTCCGGCCTTCGTCTGGCCGAGCTCGATCAGCCACGCCGCATCGCCGTCGTTCTCGGCCACGAACACACTGAAGGTGAGTGCGGGATCAGCGACATGGAGTGCTCCTTCCAGATCGTCGCGACCGAGGTAACGAACGACAATGGCGAGCGGACCAAAAAACTCTTCTCGAAGCGCGCGCGACGACGGGTCGGAGAAGACCTTCGCGGAGACTTCAAAGAGTTGAGCGTTGACGCTCGTGCCGTTCACGCGGCCTTCGCCAACGAGTTGATTGTTGCCGTCGACGCCGGCGATGGACACGATGCCGGTTCGAAAGTGCTCGGCGATGCCCTCGCTCAACATGGTCATCGTAGAGAGTTGGTTCAACGCGTCAACCACGGCCGCCACGAGTTGGTCACCGTGTTCGTCTTGAGGAACGAAGAGAAGCCCCGGCTTGGTACAGAACTGCCCGACACCGAGCGTCATCGATCCCGCGGCGCCGGTGGCTATCTCTTGGGCTCGTTCGGCCGCCGCGGCGGGCGTGACCACCAGGGGATTGGCGGCGCCGAGCTCACCGAAGAAGGGAATGGGCACGACACGAGCGTTGGCGCGGCTCCACAGCGAGCGCCCGGCCGGCACCGATCCGGTAAAGCCCACAGCTCGAATGGATGGTGCCTCGACCAGCGCAACGCCGGCTTCGAAGCCGAAGACCAGCGCGAGGAGACCCTCAGGCGCACCGAGATTCGCCGCACCCCGGCGCAACGCCTCAAAGGTGGCCAAGCTCGTGGCCGGGTGAGCGGGGTGAGCTTTGATGACGACCGGACAGCCGGCGGCGAGCGCCGAGGTGGTGTCGCCGCCCGGAACGGAGAAGGCGAAGGGGAAGTTAGAGCTGCCAAACACGGCGACGGGACCGAGCGGCACACGAACTCGTCGAAGGTCGGGAAGTGGACCCATCGGCGAATCACGGGCGTGATCGATGGACGCCGCGAGAAAGGCACCGTCGAGCACCACGTCGGCGAAGAAGCGAAGTTGAAAGGCGGTGCGACGAAGTTCTCCTTCGAGACGAGCGGTCCCGAGTGCGGTCTCCTCGCTGGCGATCTCTACGAGTCGGGGGGCGTCGGCCTCGAGCTCCCCGGCCATGGCGCTCAGCATGTCCGCACGCCACGAGAGGGGCCGCCACGCGTAATCCAGTGCGATAGAGCCGGCGCGATCGGCGAAGGCATTGACCTGGGCGGGAGTAGTTTCCTCGACGTCGAGTTCACGTTCGACGCCGGTGGCGGGGTTGACACTGACTACCCGGTTCATAACTGATCCACTTGGTAGGGGTAAAAGACGGGCGCGCCGACGAAAGGTAGCTTCACGGAGATCAAATTGCCGCCGCAGAGCGACGCCAGAGCCAGGCGATCAAGGTGCTCGCCAAAAAAGGCGGAGTTGGTTGGCGAGAGAACGTACTCCCCGGTCCAGTCCTCGAAGAGCAGAGACAGTCCCTCTTCCTCGGTCCAGCGCCACAGTTGGTTGGGCTGATAGCACGAAATCAGCAGTCCGCCTTCGCCGTCGAGGGCCAGCCCATCCGGGACGCAGCGCTCCATCGGAATGACGACCTCGAGCGGCCCGCCCGCGAGATCCATTGCGCTCACGCAGGGCGCACTCGATTCGATGACCCACAGTTTCGACCCGTCGACGCAGAGTCCGTTGGCGTAGGCGATGGGACGCGGCGTGACGTTCGTCGTCGTGCCCTCAGCATCGATAGCAAAAAGTTGGCCGGTCGCTTCGTCAAAGGAACCCGAGTCCGAAACGTACAGGCGGCCGTCGGGCCCGAAGGCGGCATAGTTGGGGTAGTCAATGTGATCCCCGAATGGTTCGTACGTGCTGCGTCCGTCGTAACGCCAGACCTGATGGTTACCCGGGTCGCAGACGTAGAGGAAGTTCTCCCTATCGAGCGCCAGCCCGAGGAGGGCGCCACCGGGAATCGTCGCCATTACTCGTTTAGTGCCAAAAAGACTGATTCGATACAGCTGACCGGCCTCGCCGCCCGCCCACAGGCTGCGCCGCGTGCGGTCCCAACAGACGCCTTCAACGTGGTCGAGTCCGCTCGCGAGGACTTGGCGATCGAAGGACGCAGAGATCGGGCTAGCCACGGCTACTACTTTCGCAGAGTGGCGCCGGTCGCGGCGTCAAAGAAGTGCGCGTGCTCAGGTGAAATCTGTACCGAGAGAACATCACCCGCCGTGACCTTGGTGCGTGGACCCATCTTCGCGACCAGCGTGGAACGTCGCGCCACGTCAACGGAAGAAGCAACATCGAGTGAGCCGCCTTCGTTTACGTCGACGTGCGAAAGGTGCACCAGAATCTCTGAGCCGAGGGCCTCGCAACGCTCGACGCGGGTTTTGATGGTGTTCGCGCTTGAAGCGTCAGCGATGATGACATCCTCTGGGCGAACGCCGAGCACGACGTCGACGCCCGAGGCGGGAAGTTCGTGCGAAGTGGTGTAGTTCCAGGGCAACTCGATGACCTGTTCGCCAAAGACGGCTTCCACGCGATCCTTTCGCGGACGCAAGTGGCAGTGCAGCAGGTTCATCGGAGGCGAACCCATAAAGCCGGCCACGAACTCATTCACTGGCCGATCGTAGAGGTCCTGGGGTGTGTCGACCTGTTGCAGGCGACCCTCGCGCATGACCGCCACACGGTCGCCCATGGTCATCGCCTCGACCTGGTCGTGTGTGACGTACACGGTCGCCACTCCCAGCAGCCTCTGGATTCGCGCAATCTCCTGGCGCATTTCCACGCGAAGCTTGGCGTCGAGGTTCGACAACGGCTCGTCCATCAAAAACGCCTGCGGACTGCGTACGATCGCTCTTCCCATCGCGACGCGTTGTCGCTGGCCGCCCGAGAGCGCCTTCGGACGACGTTCGAGATAGTCGGTGAGGTGCAAGATCGAGGCCGCCTCGTTGACCTTTCGCTTAATCTCGCTCTTGGAGTCGCCGCGTATCTTCAGCGCAAAGCCAATGTTCTTTTCGACGGACATGTGCGGATAGAGCGCGTAGTTCTGAAAGACCATTGCGACGTCACGGTCCTTTGGCAGGGTGTTGTTGACCACCGCGTTGCCGATCTTGAGAGTGCCCGAGGTGATCTCTTCGAGGCCCGCCAGCATGCGCAGCGCCGTGGTCTTGCCACAGCCCGAGGGTCCGACGAGCACCATGAACTCGCCCTCGTTGACGTGCAGTGAGAGGTGATCGACCGCGGGCGGACCGTCGCCGAAGATTTTCGTCACTGCCTCGAAGTCAATTTCGGCCATGCAGCAATTCTCCTTTAGATGTAGGTGCTCAAAATCACCGGTCGATACCCATGGTGAGGCCCTTGACTAGATAGCGCTGGAAGATGAGGTAGACCACCATCGCCGGCAACGCGCTGATGAGCGATCCGGCCATCAGGGCCGGAATCGACGTGGTGTGTCCCGCGGCGAGTATCGCGAGGCCGACGGTGATGGGGCGCTCCGAAGGGTTCTGAATGAAGAGGAGTCCGACCAACAAGTCGTCCCAGATCTGAATGAACTGCAGCACCGTCACCGTCGCGATGGCCGGGATGGCGATGGGCACCACGAGGCGCCAGAGAGCGCCGAAGTAGCCCAGGCCGTCCACGATGCCCGCTTCTATGAGCTCGTCGGGAACTCCCCGAAAGTACGTGGCGAAAAGAAACACCGAGAACGGCGTGCCGAGCGAGGCGTACACGAGAATGGCCCCGAAGTAACCGCCGGTCAGACCGAGCTTCGTGACGTTGACGAACTCGGGCATCAAGATCGCCTGCAACGGCACCATCATGGCACTCACGATCACGAGAAAGACCACCGTCGAGGCTCGAAAGCGCAGTTTGGAAAACGCAAATCCGGCCGGGAGTCCGACCACGAGGATGAGCAGTATCGAGCACGAGCAGAGAATCGTGGAGCTCAGCACCTCTTGAGCAATAGGAATCGTGGAGGAAAGCGTCGACCAACTGAGCCACGAAAAACCGACGCCCGAGTAGAACTGCGCCTGTGATTTGAGACTGGTGATGATCATGACCCAGAACGGGTAGAGCATGACGGCCGCGATGACGATCATCACGGCGAAGAGAATCCACCGACCCAACTTGGGCCGCTTTGGACTTTGCACGAGTGAGTCTTCGGGTATCTCGGACTCTTGTGGCGGGGTCGCGAGCGTGGTCATTCGTTCGATCCAATAAGACGCAACTGCACGATGCCGACGATGCCCGTGAGGACGAAGAGAATAAGTCCGTACAGCGCGGCGGTCCCAAAGGCGCCTTGATCGAAGCCGGTTTGATAGATGAGGTACTCCATGGTCGTCGTGGCGTACCCCGGCCCACCGCCGGTCATCACAAAGATGAGGCTAAAGAGCGCCGAAAAAAGTGCGATCACGGTAATGACAAAGGCGAGTTGAATAAATCGACTGAGATGGGGGAGCGTGATGCTCTGAAAGATGCGCCAACGACCGGCGCCGTCGATGCGCGCCGCCTCCTCAAGCGTCGGATCCAGGGTTGCGAGGCCGGTGAGAAAGAGCATCGTGTTCGTGCCGATCATGGTGAAGACGAAGGTGATGCCAAGGGCGCTGAGCGCCGTCGACTCATAGCCCAACATGTTGGTGGTAGTGCTCGAGAAACCGAAGAAGTGAATGATGGAGTTGAGGGTGCCCTGGTAGGCGAAGAAGCGCTCGGCGACGAGACCGAGAACGACCCAGGAGATCGCCGTGGGCAGAAAGTAGATCGAGCGAAAGATTTTCCACCCGGCGACACGCTGGTGCAGCAGCACGGCAATACAGAGCGGCAGTCCGAGGGCGAAAGGTACGGCCAGGAGCAGCTTCGCGTTATTTCCGAGCGCCGTCCAGAGACTGGAGTTGTGGAAGGCCTGGGTCCAGGTGGACGCACCGATCCAGGTCGAGGTGAGGCCGTTCCAGTTGGTAAAGGAGTAGTACACCGCCTGGCCAATGGGCACGCCGATGAACCCGACCACTAGGCCGATGGCCGGCAGGGCGAAGAGGAACCCCGATACTTGGCGCCGTCGTCGAAGGGTCATGCGCCGCGCTCGCGGCGGGTTTGTTGTCATCACGGTCATCTGGGTACGTCGTTCACTTGAGTTCCATTCGTACTACGTGAACATCCCCACCCGATTCGTGGCCACGAATCGGGTGGGGATGTGTCATCGCTACGTCTTATCCCGCGAAGTCGTTCTTGCTTCGCTGCGCCGCTGGCAACTCCTGCCAGGCTTGAGCCATGTTCTGCAACGCTGACAGGGCCGTCTGCTGACCCGCGAGCACTGCGGGTAGGACCTTGTCCGCCGCGTCACCCACGTTGACCTGAACGTAGTTGTCCATCATCGGGTAGGGCGTCATGTGGTCCACGTTGACGAAGTTCAACATCTCCTGGTTGACTGGGTTCGACGTGGTCAGCCCTTTAATGTCGGGAATGAGACCGCCCTTGTTGATGATGTTGCCCGCTTGGGTCGTCGTCATAAAGTCGAGGAACTCAAACGCGTCGGCCTTGTGCTTGGACCACTTCATGACCGAGAAGCCGTCGCCGGGGTACTCAACGACACCCTTGATGGGCGTGTTGGAGTACGGCGGAACGAAGGCCGCGACGTTGGTGCCCATTGTGCTGGTGTACGACGAGGTGTCCCAGGTGCCGTCAACCAACATCGCCGCCTTACCCTTTTCAAACTGCTGGATGTCGGTCGTGTTGGTCAAAACGTCGGGGTTGGTGTAACCGTCTTTTTCGAGCTCTTGCCACTTCTGTAGTTGCGCCACGTTGACCGCGGAAGTCCACGGCAGTTGACCGTCGTAGAGTTCCTTCCACTGAGAGATCGGGTGCACACCGATCATGAGATAGCTCATGTCGTACCACGGGTAGAACTCAGTGCTGATCGGTTGGCCGCCGTTGCCGTAGATCAAGGGTGTGATTCCCTTGGCCTTGAGCAACTTGCAGTCAGCAAAGAGCTGCGTCCAATCCGTGGGCACGCTGGTGATGCCCGCCTCTTTAAAGAGCTTCTTGTTATAGAAGCCGATGTAGAACTGCGTCTCGAGTGGCATCACGTAGGCACCAAGCGCGGTGTTGAAGTCGGGTGCCTCCCACTGCAGACCCTCCATCTTCGCTAGATCTGCCGCCGGCACGTTGCCCTTTAAGTTCACGAGCAGGCTCGAGTACTGAAGGTCGTAGATGCCTGTCCACATCACCGCGAGGTCGGGACCATTACCCGAGATCGCCGAAGACTGGAGTAGCTGGAAGTAGTTGGTACCCGGCTGAGACACGTCATTAATGACGATGTTCGGGTGCAACTTTTCAAACGCCGCGATGAGGTTCTTCGTGACTGTCGCGTTCGATTCAGTTCCGTAGTTCTGCCAAAGCGTCAATGTGGTTTTGGAGCTGGCGGAGGCTGGTGCGGCGGCGTAGAACGTCCCCGCCAGCATCAGAGCGGCCGCTACCGCTCCGATTCCTCTGGTTCGTATCCGTTTCAAGTTTGTTCTCCCCATACTTGCTCGAAGTTCACTCTGAACTTCATCTCTCGTGAAGCTTGCACTTCTCAAGACCTTCCTACAATCGGCTCATCGAGCTGCGGCGTTAGGCCGCTCGGTTGAGCCAAGAAATCAAAGTCACAGCCTTCAGGCGCCTGGGTTACGTGGCGTCGATAGAGCTCGACGTAGCCCCGCCCGGCACTGGACGGGGCGCGCGTCGTCGCTCGTCGGGTCGCAAGCTCCGCGTCGTCGACCTCGAGCTCGAGCAGGCCGGCGTCGGCGTCGGCGCGAATGATGTCACCGTCTCTGACGAGGCCGATGACGCCGCCAATCGCCGCCTCCGGTGAGGTGTGCAGGTACACGGTGCCGTAACTCGTCCCGCTCATCCGGGCGTCACTGACGCGCACCATGTCGCTCACCCCGCTTTCGAGCAGCGATTCGGGAATAGGGATCATGCCCCACTCGGGCATCCCTGGTCCGCCCACGGGCCCCGCGCCACGCAAGACCAGTACGGCGTCCTCGGGACACTCGGCGCCGGCACCGGTTCGTTTCGCGATCTCGTCGTAGCCGTCGATCACGTAGGCCGGACCTCGGTGTGACAGAAGTGACCTACTCGCGGCAGAGCGTTTGAGAAGAGCACCTTCCGGTGCAAGATTGCCCCGCACCACGCGAAACGCCCCTTCGGCGTCGAGCGGATCATCCAACGTGTGCACGACACCATTAGGTGCGGTGGCGAGCGATTGGGTCTCGGCGGTGGTGGTTCCGTCAGCAAGCACGACATGAGGATGAAGGAGATCACCCAACGCTCGAAAGACCGTTGGGAAGCCGCCAGCCGCGTCGAGGTCTTCCATCAGGGCACTGCCTGAGGGCTCCACGTCGACCAGGACGGGTGTGCGACGACTGAGGCGATCAACGTCGTTGAGTTCGAAGCGGTGACCCAGACGACGAGCCATGGCCGTGAGGTGGATGACGGCGTTGGTCGAACCACCGATCGCACTGAGAACAACGAGAGCATTCTCGAGTGCGTCGGGCGTCACTTGGCTTGAGGCGCTGCGCCCATCGCGTACCAGTTCGACACTGCGCTCTCCGACCAGTCGCGCGACGTCGAGATGCCGAGGATCGTCGGCGGGAATCGACGTGGATCCGGGCCAGGCGAGGCCGAGTGATTCGGCGATCGCTCCCATCGTCGAGGCGGTGCCCATTGTGTTGCACGATCCTTTTCCGAAAGCGAGGGCTGCTTCGAGTTCGGCCCACCGTTCATCGGAGAGCTCGCCGGCGCGGCGCTGATCCCACAAACGCCACAGATCGGTCCCCGTTCCAACGCGCCGACCTTCGAAAAGAGCGACGGGCCGCGGACCCGAGACGACGAGAAGGCACGGCAGGTTGGTGCTGAAGGAGCCCATAAGCGCACCGGGAATCGACTTATCGCAGGCCGCCAACACGATCACGGCGTCGAGGGGCTGGCTTCGTAACGACTCCTCGAGTTCCATGGCGAGCAGGTTGCGATAGAGCATCGACGACGGCTTCATGAGATCTTCGCCCAACGACATCACCGGGAACTCCACCGCGATGCCTCCGGCGGCCACGACGCCCGCCTTTAGAGGCGCCACGAGTTGATCGAGTGGCTGATTACAAGGGTTGAGGTCGCTCGAGGAGTTCGCGATGCCGATGATCGGCCGACCGCCTCGGGCATCGACGGCGGCGCCGCCCATTCGCAGAGCGACGCGGCTGTCGAGGGCGACCTCGTCGTCACCTCGCACCCAGCGGTCGCTTCGCAAGGTCACGGTTCGGGCACCCCAATACCCTCGGCGCCCGGCTTAGAGATGGTGAGATCAAACGAGGAGAGATCGAGCCACTCAAGGGCGAGCTGTGCCCGACGGACTTTCTCTCGAACGTTACCAACGACGTCCTCGCGCAGGTGCTGGCCAGCCGGGTAGACGGGACGAGCGTTGCGCAGGCCGAACTTCGCATACAAGGGCGCGGCGACGGTGGCGATTTCACCTAGTTCATGCCCTCGCACGACGCCGCCCATGGAGTCGGGGCTTTCGAGGTAGAGATCGATCGGCGCGTCGCTCAGGGCGCGAATCTCCGCCAACTCTGCCAGCGTCACGTCGCTCGGCACGTTCACCGTTGTTCCGCCAAGGCCGATCAACTGGCGAAACGTCAACGGATTCGACGGCGCGAGTACGGCCGACACTTTCCAGACAGTGCTGCTCGGCAGTTCGCCGGCTGTCACCATGTCGCGCAACAGTTCCAAGAGACCGGTGTCGGCAATGAGAAAGCCTCGGATGCCGCAGTCGACCGCTCGTTCAATGTCCTCAATCGCGTAACGAAGTTGGTGGAAACCGCGAAGGCGGCCCGCCAGCTGCATCCCGTCCGGGCTTCGCACCGCGCCGCCCACGCCAAACTCCTCACGCGGACCTACGAAGAGGCTGACTTCGATACCTTCGTCGGCACCAATGCGGGCCATCTCGGTGAGGTCGTCATTCGTGAGCAGCATTGCGCCGCTGCCTTGTGATGCTCGATGAATTGGAACCTTGCGTTCGCGCGCCTCGTCCACCACCGCGCGAAGCGCGTCAGGGTTCTCGACGCTGGGAATCTCGATACGAAAGTGCGCTCCGTCGGGAAAGCGCGCCGAACTGGGAGTGAGCGGGACGCTGAACTCGCCGACATGTCGAGATAGGGCAGCTGATCCTCGGGGACTGCCCTCACCATTGGTCATTGTTGGTCCTTTCTCCGGCACTACGACAACACCTTGAGTGCGCTTCGCTTAAATCCATGGGGCCCCTCTAGGATCGGCCACGAGGGCGTCGCCGTGAGAAACTCGACTTCGTCTCCGAGGAGGTACGTCTCTTCAATTTTGGCACCGCCGCGAAGACTTGGATTCCAGGCCACCGCGGTGTTTAAGTGTCGTGGAAGTTGCCAGAACGGTGAGGCACTCTGCGTAGGGGCAAGCTCGAACTCGCGCTGATCGAATCCGATGGGGCCACCTTGAAAGTGCTCGCGCCAGGCGTCGGGTTGGCCGATGTCTCGGTAACTTTCCGCCAGCGCGTTCACGGTGTCGCCCCACGTGCCGCCCGGGAGTGAAGCGGTGAGTACGGCGTCGTTCACCGCGTCAAGCGTCTTCATCAGGGTCACGATCTCATCGTCGCCATGACGTACGCAGAGACGAGTGGCCGCGACGTGAAGCCCGGCCCGCTTCGCGACGACCACCGCCATGATGGCGTCGTTCAACACCTGGCCAACGGCGAGAGGGTGTCGAAAGTATCGAAGACGCTCGTCACCGCCCACTATGAGGCAGACTGCCTTCGCGCCCTCGGTTTCAAGAACCGCGCTGATAACGGCTGCGATGTCGAAGTCAGTAGTGACTCCGGGGCGCCACGCGTCGATTCCCGCACCGAGCGCTACTCCCACCAAGGCCCCAAGTTCTCGAAGCTCCTCACGCTCTTCGATACCCAGGACGAGGCGCGCGGCGATGAGGTCGTCGTTGATGTTGCGACCGAAGGCGTCGGTGTCGCTCAGTAGTTCCTCAGGCGACGCATGTGCGAAGTCACACGCGAGTGCGAGCGGCACCTGCGAGTCGTACCACGGGCCAGCAAGTACCTCCCAGCCGCGCTCTCGCACGTGGAAGTCTCCCTCGAGTCGCGGCGCTTCGACCACGTTCGTGATCAGCGCGCTGCCCTCGTCACAGTCGAGCACCCAGACCGGATCGCTACTTGCTGTTAGGTCGACGGGGTCGGACATTCCTCCCGTTCGCCAGTTCACCGATGCGGGTTTCGTGAGAAGCAGCGCACGGGACTCGTATGAAGCGCGCAGTGCATCGCAGGCGCGCTTCGCCGTGTCGGCTCGAGGGCCGATCCGTGTGTTTCTGTTCGGCAGTGCAAAACGCATGTCGGAATTGATAACAGCATCCAAGCACGTTGAAGACTCGGGGTCAAGTTATGGGCCACTATCAAGGCAAAGTTTCCGTATAGTGTTTTGTCGTGCCGAACACCACGGGTTCCGTTGAGGAATATCGCTACCAAGTGCAGTCCGTGGCTCGCGCCGCGAACCTACTCAACGAAGTCGCCAATCACGGTGCACACGGTCTTAGTGTCACCGAGATCGCTGAACGCTTAGGCGTCGCAAAGAGCACGGCGCTCGCGCTGGCGCGTACCCTGACCGCGTCGGGACTGCTGCGCTGTGTCGATCCGGGTCCTCGATACGTGCTCGGTCTCAACCTTCTTCGGCTTGGTGATCTTGTCGGCCAACAGACGTCCATCGCCGAGTTGGGACTGCCGACGTTGCGCGATCTCTCATCGGTGACGGGCATGACCGCACGTCTCGCCATGAACGAAGCGGGATATCCCGTGTTCCTGGAGCGCATTGACGGCGAAGGATCGATTCGCTTCCACGCGCCTCTCGGACAGCGCGAAGAACCGCACGCGACGGCGGCAGGTAAAGCCATCCTGGCGCATCTGGATGAAGTTGATGTTCGGCTATTGCTCGCCGACGCGGGAATGGCTCGCTACACGCCCAAGACGATCACCGACGTCGAGACGTTAATGGTCGAACTCGAACGCGTGCGGGTCGAAGGTTACGCACTCGACGACGAGGAAGAGGCCGAGGGAGTGTTCTGCGTAGGCTCCGCATTCTTCGATCACCAAGGAGTGTGCTCGGGGGCGCTGAGCGTTACCGGACTCAAGGTGGACGTGTCGCTGCGCGAAGTTCGCCAACTTGGCACGACGGTTCGAGAGCACGCCGATCGTCTGACCACGATGTTGGGCGGTGTTCGATCTCGGAGCGCCAAGTGAGGGCCCTCGTGGTAAACGAGCCGGGCCACGTGGAGGTGCGCGAGTGGAACGTGGCCGATCTGCAAATGGGAGAAGCCCTCGTGACGCCCTTACTGGGCGGCATGTGCGGTACTGATCTCGAACTCATCGACGGATCGATTGATCCCGCGTACGTCCGTTATCCCCTCGTACTCGGTCACGAATGGGTGGGAAAGCTAGAGCGAGATCTTGCGGGCGTGGGTCCCGCGGGCGCCCACGTCGTGGTCGAAGGCGTCATTCCCTGCGGTGTGTGCGACGCGTGTGTGCGAGGCGCGAGCAACCTCTGCGTGACCTACGACGAGATCGGTTTTACGAGACCGGGCGCGCTCGCAGAACACGTCAGCGTACCCGCGTCGCTCGTTCATCGAGTAGAGGATCGCGTCGACCTCGACGACGCGGTGTTGATAGAACCAATGGCCGTCGTGTGGCGAGCACTCACGAGGTTGCCGCTACGAACTGGTCAAACGGTGGCTGTCGTGGGCGACGGGACGATCGCGCTGCTAGCGGCGCACCTGGTGCGGCTGTTCGAACCTTCGAGCGTTACGGTGATTGGTCGACGACTTGAACAAGGGGAGTTGGCTAAGCAGGCCGGGGCTGACGAGTTCGTGCTTGACTCTGCCTCCTCGCGCTTCGATGTGGTGATCGAAGCGGCGGGAACGGGCGCAGCGGTCGCCAACGCGCTCGCGCTTTGTGCGCGAGGTGGGATGGTGATCCTGCTCGGACTTCCTCCGCACGGCACTACGGTGACCTTCGCACCCGACGATCTCGTCAACAACGACATCATCATTCAGGGAAGTTTCTCGTACACGCGCCAGTCCTTCGCCGATGTCGTACGTCGAGTAAATTCGGGCGACCTTCGCCCGGGGTTTCTTATCACGCAACGCTTCGCCCTCGAGAACGCCCTCGAGGCCGTCGAGACGCTACGTGGATCGGGGAGCGATGACGCGCCGCGCGGAAAAGTCGTAGTGAGCCTCGCCGAGGATTAGGTGAGGCGTTCAGGTTGCCTAGTATTCGATCCACGAACGAAGGAGTGGTATGGCCACGAGTGAAGTCGACCTGGATGAACTGATCGACGATCTCGTCGCCACGTACCCTCCAGCATCCACCGATCCGGTGAAATTCTTAGGCGAACAGTTCGATAGGGGTCTCGCCTGGGTGCACTTTCCCGTAGGTAACGGGGGGCTCTCGCTCACGCCGGCCGATCAGTTGCACGTGCAACGTCGACTCTCCAAGCTCGGAGCGGCGAATGCCGCGATGCGTAACATCATCGGTTACGGCATGGTGGCTCCGACGCTCGTCATCCATGGCACCGAGGAACAGAAGGCACGTTTCTTGCGACCGCTCTTCACCGGCGAGGAGATCTGGTGCCAACTCTTTTCCGAACCGGGCGCTGGCTCTGACGTGGCGACACTGTCGACGCGCGCTGAGCGTGACGGGGACGAGTGGATCGTTAATGGCCAAAAGGTCTGGACGACGCTCGCGCATATCGCCTCCTACGGGCTGCTCATTGCGCGCACCAATCCTGATGTACCCAAGCACAAAGGCATCACCGCCTTTTTAGTGGACATGCACGCTCCCGGTGTCGAGGTGCTACCGCTCTATCAGGTCACCGGGGAAGCTGAATTCAACGAGTGCTTCTTCAGCGACGCTCGAGTCCCGGACGCGCAACGTCTCGGGGGAGTCGGCGAGGGCTGGGGTGTCTCGATAACCACGCTGATGAACGAACGCGTCTCCATCGGCGGGACGGTGCCGGCGCGAAGCTCCGGGCTCATTGGCGAAGCTCTAAAGATATGGCGCCTGCGCTGGGCCGGTCGAAGTGACGCTCACGCGGAGGCGGTCAAGAGTGACCTCATGCAGGCGTGGGTGCGTAACGAGGTCGGTCGCTTAACCAATTGGCGCGCCAGCGATCTTCGCCGCGCCGGTACGCCGGGGCCGGAAGGGTCAGTGGCGAAACTAGCCTTCGCCGAAGAGAATCAGCGAACCAGTGAACTGTGCGTGAATCTCATGGGCGCCGACGGCATGCTCTACGGCTCGGACTACCCTCGGGTGCGTCCCACTGAATCGGCGATGACCGGGGGCGACATGCGAAAGGCTTTTTTGCGCATGCGCGCCAACTCCATCGAAGGAGGGACGAGCGAAGTCATGCGCAACATTATTGGCGAGCGAGTACTAGGCCTGTCTGGCGAACCGCGCAACGACAAGGATGTCCCTTGGAAAGACGTGCCACGGAGCTAGCTGCCGCGGTCGAACTCTCTTGTCTCGGTTCGTTGCTTATATAAAGCTGGGCTCTTCGGTGCGCGTGCGCTTGAGTTCGTAGAACCCGGGCGTGCCGGTCACCAGCATGACGCCGTCGAAGAGGCGTCCCGCAGCTTCCCCTTTGGGAGCAGGTGTGACGACAGGACCGAAGAAGGCAATGTCGCCCACGTGGATGACGGGAGTGCCCACTTCATAACCAACGGGATCCATTCCTTCGTGGTGGCTGGCGCGAAGTGCCTTGTCGTACTCCGTGCTGGTGGCGGCGTCGGCGAGGTCAGCCTCAAGGCCGACATCACTGAGTGCGTCAACGATGATCTTGTTGAAGTCCTTTTCGCCTTGCACGTGACGGCGAGTACCCATCGCGCTGTAGAGCGGTTCGACGACTTGGTCGCCGTGGCGTTCTTGCGCGGCGATCAGCACGCGCACCGGTCCCCAGCCCTTTTCAAGAAACTCGAGATACCTCTCCGGGAGGTCGCGGCCCTCATTGAGAACCGACAAACTCATCACGTGAAAGTCCACCTCGAAGTCTCGTACCTTGCCTGCTTCTAAAAGCCAGCGAGACGTCACCCAGGCCCACGGGCAGGCGGGGTCCACCCAAAGATCAACGCGGTCAGTCATTGTTCGTCCTTACTTGTTGGCGTGTGCTTTCAACACAGTAATGACCGCGTTCGTTACGCCAACCGCCATCGGGAGGTCGAGCATCTCATCGATCGCGTGCGCGTTCGAGTGCGGACCGCCGACGCCGGTGGCCACGAACTGCACGCCTGGATAGCGTTTCGCGAGTGAGGCGAGAAACGGAATCGAGCCACCTTCACCGGTAAAACCAACCGGACGCCCGAACGCGTCAAGGGACGCCTCTTCGAGCGCCGAAGCGAGCCACGGTGCAAACGCGGGTGCGGCCCATCCGTTGCCGTCAGAGCGAATCGACGCGTTGACGATCGCATTCGACGGAGGATCGGAACTGAGTATTCGTACGACGGCTTCGCCTGCGCGTTTGTCATCAACGGTGGGGGGGAGTCGAAATGACAAGACGGCAGTGGTGAACGCGCGCAAGACATTGCCCGCAATGTCGGGCGAGGGGATGCCACCCATGCCGATGACCGACAGCGCGGGGTACCAGGTGCGATGGAGCAGCCGCTCGGCTTCGGTGCTGCCCATCAGTTCGAGGCCCGGCACCGAAGGGATTTCGTTGGCCAATACGTTGCCGAACTCTTCGGCGATGTGCCGGGTCGATTGCACCGCGGCCTCGGGAATGTCAGCGTGCATCTCCTGGACGAGAACTTCGCCGGTGGTCGAATCTTCGACGCGATCGAGCAACTGGCGTAGCACGCGAAACGATGACGGGACGACGCCGCTCAGCGATCCGCTGTGCTGACTTTGTTCGAGCACTCGCACCGTGACTTCAACGTTCACAAGACCGCGTAGTGACGTCGTCACCCAGAGTCGGTCGTACGTGAGAGCGCCCGAGTCAAGACAGATGAGCAGATCAACGTTGCCGAGATGGTCGGTGAGGTAGTCGAGATAGGCCTCTAAATCGGTGCTCCCACTCTCTTCGCTGGCTTCAATGAGCACGACACATCGGGAGTGGGGAATGCGGTTGACTTCCATGGCTTCGATGGCGCTGAGCGCCGAAAAGATCGCGTAACCGTCGTCCGATACGCCCCGCGCATAGAGGCGATGGTCCCGCAGCACGGGAACGAAGGGGTCAAGGCCCTCGGACCAATCGCCGAGCGGCGGCTGCTTGTCAAGGTGTCCGTAGAGCACGACGGTGTCTTCGTCGCCGGCCGTGGTGCCGACGGTCACGACCAGCATGGGCGTGCGTCCCTCTAAGTGATGAACGGTCACGTCGAACTGAGCAAGTTTTCGCGAACTCGCCCATTTGGCAAGGAGCTGCGCCGCCTGTTCCAAGTAGCCATGCTCAGCCCACTCGGCGTCGAACTCTGGTGACATCGAAGGAATCCGGGCGAACTCCATCAGTGCTTCGAGGGCGTCGCGTTCAAAATCGTCGAGGGAGAGTAAGGGCATGCCTGCGAGATTACTTTGCGCGCGAGAGGTGCACTGCCTTCCAGCAGTACCACGCGACATCGGAACGGACGCTCTCGAACGCGTTGCCCTCGTTTTGTAAGTCGCCGACACTGATCATTTCGTCGAGTCCGTGCACCAGGGACCAACCGTGACGAACACCAAGATCGCTGGCGGGCCAGATGTCGTGACGGGCCAGGGTGTGCATGAGGTACATCTGCGCGGTCCAGGGGCCGACACCGCGAACAGCTACCACATCGGCGAGGACGTCGTCATCGCTCATGCGGCCATGGTCGGCCAAGCGAAGGCGCCCGTCGGCCGCGCGCTCAGCAAGGTCGAGCATCGCGGCCGCCTTCGCGTTCGAGAGACCGACATTGCGCAGGCTGGCGTGACCAGCGTTTCTAATCGTTGCGGGGCTTACTGTTCCCTCGCAGAGATCGATCACACGCTGGTGAATCGTGTTAGCGGCCTTAGTCGCCAGAAGTTGGTAGGTGATGGAGCGCGCGAGAGACGGAAAGCGCTCGAGCACAGGGGCACTTCGACGGGGAGGTGGTGGTCCAACGACCTTGATGAGTTTCTTAAAAGCGGGATCGCGCTTTGCGATGAGCCGTGCTCGTTCTTGGGTCGTGGCTTTGGTTGGCACGCTATGACTATTACAGAGTTGTGTCACACGTTGTCAAGGGATCGACAGACACGAACAAGGCGTCTGCTATTTAGGTAAGTACACCCCGTCGGGCACGTTGGTGGCGTTCGCCACGACGTCGAGCAGCAGCGCGTGAATGGCTCGAACTGGTGCAGCCGGAAATCCAAAGCGTCGACTCGCAAGTACCACACGTCGCTTGGCGATGTTCTCGATGGGCAGGGCGACGAAATTGGCGCGCAGGTGCGGCGAGAGCATGGTGGCGGGAAGTATGGAGGGCCCGTGGCCGTCGAAGGTCATGGAAGCAATGGTGCGAAGACCATCGAGTTCGATGAGCGGTTCGAGTTCGATGCCCGCCGCGCGTGCGGCGTCATCGATCTCGCGGCGAATAGGCGTGCCGCGCATGGGCAGGAGGATCTCGTACTGGGCGAGCACGGAAAAGGGGAGTGGGCCACCGTATGTGGTGAGGTCGTGGTCACGCGAGGCGATGACCACCAGGTCCTCCGTGAACAGGTCGACCTCGCTGAGTTCGTCGGCCATCACGGGCCACGCCAACACCGCCAGGTCGAGTTGACCGTTCACCAGGCGTGGTTCGAGCGCTGAGTTGGTTCCTTCGCTGATTCGGAGATTTATATTCGAGTATCGCTCTCGGAGAGTTTCGAGGAGCAAGGGCACGATCCAACGACCCGCCGTACCGATCATTCCCAGCGTCACCTGCCCTCTGATATCGGCGTTGAGTTCGGATACGTCCGAGGCAATGGCCCGAAGTTCGACGAGAATTCTTCGCGCTCGCTCCACCACGATGGCACCGGACTCGGTGAGGGTGCCCGTTGAGCGATTAACCAGCTCGGTGCCGAGCTCGGCCTCGAGGCGAGCGACGCGACTCGAAATATTCGACTGCACGGTACCGAGGGCTTCGGCGGCGCTGGAGAAGGTGCCGTTCTCGGCGATGCCGACCAGGGCTTCTAGCTGTCGGATTTCCATACATCTACTATATGGATGGAAAGTATCTGTCATATTCCCTTGCGAGATACTCAATGGTTCGGCATACTGATGAGAGCCTGCTTTACTCAGACCCCCCCTTGAGTAATCCGAAGGTTTTGCAAAAGGACCAGCCACCCCCCGGTTGGTCCTTTTGCCTTTTCTGGGTTGTTAGCGTTGGCTCGATGTCACGTGGAACCTCCTTTCGCGATGCGTTCGCGACGGAAGCCGTGCGCACGATAAATCGCTTATCTCGCCTGAGCGCCCGGGGATCGGGAACGGTCATCGGAGGCAAAGTGGGTCTGGCGCTGTCGCCCAACCTCCTGACGGAACTTGCCCGGGGACGCGACGTCGCGCTCGTGAGCGGCACCAACGGCAAGACCACCACCACGGCGATGATTGCGGCCGGCTGGGGTGAGAACACCGCTACCAACGACACGGGATCGAACATGCCCGAAGGGCACGTCGCGGCGCTGGTGGCCTCAAAGAGCACCTCGGTGGTTCTCGAAGTTGACGAAGCGTGGTTGGGTGACGTGGCTCGCGCCACGAAGCCTCGCGTGGTCACGTTACTAAACCTTTCACGCGACCAACTCGACCGAGCCAACGAGGTTCGCCGCATCGCCGAACGCTGGCGCGCCCTTGTCGCGAGCGAGCGCCAGATCACCTATGTGGCCAACGCGAACGATCCACTGGTGGTCTACGCGGCGGAGCTCGCCGAACGTGTCCGCTGGTGCGACGTGCCGACCCCGTGGACGACGGATGCGGTCTCGTGCCCGCACTGTACTCAGCCCCTGCACTTCAGCGATGACTCGTGGTGGAGCGAGTGCGGGTTTAAGAAACCTGAAACGTCGACGACCACGCTGAGAGGAGACGACGTGATCGTGAGTGGAGTGGCGCTGCGACTCGATCTTCAGCTTCCCGGCGCCTTCAACGAGGTGAACGCCGCGCTGGCTCTCACGACCCTTTCGTGTCTGGGCGTCGACGTTCCTGGCGCGCTTGAAAGTGTGAACGCTCTCGCCAGCGTGGCGGGTCGATTCAGTGTGGTTCTGTGGCGGGGACACCACCTTCGACTTCTCCTCGCGAAGAACCCCGCGGGATTCACGGCGATGCTGACGACACTGACAAAGAACGAAGGGGACATCTGGATCGCCATCAATGCGCGCCTCGCCGACGGACACGACCCGTCCTGGCTCTACGACGTTCCTTTCGAGGCGCTGCGCGGGTCGCGGGTCTACTGCTTCGGTGATCGCCGTCTCGACCTGGCGGCTCGTCTGGACTACGCCGGGGTTGACTATGTGGTCGTCGATGATGAGACGGCGTTGCCATTCTCGAGTGACGTAATCAACGTCGTGGCGAACTACACCGCGTTCCAACAGTGGCGAGAGCGCTCTGCGCCGTGTTGAACATCGCGCTGCTCTACCCGGAACTCCTCGGTACCTATGGGGATGGCGGCAACGCGCTGGTCTTGGCCGAGCGAGCACGACGTCGGGGGTTTGAAGTGCGCGTCGAAAACGTGGGCATCGACGACGAGATGCCCGACGCGTCGATCTATCTTCTGGGCGGTGGCGAAGACGGACCTCAGCGTCTGGGGGCCGATCTGCTGCGACGCTCGTCATTTCCTTCTCGGGCCCGCGACGGAAGCTTCGTGCTGGCGGTGTGCGCCGGACTGCAGGTGCTCGGCACCAGTTTCGCGGTGGAAGGTGACGACGAGTACGAAGGTCTCGGTTTGGTACCCGCGCAGACTCACCGAGGGGTGCGGCGAAGCGTGGGCGATCTCGTCGTGCGAGTGGACGGCCGTCGCCTGGTGGGATTTGAGAATCACGGCGGAAAGACGACTTTGGAGGATGGACTCGAACCCCTCGGCACGGTCGAGCGCGGCGTCGGTAACGACGGGGCGGTAGACGGGTATCGAACAGCGACGATGTGGGCGAGCTACGCCCACGGACCGGTACTGGCAATGAACCCGTGGTTGGCAGACGAGGTGCTGGCCAAAGTGTTAGGGCAAGAACTGCAACCGCTCGAGACGATCGCTGATCGACTCTACGCCGAGAGAGTCGCGACGCTCACCTAGTCGTCGTCGAGCTGGCGTCCGTAGTTGGGGTCGCCGCTCACCTCTCGACCGAGCGCTTCGACGGCCTGTTCGATGCGCACACCGAAGTGGCGCATGTTTTCGCCCACTTCGCAACGCAAGGGTTCCGCGAAAGCGATGATCACGTGGTGGCGTCGTTCGTACGGTGCGTCGATGTAGATGGGCGCTTTGGCGTACTTGCGCGCCTTCAGCATTCCTGATTCGTGAATGTAGGTGGGAATCACCGTGGCTTTGGAACGCTCCGCGAGATAGGCCGCGCCACCCTTGAACTCTTGGAGGTGTCCGTCGGGCGTGCGTCCGCCCTCGGGGTAGATCACCAGGTTCCAATCGTCCTCTACGAGTTCGAGGGCGAGCTGGGCACTGCGACGATTGACCTTGAGTCGGTCGACGGGTATGGCGTTAAAGAGAATGACCGTCTTGAACGCGTTGCGCCGATCCATGAAGAAACTGTCGACCGCGGCTGCGACGACCGTGCGCTCGCGTTCCTTGGCGGGAATAGCCGACAACAACAAAATGGTGTCGACGTGACTCGCGTGATTGGCGACGAAGATAAACGGCCGTTCGCCGCCAACGTGTTCGACGCCACGCACCTCCAGTGTCGAGAGGTAACGAGAGTAGGGGATCATGACGGAGTGAATAACTCGGCGCGCGTAGCGCGCGCTGTACCCGCGGCCCCACTTCGTTGGATAGTCCATTCCGAGCTTGGTCATGACCTAACGACGTTTACGAGGGGGCTTCTTCGGTGTGTATCGCTTTGACGCTGTCGGGGGAGTAATGGGTTTCGCGGTGGTTGTTGCGCCGTCGCCAGCAGCAGCGAGTTTCGATGGTTGTCCGCCGCGTTTCGCCGCACCCATCTCCCTGGCGACACGATTCGAACTCAACATGCCCGCCACACCATATTTTTGGAGCCGGTACGCGCGCACGATCAGCCACACGCCCAAGGCGAAGAAGACGAGTCCCGAACTGATGCCGAGTCCAAGGCCTAAGAAGATGGCGAAGCAAGCCACGCCTGCGCGCTTACGACGCAGCGTGAAGTACAACAGGCAGAGCGCGACGATGAGGATGAAAAAGAAGCGAACCTCCCACTCACTTCTCGTCGTATGCAGTATGTGCTCGCAGAATGTGTCCACGTGTTTCGGGTACGACGCGGGACAGGCCTTGCCTGAGATGTATTTGATGGTGGTAATGGTGGGAAGGTTTCGTGCCCATTCGATGGCCGTCACCAACGCCAATACCATCGCGACGCCTGAGCTAAAAAGGCTGATGCCTCTTTCGAGACTGTCGAGGCCCAACACCACTTCTCGAGGAGCCACTGATTGTCTTCGAGGACGTTTCGACCTCCATCGAGTCGAAGACGCCGCATCGTCGTTTTCTGGCACGGTTGAAGGCTACAACGCTGAGCAAAAGTTTCGATTAGCTTCAACCGGTAACATTGGTGTCCCGGGCGCTTAGCTCAGTTGGTTAGAGCGCAGCCTTCACACGGCTGAGGTCAGAGGTTCGAGTCCTCTAGCGCCCACTCTGGGGAGCATTGAGAAGTCCCGATCACAATGGTCGCTCGTGCGACCTAGGGGCTGATGTCGCTTTAGGTCTCATCTAACTTGTGAGGATTGCCCTCGCAGAAGGATGATACCCATGGCTAAGGCCTACCCACCCGAGTTTCGAGACGACGTGGTTCGCGTTGCTCGAAAACATGAAGCACCGATCAACCAGATCGCTAAGGACTTCGGCATCTCCGAAGCCACCTTGCACAACTGGTTGAAGAGAGCCGATATCGAAGACGGCGTCCGCCCCGGCACGAAGCAGGTGGAGTCTGAGCGCGAGCGTGCCCAGCGAAAGCGGATCAAGACACTCGAACAAGAGAACGAGATCCTTCGTCGAGCGGCCATCTACTTCGCCAAGGACCTCAGCCCAAAATGAAGTACCCGCTCGTCCGCGAGCTCAGCCGTGACGGATTTCCCGTCACGGTGACGTGTCGGGTGCTGAAGTTCTCCACCAAGAACTACTACCGGTGGCTGCGCAACCCCGTCACGACCCGCGACCTCGAGAACGCCTACCTGACCAACGCCGCGATCGACGCGCACCACGACGACCCGGTCTTCGGCTACCGGTTCATCGCCGACGAGCTCGCCGACGCCGGCTTTACGGCGAGTGAACGGCGAGTGTGGCGGATCTGCTCCGAACAGCAGATCTTCTGCTCGTTCTCCAAGCGATCGCGCACGTCCAAGCGACCCGGCCCGGCGGTCCACGACGATCACGTCCAGCGCGACTTCTCGGCCAGTCGTCCCAACGAAGTGTGGTTGACCGACATCACTGAGCACCGAACGAACACCGGCAAGCTTTACCTGTGTGCAATAAAGGACCTCTACTCCAATCGCATCGTGGGCTACGCGCTCGATGAACGGATGAAGGCGTCACTCGCGGTGCGGGCCCTTCGCAACGCGATTCGACTGCGCGATCCGAAAGGAACAGTGGTTCATTCTGACAGGGGATCGCAATTTCGTTCCAAGGCGTTCGTTCGAGTGTTGCGCAACAACGGGCTCGTCGGTTCGATGGGTCGCGTCGCCTCGGCGGGTGACAACGCGGCGATGGAGTCGTTCAATTCGCTGTTGCAGAACAACGTGCTCGACACCCAACGATGGGAAACCAGAGAGGAGTTGCAGCTCGCGATCGTGACGTGGATCGAACGGACCTATCACCGCCGACGCCGCCAGCGAGCACTTGGCAAGATGACGCCGATCGAATTTGAGACACTTGACCTGGCGCTGAAAGTCGCCTAAACCTATAAACCCAAACTGAGACCCTTAACGACAGCAGCCCCATTCATTGATTCATTTTCGTTCAGCTAACCCTGAGATCCACGGACGCGACACCAAGACAGTCAACCGATACCATCATGACTCGACGGAACCGCGCTAGGACATTGCGTCCGGAATGGAGTCATCATGCTGAATATTCCGCTTCCAACCGAGACAATTGTCATGGACGAAAATCACACACAATTGTTCAAATTCGAGGGGCTTCTATCTCTCCCTATCGGCGCTCGAATCCATATTGACAATGGAGCGGGCGGAGACGACGTTCCACTTGACGAAGATGAGTTCCCGAGTGGACACGCGGACGCGATTGTCACGGGTATCAGACTCTGGGGCACGTAATCTCCTAAAAGAGCTTTGATTTTGGAAGTTGAGTTGAAGGATCCTGGTTCAACGATCTGGGACGTCATTGAAATCAGTTAGACATTGCTCCGCGAGGCCACAGCCCAAAAAGGGTTGCGGTCGTTTTGCCCCACAGATACTCCACGAGATGGACATGGTTCACACCGTCCGACGGTTCCAAGCATGACATCCCAACTAGAGCGCATCTAAGGCCTCCTCCATCTCGGTGTTTTAGCATGGGTGCTGAACCGTTGACCCACTCGAATGAAAACGTCGGCTAGCGAAAATCGTGCACCTCATGATTGATCTATCCCTTCTTGGAAGCTCGCGATAGGGGGCGGATCCGGTCTCAAGGAACTCCCTGAGATTTGCAGAGTCCGCTGCTCCACACAATGCGCCACAAGATGCGTCTTGCTGTCTTCTTATGCTCCCTTACTTGTGCTTGGGAAGCAGGACCCGGCCATGTGAAAAGTCATTGGGCGGCGAGACGGGTCGACTAAGACCGTGAGGAGCATTTTCGAAGGACCGGCGGTTACGTGACAGCCTCCCTGCGATCGAGCGTTTGTCCAATAGGCGACGACGGCGACGTCCCGTTGAGAATTATGTGCTTCATCCGTGCGTGACAAGTCCGCCACGTGAATCGTGAGGAACGCCGCAGCCATGAGCGCAAGCAGTACTGTTCCGGCGAATTCACGAAAGTACAGCCGCGACCCTCCTATCGCGGCATTGAACACATCAAAATATGTCAATTCTCCAACGGCATCGAGCTCGCGCGCTGTCTCAACGACGCGCTCTCGGTACGAACGGCCTCGTTTACCGCGGTGCACGGTTGAAAACAGGCTTATCAAACGAACTCGATGCGACATCTCGGGGAGAGGCGTGACCATTGCGATGCCTAAAGCAAGGCGACCCTTGAAAGAGCGACGGAGGTAAATTGGGCAATCTCAGCGACGTTGGCCTTCGCTCGAGCTTCACCAAGCGCAGTGATTTTGTACGGGCGCCTGCGGTCGCTTTCCGGCAGTGACTCAACCAGTCCCTCTCGTTCTAAAGAACCGACGCAGCCATAAAGCGTCCCAGGACCGATTCTCACGCCGAACGAGATCTCAATGTCTTTCATCAGCGCGTATCCATGTTTTGGACCCTCGAGAAGGCTGATGAGAATGAGAAGTTTCTTATCTAAAAAGACGCCACTCACCGGGTCTGACCAGTCATTGGAAGTCGTGAACGAATCTTCCCGGCCATCTCTTGACGCTCCACACTTTCAACACTACTATTTTCTCGTTATATCGAAAAACGACTAACTACAAAGGTTGTGCCGCCGATCACCAAGTGAAACTGAACAAGTGTTTAGATCGAAAATCGATTAGAGAGGGTTTGCGTGAGTGTCCGTGATATCGGTCGAACTCGTGAGAGTCGACTTCGAGTTGTTTGCGCTGCTGGATTCCTCCTCGCTGCAATGATGGTCTTCCCGGTGACGCGTGCTACCAGCGCTAGCACCCTTCCCGAACAGTCAACGCCTCTGGTCATACAAACTGTGGACGCAGCTCCTCTCGTTCCGAGTCTTGGTGCGTCAGCGTCAACGTGGCAGAACTTTGCGAGCGAGTGGAATAGTGCGCTGACGTCTGGCGCCTCATCTATCACTTGGGAAGGTCATCAATGCCCTGTGAACAGCATGGTTTTGGTTCCCGTTTCTGAGTCGGCGGCTGCGGTCGCTGGTATTCCCGACGGTGCTTCGCTTGACGGCTTCGCCTTCAATCTCGATTGCGCTATCACGAGTACGACGTCGACTTCGCTCTCTTCCAGTGAGGCTGGCGGAGTTCGACCTTTGACTTCGCCCGGAACAGGGAGCACGTGTGGCGCAGTCGGTGGCGCCACGTCATACGGAACTCAGTGCACCTTCCCATGCACCGTGGACGGCGATGGAGCCGCGTGCACCACGTTCTACAACTCCTCTCCCGCCTTCTATGGCCACGTGGCACTCAGTGGAGATGGAATCGGAGCGACGAGTTGTTCTGTAGGAAGTGGCGAAGTCGACAACTCTAATCAGAACCAGTTGGACGGCAATACGTACGGTGTTGGAGAAATTGTCGACGTGTCGAATGTATGGAATGGAAACGATTGGAAGGGCACAAGTTCGCCCTGGACGAACTTGGGGAACATATGCTCAGCGTTCTAAAGTTGGGAAGCCGAAAGGTGATTTGGTCAAGGTGAGTTCCTTTTCCTCTCTCGTTTCGGTGCGCTTGGCATCATCGTGATTTGAACGGAGTGGCAAATGCCCGTGACGACTAGTAGTAAACGATCAAAGTCACTCATACTCGTACTTGTCCTTGTTTTGGCGGCGTCCGCCTCGCTATTGGGAATTGGATTGACTCGATCTGCGGGAGGAGATGCGACGACCGAGACCACGATACCAGTGCCTTTGCCATCGGGTGCGACTCAGACAAACACGACGATACCGATTCCGACGTCCGCGCCGACGGAGTTGACACATCAGAATGCTCCAACGGTCGCGGAGGCCTCGGTTGCATGCACACCATCCGAATTAACAGCAGTACTGGCCGGGGTCGGACCCTACGCGGCGAACCTCCAAACGGGCCAGTACATCGTCTCGATAACCTCAAACTCGCCTTGCACTATTGACGGCTTTCCAAGCGGTTTGACGATTACCAGCGCTTCCGGTTCGGATGAGGTCGCTTCTTTGAGTGATGGCGGCGCTACGGGAGATATTCCAGCAGAAAGCGTCGTAACCGCCTCTCTGACGGCACCAGTCTCATTCCTCTTTCAATTCAATAACGAGTTGTCGTGTCCAAGTGATTCGTCAATATCGTTCGCCCTCCCAGCGGGTAGCACTTATATCAGCGTGAGCGTAAATGCGCTCGTTAATGTGTGCGGCGTCATTGAACTCACGCCCTTTGTTCAGGGAAACTCTCCGGAAAGGTACTACTGATGACCAGTAACGCGGGATTTCAAAGAGGTGGAACATTCCGGACTAGCCGGATCATGCTGGTGTTCTTTCTAATTGCTTTGACCGGAGTCTTTGCGCAATTCGGGGCACACAATGCAAGCGCCGCCGATTCACCCATCGATGGCGCTGATGGAACCGGACCGGGCGCCAACGGATCAGCTGGTCACTACACAGAACCTGGATGTGGTGACTACTACAGGCTCTACATCGGCGAACTCGGCGAGTCAATCGACGGAGACTTCTACTACAACACACCCACAGCGGGGTCTACCGAGAACGACTCCACGTATGTGGGCGAGGCCTACAACAATTACGAAAATGGCCGGGGGTTCGGTGCCGGGGTCTACTGGTGGGTTGACGGCCTCGTAGGCACTGGCATGGCTGAAACCGCCGCCAACGCCAACTGGTGGGGAGGCCAGCAGGCGGCTAACGCTCTCAGTTATCTATCGGATGCGCAGGCCGCAACTGGAAACGAGTACACGTCACAGTTCATCTTTGCGGATATTGAAAACAATGCTGGTTGGGAACCGGGCGCCAGCGGTCAACCCTACAACGCCGACGTTCTTGACGGATTTATTGAAGAGGTTCAACTCCAGAAGCAGAACGTCGGGGTTTACTCCGGCAACGTTTCTTTCCCGGACATCATGTGATCCGGGACTACTATTTCCCAAGCAGAGTGGACGAACGAAACCTCCGAGGGTTCGTATACAGCATGTCCGACTGGAGTATTCACGGGTGGCCCAGGTGGGAACAGCGCAAATTTTTTCGGAGGCGAAACTTCAAGCCAAAATCAAGCGCTTATGTGGCAGTGGGTTACTGGCGCAGCCGACTACGACCAAGCTGACTACACGCACTATGAAAATATGTTCTAGCACTAACTGTTCGCTCGCAGGGCGTCTTATCGCGTGAATTGACAACTACCGGAGACGCAAATTTGCCCCACAAAAAGTTCCACAAGTCTCGTCGCACGATACATACCTGAGTCGTGTGACGTCTACATCGTTCCTGACGAAGTTGCGTGGCGTCGTTCCTCGTTGTGCCATGAAAAGGATCGGAAAACTTTCACACGGCTGAGGTCGAGGGTTCGAGTCCCCCAGCGCCCACCAAGTTTCAGCCTGCCTACAGGCCGTGAGTTTCAGCGTTCCAACCCGCGATTGTCGCGTTACTTCTTGTGCGAGCGCTCGAGGACTTGACGAAGAATCGGGAGTACGGCGCGGTCTTTTTCACGACCGGCTGCTTCTTTGGAGCGGATGACGTCTGCGAGGGCGGCAACAAAGATTGTCACGGTGCCTGTTAATTGCTCTTTAGTGGCCGAGCGTCGTAAGTCGTCGTAGCCACGCGTGCCGTCGGGAAGAAGCGCAACGTCTAGATACCCATGTTTTGTCACGAAAGTCCACGTTGTACCTTGTTCAAATGATCGCTCATCGAGTGGTATTGCGAGTGGCTCTTCCATGTCCGGGATTCGAAGTTTGGCGTCTAGTTCCCTCAGTGCTGCAGCAAGCTTCGTGAAGTTCTCACGGGTCCGCGCGGGCGTGATGTCAACGTCACGAGTGACGTAGGGTGATCCACGTAACTCGGCGGCGAGTCCGCCGATGACGACATAAAGGACCCCGTGACGTTCCAGTACCTCAAGAATTTCGTCAGGTTGATAAGGAACCATTTCAGTCACGGCGGCCCGTGATTTGTTGATCGCGACGTTCGTGGAATCTGACCCGGGCCATGAGATCAGTGAATCGTTCAGCTGGTGTCATCCGAAGATGTTCATCGATGATCGTCACGTTCGAGTCATCAATCTTCGACATGAAAAACGAGAGATCCAATCCGCACGCGCGCACGACATCGCGTACGATCTCAAGACTCGGTAAGACGTCGCCACGTTCCCAGCGCGCTATCACGGACTGCGCTTTTCCGAGGCGTGCGCCCAATTCGGTTTGAGTTAGTGCGGCCCGCAATCGGGCTTCTTTGATTAGATCTCCGCTCATCATATGGACAGTATAGTACATATCTGCTATATCGGTGCGCTCGAGGAAGGTGGCTGACATTTATGTCACAACGGTCGTCGTGAGAGCAGCGCCGAAAGACGCCCCAGGGCGAACCGAAGGTGACGTCAGCGAGGCGGTAGTCGTTCTTCCTCCACAAATTGCTCCACAAATTGCGCCTGTTTCATCAAGAGATTTGAGCCAGTTCGAGTTCGAACATAGTCGCGTCGTCGTCAGCACCACCACGTTCTCGTTGAGTTTCCCCGCGTGCCCTCATTCATCAATGGTTGCACCTGCTTCGGCTTCTAGGACCGTATGAACGCGAGCAGATCGGCATTTATCGTTTCGGCGTCGACGATTGCCATCCCGTGTGAGAGTCCGGGGTAGACCTTCAGCGTTCCCTTTGGTGCGAGCTTCTCGGCAAGAACTGACGAGTCTTGATAAGGAACAATCTGGTCGTCCTCCCCGTGCACGAACAGCGCCGGAACATCGATCTTCTTTAAATCCTCGGTGAAGTCGGTTTCGGAGAACTGTTTGATGCAGTCGTCGGACGCCTTGACACCAGACTGCATGCCGAGACGCCAGAACTCGTCTCGGACGGCCTCGGAGACTTTGGCGTTGGGTCGGTTGTAACCGAGGAACGCCTCACTCGTGGCTCGTTTGAGTGGATGCAACTAGAAGAGAAAGGAGGGGTCTTCAGCCCTCGAAAAGGTCGTTGAGTTCGTCCGCGTGGTCCTCTTCCTCCTTGAGAATGGCTTCCATCATCCGACGAGAGGTGATGTCGCCGTCGCCCAGCCAGTGGATGATCTCCGTGTAGACCTCGATGACGACGCGCTCGCCTACGAGGTTCTCACGGATCATGCTCTGCAGGTCAGTGTCGTCCTCGGGCTCCCAGTACGTGGTGATGGCGCGTTCCTTCATGGTGGCCGGGTTCATGTCCGGCGAACCGCCGAGCTGGTTGATGCGGTCTGATACCCGTTGAAAGTGCCCGAGCTCTTCCGTGGCGTGATCTACGAACATCGCGGAGACCTGCTCTCGGTCGATGCCCTGGGCAACGATCGCGTTCTGGGTGTAGCGGAGATAGCACACCATCTCGCTCGCGATCACCTTGTTGAGTACGGCGATGACCCGTTCGACGTTGGTGGTGTCGGCCGGAGTGAGCGCCCCTTGCTTGAGATGCTCGCGGGCCTCGTCCCGAATGCGAGAGATGTCGATAGCGAATTCGTTAGGCATTGCTCCTCCTCAGCGTGCGGTTGAACCTTCGGGACCTATTTAAGCCGTCCACTCGACGGCTGTCTACCGGTACACGGGGAGAAGCCCAGTGAACTAGATACTGGAGTGAACGCAGCGCGTCTTAGGCCGGACCCGTACCGGCGGCGTTACAGCCGCGCGGATCCCACGGTTCAAGCGCGGGATTGGTCGCACTCGGGGCGGTAAAATCGCCGTTGTTCTTGATGCCCGGCGGGTCGTAAATCGTGGTCGTGGTTACCGGCGTGGTCGACGTCTTCTTGGACTTCTTCAGCGTGGTGGTTGTCGACTTCTTTGACGTCTTCAGCGTGGTCGTCGTTGAAGTCGAAGCAGTCGGACGCACGGTGAGACCAGTCCCGGTCTGAACCGTGACGAGTGCGCCGGGCGTTACTTCGCGGGGGTCGTAGCCGAGGATCGCGGGTCCTTCTAGCTGCGCGAGCACCGTTTGGGCGGCGGCGAGGCTGGGACTGTTCCAGCCGCCACTCGCCGGCGGTGGCGAGCCGCCGTACCAGACGACGGTTTCACTCACTGGACCATTCGAGGTGACGTCGCCGGTCGAGAGGATGTCGAAGCCCTTCGCTTTAAGTGGATTGGCGATTGAGGCGGCTTGATTGTCGACACCGGTACCGTTTTCGACGGTCAGTTTGAAGCTCGATGGCTTCGGCAACGCCTTTCCGGTGAAGGAATTGACGCCGCTGGCGATATCGAAGATCTGGTTCACCGCTTCGAAGCCGTTGGGCTGGACGGGAAACACCACGTCGCCGTAGTAGTAGCCCTGGTAGAGGAGCGAACCGGTTTCGACGACGGTGACCGGGTAGGTGAACTGCGGCACGTTGGAGATCTCGGTGTGAGCAAACGTGCGCGCGAGGCTCACCATCTCGGATTCCGAGAAGCCGCTGTCGACGGTGAGGTCGGGTAAGACGGCGGTGGCGACGTTCTGGTCCACCACAGGATTGCTCAGTCCTCGCGCGGCCACCTTGGCGGCGAGTACTCGCAGGAACTCGTGGGTGCGGCGAATGCGCGCGAGATCCGAGAGCGCTTCGTAGGGCCAGGTGTGGGGGTCGTGATTCGACGGGTTTGGTTGGATCTGAAGGTGGCGGGCGCGCACGACCTGCAGGGCGTGGTAGCCATCTAAGTCATAGCAGCCAGATCGCTCGATATTGAGACCAGAATCTGCGTCATAGATCGGAATCGGAAAGTACATCCTGACGCCGCCGAGCGCGTTCACGACGTCAGCGAAGGTATCGAAGTTCAGCTCCACGTAGTGGTTGATGGGAATGCCCAAGTCCTCTTCAATGGCTTGGATGAGCTGACTCGGTCCGTCGTAGAGTGCCGCGTCAATCTTGTTGGCGCCGATCGTTCGGGCATTGGGAACAAACAGATCGCGCGGTATGGAGAGTAGGGACACCGAGCCCGTGCTCGGCACGAGGTGCAACACCATATCGATGTCACTGTTGACGCCGTTGACACCGTCGGCGCAGAGGCCGTAGGCCTTGTTCTGCACCTTGAGGGCGCAACGGCTCGTGGAGCCGATCAAGAGAATGTTGTCGGACGCGCCGCTCTTCTGGAGGTGCTTGACGTTTACTCGATTTACGAGTGAGCCGAGGTAGTAGTAGTCGCCGATGGCGCCCGCGACGACGAGCACAACGACAAGACCAATGGCGATGATCGAACGACGGATCCAGATTCGGCGACGACTCTTGGGTGGTCGGCGAGGTCGTGGGGAGTGGCGCTGGTCGACGGCCTCACCGATAGCGACTAAGCGGTCGTAGTTAGCGACTTTCCCTCTGGAAGGTCCGCGACCTCTACCTTCAGTTTCACGAGGCACCGAAGAATTCTAGTTGGCCGATTATCTGACCTCGAGCAACTGATCGCGCTCTTTATGCGATCTTTAGACTTCATTACCCCCCTGTGCAAGGCACGTCGCTTCAAGTCGTCCCCTCTGATGAAGGCGATCTAGTGACGACGCACCAGCCAAAGGGAGAGGACGCACAGCAGTCCCGCCAGGACGAGGTAGCTGGCGAGTTCGTACCACTGAAAGGTCCAGAATCGATCGGCCGGCTGATACGTCAGGACGGATTTGAGGTGAAATGAATTGACGCACTCATTTATCGCCTTCTGCATGGCTTGACTTGGTCTGCCGACGACGACACGGTGGACACTGTTGGTGGGTTGAAGAGACTGCTTGGGGAATACGTTCGGGCAGCGACCGACGCCCACGAAGGTGGGATGTCCGTCAACGGGATTAGTGAAACTGATCTGACCGTTAGAACCGATCCCGCCGTTTTGACCGATGACTTTCCCGGCGCTGGTTTCAGTCGTGCTCGAGATAATCCAGGCACCCTTTTCGCTGAGAACCCCTACATTGTTTGCCTGAGAGAACGGGAGAAACTGCGACGTGGCGTGCAGTGGACTCATGAAGTGGGGCCGGATTTTCAGGTTGAAGAAGACACGAACACCCGCAAACGCGATGAGTGTGGTGGCCATGGCGGGCAGCGTTCGACGAACAAGCGTTCCGAGAGCCACGCCCAAGGCGAACGCGAAAGCGGCGTAGCCCAGCGGCGCAATGTCGCGCACGTCGAACGTGCTGAAGGGCGCATTGTTGACGATGTCGTAGGGGTGCGACCACCACGTGGCCATGAGACTAAAGAGCCCCACGGTGAGCACGCTGCCGAGGCCCACCACGATGAGTTTCGACGAGAGCCACTTCATCCGCGTCTCGCTCTGCGTCCAGGTCAAGCGAAAGGTGCCGTTCTCGAACTCACGGGCCACGAGCGGGCCGCCCCAGAACGCACCGAGCAGAGCCGGAAAGATGACCGAAGCTTGGATGAGGTGTTCATAGAAGTTGTAGTTGGTTAAGAAAGCGTGGTCTACCGAATTGCAGTCACCGTGGCGACTGCACGGCTTGACCACCGTGTTGTAGGTGTGCCAGATGTGTGGCGCCGTTACGCCGAAAAGGACGGCGAAGACAATCAATGCAAAGAGGGCGAACGCTCCTTGCCAACGATACTGTCGCCACGCGAGCCAGGTCACTTCGGATCCTCCGAAGTGACCTCGTTGTCGATCGTCGACCGTTTGCCCTGACCCATGTAAGCGAGGACGAGGTCTTCCAGGGTGACTGCCTCAACCGTCCACTTGGGATCCACGATTGGTCCGTCCGAGCGAACGAGCAACGTGCTCTGGCGATCGGTGTGACTGGCCTCGATGACGACTTGATTGTCGGGCGTTTCCTTTACATCATCTCGAGGACCAACCAATCGATGGTGAGAATCGAGGAGGTCCTCGACTTCGCCCGCGAGCTGCACCCGAGAAGAGACGAGTATGACGAGGTAGTCGCAGACTCGTTCGACGTCGGCGACCAGGTGCGAAGAGAGGATCACGCTGACCTGGTGCTCGGCGACCGTTTCCATCAAGATCTGTAAGAACTCGCGTCGCGCCAAGGGATCCAAACTCGCGATGGGTTCATCGAGA
Organism: uncultured Acidimicrobiaceae bacterium; assembly: GCA_963803745.1. Lineage (GTDB taxonomy): Bacteria > Actinomycetota > Acidimicrobiia > Acidimicrobiales > RAAP-2 > RAAP-2. The sequence goes on along the minus strand of CAWDNL010000002.1, from coordinate 588,751 downwards.
ATAAGTACGTCGGGGCGTTTGGCGATGGCTAGCGTTAGTGCCAACTGGGCGCGCTGACCGCCAGAGAGCCTGCCCGCGCGTCGGCGAAGATCTAAGCCGAGTTGTTCAACTCGACGTTGGGCCAACGACTCGTCCCACCCCGAATTGGTATGCGCCCCAAAACGGAGATGGTCTTGCACGCTCAAAGCGGAGTAGGTGGGCGTGTCCTGTGCGACGAATCCGACTCGGCGCAACTGCGCGGGACCCGCGGCGGGGCGTTCTCCGAACACTTCAACGGTCCCGGCGCTTGGTGAAAGCAGACCGGCGGTGAGGCTGAGCAACGTCGTCTTGCCCGAGCCGTTGGGACCGACGAGTCCGACGACGTGACCCTCGGGTATTTCAAGCGTGCAGTCACTCAGCGCTACGTGGCGGCGGTAGCGCTTGGTTAGTCCCTCGGTCTTTACGACGGCGCTCATACCGCTACCGTCCCCGAGGTGGACCGAAAGCACTCTCGTACGAGTGCATCGATGCTCTCGTCGTCCAGCCCGGCTTTACGGGCTGTCATCATCCACTGCTGGAGATCGTGGCGAAGTGGAGCGAGCGCCGTGATCGACGTATTGTCAAGCGACTTGGCAATAAAGGTGCCCACCCCCGTTCGAGCGCTGACGAGTCCTTCGTGTTCTAGTTCGCGGTACGCCTTCGACACCGTGTTCGGGTTGATGGCGAGGCGTCCCACGACCTCTTTGACGGTCGGTAACTGGTCACCTTCGAAAAGCAGTCCCAGCTTGAGTGCTCGGCGCACCTGCTGTATCAGCTGCAGATACGGAGGAACACCCGAGTGGGCGTCAATGTAAAACTCGATCATCCTAGGCTCATTTCACTAGTAACCTAGTGAAATATAACAACCGTCTTGACTCGTGTCAAGGACCCTTACGGACCAGGCACGAACTTCTCTACGGCCTCGGTGTGCAGGTAGCTGGGTCCGCTATTGGCGCAGGCGACGAAGGGGTAGGGAACAACGGTCGACTCTTTTTGGCCTGGTGGGTAGATGCGCAGTCCGGCCGCCGTAACCTGCCCGCACGTGGAGGGAGGGTAGTTGTACGCGTCCGTAATCTGCAGGATGACCGTGGCGGTGCTGCGCGCCGTGTCGTCTTGGAATCCATGCGCGCTCTTGGCACTGCTGAGCGTAATGAGAACGGGTGCGTGCTCGGGGTCACGTGACGCCGCGCTGCCGAGTTGGATACCGGCCTGGGTGACGCCCGAGACGCCAGGGTAGCCGCGCAGGGTGCAGGCGTGAGCCGAGAGGTTGGTGAAATTCAAGTTGTAGTAGGTGCTGCCGGCGGCGCCATTGCCCATAGTGTTCAGCCAGACATCGAGGTTGGCCGTCGTGCAGGATGGCGTCGCGACCGCGGAAGACAGGGCTGGTCCACTAGGAAATCCCCAGACGGCGAGTCCGCCGATGAGGGTCAGCGCCCCCGTCCAGCCCAATGCCCTTCGCAGCAGCGTGCCTCGAACGGGCCTTGAGTGACGGCGCATTCAGCACCTCCTAGGGTCTGCACGACGGCTATCAACCAGTCAGTTATCAAGTCGTCGTACGCATCAATCGTAGGTGTGCGTTTATGTGAATTCGTTGCGATTACTGCTTTGTCACGAAGTTGTAAAGAAGTTACGAGTTGCTTGCGCGAACCACTGCGCGGACGGTTTTAGTGTGCGAGCGAAGGTTGTCCGGTCAACTTCGACGATGCCAAACTTTGGTCGATAGCCGAACGTCCACTCAAAGTTGTCGAGCAGCGACCACTGGAAATATCCACGCACGTCGAGCCCGTCGTCGAGGAGGTGTCGCACACCACGCAGCGCCTCATTGAGATAGCGCACGCGCTGCTCGTCGTCGGCCGTGCCAATGCCGTTTTCGGTGACAATGACGGGTATCTTGGCCAATTCAATGGCGCGACGCACGGTGTAGTCGACACACTGGGGCCAGAAGAGATAACCCATGTCGGTCACTTCGCCGTCAGGGTGCGTGACGACGCCGTCGGGTCCCACAATGAATTTGGTGTAACACTGCACGCCGACGTAGTCGTCACCTTGCAGTGAGAACAGATACTTATCTTCCATCTCTTCTCGAAAGGAGTTCAGCCGCTCTTCGGATCCGGGCAGGGCCTCCCACTCGTGCATCGAAAGAGTTAGTCCGACGGGGTACGTACCCGGTCCTTCTTTAAGGGCGTTACGCATGGCGACGTGGCACGCTCTAAGTGTCTCATTGACATTGACAAATTGCTCCCAGCTCGTGACCTGTGGCGGGAATAGCCCGATGAGATAGCCCATGATCGCCACGATGTTTGGTTCGTTGATGGTGCAGGCGACGCCGATGAGATCGCCGAGCGATTCGGCCACCTTGCGCGCATAGTTGCCCATGAGCGAGACGATGTCAGCGCTTTCGAAACCACCCTCGTCGGCCACCCACAGCGGCAGCGTGAAGTGATGCAAGGTAACGACGGGGACAATGCCGCGCGCGTGACAGGCCTCGATGACAAGCCGATAGTGCTCGAGTGCTTCGTCGGAGAAGACGCCCCGCTCGGGCTCGATGCGAGCCCACTCCACCGAAAGACGAAACGAGTTGAGACCAAGGGACGCCAGAATGTCGAAGTCCTCTTCGTAACGATTCCACGAGTCACAGGCCTCGCCGCAGATCTCTACCGCGTGCGTACCTTCGGCGCGTTCGTACCGCCACCAATCGGTATTCGTGTTACCCCCTTCAATCTGGTACGCCGAAGTGGAGGTGCCCCAGGAGAACTCGCTCGGAAAGTGGACGTCGTGTGGTGTCATGACTCCAAGTTAGAACGACGACAACGATGTCGGGAGAAATTAGTTAAGAACGAGCCTCGACACGCGATTAGCGTGGCTCGAACCATGGACTACCACCGCGGTGTTGCGAGGCTGGTGCGTAGCGCACCGGGTACCGGCGAGCGAAACTCGTGATAAGCGGCGGACAGCTGGCGGCGTTTGTCGTGGCGTCGATGGTGATCATCATCGTTCCCGGACCGAGCGTTCTGTTCACCTTGGCTCGCGGCGTGGCGTTCGGTCGCGCCGTGGCGGTGTTGACGGTGCTCGGTAACAGCCTGGGAACGTTGACACTTTCGGCCATCGTGGCGGTGGGATTGGGCCCGCTGATCGAGCGTTCCAAGGCGTTCTCGGTGGTGTTGCAGTTGGCCGGCGGGCTGTATCTGTTATGGCTCGGTTTTGACGCGTTCCGCCATCGTCGCGAGCACGCCGAGGCCCTAGTTGGTAGCGACGCGGGGCGACCGTCGAAGATCCACATCGTGCGTCAGGGCTACGCGGTGGGCGTGTTGAATCCGAAGGCACTGGTCTTTTTCGTCGCGGTATTCCCTCACTTCGTTGATCGATCGAAGGGAAACGTGACCGTGCAACTGCTCATTCTGGGTGCGCTCTTTAGCGTGATGGCTTTTTGCAGCGACTCGACGTGGGGACTGATTGCCGGGACCGCGCGCGTATGGCTGTCGAGTTCCACTACGCGACTCATACGGCTTCGAACGATTGGGGCGTGCGTGATGATGACCCTCGGCGTCGTCATCGTCGTCAGCGCGACGCTGTCCTAGCGACGTACGTAACGACTGTTTCTGCCCCGCGAACAGGTGCTGCGCGGGCGCTCGGGCGCTCGTGATCGTTCCGTTGCTTCCTATGCTCGTTGGCTGAGGAGTTCAAATGAGTATGCACGGAGGTGGCGGGGGACCAGCCGCTCGAATGGGAATGCGGTCGATGCGACAGGACCGTTCCATCCTCGAACACAAGATCAAAAAGGGCACGCTGCCACGAATACTGAGGTTCGCTAAGCACTACCGCCCCGTACTTATTATCTTCCTCGTCGTCGTCATCTTCGACGCGATCATTTCCTCGGTCTCGCCGCTGTTGTTGCGTGAGATCATTGACGTCGGAATCTATCGCCACCGCACTGCGCTGGTGATCGGGTTGGCCGTGACGACCGCGATTCTCGCCATCGGCGACGCCGGGCTGCAGATGATCGAGCGGCGGCTCTCCGCGGTCATTGGCGAAGGTCTTATCTACGACTTACGCGCCGAGGTTTTTCGTCACATTCAAGAGATGCCCATCGCTTTCTTCTCACGAACGCAGACGGGCGCGCTGATAAGTCGGCTCAACAACGACGTCGTTGGCGCCCAGCAGGCCTTTACGGACCTCTTCTCCAATGTCGTGGGCAACATCATTTTGGTCGTGATCATTTTGGTGGTGATGTTCATCCTGAGTTGGCCCATCACGCTGGTCGCCCTCGTGCTGGTGCCCGTTTTTCTTATTCCGGCGCGTCGGGTCGGGAGAAAGCTCGGCACCCTCTTCCAACGCGGCATGGAACTCAACGCCGAGATGAATATGGTCATGAGCGAGCGCTTCAACGTCGCCGGTGCCATGCTCGTCAAACTCTTTGGTCGTCCGAGCGAAGAGCGAGAGGGCTTTGAGAACCGCGCGGCCCAAGTACGTGACATCGGCATCCGCCAAGCCACCTATCAACGATTTTTCTTCATCACCCTCTCACTGACGGCGTCGCTCGCGACGGCCTTCGCCTACGGCTTCGGTGGCGTCGAGGCGGTGCACGGAGTTCTGGCCGTGGGAACAGTCGTAGCGCTGACGGCGTACTTGACTCGTCTTTACGGTCCGCTGACGCAACTGTCCAACCTCAACATTGACTACATGTCCGCGATGGTGAGTTTCGAGCGTCTCTTTGAGGTGCTGGACCTGGAGCCGATGATCAAAGAGAGCCCGAACGCGCGACCGATCCCCGATCGACCGGCCGACCTTCGATTCAGTCACGTAGATTTCTCCTACCCCGGCGCTGAGGACGTGTCACTCGCTTCACTCGAAGCGGTAGCGCGACTCGAAAACACACCTCGTACTTCCGTGCTGCACGACATCAGCTTCGAGGTGGCGCCCGGCACTATGACCGCGCTGGTTGGCCCGAGTGGCGGTGGCAAGACCACGATTTCGATGTTGGTCTCTCGTCTCTACGACGTCGATCGCGGTTCCGTCACGATTAACGGCGTTGACCTTCGTGAGGCGACCACGGCGTCGCTCAACGCGACGGTCGGCGTGGTCACTCAAGACGCCCACCTCTTTCACGACACCCTGCGCGCGAATCTGCTCTTCGCGAAACCCAACGCCACCGATGACGAGATAGCGCGAGCGCTCGCGGCAGCGCAGATCGCTGAGCTCGTGGCGTCGTTGCCGATGGGACTCTCGACGGTGGTCGGAGAACGGGGCTACCGGCTCTCTGGAGGCGAAAAGCAACGTGTCGCCCTCGCGAGACTGTTGCTCAAGTCACCCCACCTCGTCGTGCTAGATGAGGCAACGGCGCATTTAGATGCGGAGAGTGAGGCGGCGGTGCAACGGGCGCTCGATGAGACGATGAAAGAGCGCACGTCGCTCGTCATCGCGCACCGTCTCTCGACCATCAGAAACGCTGATCAGATTTTGGTGATCGATCAAGGACGCGTGGTAGAGCGCGGCACCCACCGAGAACTACACGCCCGTCCGGGCCTCTATCGCGATCTCTACGAAACGCAGTTTCGCCCCCAAGAGGATTAGCCCATGGCGTGGGCGCCGCCGTCGACGTGAATGATTGAGGCGGTCGTGCCACGTAGCAGTGGTGACAACAGAGCGACTCCCGCGTCGGCCACGGCGCTCGCGTCGCGCACGTCCCAGCCGAGTGGCGCTCGCTCGCTCCAGGTGTCTTCGAATATTGAGAAGCCCGGTATCGACTTGGCGGCCATGGTGCGAATGGGACCGGCGGCGAGCATGTTGACACGAATCTTGTCGGGGCCGACCTCTCGTGCCACGTAGCGTCCGAGTGACTCGAGGGCGGCCTTCATCACGCCCATCCAGTCGTAGAGCGGGTACGCCCTCGAGCCGTCGAAGTCGAGCGCGACGACCGACGCGCCGCCCAGCGCTTCGCTCTTTTGTAGCAGCGGACGAAAGGCCCCCACCAGGGCCGCTAAAGAGTAGGTCGAAGCGTGCAAGGCGATCGCCACGTCCTCAAAGGGCGCGGCGAACATACCCGCACCAAGGCAGCTGGGTGGTGCGTAACCGATGGCGTGCACTAGTCCGTCCAAGCGTCCAAAGCGCGACGTCACTTCACTCACCGCCGCCGCGATCTGCTCGGGGCTGGTCACGTCGAGCTCTATGACTTCGCCGACGTCGCCCAACTTCTTCGCGGTTCGCCGAGTAATCGACGTGCCGCGACCGAAGCCTGACAGCGCGAGGGTCGCCCCCTCTTCGAGGGCACGCCGGGCGATGCCGTAGGCCAGTGAGTCGTCCGTCAAGACGCCGGTAACCAAGATACGGTGGTCGCTCAGGAGTGCCATGTTGTTAGCGTACTTCTAGGTTTTCTAACAAAAGGATGACGATGACAACAGTGGGCGTCTTAGGTGGCACCGGCCCGGCCGGACGGGGTGTGGCTATTCGTCTCGCGAGCGCGGGCTACGACGTCATCCTCGGTTCGCGTGACGCCACTCGCGCCGAAGTGACGGCGAGCACGCTATTGGCTCGCGGAGAAGGCGTCGTACGCGGCGCGTCGAACGATGTAGCGGCGGACTGCGAACTCGTCATCGTGGCGACGCCGTGGGACTCATCCGTGGCGACGGTCAGCGCATTGAGATCGCGACTCGCGGGCAAAGTGGTGATCTCGATGGTAAACGCGCTGGTTCGAGAAGGTAAGGAACTCGTTCCGCTCTATCCGCCGCGCGGTTCCATGGCCGCGCAGATTGCCTTCGCCCTACCCGAGAGCACCATCGTCGGGGCCTTCCATCACCTGCCCGCCAGCGAAATGGAAAACCTCGACAGCGGACTCGACGCCGACGTCGTCGTCTTCTCTGACAGCGCCGACGCGCGCGACGTCGTGGGCCAGATCGTTAATGACATGCCCGGTCTGCGCGCGATAGTCGCCGGATCGATGTCACTGGCGAGCGCCGTGGAAGCGCTCACCGCCGTGTGCATCTCGATCAACATGCGTCACAAAGCTCACACGTACGTCAGATTCGCCGGACTAGGGGAGTAATGCAGCTGTTCGACAGCGCCCGACGTGGCGTGCACCCACTCAACGTCGGACCGATCGTGACGATGTACACCTGTGGCATTACGCCCTATGATGCGGCGCACCTCGGCCACGCCTTTGTCTACTTGAGCTTTGACGTGCTCACGCGCCGCCTCCTGGATGCCGGGCACGAGGTGACGTGCGTGCGCAACGTGACCGACGTGGATGACGACATGTTGCGTAAGGCGCGCGAGTTGGGCGTGAACTACCTGGACCTCGCCGCCCAGGAAATGGTGACCTTCGAAGGCGACATGAAACTGATCAATCTGCTGCCGGTGTTTGCCGAGCCGCGCGCGACCAGCGCCATACCCGACATCCTGACCTTGATCGGAAAGACGTTCGAACTGGGTATCGCCTACGAAGTAAACGGCAGCGTCTACTTCGAAGTCTCGAAGTTCCCGCGCTTTGGCCAAATAAGTCACGAGAGCCGAGAGTCGATGCTCGATCTGGCCGCGATTCACGGCGGACGACCCGATGATCCTAATAAGCGCGACCCGCTCGACTTCGTTCTGTGGCAGCCCTCCCTCGAGGACGAGCCGGCGTGGGAGTCGCGTTGGGGACCGGGCCGACCGGGTTGGCATGTCGAGTGTTCGGCGCTGGCGCTTCGTGAGCTCGGCGAAACCGTCGATGTGCACGGCGGAGGCCGCGACCTGGCCTTTCCCCATCACGAGTGCGAGGTCGCTCAAAGTGAGACAGTGACGGGCACGACCTTCGTCAAACACTGGATGCACGTCGGGCTGGTCGGCCTCGACGGCATCAAGATGAGTAAGTCGCTCGGCAACCTCGTTTTCGTTCACGATCTCGTTGAGCGCTCCGAAAGCGCGGCGGTGCGTCTCGCGCTGCTCGATCACCACTACCGCGAGGACTGGGAGTGGCGCGAGGACCTTCTTCTTCGCGCGCAGTCGCGACTCGCGACCTGGCGCACAACCCTTACGACGGGAAGGTACTCCTCGGTGCTCGATGACGTACGGGGTGCGTTAGACGACGACCTTGACACGCCCGGCGCGCTGCGCGCACTCGACGCCGCGGCGCACGCGGGTTCGAGCGTCGCTTCGGGCGCCTCGTTGCTCGGCATTACGCTGTAGCAAACGAAAGGCCCTGATGTCCGACCTCAACGTAGAGCTCCCTGACGGCAGTATTCGCGCCGCGCCCGAGGGTTCATCGGCCCTCGACCTGGCACGCTTGGTCGGCGCTCGACTCGCCAAGGACGCTCTCGCGGCACGTGTAAATGGACACTTGAGCGATCTCACGACACCACTCGAAGATGGCGATCAGGTCGCCATCGTGACGCCGGCCAGCGAAGAGGGCCGTGACATCATTCGCCACTCCAGTGCCCACGTGATGGCCCAAGCCGTGACGAGGCTCTGGCCGGGGGCTCTCTACGCGATTGGTCCGGCCATAAAAGACGGCTTCTACTACGACTTTGAACTCCCTGGTGGCGCCCACTTTAGTGACAACGATCTGGTCCGCGTGGACGCGGAGATGCGCGCCATCATCGCCGAGGACCAACCTTTCGTCCGCGCTGAGTACTCCATTGACGATGCGCTCGTGATCTTTCTGGATCAGCCTTACAAGATCGAGATCATCGAGGCCGTCGCCCGCGGGGGCAGTGAAGAGGACCTCGCCGAGACCGGCAGTGACTCGGTGATCTCGACGTATCGGAACTCGAGTGAGTTCATCGACCTCTGTCGGGGTCCCCACGTGCCGAGCACCTCGCGACTCGGGCACTTCCAGCTCACGCGCGTGGCGGGCGCGTATTGGCGCGGAGACGAAAAGAATCCGCAACTGCAACGCATCTACGGGACCGCGTGGGAGTCGAAGGAAGCGTTAGAGACGCACCTGCGACAGCTCGAGGAAGCGGAGGCTCGCGACCATCGCAAACTTGGACATGAACTCGACTTGTTCTCCTTCCCGAGCGAAATCGGCCCGGGCCTCGCTATCTTCCATCCGCGCGGAGGGACCATTCGACGAGTCCTCGAGGAGTATTCGCGCCAGCGCCACGAGGTCTCTGGTTACGAGTTCGTGTACTCGCCGCACATCTCCAAGGCAGAGCTCTTTGAAACTTCGGGCCACCTCGTCTGGTACGCCGAATCGATGTACCCGCCGATGGAGCTCGACGAGGGTCAGCACTACTACTTAAAGCCGATGAACTGTCCGTTTCACCTTCTGATCTACAAAGCCCGACCACGCAGTTACCGCGAACTCCCGCTTCGCCTCTTCGAGTTCGGATCGGTCTATCGCTACGAGCTCTCGGGTGTCGTGCAAGGGCTGACGCGAGTGCGGGGCATGACCCAGGACGACGCACATATCTTCTGCACGCGCGAACAGATGGCCGAAGAGATCGAATCGACCCTCAACTTCGTGCTCGATCTGTTGCGTGACTTTGGTCTCAGCGAGTTCTATTTGGAACTCTCGACCCGTCCGAGCGAGAAGTCCGTCGGCGAGGACTTCGAGTGGGAAGAGGCCGAGGCCACACTGGCGAGCGTCGCGAACAGGGCCGGGCTCGATTTCGCGCTCGACGTCGGAGGCGGTGCGTTCTACGGGCCCAAGATCTCCGTGCAGGCCCGCGATTCGATTGGACGAACTCATCAGTTGTCGACAGTTCAGTTGGACTTTCAGCAGCCGAAAAACTTCGACGCCACTTACGTGGCGCCCGACAACTCCCGCCAGCGCCCCATCATGATTCACCGGGCCCTCTTTGGCTCGGTAGAACGCTTCATCGCCATTCTCATTGAGCACTACGCCGGCAACCTGCCGACGTGGCTCTCCCCCGAACAGGTTCGAGTACTCGGCGTGCGCAACGACCACGACGACTACGCCTACGAGGTCGCGGCCCTCCTTCGTCAAGAGGGTGTGCGCGTCAACGTGGAAGAAGCGAGTGAACCCTTAGGCGCGCGCGTCCGCAAGGCGAAGCTGGAGAAGATTCCCTACGTGGTGGTCGTGGGCGACGACGACGTCGCGAAGGGCACGCTCGGGGTGAACGCGCGCGGATCGAACGATCCCGAGCGAGGCGTGACGCTGGGAGCGTTCAGCGAGCGGCTCGTCGAGGAGATTCGTAACCACGCCTCGCCGGAAGCACCCGCGTGGCGCTAGAACGCTTCTCGGCGGCGTGGCGCGAGAGTTACGTCACGGGCGCTTTCGCGGGCGAATTCGACGAGGCACCCGATGAGTGTGTGTTCTGTCGTCTCGGCACCGAAAAGGTGGACGAATCGACCGGAGTTCTTAAGAAAAGCACGTTCACCTACGTCGTCCTCAACGCATTTCCCTACGGCTCGGGCCACCTCTTGGTGGTGCCCTATCGACACGTGGCGATGCTGGAGGACCTCAGCGACGAGGAGTACGAGGACTTTTTTCTTACCCTGCGCGCGACGGTACGCGCACTCAACACGACCTATGACCCCGAGGGCATGAACGTCGGCATGAATCTCGGCATCGCCGCAGGTGCGGGCATCCCCCAGCATCTACACGCCCACGCGTTGCCGCGCTGGAACGGCGACACGAACTTCATGACCACCATTGGCGAGACGCGAGTTCTTCCCGAGTCGCTGCAGTCCACCTGGCGTAAGGTCCACGCCAATCTCTAGGCCGGGAACTCGTGGACGATGCCGGTAGACTCGGCCCCATGAGCCAAGAGGGCCGATGTTCGACGGCAAGTTCCGACACTCGGTAGATGCGACGACAGCGCCTGTGGGGCGCTGGCTCGTTCGAATAGGTTTTTCGGCTGACGTACTGACCGGTTCGGGGCTCGTCTTCGCCTGCGCCACGGCGTGGGCCATCGCCGTGGGGTTGCACTACTGGGCGATCCTGCTCTTAACGTTGACGGGTCTTCACGACCTCTTCGACGGGCCGGTCGCCAAGGCCTCTCAGCGCGCTAGCCAACGGGGCAGTTTTTTTGACTCGGTGTCTGATCGCATCGCCGACGCCGTCATCATGGGCGGCGTTGCCTACTACTTAACGGCGCACCACCACGGACAGCTCGTTCTACTACCATTCGCCATTTTGACGACCACGTTCATGATCTCCTATCAGCGCTCCAAGGCTGAAAGCCTGGGGCTCGTCGCCAAGGGTGGGCTCATGGAGCGGGCTGAACGGATGATCCTCTTGGGCGTGGGCCTCCTGGCCACGCAGATCTTCATTCCGGTTCTGTGGATCATGCTGGCGCTCACCGCCATGACCGCCGGGGGGCGGTTCTGGCGAGTGTGGCAAGTGGCCGCGCGGCCGGCGCCCTCGTCGACCTTGGATCTGCGCGCTCGTCAGCACAGCCGCCGCCTACGTCGAGGTCTCAGCCGCGCATCGCGTCACTAGTGGTGGGCCCCAAGTCGCGCGTCGCGCTCTTTAAGGCCGTCGGCGTGCTGATGGAAGCCCTACCAGAACAGGTGGACGTCACCGTTGCGCGCTCCATCGGCGCCACTATTGGACACCACAGCGCCGCCAGACGGGCCAACCTCTCGAACAACCTGGCTCACGTACTTTCGCCAGTAGGGGAGCGACCGAGCGAGGCCCTCTTAGAGGAGTTTGTCGAGCGGGGGTTTCGAAGTTACGGTCGGTACTGGGCCGAGGGTGCGAAGTTGCCGGCGCTTTCGACGTCGGTCATCACCGAACGCTTCACTATTGCCGAAGGTCTTGAACATCTCTTGGCGGCCAAGGAACGCGGCAAGGGCATCATCATCGCCCTGCCGCACATCGGCTCGTGGGAGTGGGGCGGCGCCTATTTGCACACTCTCGATCTCACGATGACCGCGGTCGCCGAAGTATTGGAACCGCCGGAACTCTTCTCGTGGTTCAAAGAGAAGCGAGAGGCGATGGGCATTCACGTCGAAGCACTCGACGATCACGCGGGCACGGTCTTGTTGTCGACGCTTCGCGGCAACGGCGTGGTCGGCCTGCTCTGTGATCGCGACATCCAAGGAAACGGCATTGACGTCGAGTTCTTTGGCGAATGCGTGGCGATGCCCGCGGGACCGGCGACGCTAGCGCTTCGCACCGGTGCGACGCTCGTCGCGGCCTCGTGTTACACGGGTCCTGGTCGCGATCACTTCGCCGTGGTCATGGCGCCGGTTGAGGTGGAGCGCACCAAGAGTCTTCGTGAGGACGTCAGGCGCGTGACCCAGAGCGTCACGCGGGATCTCGAACGACTGATTCGACGAGCGCCCGAACAGTGGCACGTGCTCGAACCTCGATTCGTCGCTTCATGAGCGTCCAACGCATCGCCCTCATCTCTCCGTACGCGCTGAGCGTCTACGGAGGGGCGCAGGAACAGGCACTTGCGATGAGCCGCGTCTTGAGTTCGAGAGGACGTGACGTATTAATAGTCGCGCCGGACGACAGTGACGATACGAATTACGACACCCCCGCCAAGGTGCTGCGCCTCGGAATGCGCCTCTCACTGCCCGCGAATGGATCGAGGGCACCGCTGACGCTCTCGCCGATCGCGTCCTCGAGGACTCGCGCCGCCGTCGACGCGTTTCGAGCGGACGTCGTGCACTTTCACGAGCCCTTCGCGCCGTTGCTTGGCTGGTCAACCCTGTGGGCTCATCAGCGTGGCGCCGTCGGAACGTTTCATCGCAGTGGCGATGGTCCGGCGCTCACTTTCAGCAAGCCCCTCCTCGAACGACTGGCTACCCGCGTCGACGTGGCGGTGTCGGTAAGCGACGCCGCGGCGCGAACGCTTCTGCAAGCCTGCGGCCTTAGAAGCGAGGTGCTCTTCAATGGATTCGAAGTTGATCGATTCGTCGCGTCGCCGCGCCAACGTTCATCGACGCCAGTGCTCTTCTACGTCGGGCGTCTGGAAGAGCGGAAGGGTGTGGGGGTTGCCATCAACGCCGCGAAGGCGCACAACACTCGAGGCGAAGGGGCGTGGCGTCTCGTGATCGCGGGCGACGGACCCGATAGAGGGCGCCTTGAGTCGCTCGCGCGAAGTGACTCGGCGATTGAGTTTCTCGGGCGGGTGAGCGACGAGGAAAAGCGCTCTTGGCTGCGTCGAGTGGACGTACTCGTTGCGCCATCCACACACGGCGAGAGCTTTGGAACCGTGCTGCTCGAAGGGATGGCCAGCGAGACGCTCGTCGTGGCCAGTGACATTGAGGGCTACCGCGAAGCGGCGGGTGGTCATGCCACGTTGTTTGCCGCCGGGAGCGCATCTTCACTCGAAGACGCGATTCAGCGAGCCCTTGAAGGTGAAAGCGATGCTGACCTTGCCGCCGCGAGGGCCTACGCCGAAGGTTGGTCGATGGCAAGGCTCGTGGACGCGTACGAGGAGCGCTACGAAGTGGCGCAGCGTTATTTTCAAGCAACCCAGTAGCCTTGCTACGTGGCCACTAAGCAACGATCGCGCTCTCGCCGCGCGCACGCCTCTCGCGATCGCGGGCCGCGCTACGTGGCACCGGTGCTCGACCCGACTTGGCAGAACCCTTACTCGCCCTCGACCAGCGAGCGACTTCATAATCAGCGAGTCCTTCGGCGCTTCGTCATTCGACGTCAACTTCCCCTGACCGTAGCGGTTTACGTGGTGGCCCTCGGACTCATTGTTGCCGGCATTGTGGTCACACCGTGGATGGCGGGAGTGGGCCTACTGCTGGGAGTCGGTTACGTGTTCTTGGGGCGACGGGAGTTGGCTCGCTACGCCGAACGCGGTCGCCAACTCGGGGCGAAGATGCTCGAGACCCTCGACGCCGGCGGCGACGGTACCGAACGGCTACGCCTGGTGACGGTGCTTGACCGCCTCGCGGCAACCTTCGGCGTCGACAACGCTTCGGCGTACGTCGTGGCCGACCAGGGCTACAACGCCGCACTCGTGCCCCACGGGGCGAACTACGCGCTCTTCGTGACGAGTGCGGTGATGCAGGACTTTGAGCTCATCGAACTCGAAGGCGTGGTGGCGCACTGTCTCGCCCGTCAGCGCCTTGGACTCTTAGAGCGCGAAAGCCTGGCGTCGGTCGTCACGCTCAACGAAGACGCCCGTCGAACGCTCGCCGGGGTGGGCAAGACCTATCGGGCCGACGAAGTCGCGGCCGCCAGCATCCGCTATCCACTCGGCCTCGCCGGCGCGCTTCGCAAGTGCGCGCGTCAACACGTTGCGCCCGACTCATTCTTCTCCTCAGCTAACTACGCCCAGTGGCGATGGGTCTTCTTCGACCAGTGGAGCGAACGTCCTACGAGTGACTTGAGTGACCTCGACGACGTGGAGTTACGCGCCCGCGCCCTCGAAGAGTGGTAGTGAGCGGCCATTAGGCTTGGGGCATGAGTCCTTCTGAAACCCCGTCGACCACCGGCTCCTCTCTCGTAAAGCGCGGTCTCGCGGACATGCTTCGTGGGGGCGTCATTATGGACGTGGTCAACCCCGAGCAGGCGAAGATCGCCGAAGACGCCGGTGCCGTCGCCGTGATGGCTCTCGAACGCGTGCCGGCCGACATTCGCCGTGACGGGGGCGTAGCTCGCATGAGCGATCCACTCATGATCCAAGAGATTCAAGCGGCGGTCACGATTCCGGTGATGGCCAAGGCTCGCATCGGCCACTTCGCCGAGGCCCAGATTCTCGAAGCCCTCGACGTCGACTACATCGACGAGTCCGAGGTCCTGACGCCGGCCGACGAAGAGAACCACATCGACAAGTGGGCGTTCACGGTTCCCTTCGTGTGCGGCGCGACCAACCTGGGCGAGGCGCTTCGCCGTATTAGTGAGGGCGCGTGCCTGATTCGCTCCAAGGGTGAGGCCGGCACCGGCAACGTGGTTGAAGCGGTGCGTCACCTACGAACCATCAACGCGCAGATGCGACGGCTTCACAGCGCCGACAAAGATGAGCTTTACGCCCTGGCAAAGGATCTCCAGGCTCCGCTCCCGCTCGTTCAAGAGGTCGCGCAAGTCGGCAAACTCCCCGTACCGCTCTTCTGCGCCGGAGGCATTTCGACACCAGCGGATGCGTCACTTGTAATGCAGCTCGGTGCGGAAGCAGTCTTCGTCGGTTCGGGCATCTTTAAGAGCGAGGACCCGGTGCGCATGGCCCGGGCCATTGTTGAAGCGACCACGCACTTCGAAGACCCGAGCGTCGTGGCGAAGGTCTCGACGGGACTCGGATCGGCAATGAAGGGTTGGGAGACCTCGACCCTCGAACAGCGCTTGGCCGAGCGTGGTTGGTAGTGCCGCGCGTTGGTGTTCTCGCGCTACAAGGTGACATAGGCGAACACGTCTCGACGCTCGAGTCACTGGGCGCAGAGGTCGTCAAGGTTCGCACGCTCGAGCAGTTAGAGAGCGTCGATGGCCTGGTGTTGCCGGGCGGAGAGTCCACGACCATCGCTCATCTGCTCAAAACCTCGGGTCTCAAAGACCCTTTGGGAAATCGCATTAAAGAAGGGTTGCCCATCTTTGGGACGTGCGCGGGACTCATCTTGCTGAGTGAGGAAGTAACCGATGGCCGCAAGGATCAGTGGAGCTATGGCGCACTGTCGGTGTCGGTACGGCGAAATGGCTACGGCCGTCAGATCGCGAGTTTCGAAACTCTGCTCCAAGTAGAAGGTCTCGGCGAGACGCCGGGCGTCTTTATTCGTGCACCCAAGATTGAACGTTGCGGTAAAGACGTAAAAGTCTTGGCGTCACTCGACCACGGTGACGGCGATCACCCGGTGCTCGTGCGCCAGGGTCACGTCTGGGGGGCCTCCTTTCATCCGGAGCTCACGAGCGACACTCGTTTGCACGGTCTCTTTCTCGACTCGCTTTAATCTTCGCTACGATGGCGGGGCCCTTCGGGGCGGGAGGGATAGATGTCCGGCCATTCAAAGTGGGCAACGACCAAGCATCGCAAGGGTGCCAAGGACTCGGCTCGCGCCAAGGTCTTCGCCAAACTCATTCGCCAGGTTGAAGTAGCGGCCCGCGAAGGTGGGGGTGACGTGAGCACCAACGCGGCACTACGCACCATGTACCAAAAGGCCCGCGAGTCCTCCGTGCCCATCGATACCATCGATCGAGCGGTGAAGCGTGGCACGGGTGAACTCGAAGGCGTGCGCTACGAGGCGATCAGTTACGAGGGCTATGGCCCGAGCGGCGTGGCCGTGATCGTGGAAACGCTCAGCGACAATCGAAACCGTACGAGCGCCGAGATCAAGCACGTCTTCGGACGAAACGGGGGAGCGATCGCCGAACCGGGTGCCGTCTCCTGGCAGTTCGAGCGCAAGGGCGTCATCGAGGTCCAGGGCCCCATCGACGAAGACCAACTGCTTGAGTGGATCATGGAGGTCGGCGCCGAAAACTACGAGGCCAACGGCAAGAATTACACGGTGACGACCGAGCCTCACGACCTCGGATTCGTGCGCGACGCCCTCGAAAAGCATGGCCTCAAGGTTCTGAGCGCCGAGTTGACGCTGGTGGCCCAGAACATCGTGCCGGTCACCGACGAGGCGGAAGTGAAGAAAATCCTTCGTCTCATGGACGCCATCGATGACCACGACGACGTCCAAAACGTCTACGCCAACTTCGACATTGCCGACGAGCTTCTGGCCGCCTTCGACGGTTAATTCCTAGTTTGCAGCCCCTCGACGGGTTAGCATCGAACGTATGTTCGTACTCGGCATCGATCCCGGACTGACGCGCTGCGGGTTCGGGCTCGTTGAGGGATCCTTTGAGGGCGTGGAGTCCTTTCGCGCTCTGCGAGCGGGCACCATTGAAACTGATGCTGCGTTGCCGGTTGAGATTCGTCTTCGGGACCTGCACCGCGAACTCGCGGCGCTCTTCGCGGAAACGACGCCCGACGCGGTCGTGGTGGAGCGACTCTTCTACCAGCGCAACGCCAAGACAGCCATCGGGGTGGCTCAAGCCAGCGGCGTGGCGATCGCCCTGGCCGGCAGCGAAAATGTCGCCGTTCGCCAGTTCACCTCCCAAGAGGTGAAGCTCGCCGTGACCGGCTACGGCGCGGCGAGCAAGTCACAAGTCCAGGGCATGGTCGCCCGGCTCTGTGGACTCAGCGAAGTTCCCAAGTCCCCCGATGCGGCCGACGCCTTGGCGCTAGGCATCGCCTATTTCATGATCGTTCGCGTCGAGCGTCGATACCCGCTGGATAGCCGCGCGTGATCGGGTGGCTCAATGGACGGGTGCTGCATCAGCTGCGCAACGGGGCGCTCCTCGTCGACGTGCAAGGTGTCGGCTACGAGGTCCACGTCGCCTCCAGCGAGCTGCCGCCCTTTGACGAGCTCATCGAACTGTTCATCTTCACCGTGGTTCGAGAGGACGCCATTCAGCTCTTCGGCTTTCACACGCTCGAAGAGCGAGAGTTCTTCGAACTCCTCCTCGTAACACCCGGCGTCGGACCCTCGACGGCGTTGGGTGCGCTTCGTACGATGAGCGTTAAAGAGTTGGCTTTCGCCATCGAGAACGACGACGTGAAGAAGGTGGCGACGATTCCCGGGATTGGACCCAAAACGGCCAGTCGCATCGTGCTCGAACTCAAGGGCAAAGTGATCGTTGACGGCGCCTTTGAACTCGGCGAGCCGGCGGAGCACGTGGACGCCGACATCGAAGACGCGCTGCGTGCGCTGGGCTACACCAGTCACGAAATTCGCGAAGCGTTGCGCGATACGCAGTTGCCCGCCGACGAGTCGACGGCGTTGCGTACCGCCCTGCAACTGCTGAGACGACCGTGAAACGCGAACTCGACCTCGAGCGACTGCAAGACCACGTCGCGACGCCCCAGGCGAACGAACAGGAGCGCCGCGTTGAAGTCTCGCTGCGACCTACGACATTGGCCGAATTCGTCGGGCAACGCGATCTCGTGGGTCACCTTGAAGTAGTCCTCGGCTCGGCCAAGACGCGTCACCAAAGTGCCGATCACTTGCTCTTCGCGGGACCGCCCGGGCTCGGTAAGACGTCGCTCGCGAGCATTGTCGCCGCCGAGATGGGATCGGGCTTTCGCGTGACTTCGGGACCGGTGTTGTCACGTCCCGGGGATTTGGCGGCGCTGTTGACTGACCTTCAAGACGGCGACGTCCTGTTTATCGACGAACTGCACCGACTCTCGCGGGCCGTGGAAGAGGTGCTCTATCCGGCGATGGAAGACTTGCGCCTCGATGTCATGATCGGTCGCGGACCGTCGGCGCGATCGATACGACTGGATCTGCCGAACTTCACGCTGGTGGGCGCGACGACAAGAACAGGCTTGGTGGCGGCACCGCTGCGCGACCGATTCGGGTTCATTGGTCAGCTCGATCTTTACGACGTGGAGGAACTTACGATCATCGCGAAGCGTACGGCGAGGTTGCTCGACGTCGCGCTCGATGCCGCTGCGGCCGGGCTGATCGCCTCACGAAGTCGCGGCACTCCACGCATCGCGAACCGGCTGCTACGAAGAGTGCGCGACTTCGCCTCGGTAAAGGGTCACGATCGAGTCGACGTGAAAGTCGCCACTGACGCGCTCGCCCTCTTTGGCGTGGACGAATTCGGTCTCGACAAGATCGACAGAAGAATCTTGACGCTGCTCTGTGAGCAGTTCGCCGCCCAGCCGGTGGGGCTCACGACGTTGGCCCACGCCTGTGGGGAAGAGGCCTTCACCATCGAAGACGCCTACGAGCCATATCTGCTTCGCGCCGGGCTCATGGTGCGCACGCCACGAGGTCGTGTGGCCACCGAACGCGCGTACGAACACCTGGGAATACGTCAACGACACGATGGGCTGTTTTAAGGCGCTAGCGGCCAGCGAGTAGAGTTTCTCTGTCCGTTAACGAAGGAAATCCTTATGTTGTTCGCCATGTTGTTCGCCGCCAAAACAACCACTCACTCCAATGAGTCGTACCTGATCCTCATCTACATCGTTCTGTTTGGCGCGTTCTACTACTTTTACCTTCGACCGCGATCAAAGAGGCAAAAGGCCCAGCGCCTGCAGTCCCGCAAGGTCGAAGTCGGCCAGCGCGCCCAGACCATCGGCGGCTTCGTTGGTACGGTCGTCAAAAGCGAGCCCGACCTCATCACGCTGCGCACCGATAAGGGCGTGGAGTTGGACTTCATTCCGACCGCCATCGCCCGGCGCTATGACCCCGTCGTTCCCGATGTGCCCGAATCCACCGACGACCATCCGACGGAAGGTGACGCTAAGTAATGCCCCCTCAGGTTGGTTCGCGGCGATCGCTGATCGTCAGCCTTGTCCTCGTTGTCGCCATTGCGTTCGGATCGCTCGCAGCGACGTTGTCGCTTGGTTGGGGCCCCAAACTTGGCCTTGACTTGGCCGGTGGGCTCTCGGTCGTCTACAAGCCGACCACCCACGCCTCGACCGCCGACATGCAAGAGGTCGTGACAATTCTGACCAACCGCGTCGACGGCCTGGGCGTGTCGGGAGCGACCGTCAACCTTCAAGGCAAGGACGTCGTGGTGAGTGTCCCGGGCGTGACCCACGCGCGTGCGGTCCTCAAGGCGGTCGGACAGACCGCGCAACTCCTCTTTCGACCCGTGCTCTGTGAGGCGGCGGTCGGCACCACGCTCAAGAGTGACAACAAGCCGTTGCCAGCGTGCGGCGCGCAGTACGCCACGACCGCAGCCAACCTTGACGTCAACACGACTACTGGTGACACCACCGATATTCCGCCCGATCCGGCCTTTACCAATATCAAGAGCACGCCGCCCCTTAACGACAACCCCAAGAAGGAAGTGCTCCTGCCGCTGCTCGGCAGCAAAGACATTCGCTACGTCTTGGGTCCCTCGGAGTTGACCGGCCACGCCGTCAAGAGCGCTATCGCCCAACAGAACCAGGTTGGCGCCTGGGTCGTCAACTACACCTTGACCTCCACGGGCAGTCCCGAGTGGGACAAGGTCGCTGACGAAAACTTCCACGCCCTCGTCGCGATCGAACTTGACGGTGTTGTTCAGTCCGCGCCAATCATTCAGCCCAACCAAGCGGCCTTCTCCAGTTTCGGCGGCAGCGGTGAGATCTCAGGCGATTTCACCGAAGCTTCGGCCAAGACCCTCGCACTAGCCATGAACTTCGGTGCCCTACCGGTACGCCTCGAGCCCCTGACGACCCAGACCGTGTCGCCAACGCTCGGGCACTCCGCTCTCATCGCCGGACTCGGCGCGGGCCTCGCCGGCCTTGCACTGGTACTGCTTTACACCATCCTTTATTACCGAGCGCTCGGACTGGTCATCGTGCTCGGTCTCGCGGTGACGGCGTCGTTGCTGTGGGCGATCATCTCGGCCCTCGGCCATACGGCCTTCGCCCCTAGTTTCGACTTGGCGGGTGTTACTGGATTGATTGTGTCCATCGGTATCACGGTGGACAGCTACATCGTGTACTTCGAACGACTCAAAGACGAGGCCCGAGCAGGGCGTTCCGTGCGATCGTCGGTCGATAGGGGTTTTCGTTCGGCCTGGCGCACGGTCTTGGCCGCCGACACGGTGAGTTTGCTCTGTGCGGTGCTGCTCTACATCATCGCCGTGGGCGACGTGAAGGGCTTCGCCTTCTTCCTCGGGCTCTCAACGTTGATGGACGTATTTATTACCTGGTACTTCACCCGTCCGTTGGTGATCCTGCTTGGACGACGAGGATCGGCGAGCAACTCGAAACTTTCCATGGCCGCGGGCCTGCACGCGGGGGCGCTCAGTGAGTAGTGACACCGAGACCGTGGCCCCAGAGGAGAAGACCCCGAACTACGGCCGCGTCGGGCGCCTCTACCACGGCCTCACCACGGTCGACTTCGTCGGACGTCGCAAGATCTGGTTCACCGTCTCGATCACGATCATCGTGTTGGGACTGGGCTCTCTGGCGATACGTGGCTTCAATCTCGGCATTGAGTTCAAGGGCGGAAGTTCGTGGGAAGTGCTCGCGCCCAACTCTTCCATTACTTCGATGACGAAGGCGGTGAAGAGCGCCGGCCTCACGGATCCGATTGTCGAGAAGTTGGGTTCTGACACCTACCAGGTGGAGGCCGACATCAACGCGCTCTCGGCGAACGCGCAGCTCACCCTCACCAACAAAGTGGTCGACGCTATGGCGGCGCAAGCGCATACGAGTGACTTCCAGGTCTCCACCAGCAACGTCGGGCCCACCTGGGGCGGTCAGATCACCGACAAGGCGATCGAAGCGCTCGTCATCTTCTTCATCGCGGTCGTGGCGTATATCAGCATCCGCTTTGAGCCGAAGATGGCCGTGGCTGCGTTTATCGCCATGGTGCACGACCTCCTGGTCACCATCGGCGTCTACTCGCTCTTCGGTTTTCAGATAACCCCGGACACCGTCATCGCCATTTTGACCATTCTCGGTTACTCGCTCTACGACACGGTGGTGGTCTTCGACCGAGTTCGCGATAACACTCAGGGCGTCCTAAAGAGCGGCGACTTGACGTACTCCGAGATGGTCAACCTCTCCATGAACCAGACCCTGGCGCGCTCGATCAACACCTCCTTGGTGGCAATCCTGCCCGTGCTGGCCGTGCTGTTGATCGGCGCGGACCTGCTCGGAGCCACGACGTTGCAGGACTACGGTCTCGCCCTCTTCGTGGGCCTCATGAGTGGGGCGTACTCGTCGATCTTCATCGCCAGTCCGCTGCTCGCGTGGATGAAAGAGCGCGAGCCGCGCTATCGCGACTTGGCTGCGCGCGTGTTGACTCGCACCGACCGACGCATCTTGACCGCGACGAGCGCCGCGCAACAAGGAGCTCAGGTGAGCGTCGCCGGTGCAGCCCGCGCACGTTCACAGCGCCCAGGGGCGCTCACCGGAACGATCCAAGCACGCGCGCGTAAGCAGAAGCGCCGCTAACGCGCCGGTAGGCTGACCCTATGGTTAGTCTCACGTCGCGCTCCTCGGGCGACGCCGTCCTGCTGAGCTCTATTGAGCGGCTCATTGTGCGCTTTCGAGAGCACCACGAAGCGGGCGACGTCGATCTCATTCGTCGCGCGGGCGTAGCGGCTATCAACGCTCACGAGGGCCAACTTCGCCGAACTGGCGAGCCCTACGTGACCCACCCGATCGCCGTAGCGGGCATTGTCGCCGACCTCGGCCTTGACGAAATCACCATTGCCGCAGCCCTTTTGCACGACGCCGTGGAAGATACCGGGGTCACCACGCAGTCGCTGGCCAGTGAGTTCGGCCCCCAGGTTGCCGCCGTGGTTGACGGGGTGACCAAGTTGGACCGTCTTGAGTTCGACTCGAAGGAGGAACAACAGGCCGCCACGATTCGAAAGATGTTCATCGCCATGGCCCAGGACTGGCGGGTCCTGCTCATCAAGTTGGCCGACCGTTTGCACAACATGCGCACCATCTCGGTGATGCCGATGTCCCGCCAGCGTGCGATTGCCCAGGAGACGCTGGACGTTTACGCGCCGCTCGCGCACCGACTCGGGGTCCAACAGGTCAAGTGGCAGCTCGAGGACTTAAGTTTCGCCACCCTTCACCCCAAGCGCTACGCCGAGATCGAACAGATGGTTGCCGCACGTCAGCCCGAGCGTGAAGCGTACCTGGGCGAGGTCATGGAGACGTTGTCAGCCAAACTCGCGGAGTTCTCCATTGCCGCCGAAGTTCGTGGGCGACCAAAGCACTTTTGGAGCATCTACGAGAAGATGGTCGTCGGCGGCAAAGAGTTCGACGAGATCTTTGACTTGGTGGGTCTGCGCCTCATTGTCGAAGAAGAGCGCGACTGTTGGGCCGCCCTCGGAGCGATTCACGCGCTCTGGTCGCCGGTGCAGGGTCGCTTCAAGGACTACATCAACTCTCCGAAGTTCAACCTGTATCAGTCGCTGCACACAACGGTCATCGGTCCGCGGGGCAAGTCGGTCGAGGTGCAGGTGCGCACCCAAGAGATGCATCGTCGAGCGGAGTTCGGGGTCGCGGCGCACTGGAGCTACAAAGAGGGTGCCTCGGAAAACGAAGTCGCCTGGATGCAACGTCTCGCCGACGTGGAAGAAGAGGAGAACGATCCGATTGCGTTCTTAGAGGCACTCAAGTTGGACCTCGGACAAGACGAGGTCTACCTTTTCACGCCCAAGGGTCGAGTCATCGCCCTCATCGAGGGTGCGACGCCCATTGACTTCGCCTACGCCGTGCACACCGAGGTGGGACACCGTTGCGTCGGAGCGAAGGTGAATGGTCGCCTGGTACCTCTCGACACGGTGTTGCGCTCGGCCGACGTCGTGGAGATTGTCACTAGCAAGAACGACAACGCCGGGCCGAGTAGAGACTGGCTCAACATTGCGGCGTCCTCACGGGCTAAATCCAAGATTCGCCAGTGGTTCCAACGCGAGCGCCGAGACGACGCCATTGAAGGCGGCCGCGAGGAGCTCACCAAGGCGCTGCGACGTGAGGGGCTGCCCATCGCGACCTCGCTCTCTTCGAGTGCGCTCGACGCGGTTATTAGTGCGCTCGGTCTCGAGGATCGCGACGCGCTGTTCATGTCTATCGACTCCAATCAGATTTCGGCGCTCGCGGTGGTGCAGCGCCTGGACCGTGAACTTCGAGGCGGTGACGCCGAACAGATGCCCACGACCGTCACCAAGGCGCCTCGATCGAATCGCACGTCGCGGCGCACCGCGGGGGTGTACGTCGAGGGGCTCGACGACGTAATGATCCACCTCGCTCGTTGCTGTTCGCCGGTGCCGGGAGATAGCATCATGGGCTTTATCACCCAAGGTCGCGGCGTCTCGGTGCACCGCGACGACTGCTCGAACGCGGTCGCCTTAGCCCAGCGCCTCGGTGAGCGCATCATCGACGTGGAGTGGGATGGCTCGGCGGGCGGGCAGTATCGCGCGGTCTTGGAGATCATGGCCTTCGACCGCTCGCGGCTCTTGCTCGACGTGTCCAAAGTCGTCGCCGAGTATCACCTCAACATCATCTCGAGCAGTACCACAACGTCGGGTGCGCGCATCGTGCGTATGGTCTTCGACGTGGAACTGGCCGACCCCGAACATCTTTCGAGCCTCCTCGCCGCTCTGAAGGGTGTCGACGGGGTCTTCGACGCCTTTCGACAGCTGCCCGGACAGAACAAAACCTCATGAGCGAATCGCTCCCGCCCTTTCGGGCGCCCGTGGGCACTCACGACGTTCTCGCTCCGGACTCCGGGTTATGGGAAGGGGTCGTCGCCACCTTCGCGCAGATCGCCTACTGCTACGGCTTCTCGCTCGTCATGACGCCAATCTTCGAGGACGTTGGCGTCTTTACTCGAGGTATCGGAGAGGCGAGCGAAGTCTTTCAGAAGGAGATGTACGTCTTTGAAGACCGCGGCGAGCGGCGCTTCGCCCTTCGTCCCGAAGGAACGGCTTCTGTCGTGCGGGCCTTCGTACAGCACCAACCGACCACGCCGTGGAAGGCCTGGTACGTCACACCGGCCTTTCGCTACGAGCGACCCCAGGCGGGCCGATACCGTCAGCACTACCAATTGGGCGTGGAGGTGCTCGGCACCGATGATCCGACCGTCGACGTCGAGGTCATTGCGCTGGCCAACGGCTTCTATAACGCGATTGGTCTGACGCGGCTGCGCCTTCTCATCAACTCGATGGGTGACGAGAAGTGCCGGCCGCGCTACGTCGAGCTGTTGAGTGAGTACTTAGAGGCCCACCAAGACGAGCTCTGCGACGAGCACCGCGAGATGTGGCGACAGAACCCCTTGCGCGTGCTCGACTGCAAGAACGAGGCGTGCATCGCAGTCACCTCGCGAGGTCCGATGTTGATTGACCACCTCTGTGACGACTGTCGGGCGCACTTTGACAAAGTGGTCGCCGGTCTGAGCGCCTTGGGCATCGCGAGTGTGCTCAGTCCGCGCCTGGTGCGTGGCTTTGACTACTACACCCGCACAACCTTTGAGTTCATCGCGGAGTCCCTCGGCAACGCTCAGAACGCAGTGGGCGGTGGGGGCCGCTACGACAAGTTGGCCGAGCAGCTCGGTGGCAAAGCCACGAGCGGCGTGGGATTTGGTATCGGGGTGGAGCGACTGTTACTCGCGAGGGTGGCCGACGGCGTCGAGGCGCCGTTGCTAAAGCGCACGCTTGACGTGTTCGTCATCGACACGACCGGGGACGACGTCGTGACGGTGTTGATAGAAGCACTGCGCTCGGCGGGCGTCGCCACGGACCGCGCCTACGACCAGCGCTCGATGAAGGCTCAGATGAAGGTCGCCGACAGGTCCGGCGCGAGGCTCGCCTTGTTGATCGGTCCCGAGGAACTGTTCGCTGGTGAGGTTACGATTAGGGACCTGCGAAGCCAGGACTTTGAGCAGACGCAACAGCGCGTGGCCCAAAGTGAGATCGTTTCGACGGTCGCTCATCTATTGACGAAGTGAAGTGACGATGCCCAGCGAATTTGAAGCCA
This sequence comes from uncultured Acidimicrobiaceae bacterium, assembly GCA_963803745.1. Lineage (GTDB taxonomy): Bacteria > Actinomycetota > Acidimicrobiia > Acidimicrobiales > RAAP-2 > RAAP-2. The sequence continues at coordinate 563,393 of CAWDNL010000002.1, read as the reverse complement.
CCAGCCTGCGCGACCTGCTCTGCGGCTCGATCAACGAGAGCCACCTAGGGGAGCGCTTGAGCGTGTGCGGCTGGGTGGCCAAGCGTCGCGAGCACGGCGAACACCTCGCCTTTCTCGACATTCGCGATCGCTCGGGAGTGGTCCAGGCGGTGGTCGAAGGGACCCTTGAGGTCAAGAGTGAGTACGTCGTGCGCGTGACCGGCACGGTGACGCCTCGTCCCGAGGGGACCGTCAACGTCAAACTGCCGACCGGTGCCGTTGAGTTGAGCGACTGTCACGTCGAAGTGCTCTCCCTCGCCGACGTGCCGCCCTTTCAGCTCGACGACCGCGTCGACATTGATGAGCAGGTGCGGTTGCGTTATCGCTACTTGGATATTCGTCGCGAGGCCATGCAGCGCAACCTGCGTTTACGCGCACTGGTGAACGCGGCGCTGCGTCGCGCCATGGACGCGCAGGGTTTCTGCGAAGTGGAGACCCCATTGTTGTGGGCGCCAACGCCCGAGGGGGCACGAGAGTTCGTGGTGCCCTCGCGACTTCACCCCAGTGAGTTCTACGTGTTGCCTCAGAGTCCCCAAATCGCCAAACAGCTCCTGATGGTGGGCGGTTTTGACCGCTACTACCAGATCGCGCGCTGCCTTCGCGACGAGGACCTTCGCGCTGATCGCCAGTTTGAGTTCACCCAACTCGACCTCGAAGCGAGCTTCGTGAGCCAAGACGACGTCTTGAACTTCGTCTCGCTCGCGGTCCTCGACGCGGCCGAGGCGGCGACCGGCGTGCGGCCGGGGGTCATTGAGCGGATGACGTGGGCCGAAGCGCTCGATCGCTACGGTACCGACAAGCCCGACTTGCGATTTGGCATGGTGCTCCAAGACCTCTCTCCGGTCTTTGCGACGAGCGAGTTGAAGGCCTTGGGCGCTGCGACCGTGAAGGCGCTGCGCGTTGAAGGTGGCGCGAGTTTCACTCGTTCGAAGCTCGACGAACTCACCGAACTCGCGAAGGCCCTCGGCGCGAAAGGCCTGGCCTGGTTTCGCGTTACGAGTGAAGGGCTCGACGGGCCGCTGGTGAGATTTCTCAGTGACGCCGAAAGCGCGGCCATCGCGAGTGCGGATAGTGCTCAGGTCGGCGACCTGGTGCTGGTCGTCGCCGACGAGTACGTCGAAGCCTGTCACGTGCTCGGAGCGTTGCGCGTCGCGCTCGGGTCACCCCCGGTGGGCGACGGTCCTCATCACTACGTCTGGGTCACCGAGTTCCCACTCTTCGAAGGCGTGGACGACGAGGGAAACCTCCAGGCCGCGCATCACCCTTTTACAATGCCTCACCCTGAGGACCTCGAGCTCATCGAGACTAATCCGCTCGCCGTGCGCTCTCAGGCCTACGACCTGGTATTGAACGGCTGGGAACTCGGTAGCGGTTCGGTGCGTATTCATCGCGCCGACATTCAGTCGCGGGTCTTTCGCGCGCTCGGCATCAGTGACGAAGAAGCGCAGAACCGCTTTGGGTTCTTGCTCGGCGCTTTCAAGTACGGTGCGCCGCCGCACGCCGGCTTCGCTTTTGGCGTCGACCGGTTGGTCGCTATTTTCGCCGGGGAAGAGAACATCCGAGAGGTCATCGCCTTTCCGAAGACCCAGTCCGGCGCCGATCTCATGACTGGCGCGCCGAAGAGCATTACCGAACGCCAGTTGCGCGACCTGCAGTTGCGATTCACGACGAAAGGAACGTGACCTACGTCGCTCTTTGACGACGCCGTCGACGAGCGCCTTCGCGAACAGGCGCCGCTGGCGGAGTTGCTGCGCCCGCGAACCCTCGACGAGATCGTGGGTCAGGACCACTTGGTCGGAGCGCAGGGTCCGCTACGACGTTTCGTCGAGTCGGGCCAACTGACCTCAATGATTCTTTGGGGGCCGGCCGGTACCGGCAAAACGACCTTGGCGCGCATTCTGGCCGATGCCGCCGGCTACGTGATCGAGCCGCTCTCGGCCGTTTCCAGCGGGGTAAAGGACGTGCGAGAGGCGATTCTGCGCGCTCGCGAACGCCTCGGTCAACACGGACAACGAACGGTCCTCTTCATCGACGAAGTGCATCGCTTTAATAAGGCGCAGCAAGACCTCCTCCTGCCGGCCACCGAGACGGGAGAGGTTGTCTTGATCGGTGCCACGACCGAAAACCCGTACTTCGAGGTCAACGCTGCGCTGATGAGTCGTTCGACGTTGTGGAGGCTGCGCCCCCTCGGCGATGACGACCTGGCGACGCTCGTACGTCGCGGCTTGGTGTTGCGGGCCGCCTCGATCACTGATGAAGCACTGTTGGCCATCACCGCCTCGGCCGACGGCGACGCGAGAAGTGCGTTGACCACGCTCGACACCGCCATCGTGCTGGCGAGACTCGAAGACGAGAGTGCGACGGTTGAGCTCAGTCACGTGGCGCGCGCGAGAGACGGTCGGCTCTACCACCAAAGCGCGGACACGCACTACGACCAGATCAGCGCCTTTATCAAGTCGGTTCGTGGTTCGGACCCCGACGCCGCGATGTACTGGTTGGTGACGTTGCTCGAGAGCGGAGAGAGTGCTCGTTTCATTGCTCGCCGCCTCGTCATTTTGGCGAGCGAGGACGTCGGGCTCGCCGAACCGATCGGTCTGTTGGTCGCCGAGTCCGCGGCGCGCGCCGTGGAGTTCGTGGGACTGCCCGAAGCGCGCCTGACGTTGGCGCACGCGACACTGACGCTCTCGCTGTTACCCAAGAGCAACTCGGTGACCCGCGCACTCGGCTCGGCGACGGCGGCCGTGCAGTCGGGCGGCTTGGTAGAAGTGCCGACGCACTTGCGCGATGCGTCGTATCGCAGTGCGCGACTACTCGGACACGGCAACGAGTATCGCTACGCGCACGACTATCCCGAGGGTTGGGTGGACCAGCAGTACTTGCCCGATCGATTCATCGACGAGACGTTCTTCGATCCCTCGAACTACGGCAAAGAGTCAGCGCTCATCGCACAGTGGCGCGCGCGAACGAAGCGCTCCCACCAGGACGGACCCGACGCGCCAGTAGAGTGACTCTGGTGGAAGCCGCGCAACTTCGATCAATTTTCCTTGACTACTTCGCTTCGAAGGGCCACACGGTCGTGCCCTCGGCGAGCCTGATTCCTCACGACCCGACGCTGCTTTTTACGGTCGCAGGGATGGTGCCTTTCAAGCCGTACTTCTCGGGCGAGGAGGTCCCGCCTTTCGCGCGCGCCGTTTCCGTGCAGAAGTGCTTTCGCGCCTCAGATATTGACATCATCGGCACCACGCAGCGTCACCTCACGTTCTTTGAAATGTTGGGCAACTTCTCCTTCGGCGACTACTTCAAAGAGGGCGCCATCTCCTTCGCGTGGCAGCTCATCACCGAGGGTTTCGGAATGGACCCCGAGCGACTCTGGGTGACGGTGCACGTCTCGGACGACGAAGCGGCCGATCTCTGGCGTGACTTGATAGGAATTCGATCCGAGCGGATACAGCGCCTCGATGAGGACAACTTTTGGACCATGGGCGAAGTAGGTCCCTGTGGACCAAGTTCGGAGATCTTCTTCGACAAGGGGTCGCAGTTCGGTGCCGACGGAGGACCGGCCTTTGGTGGTGACGATCGCTTTGTCGAGTTTTGGAATCTGGTGTTCACCCAGTACGAGCGGGGTGTGGGTGGCACACTCACCGAGTTGCCCAAGAAGAACATTGACACCGGAGCCGGTTTTGATCGCACCCTCGCCATCTTGAACGGTGTCGACTCAGTGTTTGCGACTGACTTTTTCGCGCCGCTGATAGAGACGTCGTCACGGCTGCTCAACGCGACCTATGGTCGCGATGAGGCGACCGACGTCGCCATTCGGCGCATCGCCGATCACGGGCGCGCGATGACCATGCTGGTGTCCGACGGGGTGGTGCCATCGAATGCCGGGCGGGGCTACGTGCTGCGACGGATCATTCGACGAGCCATTCTGGCCGCTCGTCGCGCGGGATCGGAGCGTTCCCTAACGGCACCCCTCGTTGACGCCACCATTGAGAAACTGAGTGGTGCCTATCCGGCGCTCGTGAATGACCGTGACCTCATCATCGAGGTGCTCGAGCGAGAGGAGGCCGGGTTCGCTCGGACGCTGCGTACGGGACTCTCGCTCCTCGAAGAGGCACAAAGCGAAGTACTCGCCAGCGGCTCCACCGTCTTTCCCGGGGACGTCGCCTTTAAGTTGCACGACACCCACGGCTTTCCCATCGAGCTCACCGACGAGATCGTCGGTGAGTCGGGTCTCGTGGTCGAGCGCGGCGCCTTCGACGCGGCCATGGATCAACAGCGTGAACGCGCGCGCGCCAGCGCCAAGACGCTGCGCATCGCCGACGACGCGCAGTACCGCGACCTGATCGAAGAGAATGGCGCCACGGAGTTCGTCGGGCGTGACGTCACGCGATACAGCATCGAAACCACGGTGGTGGGCGTGCTCGCGGGCGAGCACGGTGAGAGTGAGCTCTTCCTCGACACGACGCCCTTCTACGCCGAGTCGGGCGGTCAGGTCGGTGACACCGGGACCGTCGTGACCGAGACGGGTCGTTTCGAAGTGCTCGACACGCAAAACGTGGCGGGTGGTCTCTTCGCCCATCGTGGACGCCTGAGCGGGGAGATCCTCCCAGGACAGGTCGCCATCGCCACCATTGAACCCGAGCGGCGTGAGGCGACGAGGCGCAACCACACCGCCACGCACCTCTTGCACGCGGGACTTCGCAGCGTGCTCGGCGATCACGTGCGCCAACAAGGTTCCTACGTGGGGCCGGAGCGCTTGCGGTTTGACTTTTCTCACGACGCGGGGTTGACACCGGAAGAGACGAAAGAGATCGTGACGATGGTCAACACCGACGTGGTCTTGAACGAGCACGTGGACACGATCCAGACTTCAAAGAGCGAAGCCGAGAGCATGGGCGCGGTCGCGTTCTTCGGCGACAAGTACGGCGACCGGGTGCGGGTCGTTCGCGCGGGACGCCACAGCCTCGAGTTCTGCGGCGGCACGCACGTCGAACGCCTCGGCGACATCGGCCAGATTCAAGTAGTAAGTGAGTCATCCATCGGTGCGAACACGCGCCGCCTCGAGGCGGTGAGCGGACTGGGCGCCCATCGGCGCAGCTACGAGATGGAGCAGTCCCTCAACGCGGTGGCGTCGATCCTCAAGACGTCACTCGAGGACGTGGTGCCGGCACTCGTGCGGCTCTTTGAGCGCCAGCGCGAAGTCGAAAAAGAGATTACGGCCCTGCGACAGGCGCAGCTCACGCAGTTCGCCGACGAACTCGACTCGCTCAGCGCCGGCGACGTAGTCGTGGCGCGCGTCGACGGCTATGGCGGCGAGCAACTTCGTACGCTCGCCCAAGAACTCCAGCACCGCGGCCGACGCGTGGTGGTGGTGGTGGGCGAGAGCGACGACAAGGTGTCGCTCGCAGTGGCGACCGATGGCTCGATCGACGCGGCGAGCACCGTCAAGACGCTCGCTTCTCACGTGGGTGGCGGTGGAGGTGGTTCGTCGCGACTCGCGCTCGCCGGCGGACGTGACGCGACGGGCATTGACGCCGTGCTCGTGGCCGCGAAGGCCCTCTAAGAGCTGGATGTCGAGAGTTCTCGGTCTTGATCCTGGGGCGGTGCGGTGCGGGGTGGCTATCACCAACTCGTCAATGTCGATGGCCTTTCCGCGGCCGGCACTCCCGAATGACGCGTCGCTGATTGCGTCGCTCCTCGCGCTGGCAGAAGAGGAGGGCGTGACGACAATTGTGGTGGGCCGTCCCGTGTCGCTGTCAGGCAATGAAACGTCCAGTACGCAACGGGCCGACACTCTGTTCAACACCCTGGTCGAGAGGTTCGCGCACATCGAGATCGTCCAGTGGGACGAGCGCTTTACGACCTACGAAGCGCAGCGGTCGCTTCAAGAAGCGGGGTTAAAGGCTAAGGAGCAACGAGAACATCTCGACAGTGCCGCCGCCGTGATCATGCTGCAAAACTATGTTGATGGCTTCCATGTGGAGTAGACCGCTGGGGCGAATCGTGTTCGGTCTCATCGTTCTCTTCCTCGTCGTGTTGACGTGGTTCGCCCTACAGGTTGATCCGGTGTTTGCCGGACGAGGCCGCGAAGTGATTGTTTCGGTCAGACCGGGTGACTCGTTCGCGACGGTGGCCGGCCTCTTGCACGAAAAGGGCGTCATTGCCTCGCCCTTCGCTCTTCGCCTCGAGAGCTTGCTACTCGGTACGCCCGTGGTTCGACCCGGCAGCTACGAGCTTCGCGAAGGCTCATCGTTCGCCGCGGTGCGCTCGATTCTCTCTCACGAGCCGAATGTCGCGGTGGTGGACGCCCTACCCGGACTCACGCTGCACGAGGTGGCCCTGGACGTTGCCAACTCGCGTGGTCTCTCCTTCGGAGATCAGTTCGCCGAAGATGCGACGAATGAAGTGGCTCCGAGCGCGTTCGCCAAAGGTGAGTCGCTCGAGGGTCTGATCGGCTCCAGGTCGTATCTGATTACGTCGTCGACGACGCCGAAGGATCTCGCGCGACTGATGGTCAAGGACTTCGAAAAGGAAGCGGCCGCCGTGGGTCTCAAGCCAACGACGAGAGTGAACGGACTCAACGCGTACCAGTTGGTGATCGCCGCCTCGATCGTCCAGAAGGAGGGCTACTACCCCGAGAACATGCCCAAGGTGGCTCGAGTGATCTTCAATCGCTTGGCCCTCGGCGGGCCGCTGCAGATGGACTCCACGGTGCTGTACTACTTCCATAAGGACGGCGGTACCGTGACGCCCGCCATGCTGCAAACGCCAACTCCGTACAATACATACCTCAACCCCGGACTGACCCCGACGCCGATCTGCACGGTGTCAAAGGACGCGCTCGAAGCAGTGCTGCACGCGCCCAAAGGACCGTGGCTCTATTTCACCTTGATCAACAAAGATGGCCAAATGGCTTTCGCCACGACCTTCGCCCAACAACTCAAGAACGAGTTGATCGGTGAGAAACACGGCGTCAAATGAACTGGCGACTCGGAGTGGTCGGATCACCCGTGTCGCACTCCCTTTCGCCACAGCTTCACGAGGCCGGTCTTCGCTTGACCGGTCTAACGGGTTCCTCCGCACGCGTCGAGCTCCCATTAGACCGCGCGTCGGAGCTTCCTCGACTGCTTAGTCGTGACTTCGACGCACTGTCGGTAACGAGCCCGCTCAAGAACGCGGCCTTCGCACTCTGCGATGAGCTCAGCGACGTGGCGCAACGTACGGAGTCCGTCAATACTCTGAGTGTTATTGAAGGCAAGCTCAGTGGCATCAGCACCGACGGCGATGGATTCATCAATGCGCTGAGCAACAGCTTCGGTGCGGTCGTGACCAACGCGCACGTCGTGATCTTGGGAGCGGGCGGCGCGGCGAGTGCGATCATTGACGCGCTGGTACGACACGAGGCGTCCTCCATCGTCGTGCACGGTCGCACCGAGAGCAAAGTGGACGTACTGGTGGAGCGGTACAAAATCGTCCACTCGAGTTCGCTGGTCTATCGTCCTATTGACCTCATCGTCAACACCGTGCCCGTCCTAGGGCGACAACCCGAGGCGGCGGTCCTTCAGGGAGTGCACCCCGAGACCATCGCGGTCGATATTGCGTACGATCCTCGCGAGACGGAGTGGCGCACTCGCTATGAACTGGCCGGGTGTCGCACGATGAATGGCCTGGCGATGTTGGCCTACCAAGCCGCTTTGCAGATGCAGTGGTGGTGGGGCGTAACCTTAGAAGGCGCCCAATTACTCGAGGTGCTCCAATGACTGACACACTGAGCGCCCTTACCATCAAGCTTCGATCCAAGGATCGCCTCGACTACGGACTTTTGGTCGGGTTGATCGCGCTCGGGGTGACCGGAGTGGTCGTCAACTACAGCGCGTCGCGCCAGCAACTCTTGAACGCGGGGGAGAACCCGCACTACTACTTAGAGCGCCAGGGGGCCTTCGTGCTCTTGGGGCTCATCGCGATGTACATCGTTTCACGAATCGACTATCGCCGCTTCGAGATCGCGGCGACCCCGCTCTATGTCTGTACGTTGCTCGCCCTCGCTGGAGTGTTCTTTCTCGGCACCAAGGCGTCCACAGTCGCGGAGCGATGGTACAGCATCGGCAGCTCGATTCAGATACAGCCGAGCGAGTTTGCCGTGCTGTTCTTAATTTTGGCGATAGCCACGTTCTGTGCTCGCAGAAGCGAGGGCCTCAAGATGAAAGACGTCTTTCGTCTGCTATTGATGGCGATCGTGCCGCTCGCGCTCATCATCAAGCAACCCGACCTCGGCACGTCGGTCATCATTGTCTTGATCGTCTCGGCGATGATGGTCATCGCCGGGGTGCCACCAAGGTTTATGACGCTGCTGGCGGTGGTAGGATCGATCGGCTTGGCGGCCGCGGTCTACCTCGACCTCTTGGCGAAGTACCAGATCGATCGCTTCACGTCGTTCCTCAACCAGAACTCCACCAGTCCAGCCTTGGCGAGACTGGTCTATGAGGTCGCTAACGCCAAGAGCGCCATCGGATCAGGCGGCATACATGGGGCCGGGATGTTTCACGGCCTGCAGACGACGCTGGGCTACGTCCCCGAACAGCAGACCGACTTCATTTTCACGGCCATCGGCGAGCAGTTCGGTTTTATCGGATCGGCCATCATTATCTGCTTGCTCGCCTTCGTGGCCTATCGCATGTTCGTTGTCGGTCGTCACGCCAAGGACACGATGGGCCAACTGCTCTGTGTCGGTATCTTCATCTTCTTCGCGTTCAGCACGTTTGAGAACATCGGCATGACGATGGGCATCATGCCGGTCACCGGCGTGCCCTTACCACTCCTGAGTTACGGTGGCTCCGCCGCCCTCGTGTTTCTCGTGGCGGGTGGGGTCGTGCTCTCCGTGTCGCGACGTAGCGGCAATTAGGGTTGATTCGATGAGTGACGACGTGCCGAGCTCTGAGGAGACGACGCTCGAAGAGGAGACGTCCAGCGAAGACGGTGTGGCCGTCGACGCGGCCGGCGACGACGTCGCGGACGAACCTGACGCTGTCGCACCCGCGGCCAGTGGCGACGACAAGGGGAGTTTCGAGGATGTGCCTTTTCGAGTCATGCACCTCGAGTCGGTGCTCTACGACCTGACGGACCCCTCGCCGATGATCTACCTCGTGGAAGCGTCGTCGCCGTTTCGTTATCTGGTCGTGCCCGTGGCGCTCAGCGACGCCGTGGCGCTCCAGCACGCGCATAGCGACATCGAAGGGCGTCGACCCGGTACGCACGAACTCATGACTACGATCCTTACGCGCCTGCAGGCCGACGTCATTGCCGCGAGAATCGTGCGCTACGAAGGCGGTGTGTTCTATTCCGAACTCGATCTCATGACGCCAAAGGGCCGTGAAGTCTTTGACTGTCGTACCAGTGACGCGTTATCGCTGGCGCTTCGTCAAAAGGCGAGCGCCCCGATACTCTGCTCCGAAGAGGTGCTCCAGCGCTACTACGCGTGAGGGAGATGGACGAAGACCACTTCGCCGCCGTGTCGTTCACTGTTACCCTCATCGGATATTCGAAGCAAGATCGCCACCACCACGTAGTTGGCGATTAGCGAGTTAGCGCCGTAGGCCATGAAGGGCAGCGTGATACCGGTGAACGGCAGAAGGCGAAGCACCCCGGCCATAATGAAGAACGCCTGAAAGCCGATCAACGCGGAGAGCCCCGTCGCGGTGAGGCGCACGAAGTCCGACGTCGCGCGCTGAGCGATACGGAATCCTTCGCCCACGAAGGCGGCGAAGAGACAGAGCACCAAGATGACGCCGAGGAAACCAAGCTCTTCGGCGATAGCCGCGAAGATCATGTCGGAAGTGATGAAGGGGATATTGCCCGACTGGCCGAGTCCGAGACCCGTGCCCGTGATGCCACCCGCCGCGATGGAAAACCAGCCGAGCGCCAGTTGGTGTGACGCGTTCGGATCGGCCAGGGCCGGCCAGGGGTTCAGCCACTGGCTGACGCGTTCTTGGACTTGGTAGAACAGTTTGTCCGCTAAGAACGCGCCGCCCACGAGGAGTCCGAGTCCCAGCACGACGTAGGACTTGAGTCCGGTCGTTATCCACAGCAACGATATAAACAACGCAAAGATCAGAATCGCGAAACCGAGGTCGTTCTCCGCGCCCAGGATGAAAACGGAAAACCCCCAGGCCGCGAGGATCGGGACCAGCACCTTGGGCGGCACGAAGTTTCGTCCGCCGACGCGCTGGGTGGGAATCGAGAGCAGGTCACGATTGGCCGCGAAGTACGACGCGAAGAAGAAGATCAAGAGGATCTTGGCGAACTCGACCGGCTGAAAAGCGTAAGGACCGATGTCAATCCACAGCCGCGCGCCATTGACTTCGGTGCCGACGTGGGGGATCAACGGCGCGACGAGTAACGCCAGCGCCGCGACCAGCGTCAAGTATCGGTAGCGATCGAGGTCGCGAACGTGTCGAACGAACTTGAGGGTGAGGACCATGAAGACGGCGCTCGCGAGAAACCAAATTGCTTGGTCGCGCGCGAGCGTAGGGTCCCAGCGGGCTATCTCGACGTAGCCAATCCCGTTTAAGAGGGTCGCGATCGGCAGGAGAATCTCCGAGGAGTTCGAAGCGTAGCGCACCACGGCGAAGTGCATCAGCAGTGAGATAAGGACCATTCCGGCGAGGAAGAACCCAAAGCGTGAGGGCATCTTGGCTTGGGCGCCGTAGGAGGCCAGGACGTAAAACGCGGTGGTGATGACCCACGCGATGGCCAGGAGACCGAGCTCGGTGAAGCGCGGATTACGGCGGATTTTGGGTGGCGGCGGCTTAAGTGGCGCAGACTTGTCGCTTACCTGTCTCGCCACGTTTCAACAGTAGTCCTACGATAGTGAGAACTCATCGACATAAAAAAGGGAACAGCTCGCTGTGGATATTGATCTTTCGTCCTTTGGACCCGAGAGGTTCTCCAGTCGTGAGTTGTCACGACTGGAGTTCGGCGCGCGTCTGCTCGACCTCGGCGACGACCACAAGCTTCCGATTCTGGAGCGATGTAAGTTCGTGGCGATCTTCGCCGACATGATTGACGAGTTTTTTCAAGTTCGTGTGGTGAGCCTGGAAGACAAAGTCGCCGCCGGTGTACAGACGCCCTCGATCGACGGCATTCGCCCTCGTCAGCAGCTGGTGGCGATACGAGAACGCGTCTTGGAGTTGATCGAGCGACAGGATCGCCTGATGATCGACTCGATCATCCCCGAACTCGCGGCCGACGGCATTGCGATCGTCCACTATCAGGACCTTGACGTCGAGGCCAAAGAACGACTCGCGAAGTATTTCGACGAGAACGTCTATCCCGTCTTGACGCCACTCGCCGTGGACCCCGGTCATCCTTTCCCCATGATTTCGAACCTCTCGCTCAACATCGCGGTGACGGTGCGTGACGAGTCCTCCGACGACGAGAGAAATGCGCGCGTGAAGGTTCCGAACTCCTTACCGCGTTTCCTCGAAGCCGGGCACGATCAGTGGTGTCTGTTAGAGGACCTCATCATCGCGCACTTGGGCAAACTTTTTCCGGGCATGACCATTGGACGAGCCGATCTCTTTCGCGTAACTCGAAACGCCGACCTGACGTTAGAAGAGGACGAAGCCGACGACCTGCTGGTGGCGCTCGAAATCGAGTTGCGTCGTCAGCGATTCGGCCAAGCGCTGCGCGTCGAGATCCAGCGCGACATGTCAGAAGAGTTCCTCAAGCTCTTGGTCGATCAGCTTGAGCTCGACCCCGCCAACGTCTACGTCACTGACACCATGTTGGGGCTGAGCGACCTTTGGACTCTGTACCGTCTCGATCGACCGGATCTAAAAGGTGAAAGTTGGTCGCCTCTGACGCCCCGTCGACTGCTCGATGGCGATCACGTGGGCGACGTCTTTGCGGCCATTCGTGAGGGCGACATATTGCTGCACCACCCCTACGACTCCTTCACCGACTCGGTTGAACCTTTCACCGCACAGGCGGCCGTTGACCCCAGGGTCGTCGGGATCAAACAAGCGCTCTATCGCACGTCGGGCGATTCGCCGATCGTGGCGTCACTCATTCGCGCCAACGAACGTGGCAAGCAGGTGGTGGCGCTGGTCGAGCTGAAAGCTCGCTTCGACGAAGCGGCCAACATCGAGTGGGCCAAGGCCCTCGAAGATACTGGGGTTCACGTGGTCTATGGCATCGTGGGACTTAAGACGCACTCAAAGATCACGCTGGTACTACGGAGCGAGGGCGACACCACGGTGCGCTACGTCCACATCGGCACCGGCAACTACAACGGCCAGACCGCTCGTACCTACGAAGACTTTGGGCTCTTGACCTGCGACCCAGCGATCAGTCACGACGTCGGTGAGCTTTTTAACTTCTTGACGGGATTTTCGCGCATCGGCAACTACGAAAAACTCATCGTCAGCCCTCTGTCAACGCGTCCGCGGGTCCTGGAGTTGATTAACGCCCAACGCGATCGCGGCCCTCTCGGCAAGATCGCCATTAAAGTCAACGGCCTCACCGACCCGACGATCATCGACGCGCTCTACGAGGCGAGCATCGCGGGCGTGGAGATTCGCCTCGTGGTACGAACACTGTGCAGCTTGCGACCAGGTGTCGCCGGACTGTCCGAGAACATCAAGGTTCACTCGGTGGTGGGTGAGTTCCTCGAGCACTCGCGTATCTTCGCCTTCGGTGAGCCGGGCGATTCCGATTTTTCTATCTACATTGGTTCGGCCGATTTGATGGAGCGTAACTTAGACCGTCGCGTCGAGGTGCTCGTGCCCATTGAAGAGCCTTCGCTACAAGTAGAGGTGCTCGAGGCTTTTGAGATCACCTGGCGTGACGACCTCTTCACGTGGGTACTCGGCACGGACCGGCGTTGGCGACGCCTGCAGCCGGTGAATAACTTCTCCGCCCAGGCCGAGTTCAAACGTCGGGCAATGGATCGATCCCGGTCGCTTTCACAGGTGTGACCTCGGAAGGTCGACGCCACTGCAGGCTGGCGTAACAGGCGCCACCGATCGGGATGGGAATCCAGAAGTTCACCAGTCGATAGGAGAGCACCGCCAAGATCGCCTGACTGTGCGGCACCCCAAAGCCGACGAGGGCCGGAATGAGAACGCCCTCGATGATGCCGAGGCCGGCCGGCGTGATGGGAATGGCCGCCAAGACGTTGGCTAGTCCGTAGGCCACGAGCAGGTCGATTGGTGAGATGACGGTCCCGAAGCTCCAGAGAAAGACCCACAGGCACGCCGCGTCGAGGAGCCAGTTGAGGGTCGCCCACGTGAAGGCCCACCAGAGGGTGCGACGGTTGTTGATGAGCAGCGTGATGCGATCGGCGACCTTTCGAAGCAGCGCCGACACCACATCAGGCTTGACCGAGGGAACGTGGCGAGCGACCGCGCGGATCCAGGCGTCGGCGTGGCGCTGACCCCTCGTGATCAGCAAAATCGTGCCAAAGAAGGCCATCAGGAGAAAGACGCCGGCGAGCGCGGCGAAGCCGTAGACCGGGTCGAATCCGTTGAGAGGAATGGAGATGACGAGTACGAGCCAGAAGATGATGTTGAGCACCACCGCCGAGCCGGCGCCTTGGGTGGCCAGGCCGAACGCGTTTGTCTCCTTGGGGACGCCGAGTTCGTTGAAGATCCGATACGAGAGCGCGCCGGCCGGGGCGGTGCCGCCAGGCACCACGTGGCTTATCGCGAGTCCGGCCAAGTTAACCCGCAAAGTGTTCCAACGACTCGGGGCGTAGGGGTAGAGGACCGAGCGCGTGAGCCCGACGTAGGCGAGGATCGCGCCGACTTCGAGCAGCACGGCGATCGCAACCAGTACGGGATTCACCGTCGCGAGTAAGTGCAAGGAACTGCGGGCCGGTCCAAATTGGGGCAAGACCAAATAGCCCAAGACGAAGATGACCGAGCCGAGGCTCAAGATGAGGCGCAGTTCACGCGGCAGCGCGAGTCGTTTCGTTGGGGCTGGCTCGGTCATTGGGCTTCCTCTGGCGCGTCAGCTTCCCTTGCCAAGGCGCGGGAACACGGCTGCCCAAGTGTAGGACCCGTAGAATTCCCTAATGCGCACGCTGATAGTTCTTCCTACGTACAACGAAATCCCCAACATTGAACTGATGCTGCGCACGCTGCGTGAAGTCGTACCCGAGTGTCACGTGCTCGTGGTTGACGACGGAAGTCCCGACGGCACTGCCGCGAGGGCGCGCGCCGTCGGCGCGGCGTTGGACCAGGTTACGGTGCTCGAGCGCAGCGCGAAGGGCGGGCTCGGTGGCGCCTATCGCACAGGGTTCACCTGGGGCTTTGAACACGACTATGATCACTTCGTCGAAATTGACGCCGACTTCTCTCACGACCCGCGCGCGCTGCCCTTGCTGCTCGCCGCGGCTGAAGAGTACGAAGTCGTCATCGGCTCTCGCTACATCAAGGGCGGACATATTCCGAACTGGGTACGCACGAGACGACTGCTCTCGCGTGGCGGCAACGAGTACGCCGCGATCGTGCTCAATCTCAAAGTCGCAGACTCCACGTCGGGCTTTCGCGTGTACTCCAAATCGGCGCTCGAAAAGATCGACTATCAGAGCGTGTTGGCGGACGGCTACGGATTCCAGATCGAGATGACGTATCGGGCGCGCAGCAACGGCGCGACAATTATTGAGGTGCCGATCTCCTTCAAGGATCGAGAGCTCGGTGAGTCCAAGATGTCCAAGGCGATCGTGGTCGAGGCGCTCGGCCTGGTCACGCAGTGGGCGATTGAACGACAGCTCCGCCGACTTCGCCGCTAAACACGATCGACGAGCACCGACGACAACACCGCGTTGAGTTTGTCCTTGGTCTCCTCACGTTCGGCAATCGGGTCAGATTCACTGACGATGCCCGCACCGGCCCAGGCTTCGAACTCACGTCCCCCAATCAAGACTCCGCGCAGAGCAATCCACCATTCGCCGTTGCCGTTGGCGTCGATCCACCCAAAGGGACCCGCAAAGTTGCCGCGGTCGTGCGCTTCGAGACGACGTATTAACTCATACGCACTCTCTCGGGGAATGCCTCCGACGGCGGCCGTGGGGTGCAGCATTCGCAGCACCTCAAGCGCGTCGGGCGCGTCATCGAGACTGTGACTCTTGGCACTGATCCACGTACCCAAGTGAGCGACGGTGCGCAGAGTAACGATGGAGGGCTCTGAGTCGGACGCGATGTCGTCGTAGACGTTGGCCAGATTGCTCACCATCTCGTCGACGACAATGCCGTGCTCGTGGAGATTCTTTGTACTACCGAGCAGCCACGTTTCATAATCGTCGGGGGCAACATTCGGTGGCAGCGTGATGGTACCGGCCAGAGGGTGACAGACGATCTCGACGCCGTCGCGCCGCACCAGCAACTCGGGGCTGGCGCCCACGAATCGGCGTCCGTCAGCCGTCGGGAGACTGTAGAGCGTGCAAATCGGTTCACGAATCTTGAGTCGTTGAGCCACGGCCGCGGCATCTATAGGCTCGGGCACGGACCCCAGCACGGCGCGCGCCAGGACGACTTTGTCAATCTCTTTGCGCCGAAGGACCTCGACCGCGAGCGCCACGTTGTGCGCGTACTCTTCGGGCGTCGGCTGGTAAGTGAGCGAACGGAGGCTCTGCGTCTCCTGAGTGGCGGGCGTCGCCGACTCATAGATCGTGCGCCACTCATCGGATCCATTCAACGCAGTGACCCACGTCTCGCCCGTGGAGTTGTGCGTGATGATGAACTCGGGCACCTGCAGCTCACCAGGCGCCAGGCGATCGTAGGGTAGGGCCGAAAAGGCCACGACGCCGGTGCCCGTCGGCCCGTCGTCGCCCGAGAGTTCGTGACGCTGGAGGGCCGCCGTCACGTCGGTCGTCGTGTCGAGACCGCTCGAAAGGGCGACGCGGTGGGCCACTAAGCCAAATCCCACGCGCAGCACTTCGGGTGTCTCCACCAGCCAGCCGTCGCGTGCGCCCAACGCGCGTAACCCTTCAGCGCGCAAGGGCTCGACTCGTTGACGAAGGAACTTCATGAGGTTCTGGTCGCGAGGAACTGCTGGCTCAGTCCACCCATCACCCGTCGATTGTTGACGGCGCTAAAGCCCGCACGATTTAGCATCGCCGTGATCTCGTGCGACGAGGGAAGATACGCGGTCGAGGCCGGGAGGTAGTGATAGGCGTCGCGATCGGAGAGTAGCGAGCCGATGAAGGGCACAGCTTTATGAAACCACAAGCGAAAGCCCGCGCGCCACAGGCCACCCTCTGGTTCGGCCACTTCCAGCAGGGAGAGTCGACCTCCGGGACGCAGCACGCGGGCCATCTCGTCGAACGTGGTCTGCAGATCGGTGAAGTTACGAAGCGCGTATCCGCACGTCAACCCATCGAAGCTGGCCGGGCGAAAGGGCAGCGTGGACGCGTCGGCCTGCACGCGTTCGGGCAGCGAGCGCCCCTCGTGGAGCATGTTGTAACTGAGATCCGTAGCGACGGCCCGTTGGCCCTGGCGGCGCAGTTCCCGTGTGAAGTCACCGGTACCGGCGGCCACGTCTAAGACCACACTTTGGCGCGCGAGGCGAAGGTCCGAGACGGCGCGGCGACGCCAGCGCCTGTCGAGACCGAAGGTCATCAGTTTGTTCACGAGTTCATAGCGCGGCGCAATGGCGTCGAACATCGTGCGAACGTGTTCGGTTTTCGCGTCACCTTGGGGGAGGGGAGTACTAGTCAAAACGTCAACGATAGACGCGAGACAGTATCTGAGCTACGCACGAGGGCTTCTCGGCATCTCGCACTTCAACCACGACATCCATCGCCAGCTGAACTCCGCCGGGAACTTCTTCTACCGAGGCGAGCGTCGCCCCGGCACGAACGTCTGATCCCACCGGCACGGGCGAAGTGAAGCGCACTTTATTCGAGCCGTAGTTGATGCCCATCGTTACGCCTTCGATTTTCAAGAGGCCGCCAATCAATACCGGGATCAGCGACAGCGTGAGATAGCCGTGCGCGATGGTGTGTCCAAAGGGGCCAGCCGCCGCCCGTTCGGGATCGACGTGAATCCATTGGTGATCGCCCGTCGCATCGGCGAAGAGATTCACCTGCTCTTGAGTTACCGTCTGATAGTCGGAGTAACCCAGATGAGTGCCTACGAGCGCGCTGAGTTCTTCGATGCTGTTCACGTGCGTGGTCATGATCAACCTCCCAGGCAACACTATCTTTTGTGTTTCGAAGATCCTTCGCGTTGGTGGAGCCACCGTAGACTCCCAGCGTGAGCGAAACAGTGGCGGACTCCCACCACCGCCAGATAAGTGACGGCGGCTTTCGAGCCGCGCTATTTGGCCTCCTCGATGGTCTCGTTACCAACGTCTCACTCATTCTCGGCTTCGCCGGAGCCAATCCCGGTCACGACATCGTGCGCCTTGCCGGGCTCGCCGGACTGGTGGCCGGAGCATTCTCGATGGGCAGCGGCGAGTATCTCTCGATGCGCTCGCAAAAGGAGCTCTACGAGTACGAAATCGACGTCGAGCGAAAGGCCTTGGCGACGTCGCCGGAAGTAGAGAGAAAGGAACTTCGCGACCTCTTTGTTGGACGCGGCATCGACGCGGAACTCGCGGAGCGCCTTTCGACCGACCTCATGAGAAACCCCGACCTCGCTCTTCGCACCCACGCCCGCGAGGAGCTCGGAATCGATCCATCGGCTACCGGCTCGCCCTGGATTACCTCGATATCATCGTTTCTCTTCTTCTCGGTAGGGGCCCTCATACCGCTGCTGCCGTGGATCATCGCCTCCACGGGCAACGTCATGTGGTGGTCGGTCGCACTGACCGGGGTGGCGACACTGATAGTCGGCGGCGCGGTGGGCTACTTTACCAGACGAGGTATCGCTTACTCCGCGACGCGAGCGCTCATCATTATGGCGATCGCCTCAGCCGTGACCTTCGGCGTAGGTCACCTCGCCGGGCACTAGGAGCGAGAGAAGCGAACGAGACGGTCCTCGCGTTCGAGTCGAAATCCGAGAGAGTCATAAAGCTTCTTCGCCGACTCATTGGACTCGTCCACGAAGAGCACGGCGTCGGACACGCCCTTGCGATAGAGCACGTTTAGACCTTGAGTCACCATGACGCGACCGAGATGGCGGTGTTGAAAGTCCGGGTGGACGGACACGACGTAGATCTCGCCAAAGCGGTCGGGGTGTAGTTCGTGGACCTTCGTCCAACACGATGCGGCGATACGGCCATCGACTTCTAGGAGCAAGAAACCAGAGGGATCAAACCACGGCTCGTGCGTTCGCTCGTCGAGATCGCCCTGGCGCCACGCCCCCTGTTCGGGGTGATTAGCGAAGGCGGCGTTGTTCTGTTCAAGCCACGCCGCTTCGTCGCGGTGAGGTTCGAAGTTGCGAAGGACTGCTCCGGGAGGTACGTCCTCAACCGGTACCGGGAGTTTGACGCCCAGCAGCTGCAGCATCCGTATGACGTCGCCGTTGGCGTACTCACAGGACTGAGGGCCCCGAGTCCACCAGTCGACGACCTCGTGCGCCGCGAGCAAGTGGGCGAGTAACTCTTCGTCGTAGTCGCCCCCGCACATCTCGACCGTGGCGAGCTCATCGCCCGTGGCCATGGCGTACTTCGTAAGAACACCCTCGTCGTAGTAGAGCCAGTGCTGCGCTCGCCATCCATGAACCACGGCGCGTCGGCGTCCCTCGTCGATCGCCTCGCGTCCGACGAGCACCTCCGTGCGGTCCAAGAGACTGAGTACGTCGAGTCGCTGCTGCGGTGAGAGCGACAGCACGCACCACCACGGAGAGGACATAGTCGAAGACTACCGGGGCGTTTTAGTCGATCCGACCAGCGACGCGACTCAGACGGCGCAGTAATGTGCCGACCGTGCGTTCGGCGGCGACGAGCTCGGCGTAGATATCGGGCTCCATGGCGTCGCCTTTGGACTCAACCAGCGTGGTGATGCGCGCCGACAACTCAGTCATCGTCGAGGTGATGGTGTTGAGTTCTGTCTGCATGCTCATGGCTAGCCCCTCGCGGTCGGTTTCATCACGTAGGCGCCTACTGTAATAGTCCATGGTTGAACGAAGGAACGACGGCGAAACGACAGCACTCGCGTGGTCGACACTTGAGGCGCGCGGCGACGAGACTGCGTCGTTTTTACAGGGTCAACTGAGCCAGGACCTCACCCATATCGGCGAGGGCGGTGCGTGGTCACTGTTGCTAGCACCCGACAGTGTGGTGATCACGACGTGCTACGTCACCGCCGGGTCCGAAGGTTTTGACCTGGTGGTGCCGGCGTCGCTCGCGGGCGAGGCGCACGCACGTCTGAAGCGATTCTTGCTTCGAACGAAGTGCACCCTCAGCATTCGCGAGGACACCGTCGGACCGTTCGCGACGCTCGACGAGCAGATCGACGCCCACTGGCCGGGCGTCAACGAGTTCGCTGCGGGGCTCACGCCCCACAGCTTCGGACGTGCTTTCGTAAAAACGACCATCTCCTTTGACAAGGGCTGCTTTACCGGCCAGGAGCTGGTGGGGCGTCTCGACGCGCGTGGCTCGAGCGTGCCGTGGCGTCTGGTGCGCGTGGCGGGCCCCAGCGTGGAGGCGCTGAACGACGTTCTTACGTCCAAAGGTCCCGAGGGCCCTCAAGGTGTCACGAGTGCGATATCTCGCGACGGCGTCATTGAGGGGCTTGGCTTCGCCCATCGAACACTCTTCGCGGCATTGAACACATCGAATGTCGCCGACGTCATCGTCGACGAGGTGGATTGAGCCGCAGCGCGAGGCGTGTGTAACGTACAACGCATGGGGACAGTCCGTGCGACTCACGACTGAAGGACTCTTCATCAAGATCTCTGGCGTCACCTCCGAAGAAGACGCGCTCTTTTCCATCGGCCTGGGCGCGAGCGCCGTGGGTTTCGACTTCGCGCTCACCCCTCGACAGATCTCGGTGAACGCGGCGCACGATATTGTCCGGCGTCTGCCCCAGGGCGCCGTTTCGGTCGGCGTTTTTCGCAGCGAGATGCCCCAGCGCATCGTCGAGATCGCCAACACGATTGGCCTCAGCGCGGTGCAGATCGAGGGACCCGCGAGTGCCGACGAGTTGAGCTACGTTGCCGAGCGTGTTAACACCCTCTTGCGCATGGTGCCCGACGGCGCGGAACGACTGAGCGCGACGCCGGGCGTGGACTATCTGGTGCTACCCGAGGTGGACGAACCCGACGCGCTCGTTGATTCTCTGGAGCTCTTCATGGAGAGTGACCCTCGCGTGCCGGTCATCGCCTCGGGCGGACTGAGTTCGTCGAGCGTCGTGGACGTGGTGCAGAACTTTCCGGTCTTCGGGGTCGACGTGCGCGCCGGTGTCGAAAGCTCGCCGGGCGTCAAAGACCCGGCCATGCTCGGCGAGTTCATCGCGAATGCTCGCTGGGCGTACGACAACACCTATGTCGAACGCCACTTCGACGAGTGGCGTATCTAACTACGACGTAACGCGTCGAAAGATCACGCTGCCGTTGTGCCCGCCAAAGCCAAAGGAGTTCGAGAGCACCACCTCCACCTCCGCGGCGCGAGGCTCGCCCATCACGACGTCCAACGCAATCTCCGGATCGACGACTGTCGTGCCGGCGGTCGGAGGAATGAGTTGATTTTGCAGAGTGAGTACGGACGCGACGCCCTCTAACGCACCAGCGGCGCCGAGCGAGTGTCCCAAGTGTCCTTTGATCGAGGTCGTGACCGGCGCGTCATCGCCAAACACGTGTCGCACCGCAATGGCCTCCGCTAGGTCATTGAGCGGTGTTGACGTGCCGTGAGCATTGATGTGCGACACGTCGCTCGGTGTCAGCTCCGCATCGGCGAGGGCCAGCTTCATGCAACGAACCGCTCCGCGACCGCTCGGGTCGGGTGCGGTGATGTGGTGCGCGTCGGCGGTCGAGGCGGCGCCGATCACTTCGGCCAAAATGGTGGCGCCGCGCTCGAGCGCGTGGTCCCACTCCTCGAGAATCAAAATGCCGGCCCCTTCGCCCAGCACGAAGCCGTCGCGATTGACGTCAAAGGGTCGAGAGAAGTCCGTGGACGAGAGCGCGGTCATGTTGCGAAAGCCGGCCTGGGCGATCTCGACGATGACCGCTTCGGCACCGCCGGCCACCGTCACGTCGCAGCGCCCCGTGGCGACGAGCCGTGCGGCGTTACCAATGGCGTGAGTGCCCGCGGCACACGCCGTGGTCACCGTTTCACAGGGCCCACCGAGGCCGAAGCGCATCGACACCGCGGCGGTCGCGGCGTTGGGCATCATCATGGGAACGAGGAAGGGCGATACGCGGTCGGGTCCTTTGAGGGTGAGGACCGCGTCTTGTTCGATCGTTGTCTGCAGTCCTCCGATGCCGGTCGTGACGATGCTGCCCGCGTCCTCGAGGGGCCCCGCCAGACCGCTCTGGCGCCAAGCCTCGTCGGCCGCCATCAACGTGTAGAGCGCAAAGGGATCAAGTCGACGGAGCTCTTTGGGTCCGCCGATGTGTGAGGCGTCAAAAGGGGCGACTCGCTTCGATTCGGGCGCGTGGGCTTGGATTAGCGCTTTCCACAGCGCGTCCACACCGATACCGGCGCAGGTGATAGCGCCGAGGCCGGTGACCGCTACCCGGCGACCTTGCAGCGGCCCCGAGGGAGTGACGGCAACGTGCACTACAGCTTGGCGTAGATCAGTTCGAAGGCCTCGCCGACGGTTTTGATCTCTTTGAGTTCGTCTTCGGCGACCTCAATGTTGAAGGTCTCCTCGAGAGCCATCACGAGCTCCACGAGGTCGAGGCTGTCCGCGCCGAGGTCGTCACCGAAGGACGCGTCAAGGGTGACCTGTGACGGGTCGACGGCGAGGACTTCCACGGTGTCCTCAGTGAATTTCGCTAACGCTTCGTTGCGATCCATGGTGCTACCCCTTTTTTCTGTCGCCCCATCGTACTCAATCGCCTTAAGAAACGAAGCGACTAGAGACCGAGCGCGAGGCCTCCGTCGACGGGCAACACCGCTCCGGTGATGTAGCGCGCGTGGTTACTGGCGAGGAACCCGACAACACCAGCGATATCGGAAGGCTCGCCCAGGTGGCCGAGGGGAATCATCGCCAGCATGGCGTCACGCGAGGCGCCAAGCTCGGCGGTCATGTCGGTGTCGATGAGTCCGGGCGCGACGACGTTCACGGTGACCGAACGCGACGCGACTTCCTTCGCGAGCGCCCTAGCCAGACCGACGAGACCGGCCTTAGCGGCGGCGTAGTTGGCCTGTCCCGGGACGCCGAGGAAGGGCGAGATGGAACCGATGAAAATGATCGAGCCCCGTCGTGCTCGCACCATCGACGCCATGGTGGCGCGGGCCGTGAAGAAGGCGCCGTCGAGATCGGTGGCGAGCACCTCTCGCCACTGCTCATCGGACATCTTCATCGCGAGGCCGTCTCTTGTCACGCCGGCGTTCACGACCGCCACCTCGACCGGACCAAACTCTTCGATGGCGGCCTTCACGGCTTCGTTGACGGCCGTCGAGTCGGTCACGTTCACGGCCCGTGACTGTGCGCAGCCCTTGGGCGCATCACCCGATCGCGAGTACGCGACGACGTGGTCGCCGTCGTCGATGAAATGCTGGGCGATGGCGGCTCCGATACCGCGGCTTGCTCCGGTGACGATGACGTGGCGATTCATAGGGTGCTCTCCTGTAACTCTCGAAGGGTAGCCGGAGACAACTGAACCTCGAAGGGACGTATCCGTTTCGTCAGTCCTGTCAACACGCCACTCGGGGGCATCTCGACGCTGATGAGAACGTGCTCGGGCAGCGCCAGGGTGGCGTCTAAGAACTCGACGGGCGAGGTGAGTTGTCGACGCAACAACTCGCGCCACTCCTCGGCATTGACGTGCACCTTGGCGTCGACGTTGGCGATGAGTACAGCCTCCGTGGTCCCCCACCGCGAACGCTCGAGGGCTTGGTCGAACTCCTGCTGGGCCGGCGCCATGAGTGGCGAGTGAAACGCACCGCCCACCGCGAGAGGGGTCGCGCGGCGCCACCCGAGTTCTCGATGCCGAGCGAGAAGATCGTCGAGGCCCTCTCGGGTGCCGCTGACCACAATTTGGCCCGTCCCGTTGATGTTGGCGATCCACACGTCGCTCAGGCGCTCTAATGACTCGCGGGCCTCTTCGTCGCCCCCCATGACGGCGACCATCGACCCCTCACGTTCTATCGCGGCTCGGGCCATAGCGGCGCCGCGCACGGCAATGAGTCGCGCGCCTTCATCCAACGACAAGAGTCCCGACGCGACGAGCGCGGAGAGTTCGCCGAGGCTGTGACCGAGGAGAAAGCGAGGTCGCACTCCGAGGTCGAGCAGTTCGTGGTAACCCACGAGTGATAAGGCGAAGGTCGCGAGCTGGGCGCGGTCGGTGCGCACGATGTCCTCGTCGCTCGCTTCGAGCAGTAGGTGTTCCACGTCGAGCTGGGCTACCTCGCTCACCCGATCGACGAGCGTCCAGTGGCGTGACGCGCGCCACTCTCTGCCGGCACCGCCGCTCAGCGAACCCTGACCTGGGAAGAGAGCGACGACGTCGTCGCGAAACGTCGGCGTCACGGCGTCAGTCATGTTCTAAAAGTAACAGTGCCCGGAGTGGGACTCGAACCCACACACCCTCTCGAGTAAAGGCTTTTGAGGCCTCCGCGTCTGCCAATTCCGCCATCCGGGCTGCGGCGACCACGGTAGCAGCCATCCTAAGGTGACGGGAATGAACGCCGAGCTCTTTCGACAGGATGTCGTCCTTGAGCGTCGCGTTCAAGCGAGTGAGCAAGAACACAGCAAACGCTCGCGCCTCTTTCTTCGTCTTAGTGACACCGGCGTTGAGGGGTACGGCGAAGTGGCGCCCCAGCCCAATGACCTGAACGGCGATCCCGGCATCGACAACGTTCTCCACGCAGTCGATATCGCGCTGGGGCAACTCGCGGACCTCACGGCACGCGAGGGAGGTCTGCCGTCGTGGAGCCGTGTAGCAAGCCTCGGTAGTCAAAGGCCGGCGCGTCGCGTCGGCTCCGCGCTCATCGAGATGGCGGTCCTGGACCGAGAACTACGAGCAACGTCGCGATCGATCGAAGAGCTCTGGCCCGCGCGTTATACGACGCCTCTTCAGTCAACCGTGTCGCTGCTTGATGAGGATACGCCGTGGTGCGTTGATCCGATGAGTTCGCGAGTTCGCGTGAAGACCGCACCGGGGCCGATCGGCGTCCGATCGCTCGAGCGACTCGCCTCGGTAGGCGTCCCGGTGTTGCTCGACTTCAACTGTTCGGCGAGCAGCGACGACGACGTGATGAGCCAAGTCGACCAGGTGCGCGAGGTCGCCGTCGTTAGCGCCGTCGAACAGCCCTACGGCGTGGGCAACGTGGTCGATCACGCGCGTCTGGCGGCGCGCCTCGACGTTGATCTCAGTCTCGACGAGAGCGTGCGGTCCTTGCGCGACGTGACCCAAGTCGTTCGCTATGGGGCGGCAAGCATGCTCTGCGTGAAGCCAGCTCGCGTGGGAGGACTGGCGAACGCGCGCACTTTGATCGAGCGCGCGCGCGAACTCGGTCTGAAGGTCTATCTCGGTGGGTTATTTGAGTCGCCCTACGCGCGCCAGGTCCATCGCTCGCTCGCCAACTCGACTATCGAGGAGCCGAGTGATCTTGGCGAAGTGGTAGTGCAAGAGTTCGAGAGTCAGGTGCGTCGGATCGCGACGAGTTTCGGCGTCGAACCGTCGGCGTCGACGCTGGCGCACGCGACGCCCCTAACAGTCACTCGCGCGGACGGGCCGTAGACTGCGCCCATGGGATCTCGGCTGGTAAAGCGCCGTTTAGAGGACGTCCAACGACAGTTGGCGCAGGCCCGCGAAAGCCTCGCGGTGCTCGAAGAGCAGGTCGCGGTCTGGAACGACGCGCTCGACGACGCGCGAATCCGTGCGCTGGTCTCGGAGACGCCGCTGCAGTCGAAAGAGTACGAAGATCTGTCCCGTCACGTGATGGTCGCGAACGCGGAGATGCAGCGCCGAACAAACGAGGTGCGCGAGCTGAAGATCCAACGTGATGAACTCTTGCGCGAGTGGACGCCGAGTGACAATGGATAGACGAGTAGTTATTGCCGACGATGAGTCGATCATTCGCCTCGATCTCAAGGAGATCCTCGAAGGTGACGGCTACCTGGTGGTGGGGGAGGCGGCGCGCGGCGACGACGCGCTCGCCATGATCAAAGAGCACCAGCCGGACTTGGCGCTGCTGGACATCAAGATGCCCGGACTCGACGGCATCGAAGTGGCGCAGGCTCTCAAAGGCTCTGGCACTGTCGTCGTGTTGTTGACCGCCTTTAGTCAACGCACATTGATAGAGAGTGCGCGCGACGCCGGCGTGGCGGCGTATTTGGTGAAACCCTTTCGCAGCAGTGAGATCTTGCCCAAGCTTGCGGCGATCCTCAATCCCGCGGCCAGCGAGCCCTTGGTCGCCCAAGACGTACCGAGCGCCGATGACAAGATTGAGACCCGCGAGATCGTCCAGCGCGCGAAAGAGCTGCTGATGGCTGAGCGCGGCATGGACGAAGCCGAGGCGTTCGAAGTGATTCAACAGTCGGCCATGCGAGCGCGAACGCGCATGCGTGACGTCGCCCAACAGATTCTGAAGGGCGAATTCGTTGGCTGAGGCAACCGACCAACGGCCACTACTGCTGTTGGACGGCATGTCGCTCGCCTTTCGGGCTTTCTTCGCGCTACCGGTTGACATTCAAACGTCTTCGGGTCTCATCACGAATGCCCTGCACGGCTTCGCGTCGATGCTGGTTTCGTTGGTCGGTACCCAGCATCCGCGCGCGCTCGCGGTGGCTTTTGACTTACCCGGGGGCACCTTTCGCGACGCGCTAATCGAGGACTACAAGGGCGGGCGTGACGAATCACCGCCCGAGATTGAGCACCAGTTTGACCTGATTCGCACGATGTGCGAGACGTTGCACATTCCCGTCTTGGGCGTGGTGAACTTTGAAGCCGATGACGTCTTAGCGACCCTCGCGACGTGGGGACGCGACGCGGAGATTCCCGTCGTGGTGGTCTCCGGTGACCGCGACACCTTTCAACTGGTCGAAGATCCCTTCGTCAAGGTGCTCTATAACCGTCGCGGTGTCTCGGACTACTCGCTCTACGACGAAGCGGGGATTATGGAGCGCTGCGGCATTGAGGCGCCGCGCTACCCATTGCTCGCCGCACTGCGCGGCGACACTTCAGACAACCTGCCGGGCGTGCCAGGGGTCGGGGAGAAGACGGCGGCGAAGCTCTTCGCGCAGTACCGCGACTTCGATGATCTCTACGCCCACCTCGATACCCTGACGCCGAAACTGCGCGAAAATCTTGCCGAGTTCGAAGAACGCGCTCGCAACAATGAACGCGTCATGCGTTTAATTCGTGACGTACCTCTCGACTTCACCTTGGACGACATCACCCTCGGCGGTTGGAATCGTGAAGAGGTCAACGGCTTTTTCGAGCGCTACGAGATGAACTCGATGCGTGGTCGCATGAGCAAACTTATGCAAGACGGGCTTCTGGGTGTAGGCGTAGGCGTCACAGACGCCGCAAAGCCAGTCGCTTCGACACCGCGAGTGGCGACACCCGTACCAAAAGTCGGCGCGTCGCTCGATGACATCTTCTCCGGTTCCGTAGCGCCCGTGGTCGCATTCAATGACGTGCGAGTGGCCGCCTTCAACACCAGTTCACTGGCGCTCGGCATTTTCGACGAAAAGGAGTTCCTGCAGGGCGTGGGCGAACGGCCCTTCGCGGGACACGACGTCAAAGGGCTCTACCGCGTCGCCGACGAGGTCGGCGTCACCCTGAGCGATCCCGCCGATGATACGTCAATCATGGCGTTCTTGATCGACTCGATCAGTGGGCGCTACGAGTTAGCGGACGTCGCGTCGCGGTTCCTCGGTGAGACCAACGAGGACGCTCGTCCTTCGCTCTTCAGCGAATCGAGTGACGACACCTTGATTCACGACGTGCAACAGATCGCACGTCTGCGCGATGTACTGCGCTCGGAGATTGAGCGCTGGGAGTTGGAGCGAATCTACGAAGAGGTCGAACTGCCCTTGGTCACGGTCCTCGGTCGAATGGAGGGCCGCGGCATCCGCGTCAACGTTTCGTTACTGCGCACGATTGCCGAAGAATTCTCGACCGAGGCACGCGATCTTGAAGTGGAGATTCAGCGAGGGGCGGGTCACGACTTCAAGGTCAACTCTCCTCAGCAACTCCAGACGGTCTTGTTCGATGAGCTCGGACTGACGGCAGTCAAGAAAATCAAGTCGGGATTCTCGACCGACGCCGCGAGTCTTGAGGCCATTCAGGGAGAACACCCGATCATTCCTTTAATTCTTCGTTATCGCGAGATAGAAAAGCTGCGCGGCACCTATGGTGCACCCCTCATCGACGCTGTGGGCCCCGACGGACGCATTCACGCGCGCTTTTCACAGGTCGTGGCGCGCACCGGTCGACTGTCGTCGGATAAACCGAACCTTCACAACATTCCCGTGCGTACCTACGACGGCCGTCGCCTTCGCTACGCCTTCATCCCGACCGAGGGCTGGCTCCTCGCCGTCTCGGACTACAACCAGATTGAGCTTCGTATCTTGGCCCACCTCTCTCAAGACCTGGGACTGCTCGCGGCCTTTAGCGCGCATCAAGACGTGCATCGCACGATCGCGTCCTCCGTGTTCGGCGTATCGCCAGAAGACGTCAGCAACGAGCAGCGCGAGCAGGCGAAGGCCTTCTCGTACGGCTTGGCATACGGGATGGAGGCCTACGGTCTGAGCCAGCGCCTCGGACTCAGCGTGGGCGCGGCGCGCGAAATAATGAATCGCTACTTCGAAGGTTTTCCGAATCTTCGCGCTTACATGGAGCGCATCGTGAAGGAGATTCGAAACCAGGGCTACTCGCGAACCGAGATGGGTCGCATTCGACCTTTCCCAGACCTGGCCACGGCCGTCGGTCCGCAGCGCCAGGCCGCCGAACGTCAAGCCATGAACGCCGGCATCCAAGGCCTTGCCGCCGACGTCTTCAAGTCCGGGCTCGTGCGCCTTGATCACGCGCTTAGTGAGGCGAAGCTGCAGGCTCGACTCATCTTGCAGGTCCATGACGAAGTGCTGGTGGAAGCACCACCAGACGAACAAGAGCGCGTGGGTGAGATCATGGTCGATGCGTTGACCAACGCGGCGTCGCTATCGGTGCCGCTGGAAGTGTCGCTCAGCTGGGGCGAGAACTGGGCCGCGTCGAAGGGCTAAGAACCCGGGTGCTAGAGTTGTCACCTGGGTTAACACCGGCGACCCAGCCCTATTGACTAGTTAGACCCCGGTGTGGTCAAACGAAAGAAGTACGAATGTCGGACGGCATGAGCCTCCTCTCCACCCAGCAGATGGGCACCTTTGATGAAAACGGAAACTACATTCCGCGCGTCATCACCGAAGACGACCTAGTCGGCACCGACCTGACCGCACTGGTGGGCGACAGCGTCCTCGAGTTCGAAGACGGCGACCTGGTGGTCGGCACGGTCGTCAAGATCGATCACGACGAAGTCCTGCTCGATATCGGTTTTAAGTCCGAAGGCGTTATTCCCTCGCGCGAGCTCTCCATTCGCAACGACGTCGATCCCTCGGAGATCGTCTCTTTGGGCGAGCGCGTGGAGTGCCTGGTCCTTCAGAAAGAGGACAAGGAAGGGCGACTGGTTCTTTCGAAGAAGCGCGCCCAGTACGAGAAGGCCTGGGCCAATATCGAAGAGCTGAAGAATCGCGACGAAGTCGTCAAAGGCGTCGTCATCGAGGTCGTCAAGGGCGGTCTCATCGTAGACATCGGTCTTCGTGGCTTTCTGCCCGCGTCGTTGGTGGAACTACGCCGAGTGCGCGAGCTGCAGCCTTACATCGGCAAGACCGTCGAAGCCAAGATCATCGAGCTCGACCGCAACCGCAACAATGTGGTCCTTTCGCGTCGCGCCTGGCTGGAGGAGACCCAGAAGGAACAGCGCGGCGACTTCCTCTCCAACTTGAAGCCCGGCGAGCGACGACACGGCGTCATTAGTTCGGTGGTCAACTTTGGCGCTTTCGTGGACTTGGGCGGAATGGATGGACTCATTCACGTCTCCGAGTTGTCTTGGAAGCATATCGATCATCCGAGCCAGGTCGTCTCCGTGGGTGACGAGGTGGACGTTGAGGTCCTCGACGTCGACTTCTCGAAGGAGCGCATCTCTCTGTCGCTCAAAGCCACACAGTCCGACCCGTGGCAGGTCTTTGCCGATAGCCACGCCGTCGACCAGCTGGTTTATGGCCGTGTCACCAAGTTGGTGCCCTTCGGCGCCTTCATTCAGGTGGGCGAAGGCATCGAAGGTCTTGTGCACATTTCGGAGATGGCCGCGCACCACGTCGACTCACCCGATCAAGTCGTGACAGCGGGTGAAGAGCTCTGGGTCAAGATCATCGAACTCGACACCGCGCGACGACGCATCAGCCTGTCCATTAAGCAGGCCGCTGAGGGCGGTGAGGTCTCCGAGGAGTACCGCGAAGCCTTCGGTTCGCACGCTTATGACGCCGAAGG
The DNA here is from genome assembly GCA_963803745.1 of uncultured Acidimicrobiaceae bacterium. Classification (GTDB taxonomy): domain Bacteria; phylum Actinomycetota; class Acidimicrobiia; order Acidimicrobiales; family RAAP-2; genus RAAP-2. The sequence goes on along the minus strand of CAWDNL010000002.1, from coordinate 533,769 downwards.
TAACTACATCGGTTCGATCGAATACGGCGAGTTCACTCCCGAGACCGAAGCGCAGGCCGCCTGGGCCGAGTACGCGACGGAAGTCGCGGCGAAGACGCCCGAGGCCGAAGTGCTGGACGTCACCGAAGCGCCGCCTGCTTTGGAAGCCGGCGAAGAAGGTGACGCGCCGAGCGAGTAGCAACATCACGCACCAGGCGCCCGTCGACTGACTAGATCAGGCGGCGGGCGCTTTGCGCGTCAAGGTCGACAACGGGTAGTGACAGGCCACCTGGTGACCGGGCGCGAGTTCCACCAACTGCGGCTCTTCCTTGGCGCACTTCTCCGTCGCGTTCGGACAGCGAGTGCGAAAACGACAGCCGCTGGGAGGATTCATCGGGCTCGGCGGCTCGCCGCTTAAGACTTCACCGTGCACCGGCGAGTCGGGGTCGGCTTCGAGGGCGGCACCCAAGAGGAACTTGGTGTAGGGGTGTTCGGGGGAGTCGTACAGCGTGTCGGCTGGGCCGATCTCGCAGATCTTGCCGAGGTACATCACCGCCACGCGGTCCGAGACGTTCTTCACGACCGCCAAGTCATGCGCGATGAAGAGCAGCGTCAAGCCGTACTCCACCTTGAGATCCTCTAAAAGGTTCAAGATCTGCGCCTGGACCGACACGTCGAGGGCGGAGACCATCTCGTCGCAGATAAGCAACTTTGGTCGCATGGCGAGCGAACGGGCGATCGAGATGCGCTGGCACTGACCACCCGAAAACTGTCGAGCGTAACGATCGCCGTAGACTTCGGGGTCGATGCCCACTTTGTTGAGCAGGTCGTTGACCAGCGTGTCGCGCTCTTCGCCTTCGACGGTCTTCCAGCAGTCGAGAGGCTCGGCCACGATGTCCTTGACACGGCGGCGCGGATTGAGCGAGCTGATGGGGTCTTGAAAGATCATCTGCATGCGCGTGCGCAACTGACGCAGCGTCTTGCCGCCGGTCGTAGTGAGCTCAGTTCCTTCGAGTTCGATGGAGCCGCTCGTGGGTTCGACGATGCGCATGAGGGCCTTGCCGGTCGTGGACTTGCCGCATCCCGATTCACCGACGAGTCCGAGAGTCTCGCCCTCGAAGATGTCAAAGCTGACCCCCGCGACGGCGCTGAGTTTGCGCCGATGCGACCCGAAAGTGACCGTGAGGTCTCGCACCTGGAGCAGTGGCTGACGGTCGCTCATGCGGAGACTCCTTCGTTGACGGGAAGCGGGTTCCAGCAAGCGAACCTATGACCTGGTTCTTCGGCGGGCTCGAGCTCTGGCCGTTCGTGGCGACATATCTCTGTCGCGAAGGCGCAGCGCGGGGCAAAGGCACACCCGGGGGGCAGGTCGAGCATATTTGGGGGCCGTCCGGGGATGGCCAGTAGTCGCGTGTGCGAGGGATTCGAGACCTTTGGCGAGCCCTCCAACAGCGCTCGCGTGTAGGGCATGCGATGGCGTCGAAAGACTTCGCGGGTGGACCCCGTCTCGACGATGCGTCCGGCGTACATGACGATAATGCGTGAGGTTCTGGTGGCCACGACGCCGAGGTCGTGCGTGACGAGCACCACGGACATCTTCATCTGCTCCTTGATTCCATCGAGGAGGTTCAAGATCTGCGCTTGAATCGTGACGTCGAGTCCCGTGGTGGGCTCGTCAGCCATCAACAGCTGGGGCGAACCGGCCAGCGCCGTGGCGATGACCACGCGCTGGCGCATACCACCGGAGAGCTCGCCGGGGAAGACGCTGTAGCGCTCGGCCGGCGAGGGAATGCCGACGAGTTCAAGCAGCTCGATGGCGCGGGCTTTCGCCGCGCCGCGATCCATGCCCAAGCGCACGCGAAGGATCTCGTCAATCTGCTTGCCAATGCGCATTACCGGGTTGAGTGACGTCATGGGGTCCTGGAAGATCATCGCGACCTCGAGACCCCAGATGGCGCGTTTTGCTTTCTCACTGGCGCCGACGACTTCGAATCCATTCACGAGCACCGAACCACTCACGTCGACGTTCAGTCGTGGCTGGAGCCCCATGATGGTTCGTGAGAGCACGGTCTTGCCCGATCCGGACTCACCGACGATGCCGAGCGTCTCGTTGTTCCTGAGGTAGAAAGAGACGCCGCCGACCGCCGCGAGCGGACCGGTGGGTGTGTTGAACGTCGTATGGAGATCCTTGACGACGAGGAGTCTCTGTTCGTTGCTCACAGTTTTACCTCGGAGACTTCGAAGTGCGAGCGGAGTCGGTCGCCGATGAAGTTCAAGCACAGCAAGAACAGACACATAGCGAGAGAGGGGAAGATGGCCAGCCAGGGATTCTGCTGGAGGATCGAGAGGCTCTCGTTAATCATGTTGCCCCAGGAAGGGGTCGGTGGATTCACCGAGAGCCCGAGAAAGGCCAGTGCGCCTTCGAGGGTGACGACCGTGGCAATGCCGATAAGCAGGAACGACACCCCGATGGGGGCGATATTGGGGAGCAACTCTTTCATCAGGATTCGTCGATCGGTGGCGCCTTGCACCTTGGCCGCGATGACGAAGTCCTTGGTGGCGTAGGTCATGGTGGCGCTGCGAATCACGCGGTAGACGAGGGGTATCGCCGCGATGCCGATGACGATGATGATCTTGAGCAAGGAACGCGGCGTCCAGAACGAGAGGACGGCGATGGTGGCGATGATGGCCGGGAAGGCCAGGAGCACGTACATCACGGCCGTCAACATATGGTCGAACTTTCCGCGTCGATAGGCGGCCAGCATGCCGAGAGGTGCTCCGATGCCAAAGCCAATCAACATAGCCCCGAGGCTCGCTTCAATAGAGACGCGCGAGCCGAAGACGATGCGCGAGAAGATATCGCGACCGAGGTCGTCCGTTCCGAAGAGGTGGTGAAGCGACGGAGCGGCGTTCACGACGGCGTAGTTCTGATAGAGGGGATTTTGCAGGGGTAGCACGTTGGCGAAGATGGCACCAAGGAAGTTAAGGGCCAGCCACGCCACACAGATCCAAAAGAGCACGCCGAGCTTCTTCTTGCGAGCCGGACGGTCGTGATGCTCCTCGACCATTTCGTTGACGATCATTGAGCTACTCACGACTTATCCTCGGGTCGACGATGTTAATTAATAGGTCAAAGCCGAAGTTGATCAAGATAACTCCGACCGAGACAACCAGCACGATGCCCTGGACGACGAGGTAGTCGCTGAGGCCGATCGACTCAATGAGCTCATAACCGAGTCCCGGGATGCTCAAGAGGTACTCGACGATGAATCCTCCCGCCAAGAGTCCGCCGATGTTGACCCCCGCGGTGCCGAGCAGGGCCACTGTGGAGGGGCGAAAGGCGTGACGCCACATAATGCGTCGCTGACTGATGCCTTTCGAGCGGGCCATCGTGATGAACTCCTCTTGCAACGTGGCGATGAGGTCGCTGCGCAGCACTCGGTAGTAGACCACGAAGCTGCCGATCGCCAGCGTGACGGCTGGCAACGCGAGGCTCTCTAAGTTGGCGATCCAGTCGGCGCTCAACGAGACGTACGAGGAGGGACCGGTATGGGGAACGCCGAATTTGATCGCGACGATCAAAACGAGCAACACGATGATGACGAAGGAAGGTACTGAGAGCAACGTGAAACTACCGGCGCCGAGGACACGATCCACCGGTCCGTCGGGCTTGCGGGCACTGCGCATGGCGAGGAGAATGGCAACCGGAAACGCCAAGATTTGGCTGAGCACAATGATCTCGACGTCGATCGGGAGAGCGGCCTTAATGACACTCCACACCGACGTCTCTGAGATGAACGAGGTGCCCAGGTTGCCGTGGAGCACGTTGCTGATCCAAACGAAATACTGCTCCCAGACGGGCTTATTCAGGCCAAGTTGGGCGTACAGCTTGGCTTTAGCCGCCGGGCTGGCCCCATCGCCCAGAATCACGACGGCCGGATCTCCGGGCAACAGGTGAATGAGGTAGAAGGATCCCACGGTGACGATGAAGACGATGCCGATCAACAAGAACAGCCGTCGCACTAGATATCGAGCCAAAGTTCCCCCTTGGGACCTGTATGGACATTAGTCAACGTGCCACTACGTTTTGGTAACGCGAACCCACTTCGGTCCGGCATGTAGGTGGCCGTGAGTACCGTGGATCTGTGAAAAGAGTCGTTATCGCGGGCGGGATCGGTGCCGGGAAAACGGCCGTTGCCGAACGACTCACGTACCTCGGGTTTCCAGTGATTGACGCGGACATCGTCGCGCGAAGAGTCGTGGAAAAGGGTGAGCCAGCATGGCACGCTCTGCTTGACGCGTTCGGCACTGCCGTACTTGACGACAGCGGCGAGATCGATCGTCGCTTTCTCGCCGACGTCGTTTTTCACGACGAAAGTGCACTGCGTCGGTTGAATAACGTCACGCACGGCTACATCGGCGAGGAGATTGCGCGCGAGCTTGACAACACCAGCGGCCCAGTGGTCTTCGCGGCGGTTCCCCTCTTTCGTCGAGAGCACCGATCCCTCTTTCAACTCGACGAAGCGTGGGCGGTCCTCGTAGAACCGGCCACCGCGCTCGAGCGGCTCGTGAAGCTTCGAGGCTTTAGCGAAGAAGACGCGCGGTCGCGCTTGGCGGCGCAGATGGGTAATGAAGAGCGCATGGCGATCGTCGATCGAGTGATCTGGAACGACGGCACTCTCGACGAGCTCTTTGGCCAACTCGACGCCGCGCTTGAGGATCTGGGCGTCGAGTGACTGATTTTCTCGTTGAGTCGCCGTTTCAACCGGCCGGCGATCAGCCGACGGCCATCGCGGAACTGACCCAAGGCGTCGAAGACGGCCTTCGATTTCAAACCTTGGAGGGCATCACCGGCAGCGGCAAGACAGCCACGATCGCCTGGCTGGTCGAAGCCGTGCAGCGTCCCACGCTGATCTTGGAGCCGAATAAGTCCCTCGCTGCGCAGTTGGCCTCGGAGTTGCGAGACATGTTGCCGAAGAATCGGGTGGAGTTCTTCGTCTCGTACTACGACTACTACCAACCCGAAGCCTACGTACCTCGAACCGACACGTACATAGAAAAGGACAGTTCTGTCAACGAAGAGATCGACCGGCTGCGTCACGCCGCGACATCCTCGTTGCTCACCCACCGTGACACGATCGTCGTCGCGTCGGTGTCGTGCATCTACGGTCTGGGTTCGCCGATCGAGTATCGAGATCGAATGCTGCCCTTAGAAGTGGGCGAGAGCTTCGACCAACGGATGCTGCTCGCTCGTCTAGTCGAGATGCAGTACAGCCGTAACGAACTGGTGCTTGACCGAGGGACCTTTCGCATGAAGGGCGACACCCTCGAAGTCCAGCCGGCCTATAGCAATGAGGCGGTGCGCGTCTCCTTCTTCGACGACGCCATCGAGGAGATCTCCTTCTTCAATCCCGTGACCATGGAGAGTCGCGGCAAGGTCAACGAGTTCACGCTCTTCGCGGCGTCGCACTACGCCACCAGCCTCGCCACGCTGCAACGCGCCTGTCGCTCCATTGAGACGGAACTGGGCGAGCAGTTGGCGATCTTTCAGTCCGAGGGCAAACTGCTCGAGGCGCAGCGCCTTCGCTCGCGAACGGAGCACGATCTCGAAATGCTCGAACAGACCGGCGTCTGCGCGGGCATCGAGAACTACTCAGCGCATCTGGACGGTCGAAGCCGCGGAGAGCGCCCCTTCACCCTGCTCGACTACTTTCCCGATGACTTTCTGGTGGTCATCGACGAGTCCCACGTCGCCGTACCGCAAGTGCGTGGGCAGTACGCGGGAGATCGCTCGAGGAAACTCACGCTGGTCGAGCACGGTTTTCGCCTGCCCAGCGCCCTGGATAACCGTCCGCTGAACTTTGATGAGTTCATGGAACTCGTGCCGCAGATGGTGTTCGTGTCGGCGACACCGGGACCGTACGAGATCGAACACTCCGACCAGGTCGTCGAACAGGTGATTCGCCCCACCGGCCTTCTTGACCCCGAAGTTTTCGTCGTGCCCACGAAGAATCAGATCGATGACCTGCGTGGCCGTCTCGACTTGGTCGTGGCTCGCGGCGATCGCGCGCTCATCACGACGCTCACCAAACGCATGGCTGAGGACCTCACGACGTTTTTGGCCAAGGCCGGCTACCGGGTGCAGTACCTGCACAGCGACATTGCCACCATCGAGCGAATCGAGATCCTGCGCTCACTTCGCCTTGGCGAGTTCGACATCCTGGTGGGCATCAATCTGCTGCGCGAGGGCTTGGACTTGCCCGAGGTCGCGCTGGTGGCGATCCTTGATGCCGACAAGGAGGGGTTCCTCCGCTCGCGCAGCGCCCTGATCCAGACCATCGGGCGCGCCGCGAGGAACTCCAGCGGACAGGCGATTCTCTACGCCGACCAGATGACCGACTCCATGCGCGCTGCGATCTCGCTCACCGAACGAAGGCGTCTCCTCCAGACGGCCTACAACCAAGAACACGGGATCGAACCACAGAGTGTCATGAAGAATGTGGCGGACATCTTGAACCGTCTGCGCAGTGAGTCGCCGCGCGAAGTGACCTCGAAACTGCACGGCATCTCTTCGCTCGATGACTTTTTGCCCGACGATCTCAGCCTCGAGATCGCACGCGTCGAAGAGGCGATGCTCCTGGCCGCGGGCGAGCTTCGATTCGAAGAGGCGGCCGTGTTGCGCGACACCCTCCAGAATCTTCAACGTCAGGCCGTGAGTACGAGCGACGGCCTGATACACGTGGAAGAACCGGTAGATTCCCCCTATGTCTAAGTCGATTCGGGTCCAGGGAGCGAGGGTTCACAACCTAAAAAACCTCTCGGTGGAGATCCCGCGCGACCAGTTGGTTGTGTTCACTGGCCTTTCGGGGTCGGGCAAGTCGTCCCTCGCTTTTGACACCATCTACGCCGAGGGCCAGCGCCGCTACGTAGAGAGCCTCTCGGCCTACGCGCGCCAATTCCTCGGTCAGATGGACAAACCCGACGTTGAGTTCATTGAGGGCCTCTCTCCGGCCATATCTATCGACCAAAAGACTGCCTCGCGCAACCCTCGATCGACCGTTGGCACGATTACCGAGATTCACGACTACCTGCGCCTGCTCTTCGCTCGAATCGGCGTGCCGTACTGCCCCAACTGCGGCAAGCCGATCACCAGCCAGACGCCCCAGCAGATCGTCGATCAAGTACTGGCGCGAAAAGATGGCGAGCGGTTTCTCGTCTTGGCCACGGTGGTGGAAGGTCGCAAGGGCGAGTACAGCACGCTGCTCAACGAACTCGCCGGCCAAGGTTTCTCTCGGGTGCGCGTGGACGGCGTCGTGATGGAGCTTTCTGAACGTGACTCGCTCACCCTGGCGCGCTACGAGCAACACACCATTGACGTGGTCCTCGACCGGCTCACGGTGAAAAAGACCAATCGCCAGCGTCTGACCGAGTCAGTGGAGGCGGCGCTCAAGTTGACCAAGGGCGTCGTTAAGTTTCTCTTCCTCGACTCCGAGGAGATGGTGCAGTTCTCGGAGAAGATGGCCTGCAGCGACTGCGGGATCAGTTTTGGTGAACTCGCCCCGCGAGACTTCTCCTTTAACTCGCCCTACGGCGCCTGTCCCGTCTGTACCGGTCTCGGCACGCGCTACGAAGTGGACCCTGACCTCGTCGTACCGGACCCGACGCTGTCTCTGGCCGAAGGGGCGCTCGCACCGTGGGCCGGCGCGCGCTTTAAGTACTTCGAGCGTCTGATCTCGGGGATCGCCACGCTAGGCGGGTTCAGCGTGGACACCCCCTGGAAGAAACTTCGCGCCAAAGATCGAAAGCTCGTGCTCTATGGCGTGGAGGCCAAGTCGGTGCCGGTGAAGTACCGCAATCGCTACGGTCGCGTGCGCACCTACGAAACGACCTACAACGGCATCGTCGATTGGCTGGAGCGCAAGCGCAACGAGGCGGACGGCGACTGGTCGCGCGAACAGGCCGAGCAGTACATGCGCGAGGTCGAGTGCACGACGTGCAAGGGTCAGCGCCTCAAGCCCGAGGTGCTCGCCGTCAAAGTCCACGAACGAAACATCGCCGAGGTGAGCTCCCTTACCATCGACGAAGCGATCGACTTCTTTGATCGGTTGCGATTGACGGCCCGTGAAGAGACGATCGCGCACCAGGTCGTAAAAGAGATTGTCGAACGACTGACGTTCTTGATGGATGTGGGTCTCGACTACCTGACCCTCAGTCGTGCGTCGGCGACGCTCTCGGGTGGAGAGGCGCAGCGCATTCGACTGGCCAGTCAGATTGGCAGCTACCTCGTCGGCGTGCTCTACGTCCTCGACGAACCCTCCATCGGACTTCACCAACGCGACAATCGTCGTCTCATTGCGACGTTGGAGCGTCTGCGCGATCTCGGCAACTCGGTGATAGTCGTCGAGCACGACGAGGAGACCATTCGACTGGCCGACTTCATCGTGGACATCGGCCCCGGGGCCGGTGAGTTCGGTGGCGAGGTCGTCCACGCGGGTAACTACGAGGCGTTGTTGCAGAACCAGCGTTCCCTGACCGGTCAGTACCTCTCGGGCGCCAAGGCCATTGACGTACCCACCACGAGGCGTCTGGGCGACGGCAAGAAACTCACCATTAAGGGAGCGCGGGCCAATAACTTGCGCAACATCACGGTGGATATTCCCTTGGGGGACTTCGTCGCCGTCACCGGGGTGTCGGGATCGGGCAAGTCGTCGCTGATCAACGCGATTCTCTTAGCCTCGCTGGAACATCAGATCAACCGGGCCAAGACCAAGTCCGCCGAGCACGACACCATTCTCGGGGTGAAGAACCTCGACAAGGTAGTGGCCGTCGACCAGCAGCCCATCGGGCGCACGCCGCGCTCGAATCCGGCCACCTATACCGGGGTCTTCGATAAGATTCGCAAGCTCTTCGCCGAGACCCATGAGGCCAAGGTGCGGGGATATCAACCGGGTCGGTTCTCTTTCAACGTCAAGGGCGGACGCTGCGAGGCGTGCGCCGGGGACGGCACCATCAAGATCGAGATGCACTTTCTTCCTGATGTCTACGTGAACTGCGACGTGTGCAACGGGGCGCGCTACAACCGCGAAACCCTAGAGATCATGTATCGCGGCAAGTCCATCGCCGACGTCCTCGACATGCCCATTGCCGAGGCGCTGGAGTTTTTTGAACGCCAGCCGCTCATCCTTCGTCACGTGCAGAGCCTGATGGATGTGGGCCTCGGCTACGTGCGACTCGGCCAGCCGGCCCCGACGCTGTCGGGTGGTGAAGCCCAACGCGTCAAGTTGGCGACCGAGCTCGCCCGTCGCCCGACCGGGCACACCCTCTACGTCCTCGATGAACCGACCACCGGCCTGCACTTTGAAGACGTGAATCGACTGTTGCACGTACTGCATCGCCTCGTCGACCAGGGCAACACGGTGCTGGTCATCGAACACAACCTCGACGTGATCAAGACGGCCGACTGGGTCATCGACCTCGGTCCCGAAGGGGGGCGGCGCGGGGGCCTGGTGGTGGGCGAGGGTACGCCCGAAGAGATCGCCGAACTCAACACCGCCACCGGAACGGTGCTGAAAGAGATGCTGGCCGGCAACCGCGTCTGATGCTCACCAAGCCGGCGGGCATTCCTCGTCAGAGCGGCTGCTACCTCTTTCGTAACGCATACGGCACCATCATCTACGTGGGCAAAGCCCGCGTGCTCGCTCAGCGGCTCTCGAGCTACTTTCAGCGCACTGAGGGGCTCAGCGAGAAGACCCAGTTTCTGATGAACGAAGCCGCGTCGGTCGAGTGGATTGTTACGCCCAACGAAGTCGACGCACTGATCCTCGAGAACGAGATGATCAAGGAGAATCAACCGCGCTACAACATGCGTTTGAAAGACGACAAGAGCTTTCCCTTCGTGGCACTCGACTCTCGCGCTCCCTTCGCCGCGCCCTACATCACGCGTGGTCAACATCTGCGCGGCGTGCGCTACTTCGGACCCTTCGTGAATGTGCGGGCGCTGCGCGTGACGATGGACGAGTTGCTCGAAGCCTTTCCCCTGCGCTCGTGCTCGAAGCACAAATTCAACTACCAACAGCGCATCAACCGGCCGTGCCTGCTCTACGACATTGGCAAGTGTTCCGGGCCGTGCGTCGGCGCAATTGACCCCGAGGGATATCAGGAACTCGTCCAGTCCTGGGCCCGATTCTTCGAAGGCGACGTGCGAGAGCTACGGAACCTCTTGAAACGCCAGATGGAAGAGGCGTCAACCAACCAGCACTACGAGGCCGCGGCCAAAGCTCGCGACAGCCTGGCGGCGCTCGAACGGGCCGCGGACACTCAGAGTGTGGTACTCGACGACCACTCGAACCTTGACGTGATCGCGATTGCCAGCGAAGGCAGTCGGGCCGCATTGGTGCGCTTTCGAGTTCGCTTCGGCCGCGTCGTCGGTCGAACGGTGCACCTGGTGGATCGTTCGATGGACGAGGACGATCGTGAGATCTTGGAGAACGCGTTGACCGACCTCTACCTCGAGGCGGAGTCGGTGCCCGGGGTCATCGTGCTCGAGCGGGCCGCGCTCGCTTCACCACTGGTCGGCCAGTATCTCAGCGAAGTACGGGGTAAGCCCGTTGAGGTGGTCGTGGCCCAACGGGGCAAGCGTCGACGGGCCGTCGAACTCGCGCACGACGACGCGCAGGCGGTGATCGGGCGAGACTCACTGCGCCGCCAGGCCGACCACAACGTGCGCGCTCGCGCGCTGCAAGAGCTCGGGGCGGCGCTGCACCTCGAGCAGCCGCCCTATCGCGTGGAGTGCTTTGACATGAGCCACCTCCAGGGCACCAACTACGTCGGCTCCATGGTGGTCTTTGAGGACGCGCTGCCGGTGAAGAGCGACTATCGACACTTCAACGTCAAAGAGGTCCTCGGCAACGACGACGTCGGCGCGATGGAAGAGGTGCTGCGACGGAGACTCACGCACTGGGAGGATCACCAAGCCAAGACCAAGTTCCGTCGGCCGGACTTGATCATCATCGACGGAGGACTACCGCAGTTGCACGCCGCCGAGAAGGCGGCCCGCTCCCTCGACCTGGGAGGACTCGTCGAGTTCGCGGCGCTGGCGAAGCGTGAGGAGCTGCTCTATCGACCCGGCAGTTCGGTACCGATCGTGCTCGAGCGCGGCTCGGAGAGTCTCTACCTCGTCCAACGCCTTCGCGACGAAGCGCACCGCTTCGCCATCACCTTTCACCGTTCGAAGCGAGGCAAGTCGATGGTGGCTTCGTCGTTGGAGGGTATCGAGGGTCTCGGCCCCGCGCGACGTGAGCGACTGCTCGGCGCGTTCGGCTCACTGAACGCCCTTCGTCAGGCCACCCTCGAAGAGCTACAGGCGCTCACCTGGCTGCCCGGTGACGTCGCGACGAGGCTCTACGATCATCTCCAGGCGCCGAACGCGCCGCGACCTACGAAGGGTGACCCCGATGAATGAGGTCCTGTTGGTGACCGGCATGTCGGGCGCCGGGCGCTCGACGGTCTCGGCCGCCCTCGAAGACCTCGGGTGGTTCGTGATCGACAACCTGCCCCTCGAGCTGGTGGTGCGCGTCGACGAATTGGTGGCGGACGGCTCACACGACTACGCGGGCGTGGCCTTCATTGTCGGGCGTTCCGGAGGCGTGCAGCCGGAGGCGGTGCTGGCCGTAGAGAAGGAACTACAGGCTCGACACGAGAACGCGAAGATCCTCTTCCTCGACGCGCCCGACGAGGTGTTGATTCATCGCTTCGAAGGCAATCGCCGCCGCCACCCCTTCGAAGCGCCGACCCTGGCCGATTCCATCGCGGGCGAACGAGCACTGCTGTCGACGATTCGCGAATCCGCCGCTCTCGTCATCGACACCGGTTCCATCAATACCAATCAGTTGCGTCGGCGCATCGTGGAGACTTTCAGTGACGCGAGTGGCATGCAGTCGCTGCGTGTCTCCCTGGTGACCTTTGGTTACACCTACGGCATCCCGCGCGACGTCGACTTGGTGTTTGACTGTCGCTTTTTGCCCAACCCACACTGGATTGACGAACTGCGGCCTTTGAGTGGACTCGACGAGCCGGTCGCGCGCTACGTGCTCGAACAAGAACCAGCGCAACACTTCATCAACGACGTCGCGAGCCTTCTCGAGTGGCAGATCCCGGCCTTCGCCCTCGAGGGCAAGTCCTACCTCTCGATCGCGATTGGCTGCACCGGAGGGCGACACCGCAGCGTTGCCATCGCCGAGGAGATTCGCCGTCGTCTGGGCATTGAAAGCGCCGTCTTTCACCGCGACCTCGCTCGATGAAAGTTGTCGCGGTCGGAGGAGGCCACGGCACCGCCGTGTCGCTACGGGCCCTGAAGTTGATCAGTGAGGACGTCACGGGTGTCGTGTCGGTCGCCGACGACGGGGGCTCGACGGGACGCCTGCGCGCGATGCTCAACGTGGCGGCCGTGGGCGACATTCGAAAGTGCCTGGTGGCCCTAGCCGACCCGGAGAATCCCCTCACCGCCTCCTTCGAACACCGCTTCAGCGTGGGTGAACTGAGTGGCCACGCCGTCGGCAATCTGTTGCTGGTGGGACTACTGGACGCGACGGGCGACTTAGAAGAGTCCGTGGCGGCGCTGGCCCAGCTGATGGGGGTAAAGGGCACCATCGTGCCGGCCAGCAGCGAGGGCGTGGTGCTGCTCGCGACGACCGAAGAAGGCCACACGCGAGGTCAAAGCAAGGTGGCCAACTCCTCGTCGATTCGTCGCGTCAGCTTGGAGCCGACGAGCCCGGCGGCGCCCTTCGTGGCCGTCGAGACCATCGAACGCGCGGACGTCATCTTGATCGGGCCGGGGTCACTCTTTACCAGCGTGCTCGCGGCCTGCGTGGTACCGGGCATCACGCAGGCACTCGCTGGCACACGCGCGAAGAAGATCTACGTGGCCAACCTCCATCCGCAGTTGCCCGAAACCGAAGGCTTCTCGCTGCAAGATCACGTCGACGCACTGATTCGTCACGGCGTGGTGGTGGACCTCGTGCTGGTGGACGAGCGTTCGAGTTTTGCGCAGGATTGTTGCAGCGTGGAGACGCACGTGCGCGACCTTTCGGCCGCGAATGGCCTTGTGCACGATGTGCAAAAATTGGGTCGGGCCGTGCTCGACGAAGTGCAAAGATGAAAGACCGACAAAAAGAGGGAGACGCCAGTGGCAACACGGGTCGCAATTAATGGATTTGGACGGATTGGTCGGGGGTTCCTCCGGGCCGCGCTGGGCAATCCCGATGTCGAGATCGTGGCCCTCAACGACCTGGTGCCTACCGCGACCAACGCGCACCTCCTCAAGTACGACTCGACCCAGGGCGAGCTCCAACTTCCCGTCAGCGTCGGCGAAGACGAGCTGCGCGTAGGCGACCGCGTCATCAAGGTCTACGCCGAGCGCAATCCGGCCGACCTGCCCTGGGAGGCACTCGGCATCGATGTGGTCATTGAGTCCACGGGTATCTTCACCTCGCGCGAGGCCGCGAGCGCGCACCTGAAGGCCGGAGCCAAGTTCGTTATTATTTCGGCCCCTTCGCCCGACGCCGACGCCACCTTTGTGATGGGTGTGAACGAGGAGGACTTTGACGCGACGAAAGACCGCGTCATCTCGAACGCCTCGTGCACCACCAACTGTTTCGTGCCCATGGTCAAGGTGCTCGACGACGCCTTTGGCGTCGAGGCTGGCCTTATGACGACCGTGCACGCGTACACCAACGATCAGAACCTGCTCGACCTCGCGCACAAGGATCTGCGACGAGCCCGCGCCGCCGCCATCAACGTGGTTCCCACCTCGACCGGCGCCGCACGTGCCACGAGCCTGGTGATCTCTTCGATGAAAGGGCGACTGGACGGCACGTCGCTACGCGTGCCCGTGCCGGTCGGCAGTATTACCGACTTCACGGCCCTGGTGCGCTCGACGAGCGTGCAAGAGATCAACGCGGCCTTTAGGGCGGCGGCGGAGGAAGGCCCGCTCTCGCCCTATCTCGTCTACACCGACGAGCCCATTGTCTCTTCGGACATCGTGGGCTCACCAGCGTCGTGTACTTTCGACTCGCTGATGACGATGGTGCAGAGCGTGGATGAGTCGAAATCGCTGGTCAAGGTCTTTGGCTGGTACGACAACGAGTGGGGCTACTCGAATCGGCTCGTCGATCTCGCGCGTCACGTCGGTCGCTAGCGCGTGTTGCGAGCGCTGCCGTCCATTGATCGCTGGGAGAACCTCAGAGGTAAACGTGTCTTGGTTCGAGTCGACTTCAACGCGCCCGTGGCCGAAGTGGACGGCGTGCTCACCGTTACCGACGACTTTCGCCTGCGTGCGGCGCTGCCGCTCTTTAACGCCCTGATCGAGCGCGGGGCCAGCGTCGTGGCGTGCACGCACTTCGGTCGACCAGAGGGACGCGTCGACGAGCGCTTTTCGGTGGCGCCGCTGCGCCGCTGCTTGGAGAAGCTCGGCTCGCCGGTTGAACTGATGGAGAATCTTCGCTTTCACGCGGGCGAAGAGAGTAATAGCGAAGCCTTCGGGGCCTCGCTCGTCGAAGGATTCGACTACTACGTGAACGAGGCCTTCGGCGCATCGCATCGCGCTCACGCTTCGATCATGGTTCCTCCGACCTTGCTGCCGAGCGCGGGCGGTTTCAACTTGCAGCGTGAAGTGGCCACGCTGCTGGCTCTCCTTGACGCACCGGAGCGGCCTTTTGTGGCCGTCACGGGCGGCGCCAAAGTGAAAGACAAACTCGGCATCATGAAGGTGCTCGCCCAAAAAGCCGACCTCGTGATCGTGGGTGGCGGCATGGCCTACACCTTCGCCGCCGCCGAAGGTCGCCTGGTGGGCGGATCACTCTTTGATCGCTCCTACGTGGACGCCTGCGCGGCGCTGCTGGAGGGCGGCAACGTCTTGATCCCCGTAGATGCCCGCGGACTGTCGAGCGACGCGCCCTTTGGTCCCGACGGCGGGCCGGACAAGGTGGTTGACTTCGACGAGAACATTCCCGACGACTTCATGGGCCTCGACATCGGTCCCACCACGGTCGAGATTTTTACCGCGGCCTTAGCAAGTGCCCGTACGATCCTCTGGAATGGCCCCATGGGTGTCTTTGAGGATCCGCGTTTTGGTGTGGGAACCGAAGCCATCGCGCGGGCCATCGCGGCCTCGTCGGCGGTGAGCGTCGTGGGCGGTGGAGACTCCGTCGCCGCGCTCGTGTCCTACGGGTTGAGCGACGACGTGAGTTTCGTCTCGACCGGCGGGGGAGCGTCCCTCGAGCTGGTCGAACTTGGCGACTTGCCCGGCCTTCGGGCCCTGCGCGAAAGTCCCTGGAATTAAGTGAGTCCTACCCGCCCCCTGGTGATTGGCAATTGGAAGATGAACCTCGACTTTGTCGAGGGTCTACATCTCGTTCAACAACTCGGGGTCCTGATGAAGAACCGCCCGGTCGAGCACGTCGATGTCGTGGTGGCACCACCTTTCGTGGACCTGCGCACGGTGAGTTCGATTCTCGACTCCGAGCGCCTCGCGATCGAACTCGGAGCGCAACACGTGAATCCCCACGAGAACGGCGCGCACACCGGCGAGGTCAGCACGTCAATGCTCGCGCGACTGAACGTCTCGTGGGTTATCGTCGGACATTCAGAACGTCGTACGCACTACGCCATGACCGACGAAATTGTCCGCGAGACGTTGGCGAGCGTCGTACGCGCCGGCCAACACGCCGTGCTCTGCGTGGGGGAGACACTGGCCCTACGCGAGGAGGACGACTACGAGGCCTTTGTCGACGCCCAGCTGCGCAGCGCGCTCGAAGGACTCGACGAGAGCTTTCACCCGTTGGTCAGCGTGGCGTATGAACCACTGTGGGCGATCGGCACCGGCGTGAACGCGTCGCCCGAGCAGATAAAAGAGATGACCGACTTCGTGCGCACGGTGCTTTCGTCGTTGTCCCTACGTGGCGCTCGCATGCTCTACGGGGGCTCGGTCAACCCCGAGAACGCCGCGACGCTGGTGAGCGAGAGCGACGTGGACGGCTTCTTAGTGGGCGGGGCCTCCTTGAAGGCGGAGGCGTTTTTTGCGATCTTGCAGGCGTGCAACGACTGCTACGCTGTTAAGCGCTAATTGGAGGACCCAATGTTTACCTGGGCAATCATCGCAATTGAAACGATTTCGGCCGTGGCACTGGTCTTCCTCGTCCTCTTGCACTCGGGCCGCGGTGGAGGCATCTCGGACCTGATGGGCGGATCCCTTGGTGCGGCAGCCACCGGGTCAACGGTGGTGGAGCGCAACCTCGACCGCATTACGGTCGCGACCGCGCTGGTCTTTACCTTCGCGACGCTGGCCCTCGACCTGCGCCTGCAGTAATAAGGATGCTCTCGCGTCGAGGCTGGCGCGCGCTGGTTCTTAGCCTTCTCATCGTGGCAACTATCGCGGTGCCGGTCAGTTTCTCGGGCGCGCTGTCTCCATCCAACTCGAATGAAAACGCGAAGACGCTGGATCTTTCATTACCCGGGCCCTTCAACGGCTGCACGTACTTAGACGCCCACGCGACGCCCACCACCGACGCCCTGCTTGATCTCACCCAGCCCTCGGCGTTTATTACCAACGCAAATGGCACGCT
The DNA here is from genome assembly GCA_963803745.1 of uncultured Acidimicrobiaceae bacterium. Classification (GTDB taxonomy): domain Bacteria; phylum Actinomycetota; class Acidimicrobiia; order Acidimicrobiales; family RAAP-2; genus RAAP-2. The sequence continues at coordinate 517,171 of CAWDNL010000002.1, read as the reverse complement.
GGTCGGCGAGGGAGGCGCCATCGCCTCGGCGGAACTGACGTCCCTCTCGCCCGAGACCGTGCGCTACACCATCGCTCCCAATGAGCTCTGGAGCGACGGGCTGCCTTTTAACGGCGCGGACCTCGTTGCGTGGTGGCAACAGGCGAAAATACTGTCCAGCGTCACGAGCGACGGTTACCGGGCGATCAAGTCGCTAACGATCTCGGCCAATGGGTTAAGCGTGACGGCGGTGTTCGCCGCGCCCTACGCCGATTGGGACCTTCTCTTTCGCGATCTAGAGGAAGCTGGTGCGGAGAGTGGTTGCTCGATTGCGAGCTTGACCTCGCGCCCCTCGCTCGGACCCTATGAAGTTGCGAGCGCCAGCGCGAGACGCGTCGTCCTCGTCATGAACTCGAGTTGGCCGATCGATCCCAACCGTTTCGGCCGCATCGTCGTCACCGACGCGCAGGACTACTCGGGAACGACGAACTACGCCGACTACACCTTGGCCGTCAGCCGTGCGTCACTCCTCGCGTTGAGCAACCATCCGACACTCTTCAGTCACATCGCATCATCCAGCAACATCGAAGAGTTGACTTTCTCTCCGTACTCGGCTCTCACCAGTCAACTTTTCATGCGCGAGGCGCTCAGCTGGTCCATCGATCGTCAAACGCTCATCGACAAACAGTTCGGAGCGGTGACTTTTTCGCCCTCGGTGGCGGCGTCGGTGATCTACTCGCAGGGTCAGAGTCAGTACCCCGGAAGCGCCGGTTCGAATCCGGCAGGCCAAGCGACCACGACCACCACTACGCCCAGCGCAAATGGACTGAGTGACTGCCTGAGTTGCGCGGTGGCGCTCTTGAAAGAGAACGGTTACGTGAAGTCCGCGAAGGGCTGGCTCAGCCTGGCGGGGACGCCCCTGGTGGTTCACCTGGCGGTTGGTCCGAGTGACCTCGACCAGTCGGTCGCGCAGTATGTGCGGAGCGACTGGTCGAGCATCGGCATTAATTCCAAGGTGGTGCGTGTATCGAGCGAGGTTGGAGCGGCGCAGGCCGCTGCGGCGGGTCAGGTGGACGTGGCGCTTTTCGCACGTCCCACCACGACGACACCCGCGTACGCAGCGAGTTCCTGGGCCGGACCTGCGTATCCCAACACGTACCCGAGTGGGGTGCGGATATCGGAGGTCACGACGCTGTTCGATGACGCGTCTACGATCTTCAATCCGGTAACGGCGTCGACGACGTGGCTGAAACTCGACCAACTAATAATGGCGGAATACTGGGCGCGGCCACTCTTTACTGCGCCGTCGCTCATCGTGTGGTCGAGTCTTCTCGCCCCGGTATCGAGCAGTTTCACGCTCGCCGGTTTCGTTGATCAGGTTCCGACGTGGTCGATAGCGCTTCCATCCACATCGAGCTAGCAAATATTGAATTTCTGCGAGTGCCGCTAGAGTAGAGGCCGCGTCGGAGTGGCGGAATAGGCAGACGCGCCAGCTTGAGGGGCTGGTGCCCTTAGGGGCGTGTGGGTTCAAGTCCCGTCTCCGACACCACAGATCTGCCCCCACCGCGTAGTCCCACCTCTTCAAGCGTCACCAGAATTGGCGGAGCTCCGGATATCTGAACAGTTAGTTGGTCAGGAAAGAACCTGATCGAATCGAGAAGGTCCTCGATCAGAGTGCGACGTTCCGAGGCGCTGGCGGAATCCCAGATCAGATCGATGTCAGGCTGGGTGAGAATCTCTGAGACGGCGTCAAACCGGTCAGCTGCCGCGTCTTGGGTTCGCTGTGTGCGCTCCGCATTGACGATCTCCTTCTCGATTGAGGTGATCTGGGCCTTCAGGCGCCATTGCTCGGTGGCGAAGCCGTCGGGATCGATCTTGTCGGCGTAGTAGAGATCGAGGAGCTTGCGCTCCTTTCCCCGGGATTTGCAAGACGTGCTCGACCGTCCCGAACTCGGTGTCCGTGGAACTGAGTACGGCTGCACCAACGGGCAACCCGCGATACGAGACCGCCTGTCCTTCATCCATTGGCTTCTCCTCTTCGATCGTTCGAATCTACCCGAGGCCTTGGATACAAGTGTGGGGTTAGCCGCTCTCGCGCACTGGTTGACGCCGCGCGTACTTCAGTCATCGCTGACGGCGCCGGGCGACACGCTGGCTTAGCCGTAGTGCTTGAGAAGGTCTGGAACTGACTCTTCCGCCGTGCGAACCGGCACGATCTCAAACGCTAAATACGGGCCGTACGCCAGTGCCTGGTCGTGCAACTCTCCAATGTCACTGTTTTCGCTGATAACAGTGCCGCCGGATCCGTCGGCACGAATGTAGTGCGCGATTTCACCCGGACTACTGCCGCGCTTTATAAAGAGTGCCAGCAACTCCTTCCCCCGCTCCTGAGATCGATCACCCGCCAGGGTGTAGTTCGTTTGAAACAACATGGTGCCTCCATCGCTCGGTAATGAGCGCGGAATTTACCACGTCACTCAAGAGGTTGCTTGACCTGCGCTACGAGAGAGGCGGAGGTCGTCTCGCCCTTTGAGATCTCCAATTCTCGGTATCGGATCCGTTGATTTTGATCATCGACTCACTCATCCATGTGGCTATCGTCTCGAAATATGCGGCAATGTAATCTCCAGTGTTTCAAGGCAAAACGCCTCCAATTTGCGCGTCCCTATCGTCAGATGTAAGCGTTGTACCCCAATGGGGGAGAATCCGATAAGGCACTTGACGTGGAGTTACGCGCTAGTAAGAGCGTCAGTCCTGCTCGTGCTAATGCTGACGCTTATCGCTGGCTCGCAGTATTCCATCAGCGGTGTCGCCAGTGCGAGCGTGGGTGAGTCGTTCCACGAGTTGCCCTGGACCGGCGAAGTGGGCGTCTCCCAGTCGCCGCGCTGCGTTTCCATCTCGCCCGGCTACGCCTGCACGGTTGGCGGGTACGCCGCATGGCTGACGCACCCGACCGGTTGGGCGTGGAAGGACTACGGCGGTTCATATCCGAGCTACAACGCCTACGGACCGCACAACTGCACGCTTTACGTCGCCTATTTGCTCCAAGAGAGTGGCGTTACCCTCTCTCGGAGCGCCGACGCCTTCAACTGGGCTTACGAGGCCGGTATCAACGGTGCGGTGGTCAACCAGACACCGGCGGCGGGGTCAGTTGCCCAGTGGAACAGCGGCCACATTGCCTTTGTCGACGTGGTCACGGCGCACTCCATCTTGATTACGTCGGACAATTTTCAGCCCGACGACGTCGGGACGATGCCTGGAGGGTTCAGCGACAGTTTCGTCATTGCCCGCAACTCTCCGGCCATGCCCGATAACTTCATACACTTCGCCGCGTCGGTAGCCCAGCTCTTCGTTGTTGCTCATACGACCTAGCGGCACTACGTTGCTCGTAGCGCCGGAACTTGCGCTGGGGCTGACCACTTGATGGCGGGTGGTCTGCCTGAGCCTTTAGGTTGGAGTATCGGACGAAGTGGCGCCCAAGAGGAGGGACGACATGGAGATCATCCGAAATCCCGACGGGAGCTTGGTGGTGCCTGTTCCGGAAGGGCGACATCACGGTGACGAGACGGTCGAAGCTTCGACCGATGACCGAGCCGGCGAAATCGTAGAAGCGACGACGCGGATACTGCATCCTGGTGAAGGCGGTTACAACGAGGCGCTTGCGCAGTGGGATCTTCAACAGAATCCCGACCGCGCCCCCGCCGTGTCGACGGCGAGTGGGCGAGAAGATGCAATGAGCATCGTGCACGCTCTGGCCGAGGCGCCCGACCATGACGTTGCCGGAGCGCTGAAAGACGTCAAAAACTCCGAAGCGATGGGCGAGGCGCTGCGACACGTGCTGATTGGAGGGACTCACTCGGTCGAGGCATTCTCGGAAGAAGTGGCGAAAGCCGAAGGCGGCGAGCCGCTCCCGGCCCACAAGATGACCAAGGTCATCGGAGAAGTCTTGGCCGAGTTGGACAAGTAGTCGGTACATCGAAAAGTCCTACGTGAGGTGAAACCGTTGTGAAGATTCGGCCGCTCAATCCAAGCGAGTGCGATGAACTCGGTGACCTCACGGTGAGGGCGTATCGCGCGCTCTACGGTGGGGAGCCTCTCGGCTCCTACGAGGACGAGCTTCGCGACGTCGAAGGGCGCCGGCGTGTCAGCGAGGTCTACGTTGCCGAAGATGACCGCGGCCAGTTGATGGGAGGAGTGGCCTTCGTACCAGGACCGGAGTCAGCGATGTTCGAGTTTGACGATCCCGACGCAGCCTGCATACGAATGCTCGCGGTCGACCCTACCTTCCAAGCTCAAGGCGCCGGGCGGGCGCTGGTCGAGACATGCATCGAGCGAGCTCGCGCGACCGGGCGGTTCCGGATCCTCCTGCATTCGACACCTCAGATGTCGGTCGCCCACTCGCTGTACCGCCAACTTGGTTTCACGGCCTCTCCTGACTTAGATCTCTTCTTTCGTGATGAGGCGGTTACCACGAGTGAGCCTGTCCACCTCATGGCCTTCTCCTTGCAAATCAAGAAACCGTAAGGTCCTAGAGCGTTGAGCGATCACTTTGACTCCAAGTAGGCTCACGATTCATGGCCTCAGTCGGTGTGCTGGTCGCCGTCGTTGCGGTGGTCGTTTTCGTTTTCTACTGGTCAGGCCGATACGGAGACAAAAATAGAAACGCCGGAACTTCGCTTCGGCGGGGACCGCGCGCCCACACGACACGGAGCGGGCGTCCCAAAAAGGCGTACGCGAACCGTGATGAGGCTTCGGCGCACGCAGAACTTTTGACGAGGCGAAACGGGGCGCCCATGAGTGTGTACCAATGCGACACGTGCGCCAAGTGGCACGTCGGCCACGAGTAGTAGCGGCTGGACCCAATACTTCGCGGGTCAGCAATCGATCAGGTCCTTCGATTCATCGTTAGTCGTGGCCTGCGTGACTCTGTTGCTTTCGAGTGAGGGTGCCCTCAGGGTTTGCCCCCATATCAATGTCGACCGTCCATTTCTAAGATAACGACGTTGGGCCGATGAAAGGGAGAGAACGAAGAAGTGAGCGTAACCGTCATCGAAGAAGTCTCAACGAGCTCCTTAGCAGTAGAGACGCAAGGACTCATCAAGCGATTCGGCACGAGTGCCGCCGTTGATGGCGTAGATTTGAAGGTTCCTAGAGGCAGCGCCTTTGGCTACCTTGGCCCCAACGGCGCCGGGAAAACCACATTGATCCGCGTCCTGCTCGGGCTCACGCACGCTGATGGCGGATCGATGTCCCTTTTGGGCTATCCGGTGCCGCGCCACCGAGACAGGGCGCTCGTGCGGGTAGGTGCGATCGTCGACGAACCACGTTTTCACGGGCACCTCTCAGGTCGCCAGAATCTCCAGATCTTGGCCGCTGCTCGAGAACCTGAAGCGAGAACGCGGATCGACGCGTCACTTGAGCGAGTCGGTCTAACTCAGCGCGCGAACGACCGGGTCTCGAAATACTCAATGGGAATGCGTCAGCGACTTGGTGTCGCGAGCTGTCTTCTTGGCGACCCCGAGTTGTTGATCCTCGATGAACCGATGAACGGACTAGATCCTGCGGGCATGCAGGACATGCGTGAGATGATTCGTTCCTTCGTCGCCGAGGGCCGCACTGTCGTGCTCTCGTCTCACCTCCTCGACGAGATTGAGCGCACGTGCGACGCCGTCGCGATCGTTGACCACGGCAAAGTCATACGTCAGGGGCCCATCACTGAGCTGTTGGCTGGCACACCACTCGATCTACAAGTCGAGTGTTCAACCCCACCGCACGCGCTCACACTGTTGGAGAATACGAGGCTGAACGCGACGATCACGGTGTCGGATGACGGCCTCACTATCGTTTTCCCGTCGGATACGAGTCGTGAGGTGATCGCCGAGGTCAACCGGGTCCTCGTTGAGGGTGGCGTCTCGGTGTACCGCCTGCAGGCCGACCAAGCCTCGCTCGAATCCTGGTTCCTCGAAGTAACGAGCCGATTGGGTTCGCCAGAGTGACGACGGCTTCTCCCACAGCGGCACCGGCGTCATCGCCCGTGAGTGGAATCAGGGCAGTCGATCATCGGGGCTCTCCCATTCCGACCGGCGCAATGATCTCAACGAGAATCATGGAACTACGAAAGCGCCGCGGCCTCATGGCGGCTCTCATTGTCGTCTTCATTGGTATTCCCACGGTGTTCCTGACGATTCTTCTGCTGGCTCACGCATTCGACCCTCGCACGTATGGCCCGGCGGGCGGCTACCAAACGTTTACGGGACTCGTCGACGGAATTCTCTTCATCTTTGGCTTCATCGTCGCCGCGACGCTTGGCTGCACGGCGGGGTCGGTCGACCTCACCGAGGGAATGTTTCGGCACTTGGTCGTCACGGGAAGATCCCGTGTCGCGCTCTACCTGGCTCGAATTCCGGCCGGACTGGCTATCCTCATTCCCCTCGTGGCCGCGGGCTTCGCCATCGTCTGTGTGGTCTGCGTCTTCGCTGCTCCGCCAAAAGTCAACTTCGACGGGCTCAACTTGCAACCGGGACTCTCTCGTTACGCGTTTGTCCACTATGCCGAGAACCATCCCGGTCGCACGTACTGCGCCTTGCCCTACCACGGTCCCCAACCAATCAATCTTCCCTGTGGACAAAATGGCCAAATCGTAACGAAGACGCCGCCTGGCGTAACAATCACTCCTCCTTCGAAAGCCCAGCTTCGGGCCTTCGTCATCAAGATGGCGGAACAGAACTACTCGGCCTACGCGAAGACGTTTCGGACGCCACCGATATCGCTCATGGTGGAGACGGGGCTTTGGATAGAGCTCGAAGCGGCTCTCGGCTTTGTCATCGGACTCGGACTCGCCTCACTGATGGGCCAGCGAACGGTTCCGGTCGTCTTGATGATCGTGTTGGAAATAATCCTGACGCCGATACTGCTACACAACGCGATTCCCCACTTTGTCGATGTTCAGCGTGGTTTGGTCGGCTTAGCAATGGCACACATCGAACCCAGCGCGCTGCCGCCGGTCTTTGGAGGACGCGGAGGAGGTGGAGGCGCGGGCGTGACGGAGTCGACCCCCGTAGCCATCGCAGTGATCATCGCGTGGCTCGTCGGCTGGAGCGCCCTAGGGACGTGGCGCATGGCGAAACGCGACGCGTAGCGGACGTGTGTTCACTCGTCGGATGTTCTAGCGCCTACCTGATCGAGACCTGAATGTCGGGGCCATCGCCAATCGAGTTAGAGAATTCCGGAAACCTCGTTAACGTCTCCGCACGTCAGGCCCAAGGCTGCGTGGTGACTTCGAACGGCGTCGGCGCTAGGTGCCTCTAAAAGGCAGTAGACCCTGCCCTCCGCATTATGGTAGAGCTCCACTTGACGAACTCCGAACTCATCGGTCTTGTGCTCCTTGGCGTCTTGCGTTATCTGCGCTACGGCTTCGTTCGGCAACTTCAGGTCGTCGTGATAATCCATAAACTGTGGCATTTCGCCTCCTCATCAGTGCGCCACAATTCCCTCCGAGGGCTTCGCGGTGCCGTAACTGCGGAAACTACTGCAAGTCCGAACATTACGCAACTCGTGACGGCGCCGTTAATGGATGCACCGCTGCTCGCCTCTCATCTCTAGAAGTGCGAGGTCTTGCTCGATGAAGCATCGGTGCTCCCATTCTTCGTTGAGATTGACAAGGAGACACGGTGGCGCGTGCCCGTTGGTAGCCTGCCACCGTGCGGCTCACGTTCAACGGCGAAATCTGGTTTTGGAGAGGACCTTCGCCGTTTCATTTCGTCACGGTTCCTGAAGATGAGAGTGAAGAGCTGCACGCTATATCCAGTCTCGTTACCTACGGTTGGGGGGTGATACCGGTAACGGCTCAGATCGGACAGACGAGCTGGGATACCTCGTTGTTTCCTAAAGACCGTGGTTATCTCGTTCCCATCAAGGCATCCGTACGAACTGCGGAAGGGCTCCATCTCGGCGATGACGTTCGGGTCACTCTAAAAGTGGGCGATTACAGTGACGTACGGAGCTGATATGAGCGACAACGTAGATGATCTGATCCTCGATCTCCTCGAGTGGCTGGGACCGAATCCGCGCCCGTACCTGGAAGTGATGGACGCGTGGCGTACTTCGTGTCCAAGGTTGCCCGTTTTGGAGGAAGCGAACGATCGCGGATTCGTCGAACGTGGGCTCGCGCCCGGAGAGGGACCGATGGTCCGCCTGACCGTCAAAGGCGCCGAGCACCTACAGTCCGCTCGTCCCACAGCGGTCGTTCAACTGTAGGGAGCTTCCTTTAGTGCGCTGCTCCCGCCTGAGATTGGGCGACGAAGTCCTTTGGTCGGATGAATATTACGGCGAAGACGGCGCCCACCAGCGCGAGCGCTCCGCTCACGACCAAGAGATCATTGAGAGCACCGGTGAAACTTGATTGGAGCGCGTGAACCAGCTGCCCACGAAACGCAGACGGCGTGCCTGCGATGACCTGAGTTGCTTGACCCTCCTTGACCAAGGTCACAACGTGCTTGAGATTCCAGGACACCGCCGTGGCACTCGAGCCTGAGGAGATTGGACGTATGCGATCGAGCGAGTGGCGGAGCCCGTTTTGCAATGCCGTTGAAAAAATCGTGGCGTAGACCGCGATGCCGACGGCGATACCGATCTGTCGAAACGTCGTGTTCACACCTGAAGCCATGCCTGAGCGATCAGGTGTGACGACGCCTACCGCGGTGGAAGCAAGTGGCGGATTGACCATTCCGGCGCCCACACCTGCAATGATGAATCCAGGTATCAGGTGAGTCCAAGGCGTGGTGTCATGGATGCCCGACATCAACAGCAGCCCGATTCCCACCAGCGCCAGACCCGGACCAATCAGCCAGCGTACGGGCATATGGCTGCTCAGGCGTCCAGCGATCGTGGCGGCAACGAGCGTGCCACCACTGGTCACCAGGAGGCGCGCTCCCGTGGCCAGTGCCGAGTAGCCGAGATCGTTCTGTAGGTAGAGGACGATGTAGAGCAGCATCGCGAAAAGTGAGCCGTTCATTGCGAAGGCTGCGATCAGTCCGCCAGAAAACGTCGGCGTCCGAAAGAGGCTGAGATCGAACATCGGATGGACGACACGACGCTCGATGACGACGAAGAGCACGAAGAGCACGACGGCGATGGCGAGACAAACCTCTACGCCCACGTTGCTCCAGGTAGTTTCGCTCGCGCGGATCAACCCGTACACAAGGCTGACCAATCCGACCGTAAGGATGGCGAAACCAGCCCAGTCCGGCCGTGACGCCCCAGTGCGAGATTCGTCGACTTTCCAGATGGTGATGGCGATGGCGGCGATGCCGACGGGAATATTGACAAGAAAGATGCCCCGCCAACTGATGCCCGTGGTTATTACGCCGCCCAGAATGGGACCAAGGGCTACGGCGACACCGGTGATCGCTCCCCAGACACCAAAGGCGACGCCACGATCCTTGCCGCGAAAGCTGTGCGCGAGGAGGGCGAGTGAGGTGGCGAAGAGGATGGCCCCGCCAACTCCCTGCGCACTGCGCGACAGCGTGAGCATGAGCGGTGACTGCGCAAAGCCGCACAAGAGAGAGCCCAGAGTGAAGATGACGAGCCCGATGATGAAGAGCAGTCGCCTCCCGTATCGATCGGCGAGTGTTCCCGCGGTGAGCAGCAACGATGCCAGGGTGAGTGCGTACGCATCGATGACCCACTGGACGTCGGAAAAACTCGCGTGCAAACCCCGTTGAATCTCGGGAAGCGCCACGATGACGATGGTGACGTCGAGCAAGAGCATGAACGTGGCCGCGCAAACGACGAGTAGGGTCCACCACTTCTTTTCCATGAGTGCCTCCCCGGCGCTTTACTTCCTAACAGCTCACTGTAACGACAGGGGCTGACATGCCATGCGGTTCTCGATCGCTTTCCCCTGGTCGCAGGTGATGCCCGAGGATCGAGGGGCACGCGGGTCATTATGCGGTGGGTTGGACGTCACGATGGAGGGCGAAATGAAGCGTGAGACAATATCGACGTGTCCAAACTGCAGCGTGAGTGCTCGCGGCAGGCGTGAGTGATTCTGGGTAACTCCTTCGGACACGGAACGAGCGGGTCTTCGTGCTGGTAGGCAAGTCGCATCTCGCACTCACGCTTTTCTTCATCACCATCGCCGTTTGGGTCCTCTTGGAAGTGCGCCAGAGTTTGCAGCGACGACCGGAGGCAACACAGACCGACGGAGGAAGCCGATCGTTTCTGCGGCTGACGTACATAGTTGGCATCATTCTCGCGATCAGTCTCAGTCGATCTGACCGCTCGTTGGCAATCAAGCCGGATGACGTTGTCACGTGGCTGGGCCTTGCTTTGATGTGGTGCGGCCTCACGTTGCGTGTGTGGAGTTTCAGGACACTCGGGCGCTACTTCACCTTTACGGTGCAGACAAGCGAAGATCAACCAATTATTACCTCAGGGCCGTATCGGGTGATTCGACATCCGAGCTACGCCGCACTGTTGATTCTCTTTACTGGCTGGGCGCTGGAGTACGACAACTGGGGATCGCTGATTGCGGTGGTGGTTACGATTACCTGTGGTCTCGTCTTTCGCATCAAGGTCGAAGAGCGCGCGCTTTCTCGAGATTTGGGCGGAAAGTATCAGGCGTACGCGGCGACGCACAAGCGACTTATTCCCTACGTGTGGTAGGCACCGCCGAAGGTGCCGCCGATTATCACCAACGCGATGGAAGGTGCAGCGCGATGCCTACGCCGCGTAGCAGCCGGTGGGTGGGGAACTAGTTCCCATCGACCCGTGCGAGGCGACACCTTTCACCGGAACGACGCTGATGCTGACGCCGTTCCACACGATCGCGTAGTACTTGGGATCAGCGGGCCACGACTGAAGGAACGGACCGCCGCTTGCGGTAGACGTCGCCCATGCGGGGCCGGCTGGGGGGTTAGAGCCGTTCTCCGCGTTGTACGTCTGAATCGCCGTCGACACGGTGTCGTAGTTGGCCTCGCAACTCGACACGGCCGCCAGTTGTGCTTCGGTGCCAATGCTTTTCGGCGTGGTCGAGGTTGTCGTCGCGGCGCTCTGGCCGGTGGAAGTATTCGCCTTCTTCCCGGGACTCTCCGATAAGACAACCGTCACCATGACGCCCAAAATGACCACGACGATGAGCGTGGACAACATCGCAATGCCGCTGTCAGAACGGTGCTTTCGAGCACGATGGGTTGGAGGACTGCGACCCTCAACTGACGCCACGAGTCTCCCTCTTAAGGTCATAACACTCAATTCAATGCTAGAACCGCGTTACACCCGCATCTAGCATTTGTGTTCGCGAAAAGTGGACTGCGTGTGAAGCCCTTGAGCAATTGATGGCAAGCGCCCACTGTCTTGAGCGATTGAGTGAGTTAATACGTGAGCGACGCATTTTTTGACGTCGTGCATGAGCGAAGGACAGGTCGTTGAAGTCGCGACGTCGCAACCGAATGGTGGTCGTTCGCCGCGAAATCCTAGGAAATGAGACCGGGGATTCAAACTGCCCCAGATAAAATTGTTGGAGTAACGACGAGAGGAGACATGAAGTGAGTGACCTTCTTGGTTTTCCCGTTGCCGGTGTACCGACGCCTGTCAAGGCCACGCGCATGCCAGCCAGTGGTGCGTGCAAATGCGCCCGAAACTCGTGTTGGCATCAGAAGACCTGCCGATCCAACGGCGTAGTTCGCATTCTCCGAGTGCCCAACCCGGGCACAGAGACTCGCTCTTCGGTGGTGCTATGTCGCGAATGCGCGGCGCCAACCCGCCGCAACCGCGTGGCGTAGCCCTGCGCATCATGCGATGGTTCTTGTACGCTCTGCACCATGGCGCTGAGTGACGAGAATTACATCCTTCTGACAACGTATAAAAAAGACGGTACGCCCGTTGCCGCCCCGGTATGGATTGTGCCGCTAGAAGACGGAAAATTCGGATTCTCTACGAGTTCAGGCTCGGGAAAATATAAGCGTCTTCGTCATACCGATCGAGTGACGGTACAGCCATGCGACGTGCGGGGCCGAGTCAAAGCTGGCTCAGCTGCTCAGTCGGCCACGGCGTCATTGGTTTCAGGTGCGCTGTACCTCGAAATCAGAACCAAGGTCAAGTCCAAGTACGGCTGGAAGGACAGCGCGTCAAGGATTCTCGGAGTGGTCGGCGGCATTGTCAAACGAAATCGCATACCCGTTGCCGACGTGGGAGTAGTGATCACGCTGACGGCGTAATGCATTGACTTTGACGACAGCGCGTCTGCGCCGTCGTTAGTTTCTATCTAGCTTCACCACAGGAATCACGCGGCTGGTCTTGGCTTGGTACTCGGCGAAAGCGGGGTAGCGGCTCGCGTGAAGCGCGTAGATACGGTCGTGCTCGGTGCCGTCTAGGGGTGTGGCGAGCGCGTCAAAGGTCTCTGTACCGACTTCGACGCTCACGCTAGGCGTCGCGACGAGGTTGTAGAACCAGTCGGGGTTGCTGTCAGCGCCGGCCTTGGAGGCAAACACGTACAACGTACCGTCCTCTTCCAGATACATCATGGGATTAACGCGTGCAGCGCCACTGCGTGCGCCCTTGGTATGAAGGAGAAGCACCGGCGCTCCGGCAAAGTTTCCACCCAGTACGCCATGGTTGGCGCGAAACTCTTCGATGATCGAAGAGTTCCAATCATTGGTCGCTTTCGCCGCTTGTTGTTTGGAGGAGCGTTCGTCACTCATGGTTTACCGCCTTTGCTCGTCGCTGTAAGGCTCAGATTAATGAGATACGCGAACTAATGGCCGCGGGCCTGCTAGCTCATCGGTCTTGCAGCGAGGGGCATCGTGGGCCTTGCGAAAGATGGGGGAGGCGATCGGCGAAACAGTCGTCGCCCCGGGGTATCGGCGCGAGGCAAAGAATAGATAAAGACTCGTCGCACCGGCTCTCGTCAGGAATGTTTTCGCGCTCCCGTCGTGGTGACGAGGGGAGGGCGAAGTAAGTTGCTCTAATGCGCCGTTCGCTCACACTCGCGGTGATCGTGGGCGTTGGATCAATCTTCTTCGGAGTCGCAGGCGCTTCGGCCGATTCGACCACCACCACGACGACCACGTCGGTGTCGACAACGACGACGCTGCCCACGACGACCACGACCGTCCCTAAGGTGCCCGTCGCGCCACTGACGGGACTGCCCGATCCCACGCGCGCCACCCGAGACCGTTCGGCACTGACGATCAAGATCGACAACACACCAGAGGCGATGCCGCAGTCTGGAATACAAGACGCCGACGTCATCTACGAGGAGATCGTTGAAGGTGGTATCACTCGTCTGGCGGCGATATTCAATTCTCATGTCCCCACGATGGTCGGCCCCGTTCGTTCCGTGCGTCGTACGGACCGCGAGATCGTCTTTCCCATCGGCGGGATTTTCGCCTGTTCCGGCGGTGCTGAATACGCACTTCGAAGCATTGCGACGGCGCCAGTCAAGGTTTTTGACGAGGCCAACAGTGGCGCGGCGATGTTTCGAGTTTCGGATCGCGAGGCCCCGCATAACCTGTTCGCGAACGGCCAACTCTTGATGCAAAAGGACGGCAAGCCCCGTCCTCCGCCCGCTCTCTTTAAGTACCTTCCTGCCGGCGAAAGCGCTCATGGGCCAAAGGTCAGCTCATTCGTCGTGAACTTCGAGGCGGGCTACGCCGTCACCTACACGTGGGACACGAGGAGCAGGTCGTGGGATCGTTCGATTTTCGGCGCGCCGGACGTGAGTGCGAACGGAGTTCGTCTCTCGCCGAAGAACGTCATCGTGATGACGGTCAACTACGTGGGGGGCGCGGGGGTCATTGACTCGTACGCACAGCTGGTGGGCAGCGGGCCGGTGGAGGTATTCACGGGCGGAGTCGTGCAACACGGCACGTGGTATCGCGCGAACCTTCGACACCGTGCGTACTACAAGAACCTGCAGGGCAAAACCATCGAACTCAACCCCGGCCAGACGTGGGTGGAGCTTCTGGCTACGGGTGAGGGCGTGACGATCACTCGGTGACGCGCGCGGCGAGAATGTCCAATCGTGCGCAGCGACGTCTTCATTGACGAGTCACCGAGTTATCGCAAATTCGCGACTTAGAATTTGTACCGCCGCACGGCAGAAGGCAGCGCGGCGATCGATTGGAGTCACCGTGTCCACCACAGAAACTCTCGCGAGCGACCCGTCCATCGAAGGGCCCCCGGAGAAGGAATCACCGTTCCAGCGACTGGCCGACTGGGTGTCGGCGGCGATGGGGCGACCAACGAACATCCTGGTATGGCTGATCCTCGTGGTGGGGTGGTGCCTCCTCTTCGCGACCGATCATGCCAAGAGCGTTCAACTTGGGACCTTCATGCCGGGATGGTTCACCAGCCAGGGGTTCAACTTCCCGCTCAACCTCGTTACGACGGTTGCCGAACTCTTCATTGGCTTTTTGGTCGCCGCGGCGTCGAACCGCTCGGAGCGAAACCTTGAGACGACCCTCGCGCGCATCAGCGCCCAGGATGATGCGATCAGAGCACAGGAGTTGCAGATCAATGCCGTTGAAGCGAAGTTGAGTGCGTCGCTGGAACAAAATACAGAGTTAACCAAAGAGATACATGAATTGGCGAAAGCCATCCATCAACAGGTCTGTCTAACGACGTAGAAGCGGGTAACTCCTCGCTAACTCCGAACAATAGGGGTTCGGGGGAAGAGCTCGAAGCTACCTCAGCCGAAGTTGTCTCGATGTGCAGTCGCTCTGACGCGCGCCAGCGCGGTCGGCGCCGGCGGCTGTACTATGTGCTCGCTCGTGGCATGGAGGGCTTGAAAGGTTCTCGGTTCGAACCGTCGAGGCTAGATATGCCGAGGGGCGACTGGATGACAGCCGTATTTCTACCGTGAAAGATGTTCTACCGAAACTGTCGAACAAAGGAGAGTCATGGAAGATGCAGAGATGGAGTCCGAAGACGAAATGTCAGTTGGTGACGACGACGTCATGGGGGGTGGCGACCAGACTAACGCCGACGACATCGGAGGACCCGACAAGCTGGACCCGGACGACGTAGGGGGCGAAGACGAAGACGACGATGAGGTCATGGGGGACGAAGACGAGGACGACGAGGACGACATGGGGGGCGAAGACGACATCGACCCCGACGTCATCTAATCCCCGCTAACAATCCAGAGTTTCACTCCGACTACCCAGCGAGCGGGGTTACCAACCCCCAGGGTTGCAACCGTCCTGGTCGGGCACCCATCCTCCGGTAACCCTCATGCCGACGAGGATCTGCTGATCGCGGGTGGCATCGCCCGCAAGGGGAGCGAAGCTCCTCCCGCCGTACTCGTACCATGTGGCGTTGGAAAAGCCGATGCCTGAGTACACCGGCCCGGTCATTGACCAGTTTCCGTTGACTTCGCAAATGGCAACCCGCTGCCACTCCGAAAGGAGAGCCCGTAAGGAAACACCTCGTACGAGGGCCTCAGCGGTGAGGGCCCGCGACGCGGCAGCAATCACGAGTCGATGGTGAATAAGGGGCTTGTGCGGCCGGCTTACGACCGCGGCGCTGGTCGGTGGCGAAAGCAGCACAGTGGGGGTCACTACTAACAGCAGCATGGCGAAAAGGACTCTTCGCACGGCTTTCTCCTCGGCCCGCGCACGAAACCAGTACGCACAACACGAACAGGTCGCTGGCGCACGGCACGAAACCTTGGTGAATTTACGTGGTCCCCACCAAGGGGCGGATTGGTTGGTCACTTGTTCCACAACTCTGTGGGGCGACGATAGGCAGCCCTGCTGCCGCAAGCCAGCCTAAGGGAGTCTGTGAAGCCTGCGTGACCAAACGGCGAGAAACTGCTCAAGAACATAGTCCTGACCTGGAGGTATGCAATTAGAAGATTTGAACTATTCCGATAGTGCACTCCGGGAATTCATTGAAAGTCTCTCGGTCCAACCCCCATCGCGAGACGTTACAAGACCAAGAGTAGGGTCACTTCGTAAATCACATGAAGCGACGCCTCGGCGCGAGAACGAAAGACGGGTCAAATAATGACAACGATTCTGGTCATTCACGAAGTTGATGACGTTGATCACTGGCTGGCTTCAACCAAGCGGGAGGAAGTTTTTGGCCCGTTGGGGATGACTGCGCGCACTTTCGTTGAACCGATGAAGACGCATCGCGTGGGCCTCATCGTCGAAGCGCCCGATTTCGACACGTTCCAGAGGGCTCTCGGTTCCGAAGCTGCCGCCGAAGCGATGGCCGCCGATGGTGTGCACGCGGGCGGCATGCTCGTTCTTATTCAGAGCTCCTAAATCCCCGCGCCAAGCCTGACGATGAGTTGGTCGGACAGACTTGAGAAGTGGTAGCAAACGCTGAGCGAAGAGAGTTCTACTGTTGCATCATGTGTAGAAATATCACCACCCTCCGTGGTCTCGAACCCGAAGCCACCGGCATGGAGATTGAGTCAGCTGCTCGTCAGTACGTACGAAAGGTGAGTGGCGTCAATCAGACCTCGACGTCAACGGAGGTAGCCGTAGAGCGAGCGGTCGACATCATCGCGCGAGCGACGACGGATCTCCTCAACGCGTTGCCGCCGCGTCGAACCCCGCCGCGGACCGTGCCACCGCTTAGACGAAAAGGCGGTGTCACACACTCATAGGTGGTGTCATCCCAACAAGTTTCGGGACCACGCCAGCAAGCGCATATCACGACGTGGCGTTGTCGCTGCGTTCCTTTAGGGCTTCGTAGGCTCTCTCATAACGAACCCTCACGTCGGCTAGATCGTTTTCGTCAACGACGGACTCTTGGGCGTTCGTTAACACCATGTCGGCCTGTCGCATCAACACGCCGCGCTGGGACTGTGAGGTTGTGGACATCGCCACGACCGAGATGTTGTCGAGAAGTCGAATGAGAACGGCTGGCATGCCAGTGGCCGCTTGGCGAATTTTGTCGTAGGCCCGATTAACGATTCGCTCGTACGACCAACTGGCACCGATCAATCGAATGCGACCTTCTTCGTCCCGATAGACGTTGACGTTGAGTTCGCGTCGAGACACCTGGCTGAGTCCCGCTGAGAGCCAGTCGAGGCACGTTAGGGCGGTAAATGTGTCGTTGACGGCGGGCGAGAGCGCTCGTATCGCGATCTCGACAAGCTGGTCGATGGCGAAGACGGGGTCTTGTATCAAGGTTCGATGCGGTCCGGTGATGTGCGCCTTGGCCAGCGCTCGCTCTACCTGTTGCGTGGCGCCCTGGGGAAAGACCTTGGCGATAGGATCCCCGGCCACGATGAAGTGGCCCGGCCGAAAGTCGAGGCGAATGGTGGCGTCAAGCAGTTGAGCGATTTTGGTGAGTTTCGCGTAGCCGACGAACTGGAGGTAACCGCTCTTCGCGGCGAGGACGACACCGCCACGCTTATCAATCGTCCCCAAGAGTTCCTCGAGACTCTGACTTCTCCCTCGTTCCTCTCGCGCGTTGAGAGGAGCGTCGCCGTTGTTGAGCTCTGGATACTCCGTCTCTACGGCCGCTTCGAGATCGCGCGCGATACTGGCGATCACTTCAGGGAGCTGAATGGTACTGGCGATGTGATTGATGAAGTAAATCAGCACCACCACGTCCACTAGAAGTAGCAACTCCGAGACGGCGATACACACGTGGGGCACGAAGTTTGAGTAGATGGATATGGAGCCCAGGGCGAGAACGGAGTACACAAAAGTGGCGACGAAGACACCAAGGGTCACTTGATTGCCAACGTCGCGAACGAAGTTGCGCATCATCCTCGGCCCCATCTGCTGTGAGGCCAGAGTCAGCGCGAGGATCGTAATGGAAAAAACGACGCCGACGGTGGTGATAATCGCCGCCGCAATCGCGATGAGTATGTCACGAGCGGCGCTCGCGCTCCCGATCAACAGCCAAAACGGCAGTTGGAAGTGGTGATTGTAGGCCGCGACGTCAATGGAGAAGGTCACGATAAATATCACGATCGCTACGACGATGAGAACCGCGGGAACGAACCACAGCGTCGTGCGAAGCGCCTCCCAACGCCAACTCGGCAGCTTGCGACGGCTCGAGCTCATGGCGAGTTGACCAGAAGTGCGCCAGAGCCCGAGACGCGCGGCGCTCGCTCCATCATGTGTGCCGCGTGTCGCGCGCGAGAAGCCTGGGAAGCGCCGGGCGCCGGGACGGGAAGTGAAATGCGCTCGGCTGCGTGCAGCCGAGACGAACTGACGATAGCCATCGACGAACTCCCTGCCGCCGACCAGTCTTCCCGGCACACCAATCTAGAAGTCAATGAATAATACTCGAAGGGTCTCTCGCACCGGGCATGAGCGCGCGAGACGTTCGACCTTTGTAACTACCATTGGGTCGAGGTGACACGTGTCTCAACTGCTCTTTACCGCTTTTAGCAACCGCCATGACGCGGTGGCCCTTGCCCGCGCGGTAGGCGAGCAGCTCGAGGGCGACGGCGTGTCGTCGACGCTTTACCTGTTGGACTCGCCCGATGCACCGGTCATAGACTCATCCACACTCGTGGTCAGCTTGGGCGGCGACGGCACATTTCTCAAGTCCGCTCGTCTCGCACACGGAATGGGTGCGCGCGTCGTCGCCGTCAATCTTGGTCAGTTGGGTTTTCTCTTGAGCGTGCCCTCTTACGATGTGGTTGAGAACGTGAAATGGGCCCTCTCGAGCGACTCTGTCTCCGAGCGGCTCGCCCTACAGGTCACTGCCTCGGGGCTCGAGCTGGAAGAGTTCGCTCTCAACGAAGTGGTGGTGGAGCGAGCCAGTGCGGGACACATGGTAAAAGTGAAAACCTTCGTCAACGACGAGGAGTATCTGACCTATTCGGCCGACGGAGTGATGGTGGCGACCCCGACGGGAAGCACGGGCTACAACTTTTCAGCCGGCGGACCCGTCGTGGATGCGTCGCTCGAGCTGATGATCCTCACGCCGATCGCGCCGCACTTCACGATTGACCGTTCTATCGTCGTGCCCGTCGACAACGTGATTCGACTGCACGTCGACGACAAGCCGGCGATGCTGGTCGCTGACGGGAGAACTATCGGATCCCTGGAACCGGGCCAGTACGTAGAAGTGCGAAAGAGTCCGACGCCGGTGCATGTCGTGGCGACGCAGCGCTTCGACTTGGCGACGCGGCTTCGCCGCAGCCTCCGAGAGGGTCATGCCTAAGGCGCGACTCGTAGAACTTTACGCACACGGTCTGGGGGTCATCGACGACGCGCGCTTAGAGTTTGGTCCCGGTTTCAATGTGCTTACGGGCGAGACCGGTGCCGGTAAGACGCTGCTACTGGGAGCGCTCGCCCTGTGTATGGGCAGCGACGCCGCCGCCGCACGCTACGCCCTCAACGCCGATACTCGTGCGGTGGCGCTCTTTGAACGTGGCGGTGGTGAAGAGTTGGTGTTCAGTCGCGAGTTGACGAGTTCGGGCCGTCTACGGAGTTCACTGAATGGTGCGCCTTCGAGCGCGGAGTCACAACGAGCACTGGCCGAAGATCTGATTGTCATTCACGGCCAACATGATTCACTGGCGTTACGTAACCGCGGCGAGACGCTGCGCCTCATCGACGATTTCGGTGACGTTGATACCAGTGAACTCAACGAGGTGCGACGCTCTCTTCACGCCGCCCGGCACTTGCGCCATGACTTCGGCGGCGACCGCGATTCTCGCGAGCGAGAGAGGGAGTTTCTGGAGTTTCAGCTAAAGGAACTTGACGCGGCCCGTGTTCTCTCGGTGGATGAATTAAGTGAGACCCTCGAAGAACTGATACGTCTTTCGACGCTCAGAGATGGCGAGGCGTTGCTCGCCGAGGCGCTGCGGCAATTTGATGGCGACGGTGATGAGTCCGTGTTGAATCAGTTCGCGCGAGCTATTAGCCAGTTGCCAGAGGGCGACGCGTACGAGACGCCACGATTAAGCCTGCGCGAGGCGCTCGTACAGGCTCGTGAAGCTATCCACGAGCTCTCCGCGCTCGGCGATCCCGATGCGTTTGATCCGAGGAGAATTGAAGAGCTTGAAGAACGAGTGTCCGTTCTTCAACAGATCGCGAGGAAGTATGGGGGCACGCTTGAACGCGCCCTAGCGATGCAAGGTGAATTACGTACCCGCGAGGAGCAACTGAGAAATGATGAGGCACGGCTGAACGGCCTTGATCAGGAGATACGTGACCTACAAGAGCGAGAGAGGCTGCTTGCCCGCCAGGCTCGAAGTGATCGAGAAACGGCGGCGGCGCGACTCACCCGTGCGGTTGGGGGACAGTTGTCGCGCGTAGCGCTGGACAATGCCTCGCTGCGATTCTTGGTCGATGACGTGGATGGTTCAGACGCGAGGATTTTCTTCACTCCGAACCCGGGCTTTGACGAGGGGCCACTCTCGGCGCTCGCCAGTGGTGGCGAGCTCAGTCGCGTCTTACTCGCGATCTCATTGGAGACTGCGAATAGTGACGTGGTGGCTGTCTTTGACGAAGTGGACGCCGGTCTCGGTGGTCAGGTCGCTCAGCAGATCGGTGAGTGCTTGGCCGAGGTTGGTCGCCACCAGCAGGTCCTCGCGATAACGCATCTCGCGTCGGTGGCGGCGAGGGCCGACCACCACTTCTTGGTTGAGAAGATTATTAACAAGGGCGTAACAAAGACGGTGGCTCGCTCGCTGGAAGGCGACGATCGAGTGCGAGAAATCGCGCGAATGCTTGCGGGCGACGAGCTCACCGCCGAATCGCGTGCGCTCGCTCATCAGCTACTCGAAAACTCCTTCGAGGATCGCTCAGAGGCGGACTTTTCTCGCTAAGATGTGGTTCCGTGAGAAGCGCAGTTTTGCGATGACAAAATACGTCTTTGTAACGGGCGGAGTATCGAGTTCACTCGGTAAAGGTCTCACCGCCTCCTCGCTCGGTCGGCTTCTCAAATCCCGTGGCCTCAAGGTCACGATGTGCAAACTCGACCCGTATTTGAACGTTGACCCCGGCACGATGAATCCGGGAGAACACGGAGAAGTCTTTGTAACCGACGACGGGGGAGAGACTGACCTCGACCTCGGGCACTACGAACGATTCATTGACGAGTCGTTGTCAAAGATCTCCAACACCACGACGGGCTCGATTTATTCGAACGTGATCGCCAAGGAACGTCGTGGCGACTATCTGGGCAAAACCGTTCAAGTCATTCCGCACGTGACCGACGAGATCAAAGAGCGGATCCGCCGTCAAGGAACACTGGGGGCCGACGTCGTCATCGTCGAGATCGGTGGCACGGTGGGTGACATCGAGATCGTGCCCTTCATCGAATCGATTCGTCAGTTCCGACGCGACGCCGGTCGCCACAACGTCTGCTACGTGCACCTCACGCTGGTGCCTTATCTGGCGCCCTCGGGCGAACAGAAAACCAAGCCGACGCAACACTCGGTGACCGAGCTTCGATCCCGCGGTATACAGCCCGACGTGATTGTGTGTCGCAGCGATCAGCCGATTTCCGACAGCCTGAAGCGAAAGATCTCGCTGCTCTGTGACGTTCCCGTCAGCGCCGTGATTTCAGCGGTCGACGAAGAGAGCATCTACGACATTCCCATTACGTTGCACCACGAAGGTCTTGACACCATCGTCTGTGACACCTTGAACATTGACCTCGAAGAGCACCCCATTGACCTGGCACCGTGGGAGAGCGTGGTACGCCGGGTGCATAATACGACGCGGAGCCTGCGTATTGGCATCATCGGCAAGTACGTCACGATGCCCGATGCGTATTTGAGCGTGGGCGAGTCGATTCGTCACGCCGGCTTCGCTATCGGCGCGAAGACCAGTATCGAATGGTTCGAAGCAGAACGCGTACCTTCCGAGCTTGACGCTGAACGACTCGGCCAACTTGACGCCATCATCGTGCCCGGAGGGTTCGGCGAACGGGGTATCGAAGGAATGATTGCTACGGCTCGCATCGCTCGGGAGAACGATATTCCCTATTTGGGCATCTGTCTCGGCATGCAGATTCAGGTCATCGAGTTCGCCCGCCACGTATTGGGTCTCGGCGACGCGCAATCGACCGAGTTCTCCCATAGCTCGTCCGCGCCGGTCATCTCGCTGCTGGCTGAACAGATGGACGTCACCGATCTCGGCGGCACCATGCGCCTTGGCGCGTGGCCCGCCATGTTGGACGAAGGCTCCCAGGTCGCCGAGCTCTATGGGACGACGGTGGTCTCGGAACGTCACCGCCATCGCTATGAGTTCAACGCCCGCTATCGCGAACAGTTTGAGGCGGGCGGACTTCGCTGCTCGGGTAATTCGCCTGACGGTCGACTCGTGGAGTTCGTCGAACTGCCCGGTCACGCGTTTTTCGTGGGGACCCAGGCACATCCCGAGTTCAAGTCGCGTCCCGATCGCCCCCATCCGCTCTTTCTCGGTCTTATCAAGGCGGGCGCGGCGCGCGCCGAGGGTCGCGAACCACACATCATCGATCCCTCGACGGTCGACAGTACGTTGTGAGCGACTCCTTCCAGGTTGAGGGAGCCGATGTGGTCTTTCGCTCGCACGTTTTTGACGTCGAGCGAAGGACCATTCGCCAGGGAAAGACCACCTTTCGTCGCGACGTGGCGCTGCATCCAGGCGCCGTCGCGATCCTGGTGATCAACGACGCCGAGGAAGTGGGTTTTATCCGCCAGTACCGGGCCACCTTTGATGAGTACCTGATGGAGATTCCTGCCGGTACGCGCGACGTCGCTGACGAGCCGCCCTTGGAGACGGCCAAACGTGAGCTTCTCGAAGAGATGGGTTACGAAGCGAAGCAATGGAAGCTACTCGGTCGCTTCATGAACTCACCGGGCTGGACGAATCAGGTGATGACGGTTTTCGAAGCTCGTGATCTCACCATGGGGGAGCGTGCTCCGGCGGGACCCGAGGAACGAGCTTCGACGATCCACTGGCTCTCGCCGGAAATAATTCGCGAGACGTTTCAAAGCGCGCCCGCGGTTGATTCGACCACGGCGATCGCTCTTCATCGAATCTTCGGGACGTTCTTTGACGAGTCCTAGCGCCGAGCTCGAAGAGTACCTTCAGTGGCTCACCATCGAAAAGGGGCGAAGCCTCGCCACCATTGAGGCGTACCGCCGGGACCTAAACGCTCTCTTAGCTTGGGCGAAAGAACGTGGTAAGGCTCTCGATGAGGTGAGCGAAGAAGACCTGGAACGCCATTTCAACGAGGCGCGCATGTCTCGCTCTCCGAGCACGGTCGCCCGAGCGGTCGCCTCGGCGCGTGGGTTCTTTGCCTACCTCGTCGACGAGGGCAAATTGAGTACCGATCCGAGCGCACGCCTCAAGGGAGGTCGACGCGGCCGAACGTTGCCCAAGCCGCTCGGGGAAGCCGAGGTCGTCAAGCTGCTGGACTCCATTCCTGCGACGACTGCCGTCGATCTTCGTGATCGCGCACTTCTCGAGCTTCTCTACGCCACCGGCGCACGTGTTAGCGAAGTGGTCAATCTTGAGCTCAACGATTTAGATTTCGACGAGGAACTGATACTGCTCACCGGCAAAGGCAACAAGCAGCGACTCGTACCGATGGGCACGACGCTCAATCGTGCGTTGCGCGAGTATCTCGCGCCGGGCGGTCGCTCTTCGCTCTCGACCTCAAAGAAGAGCACCAAGGTCTTCTTAAACGTTCGTTCGGGCAACCTCACGCGTCAAGGTATCGACCTGGTGATCCACAAGCGAGCGCTGTCGGTCGGCATCGAGCGCTCGCGCATCAGCGCTCACGTCTTTCGCCACAGTTGCGCGACGCACATGTTGGCCCACGGGGCGGACATTAGAGTGGTCCAGGAACTGTTAGGTCACGCTTCTATTGCGACCACCCAGCTCTATACCGCGGTGTCGGTGACGACGCTGCAGCGAGAGTACCAAGACGCTCACCCTCGGGCACACGACTAAGAGGTAGTTCACGATGTATGAATGGTTCTACTTCATCTGGCTCGTCCCGTCGGTGACGTTGCACGAGGTGAGTCACGGCTACGTCGCCAACTACTTCGGCGACTCAACCGCGAAGGACCAACATCGCCTCTCGTTGAACCCACTGCGACACGTGGACCTCTTTGGCACGATCATCATGCCGGCACTGCTCATCGTCTCCGGACTACCGGCTTTCGGCTACGCCAAACCGGTACCGGTCAACATCGGGCGCCTTCGTAATCCCCGCAAGCAGGCGATATGGGTGGCGCTCGCAGGCCCCGCCGTCAACATCGTGCTGTCGGCCGTGGGCTTCGCGCTCTGTGAGTACGCGATTCGCGTTTCGAAGAGTTACCACGAACTACTCATCTTCGCGGCCCTCGGGCTCGTGAACTTGGTGCTGGCGGTCTTCAATCTTTTACCGATACCGCCCCTCGACGGTTCGGCGGTCATCGAGCGATTCCTGCCGACGAGAAGCCTGCCGCGCTACTACCACTTCCGTCAGCGAGCGCTGCCGTTCTTTTTTCTCTTCATCATCCTCGACTTCACGTTCTTTCACGTTGGGACGAACCTCTTGCCCGATTTAGAGACGTGGTGGTTAGGACTGCTCTCTAAGTAAGACCCATGGCGGCGGCCGCGCGACGATAGACCGAGCCCGCCACGATGGAGGCCTTCTCGGCACCCCGCGCCGCCACTTTGTGAACATCATCGGGTGAAGCGAGGAGCTCTTCGTATCGTGCCCGGAACGGCGCCAGCGTCTCAATTAAGAGCGCGGCCAGATCGTTCTTCAACTCGCCATATCGCCGATAGCGGCTCGCGACCTCGGGGGGTGTCTCACCGCTCAAACTCGCGTAGATCTCCAAGAGATTCGAGAGGCCGGGCTTCTCGTCCCAGTCAAATCGCACCTCTCCGTCGGTGTCGGTCACGGCCTTCGCCACTTTTTTGTCAATCTCCGCGGGCGTGTCGAACATGTAGAGCGTGCCTAGTGGACTCGCGAGTGATTTACTCATCTTTCGATACGGGTCCTGAAAGTCCATGACGCGTGCGGCGACCGGAGGCTGCACGCCGACGGGCACGTGAAAAGTTGGCCCGAAGCGATTGTTGAAGCGTTCCGCGACGTCGCGAGTGAGTTCGAGATGTTGTCGCTGGTCGTCGCCCACCGGCACCTCTTCGCTCTCGTAGAGCAAGATGTCCGCCGCCATGAGCACGGGGTAGGTCAAGAGGCCGACACGATAGCCCTCCTGGCGCTCGGACTTCTCCTTAAAGGCCACCATGCGCGACAGCTCGCCGTAGGTGGCGACGCACTCTAAGAGCCAGTTGAGTTGGGCGTGATAGGGCACGTGGCTCTGGACGAAGATCGTGCAGAGTTCGGGATCGAGTCCGGCCGCCAAGTACGTGGCGAGCAGGTCGGTCGTGTTCGCACGAAGCTCCTCGGGCGAGATCTGCAGCGTCAACGCGTGAAGATCGACGACGCAGTAGTACGCGTCAGGGTTCTGCGCGTCCACCCACTGACGCAGTGCCCCGAGGTAGTTGCCCAGGTGTAGGGAACCCGAGGGCTGCATGCCTGAAAGTATCTTCATCGTTCAATCGTAGAGGAGGGGCCCCACGAGGTCAGACAGTAAGGTTGTCAAGTGACCTTCGTCGTGACGACGCCGTCCTTTAGCGGCCCGATTGAACTCCTCTTGCAGTTGATCTCGAACCACGAAGTAGACGTCCTCGAAGTGCCGCTAGCCCCCCTCGTCGATGCTTTCGTGGCCGTACTTCGTGATGAGTCGGCGACGCTCTCGATGGACGAACTCTCGGAGTTTCTCTTGATTGGCGCGGTTCTCCTCGAGATGAAGAGCCAGCGTCTGTTGCCCGGTCGCGACGCCGGGGAGCCGGACGAAGAGTTTGTGGGCTGGGAGGAGCGCGACGTCTTGCTCGCGCGACTGCTGGAGCTACGAACCTACGCCGCCCTGGCGGACGCTTTCGTCTCGCTATTCGACTGGGCGAGTCGCGCTTTTCCACGTTTGAGTGGGGTGAACGAAGGATTCCACGTGGAGCCGCCCGATCTACTGGCGGGCGTCACCACGGCGCAGCTGGCCATGGCCTATCTCCGTGGCATCGAAGAAAAACCCGTGCGAGTGATACGCCTGCACCACGTCACGGTCGACGCGGTCACCGTCGCCGAAACCGTAGCTGCCTTGTCCCAGCGCCTGCCGACGATGGGTCGACTCTCCTTTCGCCAACTCACGAAGGGCCTCACCACGCGCATCGAGATCATTGTGCACTTCCTCGCCATTCTCGAACTGTGCAAGTTGGGCCACGTCGCCTTAGGTCAGGGCAGCACCTTCGGTGACGTGCAGATCGAGTGGATCGATTCCACGCTGGGGCTCGATATCGGGGGAGTTGACAGCTATGAGGGATGAACTCTCGCTCGAACAGAAACTCGAGGCCATGTTGACCGTGGCCCTGGAACCAATCTCCGCCGAAGAGCTGGCCGACGTAGTGGAGACCGATGCCGACACGGTGAACGACGTACTGCTTGCACTGCGAGTCGAGTTTCAAGAGCAGCGACGGGGATTTGAGGTCGTCAAACTGGCGAGTGGCTGGGTGATGCAGTCCTCACCGGAGGTGGCCACCTGGGTCACCAAGTTTGCCAATCGCGACGTCTCGCATCGCCTCTCCTCCGCGGCCCTTGAGTCGCTCGCGATAATTGCCTATCGCCAGCCCGTATCGCGCGCGCAGATCACGGCGCTGCGCGGCGTCAACGTCGACGGTGTCGTTCGGCTGTTGGAACAGCGCGGCTATATCGAGGAGATCGGACGGGCTTCGGGCCCGGGACAGCCCATCCTCTATGGCACGACCGAACTCTTCCTCGACCGAATGGGACTCGTCACATTGGACGGTCTGCCGGCGATTGAAGAGTTCATGCCTCCGCTCGAGACGGCGAACGCGTTGGCGGACGGGATGGCGGAGCGCTTTGACGATTCCGAGGTGTCGTAGTTGGAAGAAGGCGAGCGACTGCAAAAGACCTTGGCTCGCGCTGGCTATGGCTCGCGACGGGCGTGCGAGGTACTCATCGTCGAAGGACGCGTGACCATCGACGGCCGCGTGGCGGAGTTGGGTAACCGCGTCAACCCAGACGTGCAGGTCATCTGCGTGGAGGGCAATATGGCTCCCACGTCGCAGAGCAGGGTGTACTTCCTTTTAAATAAACCCGACGGCGTGGTCACGACGGCGTCGGACCCTCAAGGTCGCACCACGGTGTTGGATCTCGTCGAGTCACCGGTGAGGATCTTTCCGGTCGGGCGCCTCGACATGAATACCGAAGGCCTCTTGATCCTTACCAATGACGGTCGATTGGCTCACCTTCTCACTCACCCGAGCTCGGGGATCGCGAAGGAGTACCTCGTGCGCGTCGAGGGCGACCCCTCGCCCGGAGCCCTTCGACGCCTAAGAGAAGGCGTGGAACTCGACGACGGGGTGACCGCCGTCGCCCAGGTTTCACGAGTCTCCGAAGGACTACTGCGCATTGTCATCCACGAGGGACGTAACCGCCAGGTTCGTCGCATGTGTGCGGCCGTGGGCCACGAGGTCACTCGACTCGTTCGAACTCGCATCGGTCCGTTGCAGGACGCCACGCTCTCACCCGGCTCGTATCGTCAGCTTTCGCTCAACGAAGTACGTCGACTGATGGAAGCAGTTGGGATGACCGAGGAGCTGGCCTCTACGATGCCTTCATGAGTACGCCCATGCTTCGAGGTCTTCGCGGTGCTACCTCGTGCGCGGCTAATACCCCCGAGGAGATTACCGACGTCACCCAAGAGTTGCTCTTGGAGATGCTCGAACGTAACGACGTGCGCCACGACGACGTGGTCAGTGTGCTCTTCACCACCACCCCCGATCTCACGGCGATCTTTCCAGCCACCGCCGCCCGGGGGGTGGGCTTTGGCGACATTCCCCTGCTTTGCGCCAGCGAGATCGACGTGCCCGGCGCGAAACCCCTGACGCTGAGGGTGCTCATGCACGCTTACACCGAGCGCGACCGTAACGACCTGCGCCACGTCTACCTTCGCGGCGCCCAGTCCCTTCGCGATGACCTCCCCGAGTAATCGCCGAGCCCACGTGGTGGGGCTCGGCCTGATTGGCGCGTCCGTGGCGTTGGCGCTGGGCGAGGGTGGGTGGACGGTGACCGGCGTCGACGTCGATCCGGCCGTGGTGGAGATGGCGCTCGCTTCCGGCGTGATCCAGGGGAGTGAACTGAGCGAGGATCACGACCTGGTCATTATCGCCACGCCGGCGCGTGTGGTCGCCGAGACGGCCAACCAGATACTTGCTCGAGTCCACAACAAGAGGCTCATCGTCACCGATGTCGCCGGAGTGAAGAGTGCCATCGTCGCCGAAGTGAGCGATCCTCGTTTTCTTGCCGGACACCCCATGGCCGGATCCGAACTGCGAGGACTGGGCGGCGCTCGAGCCGACCTCTTTCGGGGATGCACGTGGGTGCTCACGCCCACTTCGGCCACGAAACCCGAGACTTACACCAGGCTGCACGGGGTCCTTCGCGGGCTCGGTGCCAACATCGTGGCGGTGGAGGCCGATGACCACGACCGCCTTGTCGCGGTGGCGAGTCACGTGCCGCACCTGCTTGCGGGCGCGTTGATGAATGAGGCCAGTCGAGTCGCCGAGCAGGACGCCGTGCTGCTGCAGCTCGCGGCTGGAGGATTTCGGGACATGACGCGCGTGGCGGCCGGTGATCCCACGATCTGGCCCGACGTACTCTTCGAGAACCGGGCGGCCATCACCCAGTCACTGCAGGCACTCGAACTCCGCCTCGCGGCGCTGCGCGAAGCGCTGAATGACGACGACCACGAGGCGATCGCTACCGACCTGATGAATGCGGCGTCAGCCCGCCGACAACTCCCGGGCCGAGCGCTCGACTCAGAACATCTGGCGTATCTTCGCGTCGCGGTGAGCGACCAACCCGGTGTGCTGGCCGCGGTGACCATGGCGGCGTCGGAGATGCTCGTGAACATCTACGACATTGAGATTGCTCACGGCATTGAGGGGGCGAGCGGCACGCTGCTACTCGCCGTCGACGCCCAACAGGCCGACCTCTTTAGTCGGGCTCTGAGCGAGCGCGGATATCAGGTGGGACACGAGTGAGCGGCGTGGAGCGGGTCAGCCACGCTCGTCAACTTCGCGGATCACTGCGAGTTCCCGGCGATAAGAGCACTTCGCACCGGGCGCTGATGTTGAGCGCCCTGGCGGCCGGGGAGAGCACCATCACTGGGCTGTCACCCGGCGACGACGTCGCGGCGACCAGCGTGATACTTGCGCAGCTCGGCGCGACGCGCCTCGATGAGGACGGCGTCGTGCGAGTGGTGGGCCCGAAGGAGGGGCTTCGCGCGAGCGCGACGGCGCTTGACTGTGGCAACTCGGGCACGACGATGCGACTCATGACCGGCGTGGTCGCATCGATCGCGGGCACGCACCATCTGGTCGGCGATGCGTCGCTGTCGCGGCGTCCGATGGACCGGGTGGCAGTGCCACTCGGGCGCATGGGCGCCGTCGTGCACGGAGTGGGTGCAGTCCTCACTCCGCCACTCACCGTGGAGGGATCCCTCGAACTTCGCGCCATTGAGTATCGCGTGCCCGTCGCGAGCGCCCAGGTGAAGTCGGCGGTGCTGCTGGCGGGACTCGCTGCCCACGGCACGACGATCGTGCGCGAAGACGTGCGAACCCGAACGGCCACCGAGGACATGCTGCGCGCGGCCGACGTCGGTGTCATAAGTACCGAGGATGGGACCGGTCGAGTCGTCACGTTGACGCCGGGACGCCCCCGCCGTCACGACTGGTTCATCCACGGCGATCCCTCCCAGGCGGCCTTCTTCGCCGTCTTGGGCGCGATTCACCCCGACGCGTCCCTAGAAGTCCTCAGCGTGGAAGCGTCGCGCGAACGCACGGGCTTTATCGACGTACTTACGCGCATGGGCGCCGAGGTCAAGCTCGTCGATCACGGGGCGTTTCGAGCTCTCCAGGCGAAGAGTTCGGAACTTTCCTCGACGGAGATTCACGCTTACGAAATCCCGTCGCTCGACGAAGTTCCGGTGTTGACGGTGGCCGCGTGCGCCGCGAGTGGTGTCAGCGCGTTTCGCTCCATGGCGGAACTGCGCCTCAAGGAATCGGACCGGTTCGCCGGGTCCGTCCAGTTAGCTCAGCGCCTCGGATGTCGAGCGTGGTTCGAAGAGGATGACTTCTTTGTTGAAGGACGCGGCAGCGCCGAGAAATTTCTGGACTTCACTGTCGCCGCGACGCTCGATCACCGAATGGTGATGGCGAGTGCGATCGCCGGGTGCGCCGGCAACGGGTGCACCATCGAAGGAGCCAGCACAGTGTCGTCGAGCTATCCGCATTTCTTTCGTGACCTGGCGTTACTTGGATGAGCGACCAAGTCATCGCCATCGACGGCCCTGCGGGTTCGGGTAAATCGAGCGTCGCTCGGGCGCTGGCCCAGGCGCTGGGATGGTCGTTTCTCGATACCGGTGCCATGTACCGTGCGGTCACCGTCGAGGCGCTGAGTCGACGAGTCGATCTCACCGACGAGGAGGCGATGGGCCAGCTTGCAGAGGGCCTGACGATAACGACGTTGCCCAGGGTTACCGTAAACGGGCGCGACGTGCAGGACGAAATCCGACGTGACGATGTCAACTTGGGGGTGTCGACGGTTGCAGCTAATCCACTGGTACGAAGTCAGATGGTGCTTCGACAACGAGAGTTCGCCGCGGCGCAGCCCTACGGCACCGTGGTAGAAGGTCGTGACATCACGACGGTGGTCTTTCCTCACGCCACGTTGAAAGTCTTTCTCACGGCGTCCTTCGAGGAACGCGTTCGTCGACGTAGTGAAGAGGGCAAGGCCTCGGTGGAGCGCCGCGACGTCGCCGACACCACGCGAGAGGCTTCGCCACTACGCCAGGCGCACGACGCTCTCGTGCTAGACACAACGGGGCGAAGCGTGGACAACGCCGTCGAGGAGATTGTGCAATGGCTGAAGCACCAGACCTTGTCCTAAACCCGAAGAAGACGCCGTTGTATCGATTCGCCGCGGCGCTGATCGGCGGGTTGGCGAGATTCTTGTTTCATCCGACCGTCGAGGGCGTAGAAAACATTCCCCTGAGCGGTCCGGTCGTGATTGCTCCGAGTCACCGTTCGAACGTGGACTTCGCGCTCACGCTGTTCGTGTCGCCCCGGAAGACGTTTTTCATGGCCAAGGACGGTATCTATCGCCAGCGGTGGTTCGGCGAGGTGCTGACTCGACTAGGCGCCTTTCCGGTGCGCCGCGACGGGGCAGATCGAGAGTCGATGCGCCTCGCCGAAGAAGTATTGCGACGAGGACAGGCCCTTGTCCTCTTTCCCGAAGGGACGCGCAAGAGCGGCCCAACGATTGAGACCCTGCACGACGGGGCGATGTT
Source organism: uncultured Acidimicrobiaceae bacterium (assembly GCA_963803745.1). Classification (GTDB taxonomy): domain Bacteria; phylum Actinomycetota; class Acidimicrobiia; order Acidimicrobiales; family RAAP-2; genus RAAP-2. The sequence goes on along the minus strand of CAWDNL010000002.1, from coordinate 485,850 downwards.
CATCGCCGCGCGAACTGGCGCCACCGTGGTGCCGGTGGGCATCGCCGGCACCGAGCGGGCCATGCCCAAGGGCGCCAAGCTCCCCCGTTTTTCCAAAGTCAACATCGTGGTTGGCAAGCCCATCGCGCCGCCCTCAGGCGAGGGAAGAGTGTCGCGAACGCTGGTGGCCGAGAAGACCGTAGAACTCCAGCGAGCGCTCCAAGAGGTGTACGACGAGAGTGTCAGTCGCCAGCGTTAGCTAGTGCTCACGCCACCAGGTGCCAAAGACCACGCGGGCGTAGCGAAAGCCGAAGAGCCAGTTCTTGCCTTTTTTGGTCGTTCCCGACGCCCGCGGGTACCAGACAGTGGGCACTTCACTCGCTCTCCAGCCGCGCTTCAAACACGTGATCAACAGTTCGGCCGTTTGATACTGCTCTTGGGTCAAACGGTCGATCACGTCCGCCAACATGGTGACTCGCAGCGCGCGGTACCCGGTTGAGGTATCGGTCAGGTTGGCGCCGGTCATGCGATTCATGACGAAGGAGAAAAAGTGGACGCCCGTTTTTCGAACAACGTCTGAGGTTTTGTCTTCCCCGAGCACGCGGCTCGCCACGACGAAATCGGCCTGATCGGTGAGGAGCGGCTTGAGTATTCGCGGTATCTCCGATGGGTCGTTCTGGCCGTCCGCGTCGAGGGTGACGACGTAGCTCAGATCGTGATCGATGCAGTAGCGATACGTCACCTGCAGCGCCACACCGTGGCCGAGGTTCACCGGAAACTCGATGACCTTTACACCGGGGAAGGAGCGGGCGATCTCCGCAGTGCGGTCCTCACCACCATCAACGACCACGAGCGTCGTGTAGGGCTGACCGTCGATGGCTGGGGGCATCTTGGCGAGGACGTCGCCGATGTTGCCCTCCTCTTCGTATGCGCAGATTGACGCCACCGTGTTTTCGGGCTTGAACCCTGGATAGTCGGCGTTGAAACGATCCATCGCTTGGCCAATGGCGAACGCTCGTAGTCGCGACAAACGACGCTTTTCGAGGTCCGGAGTCGACATCACTACTCCTTAAATCGAATGGGCCCGAGCGAAGACGTTAACCACCATCGGCTCAAAGTGCTCGAGCGACTCAGTCTCGTAGGTCGGGTCGAAGGCTTTCTGGTCCCAGTGATCGGCGAAGCGTTCGGCCAATTCGTACCAGGGCTTATCGCGGTGCTGCTCTCGTAGGTTCGGATCCATCCCCAGGTGTTCGTAGTAGTAGCGGCCCTGAAAATCTTGGTGGAAAGAGACCATACAGTACACCTCGTCTCGCACATAAGGCTTCAGAATCTCGGCGGCGATTTTGGGGTGATTGGGTACCGAGATCAACTTGCCCACGTCGTGCAAGAGGGAGGCGACGATGACCTCTTCATCGGCGCCATCACGCTCGGCACGTGTCGCGGTTTGCAGGGCGTGCTGCATCTGGTCCACGGAAAAACCGTCGGTAATGGCGCTCAGTCCTTTGACCATGTCGAGAATTCCGAGCGCCACCCGAGGTTGAGCCTCGATGGTCTTTTCCACGATCTCCATCCACTGTTCGCGGGTTGAGACGTCCATGCTGGGAAAGGAACTCACCGACTAATACTACCTGGAGAGTCTTTTAGGGCTCAGCGACTGACGGTGGAGAGCACCTCGGCGGCCGTGTACTCTCGATCGACCTGACCGTCGAAACTTGAGGCCTGCGGAGTCTGCAGGACGAGATCGACGAGCGCGGACATGGCTTTAAGCATCTCTCGTAGTTCGGGGGGCGGGGGAAAGTACTCGTCTTCCACGATGACCGACGTCACGGTCACGCCCTCGCTGGGATTAAGAAAACTTAAGACCTCGTTCACGAGGGACTCGGGCGCCGAGGCTCCGGCGGTGAGGGCAATGGTGCCTTTGAGGTCGTCGGGTAGTTCGTTGACGCCATTTACTCTCAGGACGCGAGGGCTCCCCGCCGCTTCGGCAACTTTGGTGAGCGCAACCGTGTTGGAGGAGTTCGCTGAACCGATGACGATAACGGTGTCCGCGCTCGACGCGATCTCTCGAAGGGCCGCCTGGCGGTTCGTGGTGGCAAAGCAGAGATCGCCGCGATTAGGCATCCAGATGTCTGGAAAGACGACCATGGCGTACTCGCGGAGGTCCTGCCACTCGTCGAGACTGAGCGTCGTTTGGCTGAGCAGGGCGAAGGGGCCTTCGTGTTCGCGAAGCGCGTCGATGTCCTCTGGCTCTTGAATGAGGTGAACGGACTCGGGCGCGACGGCCATGGTGCCAACAGCTTCCTCGTGTCCCTCGTGGCCCACATAGAGCACGGTGTACCCCTTTTTGGCGCGAACCTTCAGTTCGTGATGCACCTTGGTCACCAGCGGGCAGACGGCGTCGACCACCGTGCCACCGCCCTGACGGGCAGCCTCGATGACCGAGGGAGGTGAGCCGTGCGCACTCAGCATCACCGGAGCGCCGGGGGGCACGGTGGTCACGTCGTCAATGAAGACCACGCCGAGAGATTTGAAGTAGTCGACGACAAATTTGTTGTGCACGATCTCGTGGTAGCAGTACACCGGCGGCTCGAAGACGCGAGTCATCCAGTCGAGGGCTTTAATGGCCTTCTCTACGCCCGCACAAAATCCCCGGGGAGCCGCGAGCACCACTCGCTCCACATTCACGGGCTCAAGCCTACTAATCGAAGTTTTCTCTCAGGTCCTAGGCTAGAGAGGTGTCCGGTGCCCGTATTTCATCGATTTCACCGGGTTCTCCGGCCTCGAGCGTCGACCTCGTTGTGGGCGACGAGTTGTTGAGCGTCAACGGCAAAGCACCCACCGACATCATCGAATATCAGCAGCTCATCGACGGCGAGGTCGTCGCTCTCGTCATTCAACGAGTGGATGAGCCGCTCTCTCGTAAGGTCACCGTCAAGAAACTCGAGGGCCAGCCGCTCGGGCTCAGTATCGATTCGGCCGTCTTTGACCGAATTCGTACCTGCGACAATCACTGCACGTTCTGTTTCATCTACCAGCTGCCCAAGGGCATGCGCCGATCGCTCTACGTAAAAGACGACGACTTTCGACTCTCGTTCCTTTACGGCAACTACACGACGCTGACTCGTTTCACTGAGTTTGACCTTGAACGCGTGCTCGACGAGGGACTCTCGCCGCTTTACGTCTCCATTCATACGAGCAACCCTGAACTTCGAGCCGAGATGCTTCGAAATCCGAGAGGCGCCACCAGCCTTCGGTGGTTACGAGAACTGCTGCGCGCCGGCGTGCAGGTGCACGGTCAGGTGGTCGTCTGCCCCGGGGTGAACGACGGCGAGGAACTCGAGCGAACCCTCTACGATGTTGTCTCGCTCTACCCCGAGTTGGCCTCGGTCGCCTTAGTGCCGGTAGGGGTGAGTGACCTTTCGCGCGAGGAGTCGATGCGTCCCCACGAGTCCCACGAGGCACTCCGTGTGGTGGAGCTGGCCGAACGATTCCAGCGCCTCACTCGTGAACTCTTCGGCCGAGCGAAGGTATTTGCGAGTGACGAGTTCTATCTCGTCGCCGGGTTGCCGCCCCCGGGCACGGAGAGCTTCGAGAGTCTCGACGAAGCCGAAAACGGCGTCGGTCTCGTGGCCGCGTTTATAGAGAGCTTCGCCGAACGGACAGCCATGGCGAAACTCGGTTCGGGATTCTTTCAGTCGGTCGACGGCGCGCCGGCCATTGGCTATCGCGCTCCACGCACGTTCGAAGAATGTAGCTACCTCGGGGGAAACGTAACCGTGTTGACCGGTGAGTACGCCGCGCCGATTCTGCGCACACTCTTTGACCAACACGGTTTCAGCGATATTGAAGTCAAGTCGGTAAAGAATCGCTACTTCGGTGGCAACATCAAGGTTGCCGGCCTCATCACCGGCCAAGACCTTCAGGCAGCGCTGAAGGACGTCGACGAGACCCACGTCTGCCTGGTGCCCGACGTCTGCCTCTCCGAAGGACGATTTTTGGACGGCCTGTCGCTGGAGGACCTCTCACGTCCAGTGATGAGCGTCTCGACGACGGGACACGATCTGCGCGCCACGCTCGAAAAGGTGAGATCCTTCGGGCTGAGTCACGCGTGAAGAAGCCACAAGTTGTCATTGTTGGACGACCGAACGTGGGCAAGAGTTCACTGGTCAATCGAATGGCCGGCAAACGTGTCGCCGTCGTCGAGGAACAACGCGGGGTGACGCGCGACCGAAAAGCCGTGGAAGTCGAGTGGCGAGGGGTGGCCTTTGACGTGGTGGACACCGGCGGATGGCTCGAATCGGGGGATACCCTCGAAGACAAGGTCTCTCAACAGGCCGAAGCGGCAATCGCTTCTGCGGACTTGGTGCTCCTCGTGGTCGATGCGGCCACCGGACCGGTCGAGGAAGATTCGAAAGCGGCCCGCTGGGTTCGAAAGAGCGCTCGACCGGTCATGCTCGTGGTGAACAAAGTGGATGATCAGCACCACGAGGCCGCGAGTTGGGAGTTTCTCTCTCTCGGCGTCGGTGAACCATTCATGGTGAGCGCGCAGCACGGCCGGGGCGCCGGCGACCTGCTCGATCGCGTGGTCGACCGCCTCGACGACGCCGCGGACGCGCCTGAAGCGGAAGACAGCGACGGAGCACTGCGCGTCGCGATCGTGGGACGGCCGAACGTTGGCAAGTCCACGCTCTTCAATCAACTCATCGGCGAGGAACGTTCCGTGGTGCACGATATGCCCGGTACCACGCGCGACGCCATCGACACCGTCGTTGAAACGAGCGCCGGTCTGATTCGATTCATCGATACCGCGGGCATGAGAAAACGGGCGCGCACCGAGGCCGGCCTCGAAACGTACTCGGTCCTGCGAAGCCTCGACGCCCTTGATCGAGCCGACATCGCCATTTTGGTGATTGACGCCCAGGAGGGCGCGACCGGGCAGGATCAGCGACTGGCCGAGAGAATCTCCGCGTCGGGCTGTCCCGCGATCGTGGTCTTGAACAAGTGGGAGCTCGTCTCTGCTGAGCTGCGCGACGTGGTGTTGGCGAGCGTGGGCGACAAATTGGCGTTCTTGGGGGACGCGCCGGTGATTAAGACGTCGGCGCTCTCGGGCAAGGGCGTCCATCGCTTGTTGCCGGCGCTCTCGAACGCCGCCATCGACTACGCCAAACGCGTGCCGACAGGCGCGCTGAATCGCGCGATACGAGATCTGCAGATCAAGCAACCGGCGCCGACCGGCAAAATTCGTTACGCGGTCCAGGGCGCCACGGAGCCTCCGACCTTCACCTTGTTTGTTTCAGGTCGCTTGTCATCAACGTACTTGCGCTACGTGGAGCGCAGTCTGCGCGAACGTTTCGAGCTCGGCGCCTCACCGATTCGAGTTCGCGTTCGAGTCGAGTAGTGGCCAACTGGTGTGAGAACTGCGACCGCCCCGAAGAGGGCGACGTGTGCGAAGTGTGTGGCACCGAGATCGTCGAGCCGGTGGTCAGCGGCGTGCCGTGGCGCTGGCGGTTCTTCATCGTCGCCTCGATCATCTATCTCGGGTGGCGGATCTATCAGATAATTTCGTGGATAGTCCATTAGGAGGTCCGCTGTGCCCATCTACGCTCTCGGGGATCGAGTACCCCAGATTCACGCTGACGCCTACGTCCACCCCGACGCGGTCGTCATTGGCGATGTGCACATCGGCGCGGAGTCCTCGATCTGGCCGAACGCCGTACTGCGCGGCGACTACGGGACGATCCTGATAGGAGAGCGAACCTCGATCCAGGACGGGACTGTCGTGCACGCCGTCGACGAGTACCCGACGGTCATTGGCGATGACTGCGTGATTGGTCATCTCGCGCACTTAGAGGGTTGTGTGATCCACGACCGCGCACTGGTAGGCAGCGGCTCGATTGTCTTGCACGAAGCCGTCGTGCACAGTGGCGCGACAGTGGGCGCGGGAGCCGTCGTGCTAAATCGCATGCAAGTCCCGGAGAACGCGATGGCTCTGGGTGTGCCCGCGACGATCAAGCAGGGCGCCGCCAGCGACGACGTGGCCCTCGCGTCGGCCACGCTCTACGTTGCCAACGCCCGTCGGTACCGAGCCGAGTTGCGAAAGCTTTAGGCGTTCGAGACGGCGACGAGGCGCTCGAGAGAGAGCGCGGCGCGACCGTCGAGGACGCTGGCACTGGCGAGATCGAAGCCTTCGCGCAGCGTCGTGGCTCGACCCGCCACCATGAGTGCTAACGCTGCGTTGGCACAGACGACGTCGAAGACGGCACCAGACTGTCCTTCGAGAAAGGATCGAACAACTCCCACGTTCGTTGCAGTGTCGCCGCCGTGAATGCTCTGCGCGTCGTGGTGCACACCGAGTATCTCGCCGGCGTGCACGCGTTCCACGTATTGGCCCTCGGGTGAGACGACGCGAAGGGTGCAGAGCGAGCCGAGCGAGAGTTCATCCAGTCCGTCGTCGGCGTTCACCAAGATGGCGTAGCGAATACCTCGAGCCTGCAAGACGCCGGCCATGTTCTCGAGCAGCGAGAGTTGCGCTACGCCGACGAGCGATCGCTGCACGAGGGCGGGGTTCGCCAGGGGACCGAGAATGTTGAAGACGGTTCGAAAACCGAGCGAGCGGCGAATTGGCCCCAGATAACTCAGGGCGTGGTGGTAGACGGGGGCGAAGAGGAAGCCAATACCCGCCTCCGCGACGCACGCGCGGACGACCTGCTCGTCCGCATCTAAGCGAACGCCGAGCGCCTCTAAGACGTCCGCGGAACCGACGGAAGAGGACGCGGCGCGATTGCCGTGCTTGGCCACCGGCACGCCGCAGCCGGCGACGGCGAAGGCGGCCATCGTGGAGACGTTGACAGTGTGGAGCTGATCGCCACCCGTGCCGACCACGTCGATCGCTTCTGGACCGATGGAAAAGGTGGTGGCGGTCGCGATCATGGCGTCAATGAAGCCGGTCATCTCGTCGAGGGTCTCCCCCTTGGCCGTGAGAGCGGTGAGAAAGCTGGCGATGAGGACGGCGTCCACCCGACCTTCGAGAATCTCAGTGAGCGCAGCACGTGCTTCGCTGCGTTCGAGGCTCGTACCTCGCACCAGCGGACTGAGGATGTCAAGGGCGAAGGAGTTCACGGCTCGGCGCTCGCTATTTTGGCTGGCAACATAGCGACACGATAGTCGTGGAGGTTGCGCGCGCCGCCACAACTACGATTTCCAGATGACCTCCACCTACCTTGACACGATTCTTGAGAGTCACCGACTGCGCGCTTCGAAAGACGATCGAGACTGGCGAGTTCGCGTCGACCTGGTTCGCTATCTCGGGCCGTCGTTCATGCTCGTCCTTCGACAAGGGTCGTCCCCGTACATCAAGATCATTGCCGAGATCAAACGTCGATCGCCGTCCAAGGGTGTGCTCGCGGAGAATCTGGACGCCGTGGAACTAGCCAGCGTCTTTCGCGACGCGGGCGCCAGTGCGCTCTCGGTGCTCACGGACCGCGAGTTCTTCGAGGGCTCACTCGATGATCTTGCGAGGGTTCACAAGACCGTCGACTTACCGATACTGCGAAAAGACTTCACGGTGAGTGAAAACGACGTTCTCGACGCGGTCGACGCGGGAGCCGGCGCGGTGTTGTTGATAGTCGCGGCACTGAGTGACCAGGAGCTCCAGTCGTTCATCGAGTTGGCAGAAGGCTGCGGCATCGACGCGCTGGTCGAGGTGCACGATGCAACCGAGGCCAAGCGCGCGATCGACGCGGGCGCGCGTTTAGTGGGCGTGAACCAACGGAATCTTCGTACCTTCGATGTCGATCCCGAGCTCGCCGTGTCGGTGCTCGACGCACTGCCTCGTGACTGTCTCACCGTGTGCGAGTCGGGTCTGACCAGCGTGGCCGACGTGGAACGGGCAGCTCAGGCCGGATTCGATGGAGTCTTAGTGGGTGAGGCCTTTGTCACCGCGGACGATCCCAGCACGATCGTGAGGGCTTTCGCCCTGGTACCCAGTGGACAGCGTGCCTAAGTCAATTTCTCCGGGCTTCGTCAAGATCTGCGGCGTGACGACGGTGGACGACGCCAAGTACGTAGTGAGCGCTGGAGCCAGCGCGTTGGGGCTCATTCTGGCGGAATCGTCTCGTCGGGTATCCCTCGAGCAAGCTCGAGAGGTCGCCAACGCTACGGAGGGCGACCTCCTTCGTTTCGCCGTGTTTCGTCACAATGACGACGACTTCATTCTGGAGCACGTCGACGCGCTCAACGTTGACGTGGTGCAAGTTCATGGAGAGCTCAGCAACGTTCTCCTAAATGCTCTCCGTGAGCGTCCGGTGCTGGTGGTGAAGGCGCTGAGTGTCGACGAGCCTTCGTTCTTAGACTTTGACGAGACGACCGTTGATGCCGTACTGGTTGACAGTCCAAGGCCCGGTTCGGGTGAAAGCTATTCGTGGAAACTGCTCAACGAACGGGAGTTTCGTGTGCCGGTTATCGCCGCGGGAGGAATGAATCCCTTGAATGTGGCTGACGTCGTGGCCTCGACGACGGTGTCAGGCGTGGACAGTTCCAGCGGAGTCGAACGCCGGCCACGCGAAAAGGATCACGAGTTGGTCGATAGATTCATCGCCAACGCCCGTGGAGCGTTCGCGAGCCGAGAGAGCACATGAGCGAATCGATCGAGGTCATGGGTGAACCCGACGAACGAGGTCACTTCGGAGGCTTCGGGGGGCGCTTCGTTCCCGAAGCGCTGATGCCGGCGTGCGTAGAACTCGAAGAGGCGTTTCGCGACGCCTGGGCCGACGACACGTTTGTGAAGGAGTATCACCGAGTGTTGCGAGAGTTCGCCGGGCGACCGACGCCCGTGACGCCACTGCCTCGTCTCTCGGAGAAACTTGGGCTGCGAATCTTCGCCAAACGAGAAGATCTGGCGCACACCGGTTCGCACAAGATTAACAACGTCATTGGCCAGACGCTGCTGACCAAGCGAATGGGCAAGACGCGAGTAATCGCCGAAACCGGCGCGGGCCAACACGGCGTGGCGACGGCTACGGCGGCGGCGCGTTTGGGACTGGCGTGCACAGTCTTCATGGGTGAACTCGACACGAGACGTCAAGAGTTGAACGTCTTTCGTATGGAGCTCCTCGGTGCCACGGTCGTACCGGTCACTTCAGGTTCGAAAACGCTCAAGGACGCGGTCAATGAGGCGATGCGTGAGTGGGTGACCTGTGTCGCTGACACCCACTACTGCCTCGGGTCCGTGATGGGGCCGCATCCCTTTCCGTGGATGGTTCGCGAGTTCCAACGCATTATCGGCGCCGAAGCGGCGTCACAGCTCGAGGAGTTGGGCGTCGGGGTACCCGACGCGGTGGTGGCCTGCGTCGGTGGGGGATCGAACGCGGCCGGAGTTTTCGCGGGCTTCGCCAATAGCACCGCACAACTCTTCGGCGTCGAGGCGATGGGTGGCGCCGCGGTGCGCAGTGGTTCGCCGGGGGTCTTGCACGGGATGCGATCGCTGCTTCTCCAAGACGAGTTTGGACAGATAGAAGAGGCGTACTCAATCTCGGCGGGACTCGACTACCCGGGGATCGGACCCGAACACGCGTACTTAGCTGACGTGGGGCGCGCTCAGTACCATGCGGTGGCGGACGAGGACGTCGTCGACGCGATGCGACTGCTGAGTGAATGCGAGGGGATTATTCCCGCGCTCGAAACCGCACACGCGGTCGCCTGGATGGTTCGCGAGGCCGGTGGCCTGTTGCCGAAGGGCTCGACGGTGCTGTTGAACCTTTCGGGCCGAGGGGACAAGGACGTTGCTCAGGTGCGCGCGATGTTGGTGGAGGAGTCGTGAAGTCGCTCGAGACGAAGTTGCGAGCGCTACGTGAGAGCGGGCGCAAAGCCCTGGTGCCGTACTTTATGGCGGGGGCCACGCCCGACTGGACTCGACACGTGGAGGCTGCGGTGCTCGGTGGCGCGGACGCCGTCGAGATTGGCGTACCGTTCTCCGATCCCATGATTGACGGCGTCGTCATCCAAGAGGCGGGACTGCGGGCGCTCGAACGCGGCACCACACTCGAATCGGTCTGTCATGATTTGGAGTCACTCCAGAGCGAGATTCCTCTTATCGCCATGACCTACTACAACATCTTTTTGCACTACGGGCTCCTTCGAAGCGCGGGGCGAATCCGTGAGGGTGGTCTGAGCGGAGCGATCGTGCCGGATCTCTCCTTGGAAGAGTCGAGTGAGTGGCGAGCAGCCTGTGAGCAGAGTGACGTTGCGACAATATTCCTGGTCGCGCCCTCAACGCCGCGCTCGCGCATGAAGCGCGTGACAGAACTCTCTCAGGGGTTCGTCTACGCCGCCGCGCGCATGGCGGTGACCGGGGCCGCGAGCGACCAGGGCGAAGGAGAGCGCGTCGTGAACGAGGTTCGACGTGAAGGAGACGTGCCGGTCTACGTCGGCATCGGCGTGACCACGCCAGAACAAGCGCACGCCGCCGCGTCTTTTAGCGATGGGGTCATCGTGGGGTCCGCGCTCGTGAAAGTAATTCTTGAAGGCGCCGGGGTAACGGAAGTTGAATCCTTTGTGCGCTCCTTTCGACGCGCGCTCGACTGACGAACTATTTGCTGAGAAAAACTCGTCGGTTTCACAGGGACAGATCTTCAACTGAATGCGGCAGTTACTCGCAAGTAAGTCACAAGGTTTTGTGAAACGCGTCACGTGATTGGCCCTTTAAAGCACGCAAAGCATGTTTCTTTGGTGTTAAATCAACTACGGGCCACCATCTCGGTGGTCCGAAGAGATCCTTTATGGGGGGATTTACATGGCCGATGAGAGAGTTGCGGACCCCGGTCCTTTAGGGCTGGCGGCGTTCGCCATGACTACGTTCTGCCTAAGTAGTGCAAACGCCAATCTATGGAAAGGTGCCGGTGTTTTGCCGGCGCTCGCCCTGGCGTTCTTCTACGGGGGAAGTACGCAGTTGCTCGCAGGTATGTGGGAGTTCGTACGTAAGAACACTTTTGCGGCGTTGGCGTTCTCGTCGTACGGCGCGTTCTGGCTGGCGTTCTACGCGATCGAAAAGTTTGGCATACCTGGTGGCGGTGCCGACTCGGTGGGAATTTTCCTTCTGAGCTGGACAATTTTCACCTTGTACATGACGGTCGCGGCAACGAAGGTTAACAACGCCGTGCTGACGGTGTTCGTGTTGTTGTCAATCACCTTTATTTTCCTGACCATTGGAGCCTGGGGTGCAGGACACACGACCATCACGCACATCGGCGGCTGGACGGGCATCGCCACGGCGATCGCCGCGTGGTACGCGTCGGCTGCTGGCGTTATTAACGCCACGCACGGCAAGGTTGTGCTACCGGTTGGTCCGCGAGGCTAACGTAGGGGTCACTGGTGGCTTGCCACCGGACCCAACCGCTAACAGCGCCCGTGCCGAAAGGTTCGGGCGCTGTTGGCATCTACGCGACCAACAGCGCAAGTCGCAACAATCAGTGCCGGGTGCATCGACGGAGGAGTGATGGCCGTCAGAGCTCCTGAGTTGTAGCGATCGGTGACGGCGCGCTCAGCAAGTTAAAGACGGTCATTGCAGGACGGAGAAGTTCACGGTTGTTGATGCGCAAAATCAAGTTGAAACCCCAACGCGCTGACCCTGTAACGAACGAACTCTCGCAGTAGCGCTACGCCATCCGGCGCGACTCGATCGGAGGCTCAGGTGAGCAACGCCGATGATACAGTGCTTGCCCGTGGGCACATTGTGAGCACAGTGTGCTTTGAGGAGGACGAGTGTATGCCGAAAAAGAGTGAAAAAGAATCAGAGTCATTCGAATCGGATCAGGCCTCAGAGGCCCAAATTGCCGTGCACTGGCGCGAGGAGGGGTACTACTTTCCGTCGGCAAAATTCATAGGTCAGGCCAACGCCTCTGATCCCAGCATCCTTGAACGCTTCAGCGAGAAAAACTATCCCGAGTGCTTCAAGGAGTACGCGGACCTCTTGACGTGGGATGAGTACTGGCACACGACGCTCGACACGAGTAACGCGCCGTTTTGGAAGTGGTTCGTCGGTGGTCGGTTGAACGCCTCGTATAACTGCGTCGATCGCCATCTCGAGGAGGACCGCAACAAGGCGGCGATCATCTGGGTCCCCGAGCCCGAAGACGCTAAGACAGAAGTGATTACCTACCAGGAGCTTTACGCCCGGGTGAATGAGTTTGCTGCGCTGCTGGATGGATTCGCTGGTGTAAAGACGGGTGACGTGGCGACCTTCCACATGCCCATGGTCCCCGAACTACCGGTCGCGATGCTCGCGTGCGCCCGACTCGGCGTCGTTCATTCGCAGGTGTTCGGCGGCTTCTCGGGCGCTGCCTGCGGAGGTCGCATTGCCGACTCCAAGAGCAAGATCCTCGTCACCATCGACGGCTACTACCGCAACGGCGAACTACAGGATCACAAGGTGAAGGCCGACGAGGCGGTAGCGAGGGCTCTCGAGGATGGCGTGGTGGTCGAGAAGGTGCTGGTCTTTCGAAGGAACCCCGGCGAATACGCCTCCAAGAGCCCCATGGTGCCAGGACGGGACTTCTTCGTTGACGAGCTCATGCCTGACTACAAGGGCAAGTTGGTCGATCCGGTGTCCATGCCCGCCGAAGCGCCGCTGTTCATCATGTACTCAAGCGGCACTACCGGCAAGCCGAAGGGTTGCCAGCACAGCACCGGCGGATACCTGTCGTACGTCGCTGGCACGTCGAAGTTCTATCAGGACATCCACCCGGAGGACACGTACTGGTGTGCGGCGGACATCGGTTGGATTACGGGGCACTCCTACATCGTCTACGGGCCGCTGGCGCTGGGCACGACGACGGTCATGTACGAGGGCGTGCCCACCTACCCCGACGCGGGTCGAGCGTGGCGGATTGCGGAGCGCCTTGGCGTGACAACCTTCCACACGGCACCCACGACGATTCGCACCCTTCGCAAGGTTGGACCAAATGAACCAGAGAAGTACAACTATCACTTCAAGCACATGACGACGGTCGGCGAGCCCATCGAGCCCGACGTCTGGCGCTGGTACTACGACGTGGTGGGCAAGGGTAAGGCGGTCATCGTTGATACCTGGTGGCAGACCGAGAACGGCGGATTCCTGGGCAGCACGCTGCCTGCCATTAATCCAATGAAGCCCGGCAGTTGTGGACCAGCAGTGCTCGGTATCTTCCCGACGATTCTGGACGAAAACGGAGAAGAGGTGAAAGCGGGCAGTGGGATCGCGGGCAATATCTGCATCAGAAATCCTTGGCCGGGTATCTTTCAGACGGTCTACGGAGACCCTGAGCGATTCGTGAAGACCTACTACGCCAAGTACAACCGAGATCCGAAGAGCAAGGACTGGCACGACTGGCCGTACTTTGCGAACGACGGCGCCATGCAGGCCGCCGACGGCTACTACCGCATACTGGGCCGAGTGGACGACGTGATCAACGTGTCCGGCCATCGGCTAGGCACGAAGGAACTCGAATCAGCGGCCCTGATGGTCGACGGAGTTGCCGAAGCAGCTGCCGTCCCGGTTGTCGACGAGCTACGCGGCCACGCGGTTGAGATGTACATCGCGCTCAAGCCCGGTGTGAATCCGGACCAGGGGGTGGATGGGGAAGTGACGAGCATGATTGAAAGAGAGATCGGCAAAGTAGCTCGCCCGAAGACCGTGTGGATTGTCGCTGATATGCCCAAGACACGCTCCGGGAAAATCATGCGCCGAGTCATTGCGTCGATATCCAACTTCACCGACGTGGGAGATATCACGACCTTGGCCAATCCCGAAGTTGTCGAAGGCATTCGCCACTACGTGCAGAGCGAGAAGGTCGCTCGCGGAGAAGAGCCGCGAGAACTGACCGAAGCGGAGCTTCAGACCATCAAAAACTTTGGTTCCAGCGAGTAGAGCGGACCGAGGAGGGTTGGCGTCTGTTGCGCCTGGCCATCGCGTCGGTCCTTGGAGTGCCGTTAGGAATCGAAACCGAGGTTGAAGATTGCGAGGAGGCGCAGCCACAGATTGCGTCTCCCCTCGTTTTCGTCGGCGTGTTGAAGCGACCACTGCGTGATGCGAATGAATATCCAGCGAAACGGTTCCGGCGGGAAGGGCACGGGCTTCTTACGCACCATTGTTAACTTCGTACTTTCGCTTTCTCGTTGGTCAAGCAAGTCGAGCATCACCGATGCGCCGAAACGAGTGGAGGCGACACCAAGGCCGGTGTAGCCCATGACATAAGACACCTTGCCCTGAAAGGCTGACCCCCAGAAGGGAGAGAACCGAGTGCACGTGTCGATGGCGCCTCCCCACGCGTGGGTGAATTTGAGCCCGGCGAGTTGAGGAAACGTCTTGAGAAAATGGCCGGCTAGCTTCGCGTAAGTCTCCGCGTTGAACTCGAAGTCGCGCTGGGCCTTGCCGCGAAAGTTGTAGATCGTGTCGTAGCCGCCCCAGAGGATGGAGTTGTCCTTGGTGAGACGGTAGTAGTGAAATTGATTACCGTCGTCGGCCACCCCTTCTCGCCCGTGCCAGCCGATGCTTTCTAGCTGTTCGTCGCTGAGGGGCTCTGTCACTAGCGCGTAGTCGTAGACCGGTACGACATATTTGCGAGCCTGTCGAATCAGAGAGGTAAAGACGTTCGTCGCGAGCGCCACTTTGGCGGCCGTGACCGCGCCGTAGGCCGTGTGCACTCTGATGCCCCCGTCGACATCTTCGAGCCAATCGACCTTGGAGTTCTCAAAGATCGTGACGCCGAGAGAAAGGCACGCTCGCTCCAGTCCCCAGACGAGACGCGCCGGGTCGACCAGTGCGGTACCGTCGTGGTCGAAGAGAGCCCCCACGTACAAGGGGGAGTGAATACGTGCCTGGACCTGCGCTCGATCTAACACCTCCACGTGGTCGCCCATTTGATTGCGGAGCCGCGCCTCTTCGGGCATGCTTCCGAACTGCCATTCAGCCAACGCGACTCGTAACTCGCCGGTCCGTTCCCAGTCGCATTCGATGGCGTAGCGTTCGATCGTTGCCTCAATTTCATCCAGATTTTCACGACCAAGGCGTTCTATGACGGGCATCTCGGAGGCGTATCGGTTCATGCCATTGGTGAAACCGTGCGTTAACGATGCGCTGCAAAATCCTCCGTTACGACCCGAAGCCCCCGCGCCCGTCTCGTACTGTTCGACGACGACGACTTCGCGGTGGGGATCACGCTCTTTTGCTAGCAGCGCCGTCCAGAGACCGGTGTAGCCGGCGCCGACGACGCAGAGGTCCGCACCGAGGTCGCCGATCAGCGCGGGATGAGATTCCGGCTCCAAAGGATCGGAGTCGAGCCACCATAGTTCTGGCTGGACTTCTGCGAGGTGGCGTAAGACGAAGGGATCCTTCTTCTCCATACTGTGTCCAACCTGCGGCTGGAATCACCCTCTCTCGGTGTGGCGTGTTTCGCGGGTCCCAAACGCGCGAACGCCGGGTCTCACTCCGGCCTTTGAGGTTCAATTCTACCGGGGCGTCGCTGACACATGAAACTTTGCGAATCGTTCTCGATCGGCAACGGCAACGCTCTGACGTCGAAGTCCGGTGCCGTAAAATGATTGGACCCCCCAGAGCATCGCTCCTTACTGAAAGATTTCATCGCAATGCGTCTCGCCAATCTGGCCGGAAGGGCCACCATCGTCACCGAACACGGCCTCATAGACCTCGCTACGAGCTCGAACGGTGCCTTTTCCACGTCGGTCGACAAATGCATTAGTCAGCTCGACAAGATTCAGGCGTGGTTGGAGAGTGCCACGCCCGAACCCACCGACCCCACTACAGCGAATGAGCTCTTGGGTGACTCGCGACTCGGTCCTGTAGTCGTTCGCCCTCAGCAGATCTTCGCCGTAGGACTCAACTACCGACGCCACGCCGAAGAGATGAACCTCGCTCTTCCGAGTGAGCCAATGGTCTTCACCAAGTTCGTCTCCTCGCTCTCGGGTCCGAACGATGACGTGCCATTACCCAGTGCGACCACTGACTTCGAGGCGGAACTCGTGGTGGTTATCGGGAAAACGGCGCGCGATGTCGGGACGAGTGACGCGCTGAACGTGGTGGCCGGATACTGCGTCGGACAGGACTTCTCGGAGCGCGCGCTGCAGATGAAGGGAACGCCCGCGCAGTTTTCTCTCGGCAAGTCCTATCGAAACTTCACGCCCCTGGGACCGTGGCTCACCACGACCGAAGAAGTCGGTGACCCTAATAATCTCGCTATCCGTTGCAGCGTCAATGGTACGCAGTATCAAGACTCGAACACGAGTGACATGGTCTTTTCGGTCGGTGAGCTCGTGAGTTACTTAAGCGGCGTTATTGAGGTTCGCCCAGGCGACCTTATTTTCACGGGCAGCCCGCATGGGGTAGGTCAAGGTCAGCGCCCCCCGGTGTACTTGCACCACGGAGACACAGTCGTCACTTCAATTGAGCGACTCGGTCGCATCGACAATAGAGCCGTATAGCTGGCACGCGTCGAAGAACCGCGGCGGACCATCATCAAGAAATGCGTGGCTCTTCGGTAGCCTGATCGCAGTGCGAGCGTCGACGTGACAGCCATGAATTACGTTGGATTTGACCTTGAGACGACGGGCATTAGTTCATTTCGTGACGTCCCAGTCTCGTACGGCTTCGTGGAACACCGACACGACCAAAGCGGCATAACCACACTGAGAGACGGAGGATTGGTTAATCCGGGCGTCTTAATTCCCGCCAGTGCGTCCGCGATCCACGGAATCACCGACGACATGGTCGCCGACGCGCCGTTCCTGAAAGAGACGGTTGAACTCATCGCCGATCGACTGAGCGCCATCTGGTCATCTCGGGATGTGGTGGTTGGTATGAACGTTGGATACGACTTAACCATGGTCGACGCACTTTGTCACCGATTAGAACTTCCTAGCCTGGAAGATCGAGGAGTCGTGGGGTCGGTGATGGACATTCTGGTGCTTGATCGTCACTTCGACAAGTGGAGAAAAGGCCCACGAAAGCTCACCGATCTTTGCCGTCACTACGGAGTCACGCTGGGCAGCGCGCACAGCGCGGCGGCCGACGCGGAAGCGAGCCTCGAGGTCTTTGAAGCGATGCTCACAAAGTTTTCAGCGATTGGCAAGATTCCCTGGGCTGATGTCAATGACACGCTTCGTGCCTGGTACCAAGAGTGGTTAACGAGTTTCTCCAAGTACCTAGAAGACAAGGGTGAAGCGCCAATTGACGCTGGCCGATATGCGTGGCCGATTCACGCCGAGGGGTAAGGCGCCTTCTCTGGTCGGGCTGGGGAGATTTGAACTCCCGATCTCTCGGCCCCCAGCCGAGCGCTCTAGACCAAACTAAGCCACAGCCCGTGAACGAACAACCTTACTCGGACGGCTCTAAGCGGACGATCGCGGCGTCACTAGATCGGTCTCAACCGCCGGCGGCCGCGGTGACGATTTCAATGTGGACGTGATCAGGAACCGGTGTGTTCGACCACGTTGAACGGGGTACGACTTCGCCATCGATGGCGACGGCAACACCCCGTCTCTCGATACCCTTACGCGTCAATAGTTCGTCGATACTTTCGTCAACGAACTTCTCTTTAATGCCGTTAACGTAAATCACCTGAGACTCTCCGCAAAGGCCAGGGCTTCGTTGGCGGCGAGGGGAGCGAGCGTGACGCCGTGGCGAAAGTGGCCCGATATCCAAGCCCATCGATTGTCGACAACTTCGAAAAAGGGGGCGAGATCCTTGCTTGCGGGTCGAAGCCCCTGACGGGTCTCGACGATGGCCGCGCCCTCGAGCGACGGCACGATGTCGAGTGCGTCACGCAGCAGTCGTTGGAGCTCCCCGACTTCCACGACGAGCTCGCGCTGTTCTTCCGATGACGCCCCGAGCACGCAGTACCCGCCAGGACGACTCACCATATACAGTGGCCGGCCGCGTACGAAGGCACGAAGCGTGGGTTGCGACGAGCGGTCGACGCCCTGCACGCGCACGGTCATCCCTCGCACGGGGCGAATCACGTTCGCGACACGTTCAGCGACACCTCCCGGAAGTGGGCGAGCACCGGTGGCGAGCACACCCACGTCGCCACGGACGATTCTCTCTGTCGTCGTCGCCTCCACGCGTGCTTCCGTGACGCCGGCGAGCACGACTTCCTCGCGCAGGACGCTGACGCCGAGAGATTCATTCGCTTTCACGAGAAGCGACATGGCACGATCGGGGTCAAGCCACGCGTCGCCTTCCAGGAAGAGCCCCTCGTTGATTCGAGGCGAGATGCTTTGAAAGAACGCGTCGTGACTCGAGCGAGTCGCTCGCTGCGTTCGCACGCCGAAACTCGAAGCGACCAGTTCAAACTGATTGACGAGACGACGATCGCTGGCGTCAAAGCCCACGAGCAATGTGCCGTGTGCAACCAACTCCAACTCCTGGCCGGTCACTCGGGCGAGGTCCGCGGACATCGTGCGCCACGCATTGAGAGCCCCGCGCTGAAGACGGAAATTCTCCTCCTCACCGGGGGCGATCTCAGCGCTTGGCGCCACCATGCCGGCGGCCGCGAAGGACGCCCCCAATCCGGGGGCCGGGTCGAATACGGTGACGCGCCAATTCGCGAGGGCGAGACGAAACGCGCTTGCGGTGCCAATGACACCGCCGCCGACTATGAGTGCGTCGCGGGAAGATGAAGTCACGAAACCAGCGTAGGTCTGGAGGACTTCTCTTCATCTTCGTTATAGTTAAGACGGGTCAGCGTTGCCCCAGAAGCTACGCCCATGACCAAGAAACTTTACGACCCCGCCTACGAACACGACGCCTGCGGCGTCGGAATGGTCGCGGACCTCACCGCCCAACCGACAAACGCCACGGTGCGCGACGCCCTGACAATCCTGGAGAACCTCGAGCACCGTGGCGCCACCGGCTCGGATATCGACTCCGGCGACGGCGCGGGCATTTTGATTCAGATGCCCGACTCCTTCCTTCGTGAGTTCTTCGACGAATTGCCGGAAAAAGGACACTACGGCGTCGCCATGTGGATGATTCCCCGGTCCCTCGAACTCGACGCCGTCTGTGCCCGCATCGCCGAGGTTTTGACACGCGTCGGACTGTCCTCTCGGGCCTGGCGTGAAGTGCCCGTCGACAGCTCAATCCTGGGACCCACCTCGCGGGAGTCAGAGCCCCGCATTTTTCAACAGCTCATCGTCCGGGCCCCAGGAAGTGAAGCCCTAGACCTCGAGCGCGCTCTGTTCTGCGCGCGAAAGGTCATCGAGCACGACCTCGACGTCTACGCCTCGTCCTGTTCTTCCACGGTCCTGATCTACAAGGGCATGCTTTCCTCGCCTCAATTGCGTCTCTACTTCAAAGACCTCCAAGACGAACGACTGACCAGCGCTATCGCCGTCGTCCACAGTCGTTTTTCGACCAACGTGTTGCCTCGATGGGACTTGGCGCAGCCCTTTCGCTACATCGCCCACAACGGTGAAATCAACACGGTGCGAGGGAATCGCAACTGGATGACCGCCCGCGAGACGACACTCGAGAGTGAGCGTCTGCCGTTGCCCTTAAGTGCGCTGACGCCGATCATTACGCCGAACATGAGCGACTCGGCGAGTTTCGACGAAGTCGTCGAGCTGTTGGTGAACGCCGGACGAAGCCTGCCGCACGCCGTTCTTATGATGATCCCCGAAGCCTGGGAACGTTCTACCACCATGACATCCGCGCGTCGCGAGTTCTATCGCTACCACGCAGGGCTCATGGAGCCGTGGGACGGCCCCGCGTCGGTGACCTTCTGCGACGGAGTGGTGGCGGGTGCCGTTCTGGATCGCAATGGCCTACGACCGGCGCGCTACTGGGTGACGAAGGATCAACGCGTCATCCTGGCCAGTGAAGTGGGCGTGCTGCCCATCGATCCTTCCAACATCGAACGTAAAGGTCGCCTCCAACCCGGACGGGTGTTTCTGGTCGATGTCGAACAGGGCCGCATCATTGACGATGACGAACTCAAGACAGCGCTGGCCGCAAGGGCGCCCTACGGGGAGTGGCTCGAGCGCCACCAGATCTCCCTCGACGCCTTCGAGGCTCCGGAGTCGCTCACACCGTCGTACGGATCGATTGTTTGCCAGCAAAAAAGCTTTGGTTACTCCGATGAAGACCTTCGCCTCATCGTTCGCCATATGGCCCAAGTCGGTGATGAGCCGATCGGCTCGATGGGTTCGGACACACGTTTGCCGGTCCTTTCGTCGATGCCTCGCTCACTCTTTGACTACTTCACGCAACTCTTTGCCCAGGTAACGAATCCGCCGCTCGACGCGATACGCGAAGAACTCGTCACTTCGACGCGCGTCGTCATTGGTGGGGAGGAGAACTTGCTGAGCGAGAGCGAAGAGCACTGTCATCAGATCGTGTTGCCCTCACCGGTACTCAGCGTCGCTGAACTACAGAAGATTCGCTACGTCGATGAGTATCCAGGCGTCATCGGATTTCGCACCGCGGCCATCGACGGACTGTTCCCAGCGCACGGGCCCGAGAGCGCGGCGAAGCGACTCGCTCAGGCGATAGACGGGGTCACCAATGAAGTGGTGGCGAAGGTCCGATCGGGCGTCAACGTCGTCATTCTGAGTGACCGCGGCAACTCGGCGACACACGCCGCGATCCCCAGTCTGTTGCTCGCCTCGGCCGTCCATCACCGTCTGGTGGAGGAGCATCTACGCACCAGTGCCGCGATAATCCTCGAAGCCGGCGATGTTCGCGAAGTACACCACGTGGCGCTGCTACTCGGCTTCGGAGCCTCAGCCGTATGCCCATATCTCGCCTACGAGTCCATCGACATACTCGTCGAACAGGGCGAACTCACCTCACTCAGCGCCTTCGAGGCGCGCTATCAGTACGGCAAGACTCTCAATAAGGGCGTGGTGAAGGTGATGTCCAAGATGGGCGTGAGCACGGTAGCCAGTTACGTTGGCTCACAGCTCTTCGAGCCGGTCGGACTATCTGACGACGTGCTCACCCGATACTTTCCAGGCTTTCACTCACGCCTTGGTGGCGCCACGCTCGAAAGGATCGCGAGCGACGTACTGCGCTGGCACGCGAGTGCGTTCGAGCCCGAGGTGGGTGAGGCGATTGAAATCACTAATCGCGGTGAGTATCAGTGGCGCCGCGACGGCGAGTTGCACCTGTTCAATCCGCGCACCGTTCAGAAGCTCCAGCACGCCACTCGTGCGAAGCGCTTCGATCTCTTCAAGGAGTACTCGTCACTCGTCGACGACCAGAGCAGCCAGCACCTGACCCTGCGTTCGCTTTTGTCGCTCATTCCGAGTACGACGCCGATACCGCTCGATGAAGTCGAGAGTGTGGCTTCCATCGTCAAGCGCTTTAACACGGGCGCCATGTCCTACGGCTCGATCTCGAAAGAGGCCCATGAGACGCTGGCTATCGCCATGAACCGCCTGGGTGGCAAGTCCAACACTGGTGAAGGGGGAGAGGACGAGGAGCGATTTGATACTTCCGACCCTCGTCACAACACCCGTTCAGCCATCAAGCAAGTCGCTTCGGGCCGCTTTGGTGTCACGAGCCGTTATCTAGTCAACGCGGACGATCTTCAGATCAAGATGGCTCAGGGCGCAAAGCCCGGCGAGGGCGGTCAACTCCCTGGGAACAAGATCTACCCCTGGATCGCCAAGACGCGTCACTCGACACCCGGGGTCGGGCTAATTTCCCCGCCGCCACATCACGACATCTACTCGATCGAAGATTTGGCCCAACTCATCTACGACCTCAAGTGTGCGAACGATCAAGCGCGCGTGCATGTGAAATTGGTGAGCGAACAAGGCGTCGGCACGATTGCGGCGGGGGTGGCAAAAGCGCACGCCGACGTCATATTGATCTCCGGCCACGACGGCGGCACGGGTGCCGCACCGCTCACCTCGCTCAAACACTCGGGGACACCGTGGGAGTTGGGACTGGCTGAGGCGCACCAGACACTCGCGGCGAACGGTCTGAGGAGCCGTGTCGTTCTCCAAACCGACGGACAGTTAAAGACCGGACGCGACGTTATCGTGGCGGCGCTGTTAGGCGCCGAAGAGTTTGGCTTCGCCAGTGCGCCACTCGTCGTTTCGGGCTGCGTGATGATGCGCGTCTGTCACCTCGACACGTGTCCCGTCGGCATCGCCACGCAGAATCCGAAACTGCGCGAACGCTTCACCGGCCAACCGGAGTTCGTGGAGAACTTTTTTCAATTCATCGCCGAAGAAGTGCGCGAGTACCTCGCCCAACTCGGCGCGCGTACCCTCGACGAAGTGATTGGTGACGTGTCGAGACTGCGCGTCAGCGCGGTCGACGATGAGACTTCTGATCTCGACGTCAGCGCCCTTCTCGCGCTGGTCGAGCCCGACCAGCGTCGTCAGAGCATCAAGCAGGAACACGGACTCGACGGCGCACTGGACTGGTTATTCCTGGACGACGCGGTTGACGCCGCGAAGAAGAGCCAGCCCTATCACTTTGCGACGCCGGTTCGAAACGTGAATCGCGCCGTCGGGACGTTGACGGGAAGTGCGATCACGCGAACGCTCGGTGCACGAGTTCTCAGGGACGATCTCATCGAAATCGAGCTTGTCGGTTCGGCGGGGCAGAGTCTCGGCGCCTTTTTGCCGGCCGGAGTGACCGTGCGTTTGCGCGGCGACACCAATGACTACGCCGGCAAGGGGCTCTCGGGCGGAAGGATTGTCATTCGTCCGGATGACGCCGCGACGTTCGCTAGCGACCTAAACATCATCGCGGGCAACGTCATTGGTTACGGCGCCACCAGCGGCGAGATATTCATCAGCGGTGTGGTGGGCGAACGGTGCGGCGTTCGAAACTCCGGCGCGACCATTGTCGTTGAGGGCACCGGTGACCACGCCGGCGAGTACATGACCGGTGGCGTCATCGTGATACTCGGCACCATCGGACGTAATCTCGCCGCCGGCATGTCTGGGGGCACGCTGTATCTCTACGACCCCGAGGTCACCGTGCACGATCATCTGAGTGCCGGTGTCTATGAGATTGAGTTACTCGAACTAGACGATGACGAACGGGTGCGAGCGATCCTCGGGCGCTTCGCCGAAGAGACCGGATCGAAAAAAGCGGGTCGACTACTGGCGAATTGGCGAGCAGAGCGGATGAACTTCGTGCGTATCGAAACCTCGGAGTATCAACGAATTCGCGACGAGGTCAAGGGTGGGTAAGATCACGGGATTTCTGGAGGTTCCTCGTGAGGGACCGCAGTACCGCCCCGTCGCCGTGCGACTGCGTGATTGGCACGAGGTGTACGTGGCCCAGAGCGACGAGGAGATTGCGGCGCAGGGCTCGCGGTGCATGGACTGTGGCATTCCCTTTTGCATGCAGGGTTGCCCGCTCGGCAATCGCATTCCGGCCTTTAACGACGCGGCCTATCACCTGCACTGGGAGCTCGCGGCGGAGCAACTCTTTGCCACCAACAACTTTCCGGAGTTCACTGGTCGACTCTGTCCCGCGCCGTGTGAGTCGGCGTGCGTGCTCGGCATTAACAGTGATCCGGTCACCATCGAGCGACTCGAATATGAAGTCGCCGAACACGCCTTCACCCATGGCGTCGCGGTGGCGTACCCCACGCCCAAAGAGAGCGGCAAGCGCGTGGCGATAGTCGGCTCGGGGCCGGCCGGCCTCGCCGCGGCGGCACAACTGCGAAGCGTGGGTCACGCTGTGAGCGTCTTTGAGCGTAGTGACGCCATCGGGGGTTTGCTTCGATACGGCATACCCGAATTCAAAATGGAGAAGTCCGTGCTGGATCGACGCCTCGATGTGATGCGTGGGTCCGGAGTCGAGTTCTTTCCCGGCGTCACCATAGGTATGAGTGGCACCGCGTTGTCGCTGCTGCGAGAAGACTTTGACGCGGTGCTACTGGCGATCGGGTCCACGCGACCCCGGCTCATTCCCGTTCCGGGGGCGGAGTTGGAGGGCATCGTGCCGGCCATGACTTATCTCGAAGCGAGCAATCGCGCCGTTAACACGGGTACCGAGCCCAAGATGAGCGCCGAGGGCCTGCACGTGGTCATCCTCGGCGGCGGCGACACCGGGGCCGACTGTCTCGGAACCGTGCATCGGCAGGGCGCCGCCTCCGTCGCGCAGATCGAGATCATGGACCGACCGCCCGACGTTCGCTCGCCCGAGGAGCCCTGGCCCACCATGCCGCGTCTGTACAAGACGACGTCAGCCCACGCCGAAGGGGGAGAGCGGCGCTTCTCGAGCGAGACCCTGGAGTTTCGAGGGCACGAGCGAGTCGAGTCCCTAGTCCTCATCGACCACGTGAACGGCGAGTCGCTCGAAGTAGACGCCGATTTGGTGCTCATCGCGGCGGGCTTCATTGGACCTGAAGTTGAGGACCTGGAGATGGCCGATCAGGGCTGTCTCACCTCAAGAGCGACGTTCTCCGTCGACGGAGAGTGGCGTGTGAAGGGCGTCCCGGGTGCCGCGGATCTCTTTGCCTGCGGCGACGCGGTACGAGGACAGAGTTTGATCGTCTGGGCCATCGCCGAGGGGCGTAGCGCCGCGGCGGCAATCGATGCTTCGCTGATGCATCACGACAGCCCCCTCTCCGCGCCGGTCGCGCCCTACAGCCTCTCCTGGTAGCGGAGGGCGTAGCCGGAGTTTGTAGCATCGTGCCAACGGTGAATCGAGGGGGACCATGAAGAGCACCATGCAGGACGGACCGCTCCTAATTAGCGGGATCATGCGGCACGGCGAGTTCGTCTACGCCGACAAGAAGATCTTCACCGTCACTCCCGACGGGGTTGAGGAGTCCACCTTCTTCCAGACGTCCAAGCGCGCTGAGCAGTTGGCGGCCGCACTGACGAACCTGGGCGTCAAGAGGGGGGATCGCGTAGCCACCTTCATGTGGAACAACCAGGCCCATGTTGAGGCCTATCTGGCTGTGCCCAGCATGGGCGCCGTACTGCACACGTTGAATATCCGACTTTTTCCCGAGCAGTTGGCGTACATCATCAACCACGCCCAGGACGAGATTGTGATCGTCGACGCGTCACTGGCGCCAGCTTTCGCGCGCGTGAAGGATCAGATTCCCAGTGTGAAGACGATCATTCTTCATGGTGAGGATTCAAATGGACTGCTTGGCGACACCCTGGACTACGAGACTCTGGTTAGCGCCGAGCGGCCTGGCTTTGAGTGGCCGGTGTTGGACGAACGCGACGCCGCCATCATGTGTTACACGTCCGGTACGACGGGTAATCCTAAAGGCGTCGTCTATTCGCATCGTTCGACTTGGCTGCACTCCATGGCAGCCACCACCGCGAATTCCATTGGACTCTGCGAGAAGGACCGCTGTCTCTTGATCGTGCCGATGTTCCACGTCAACGCGTGGGGTGTGGCCTACACCGCGTTTTTCTCGGGCGTCGAGCTGATCATGCCGCAGATGTTTCTCCAAGGTGCTCCCATCATCAAGATGATTCGAGAACTGCGCCCCACTATCTCCCTCGGCGTGCCGACAATCTGGAATGACGTGCTGCGCGTGGCGGCCGAGACGCCCGACGCCGACCTGTCTAGTCTGAGAGGGATCTTGGCCGGAGGCTCCGCGGTACCGAGGTTCATGATCGAGACGTTTCGAGATGTGTACGGTATCAACTTGATCCAGGGCTGGGGAATGACCGAAACGAGTCCACTGGCGGCCGTCTCGATCCCTCCCGCCGGGACGCCGCGCGAAATGGAGATCGAGTATCGCATGAAGGCGGGGCGCGTGGTCGCGGGCGTTGAGCTTCGCGTCACCGCCGAAGACGGCACCGTCTTGCCCCGTGACGGCAAGACCGTGGGGGAGTTCGAGATTCGCGGTCCCTGGATCACCGCCTCGTACTTCGGTGTCGACGACCCGGACAAGTTCCGTGACGGTTGGCTTCGCACTGGTGACATCGGCACTCTTGACGGGGAGGGCTACATGGTCGTGACCGATCGCACCAAGGACGTCATCAAGTCCGGCGGCGAGTGGATCAGCTCGGTCGAACTGGAAGTCACGGTCATGGAACACCCGGCGGTCTTTGAGGCCGCGGTCATTGCCGTTCCCGACGACCGGTGGCAGGAGCGCCCGCTGTGCTGCGTGGTGTTGCAGCCCGACGTGACGGCGAGCGCCCAGGAGCTAAAGGCGTTCCTCGCCGAGCGCGTCGCGAAGTGGTGGCTTCCCGAACGCTGGACGTTTATCGAAAGCGTCCCCAAGACCAGCGTCGGTAAGTTCGATAAGAAGGTGCTGCGCGCTCAGTACGCCGAGGGCGAACTCGAGGTTGTGGTCGTCGACTAGTGGAGTCATTTGAGGAGCTCGCCGATGAGGTGGCCGTTCTCGAGCGTCGCGTGGCCGACGCCATCTTTGAGGCCGTGCGCGCCCAGCTGCGTGACGACCAAGCGGTCAGCGCGAAAGAGCTGGAACGAGAACTTTCAAAGGTGCGACGCAGTCTTCAAAAGGCGGAGCATCTGCTTCGCCAACACGACGAGGACTAGTCGGACCAGCTGTTCACTTGGTCAATCACCAATCGTAAGTTGAGGTAGTTGCGTCCGTCGAAGTCGAAAGAAAGTGTCTCCTCGTCTTCGAGGCGGTACCCGAGACCCTCGTTGAACATCGGAATCTTGGCGCGGAGATCGTCCAGTTGACTTGGCGTGGGTGGACGCTGCAGCGCCATGAGCCCGCGATCGCCGTCGATGGAAAAGGCGACGTAGTTCGAGTAGAAGTGTTCGATTTCCTCAACGGCGTCTTCGACCTCGGTCACGAAGCGCACGAGGGGCATCTCATCGCCGCCCAAGTAGTTGTTTTTCACAATGCCGTCGTCGACGAAGGTCATCCACTGGGTCCAAAAGAGTCCGTCGGGCGTGTCGAGAAGCACGACGGGAGCGGGTGTGGTCTTTCCCGTGTCGAGCAGCGTCAGAATCTCAAAGAGTTCGTCCATGGTGCCGAGTCCGCCCGGTAGAACCACGAACGCAATGGAGGGCCGCGTGAGGGCGACCTTTCGAGTGAAAAAGTACTTCATCGTGACGAGATTCGTCTTGGCGTCGATGTAGGCGTTCGCATTCTGCTCGAAGGGCAGCTTGATATTCACACCCAGGGTGTGATCCATGCCGGCGCCCATGGAGGAAGCTTCCATGATGCCGGGACCGGCACCGGTGACGACGATCCAGTCCCGCTCGGCCATGGCCCGTGCGAGATCTCGCGTCATTTCAAAGAGCGGACTGTCAACTTTCGTCCGGGCCGAACCGAAGATGGTTAACTTCTTGCTCCCTTGAAAGCGTTCGAAGAGCATAAACGCCTCGAGAAGTTCATCCACCGCCGTGACGGCGACGCGAAGATCATCGGTATCGGCATCGGCCTCGGCGACCATCACCACTCGCGCGAGGAGGTCGCGAAGGAGTTCGCGCCGCTCGGGCGACATGGCAGTGTCCTTCTCGAGGTCGTCGAGGAGAGAGTCGATGAGCGAGGACATCGCTACAGGGTCTGATACAGCGTGCTGCGTTGATGCAGAGGCCGTCCCAACGGTGCGACGAGCTTCTCCAGCGCGTGCACGTCCATCTCTTGGCCGTGGGTAGCGCCCGCGGCGCGAGAGATGTTTTCGTCCATCAACGTGCCGCCCAAGTCGTTGGCGCCCGCCGCGAGGATACGCCGAGAGCCTTCTACCCCCATCTTCACCCAGCTGACTTGAATGTTGTCAATCAGCGTGGCGTAGTGCAGACGGGCGACTGCGTGCATGAGCACTGCTTCGCGAAACGTCGGACCTTTACGAGAACGCCCTTTCAAGAACAGCGGTGTCGCCATATGCACGAAGGGCAGCGGAACAAACTCCGTGAAGCCACCCGTCTCCTTTTGAAGATCGCGAGTGCGCAGGAGGTGGGTCGCCCAGCTGTTCGGGCCTTCCACCGCGCCAAACATGATCGTGATGTTCGATCGCAGCCCCACCGAATGCGCAGTGCGGTGAACTTCCAACCACTGGTCGCTGTTGATCTTGTCGGGACACAGCACCGCACGAATGTCGTCGTCGAGAATCTCGGCGGCGGTTCCGGGCAAGGTCTTAAGGCCCGCATCTTTGAGACGCGTGAGATACGTGGCGAGATCTTGATTGGAACGTCGAGCGCCCTCGAAGACTTCCAAGGCGCTGAAGGCGTGGACGTGAATTGAAGGCGATCCGGCGCGCACCGCGGCCACCACGTCGATGTAGTAGTCACCGTCAAAGTTCGGATGAATGCCACCTTGGAGGCAGACCTCGGTCGCGCCTCGGGCTTCGGCCTCGCGGACTCGTTCGCTGATCTCGTCGAGTGTTAAGAGATAGGGATCGCCGCGCAGATTCAGCGAAAGGGGGCCTTTAGAGAACGCGCAGAATCGGCACTTGAACGTGCAGACGTTGGTGTAGTTGATGTTGCGGTTGATGACGAAACTCACCGCGTCACCCACGAGCTCGTGTCGCAGGGCGTCGGCCGCCTCCACCACGGCGTTGTAGTCGCCGCCGCGCGCTCCAAAGAGTGCGACGAGTTCGCCACGAGTGAAGTCGTAGCCGGGCTCGTAGCGGCGTAAGAGCGCGCTGACTTCGCTGGTGCGCGTGAGTGAAGTGGGCGCCGCGGGGGGCGTGTGGTCGGTTCCCGAATACCAGTCGTCGGCGCGGGCGAGAAAGAGCGAGTCCGCTTGGGCGAGGACGAAAGGTCGGACCTTCTCGTCGAGAAAGTCGCTTCGATCGCTGACGTACTCCGGGTAGACGGTGAGCCGGGGCGCCAGATGGAACCCACGTCGATCGCACTGGGCGGCGAGCGTGGCAATCGCCGGCCACGCGCGCTCGGGATTCACGTGATCAGCGGTAACGGGCGACACGCCACCGAAGTCGTCGATACCGAAGTCGAGGAGGCGTGCGGGGTCGTCGCTGAGGTTCGGTGGCGCCTGGAGATGGATCTCGTCGGGCAAGAGCAGTCGAGCCACCGCGATCGTCCAATGAAACTCCTCTTCGCTCGCGCCCGGGTACCCCGCCATGGCCGTGCGCGGCTTCGGCAGGAAATTCTGGATGATGACCTCTTGGACGTGACCGAACTCCTCGTGAGCCTCAGCGATGGCCCTCAGGGTGAGGAGGCGGTCGTCGCGAGTCTCCCCGAAGCCGACGAGCAGGCCAGTGGTAAAGGGAATCTTCAGCGCACCGGCGAAGCGCAGCGTGTCGAGGCGTCGCTGAGGTTCCTTATCAGGCGCGAGCCGATGAGCAGGCAGGTCAGCCAGCGCTTCGAGCATCATGCCCTGGGAGGCGCTGACGCCGCGAAGTTGCTCGAGCTCGTGGCTATAAAGAGCGCCCGCGTTCGCGTGCGGTAAGAGACTGGTGCTCTCGAGGACCATCTGCGCGGCACTCGCCACGTAGTCAACGGTTGAGCGGTACCCTCGGGCCGCGAGCCACCGTGCCGCCTCGTCGTAGCGCAGTTCGGGCCGTTCTCCCAAGGTGAAGAGTGCCTCGGTGCAACCGGCCTCTCGGCCGGCGACCGCGATCGCCATCACTTCGTCGAGGCTCAGGTACGGCGACGTCACGTGCGCCGGCGCCTGGGCGAAGGTGCAGTAGCCGCAGCGATCCCGACAGAGTTTGGTGAGCGGAATGAATACCTTGGGCGAGTACGTCACCACGTACCCATGCGCGGCGCGTGCCTTGGCGTACGCAGATTCCGCGAGCGACGCCGAGGAGGCGCCTAGTAGATCGGGCAGGAACGCGGAACCTCGAAGCGTCGTCATGCGAGCATCCTAGGACGCGTGGTCAAAAAAGTGCGCAGATTCACCGTACATTCACGTGCTGGTGATGAGAGCGGCGGTCGCTAGCTTTTGGCGTGCATTTTGGACGCGACGGTGGCGAGCAGCTCCTCGTAGGACTTGGCAAACGCGGCCACGCCATCGACTTCCAACTGGTTGGTGACTTTCGCCAGCGAGACGTCCGGCGCCAGATTGTCCAAGAGGGCGGCCGTCTTCTGGGTGGTGTCCTCGTTTAAGAGGACCGACGAGGCAAAGTTGGCGTGATCGAGCGCGTCCGCCAACGTAGCGTCGGGCATGGTGTTAACCGTCTCGTCGGCCACGATGGTGTCGACGTAGAGAAGATCGTCGTAGGTGGGGTTCTTGGTGGAGGTGGAAGCCCACAAGGGACGCTGCACCTGTGCGCCCTTGGCGAGGAGTGACTTGACGTCTTCGTCGTTGACACGCTCTCGGTAGAGCTCATAGGCCGCCGCGACCTGGGCGTTCGCCGTCGTCCCTCGACGGGGGTCACCCTCGGGCAGCAGCGCGTCGACCGCCACATCGACGCGCGAGACGAAGAATGACGCGACGCTGGCGATGGAACCGATATCGAGACCCGCGTCGTAAGCGTCTTGGATTCCCGCGGCCCAGGCACCGATGACTTCGCGGTATCGATCGGTGGAGAAGATCAAGGTGACGTTGACGTTGATGCCGCTGCCTAAGACCGCTCGGATGGCGGGAAGGCCTTCTATGGTGGCGGGGATCTTGATCATCACGTTCGGTCGGCCAACGCGCGCGTGGAGGCGTTTCGCCGCGGCGATCGTGCCGTTGGTGTCGTGCGCTAGACGAGGCGACACTTCGAGTGAGACGAAGCCGTCCTGGTAACGGCGAGAGCCTGAAGAAAAATCGCTCTTTGAACTCTCGTGAACTGATTTCAGCACGTCACAAGCGTCACTGACATCGGTGACGGCCAAGGATTCAAAGAGCGCCTCGGGGTTGTCGTCATTCGAGTGTTCAATGAATTCGTCGTAGGCCGAGGATGTGGCCAGTGCTTTGGCGAAGATCGAAGGGTTCGAGGTAACGCCGCGCACACCTTCGGTAACGAATTTTGCCAGTGTGCCGTCGTTAAGCCAGTCACGTCGGATGTTGTCGAGCCACGGGCTCTGCCCGTAGTCGCCGTAGAGAACGTTCAGATTTGTCATATACCCTCACTTAATACTCGTTCGACGTGCGCCACCACCGTCGCTGGAACAATGTTGAAGTACTCAAAGACCGACTTGCCGGGTGCGGACATACCGAAGGAGTTGATACCAATCGACTGGTCCACGTAGTTGGCCCAGCCGAGCGTGGCCCCAGCCTCGAGTGACACTGACGGAATGCTGCGGCGTAACACTTTTGTTCGGTACTCCAGGGGCTGAGCGTCGAAGCATCGCCAGCACGGCATCGCGACCACGCGCGTGACAATGCCCTTGGTGGCGAGTTCGTCGGCGGCACTGAGACAGGCGCCAACTTCCGAGCCCGTGCTTGCCAGTGTGAACACGGCGTCGTCGTTCTCGCGTAGCACGTAGCCGCCGAGTCGCGCGCCCTCGGCGCTGGCTTCGGCGTCGGCCCCGCTTAAGACGAGCATGTCTTGGCGCGAGAGAATGAGCGCCGTCGTTGGTGGCTCTTTGGTGCTCAAGAACTGTTCGACGAGATCGAGAGTCTCATTTGCGTCGCTCGGTCGAACGACGTGGAGATTGGGCATGGCGCGAAGCGACATGAGTTGTTCGACGGGCTGGTGTGTAGGGCCGTCTTCGCCAACACCTACGGAGTCGTGCGTGTAGACGAAGAGCACTCCGGCGTGACTCAGTGAAGCCAAGCGAATGGCGCCACGTCCGTAGTCACTGAATACGAAGAAGGTCGAGCCGACGGGACGCAGTCCCCCGTGACAGGCCTGGCCCACCAGGTCGCCGTTCATCGAGAACTCGCGGATGCCGTAGTGAAACTGGCGACCGCCGGGGTTGGTGGCGTTATGCACGGAGGAGTACTTCAGCTCCATGCCAGTGTTATCGGTGAGGTCAGCGGATCCCGCGGTCAGACCAGGCGTTTGGGGGCCGAAGACGTCCATGGCGCGCTGCATGGCTCTGCGCGTGGCGACCATAGTGCCACCTTCGTACGCTTCAGCCTTCGTCGTGATCGTGGCCACTCCATTGGTGTCGAGCTGTTCTAAGAGACGCACACCTTTTTCGCCGGCCGCGACAAGTCGCGCCTCCCACGCCACGCGTTCCTCTCGCTGGGGGCTGATTACCTCGAGCAACTCACGGGGCACTTCGGGGTCGAAGTGAAAAGCCTCGTCGGGCACGCCAATGATCTCCTTGACCTTGGAGATCGCATCCGCGCTGAAAGGGTTCCCGTGCGCTTCACGGGTGTCCATCATCGTGGGCGAGGGAAAGCCTATGTGCGAGCGAACGATGATGAGTGAGGGTCGGCTGGTCTCAGCCATCGCCGCGCGCGTTGCCTCTTCCAGCGCGTCGAGGTCGTTCGCCTGCTCACCCACGTTGATGACCTGCCAACCGTAAGCGGCGAAACGCTCCGCCGGGTTGTCGCGCAACGCCAACTCCGTGGCGCCGTCGATGGTGATGTGGTTGTCGTCGTAAAAGATCGTTAGTCGATCAAGACCGAGTGCTCCCGCGAGGCTCGCCGACTCGTGGCTGATGCCTTCTTCGAAACAGCCGTCGCCCGCGAAGACCCAGGTGCGATGATTTACCAGCTCTTCGCCGTAGTCGCTGCGCAGGATCGACTCGGCGATCGCCATGCCCACACCGTTCGCCGTGCCTTGGCCCAGAGGACCCGTTGTCACTTCAACGGTTGGCGCGACGCCTCGTTCGGGGTGGCCGGGCGTCTTCGAGTGCGCCTGGCGGAACTCCTTTAAATCCTCGACGGTGAGGTCGTAGCCGAACTCATGGGCCAACGCGTACTGCAAGATGCAGCAGTGTCCGTTACTGAGAATGAAGCGGTCACGGTCGCTCCACTTAGGATCAGTCGGGTCGTGGCGCATGATGCGCGCCCAGAGCATGACGCCCAGCGGTGCCAGGGCCATCGCGGTACCGCTGTGCCCGGAGTTGGCTTTCGCGGGTGCGTCCATGGCGACCGCGACGATCTCTCGAATCACACGTCCTTCTAGCTCGCTGGCGCCGGGATAGAGAAGGTCAGTCATGCCTTAGACAGTACCGAATCAAGCCAAGTTGTCGAGCGGCCACGCGACTAGCCTCGCGACGTGGCGTTGCAAATTCCCCCAAACTGCGATCTCACCCTCGGGTTGATCTGCGTCGACAAGTCCGTGCCGGGAACGACCACCTGGCGCGCACGCGTCGACGAGAGATTTCTCAATCCCGCCGGTATCGTTCAGGGCGGTTTCCTCGCCGCGATGCTCGACTCCGCCATGGGTGCCTCCGCCGTGACGGCGGTGCGGGATCGCCGAGTGAGCGTGGCCAACACCGAAATGAAGGTGACGTTTCTGCGCGCGGCGAACTCCGGCGACGTGCTGACGTGCGTGGCGACCGTCTTAAAAACAGGCCGCGTGGTCTCCTTTGTGGAAGCGAAGATCTTCGACCAAGAAGAACGACTGCTGGCGAACGCGAGTTCTACGTACCTCGTAAAAGAACGTACTGAGTAGGCTTGGGCCATGAAGAATCTGTCGTGGCGCCGATTTCTCAGGGGGGCGTCACTGCAGCGCGACTTTGAAGAGTTGCGCGATATCGCCATTCGCTACGTCAAAGAAGAGACGATCAAGCCGATCAAAGATCTGGGGCGATTCATGCTCTGGGGCTCCCTCGGGAGTCTCTTTGTGGGTTTTGGTGCGGTGTTGTTGCTCGTCGGTTCACTGCGTTATCTCCAGTGGCAGTTCCCGGTGCTCGATGGATCGCTCTCCTGGTTGCCCTACGTGATCGTGGCGGTGCTCGCGGTGATTCTGATTGCCCTGACGGCGTGGCGTGTGGTTAGTGGTACGGCGAAACGTCGACTAAAGGTCACGAAGTGAGAGATTTGAGCGCCACGCGACGCGAACTCGAAGCCTCGCTTCGATCCTTTCTTCCCGATACTTCGCGCATTGGCAGTTCGTTGACGGAGTCGAAGCCGGGCGTGGCCGCTATCGGCGTCGGCGGGGTTATGACCGGTTACGTCTGGGGTTGGATTCGCGGACGACGTGCGCGTAAGAAGGCCTGAGTGTTGCGACGAATCTTTCGCATGGTGACGGCGGGGCTGCTGGGTCGAGCCTGGGCGCAGAAGTCGCCGGCCTGGCTGTCCCTGGCGCTTGCCGTCGTGTTGTTTCGATTCTTCGACTCGCGAGCGGCCAAATCGGCTCGGCGCGCGAAGAGCGTGAGTTCGTGACTCGATTCACGCTCCGCGCCGGCGAGCGCGTGATGCTCATTGACGCGAAAGATCGCCACTACTTGATCACCTTGAAAGAGGGCTCCGCTTTTCATACGCACGCGGGCATCGTTCAGCACGACGACGTGATCGGAGCAACCGAAGGCTCGCTGGTGAGGTCGAGCACCGAGCGTTCATTCCTCGTGCTCCGGCCCACGCTCTCCGACGTGGTCTTAAAGATGCCGCGTGGCGCCCAGGTCATCTACCCGAAGGACCTCGGGACGATTCTCATGCAGGCCGACATAGGCCCCGGCATGCGCGTTCTCGAAGCGGGTGTCGGATCAGGCGCTCTGTCGATGACGCTCCTTCGAGCGGGAGCCTCCATCACCGCGTACGAGATCCGCGAGGACTTCGCTCAACACGCCCTCAAGAACGTCCACGACTTCCTCGGTGAGGACGTTGACTACCATGTCAAGATCCGAGACGTGACGTTGGGCATCGACGAGGTCGACCTCGATCGGGTAATACTCGACATGCCCGAGCCATGGGAAGTGGTGAAACACGCCGAAGCGGCGCTGCGCCCGGGGGGTGTCTTCCTTGCCTACTTGCCGACGATCAATCAGACGCAGCTACTGCGAGAGGTTCTTTCACACAACTCGTTCGGACTTGAAGAGACGGTCGAGATCCTGCGTCGAACCTGGCACGTGGATGGCCGTTCGGTACGACCCGACCACCGCATGGTTGCCCACACCGGTTTTTTGACGTCGGCGCGACGCCTGGTGGGACGTCTAGAGGGCGTTTAGTCGCGCTCGATGAAGATGCACTCGCCGGGGCACTCTTCGGAGGCTTCCCGCACTGCGTCTTCGAACTCACTTGGCACGATGGCTACGCCTTCGGCACCGCCGGGGTTGCTCTTGACGTCACTGCCTTGCTTGACGTACGCGAGGCCGTCGTCGAGGAGCGTGAAGACAGACGGACAGATCTCTTCACACAGTCCGTCGCCGGTGCAGAGGTCTTGGTCAATCCAAACCTTCATTCGCGTGTCCTCCAAGGCTTGTTACGTGTAGTTACTCTAGTGGGGGAGTGGCGTAATGCGTGACCTCCACGAATTGGCTTGACTCCCCTAGGGTGGCGATATGGACCGATCCCCAGGATTTGGCGATTCCTCGAGTGCCGAGCACGACGAGGCCTTGGGAGCCAACGCCGCGCGCGACCTTTCGGCAAACGACCTCGATCAGGCGGTTCGCCGCATCGAAATTCTGGAGGAGAAGCTCCTCGAAGCGAGAGGGCAGTTGTCTCAGAGCCGTTCGAATAACGAAAAACTCACCATCACGATTCAACAGACCCGTGATCAGATCGCGGCCCTGCGGGATGAAGTTGAGAAGCTCACCCAACCCCCGGCCGTGTACGGCACCTTCACCGGGTTCAACGAAGACGGCTCGGTCGACATTTTCGCCTCCGGAAGAAAGATGCGCGTGGCGCTGCACCCGGGGTTGGACCCGGCCCAGATCGCGCGCGGTGACGAGGTCGTTCTCAACGAATCCTTCACGGTCATTGGCGTTCGCGACTCCGACGGACAAGGCGAGGTGGTCACCGTAAAGGAAGTGTTGGATGAACGCCGCGTGCTCGTCTATGGACGGGCGGATGAAGAGCGGGTGGTGGAGTTGGCCGAGGCGCTTCGCTCGGTCAAGCTGCGAAGCGGCGACGCGCTGCTGTTAGACCTTCGCTCCAACCTCCTCACGGAGAAACTCATTCGCCAGGAGGCCGAGGAGTTGATTCTCGAGGAAGTGCCCGACATCAGTTACGCCGACGTTGGCGGTCTCGACGCGCAGATCGAAGCGATCACCGACGCCGTGGAGCTGCCCTATCTGCATCGGGCACTCTTTCACGACTACGACCTTCCCGCGCCGAAGGGGATCTTGCTCTACGGGCCCCCGGGCTGCGGCAAGACGCTGATCGCGAAGGCCGTCGCCAACTCGCTGTCGCAGAAGGTGGCAGAGTTAACGGGCAATCGCAACGTTCGCTCGTACTTCTTGAACATCAAGGGCCCCGAGCTGCTCAATAAGTACGTGGGGGAGACCGAACGCCAGATCCGAGTGGTGTTCCAGCGCGCCCGGGAGAAGGCCGAAGAGGGAGTGCCGGTCATTGTCTTCTTCGACGAGATGGACTCGCTCTTTCGCACTCGCGGTACCGGCATCAGCTCGGACATGGAGTCGACCATCGTGCCTCAACTCCTGGCCGAGATCGACGGCGTAGAGTCCTTGCGCGACGTCATCGTGATCGGTGCGACCAACCGAGAGGATCTGATCGACCCGGCGATCCTTCGCCCCGGACGGCTCGATGTAAAAATCAAGATTGAGCGGCCCGACGCGGACGCCGCGGCCCAAATCTTTCAGCGCTACCTCCACGTGGATCTTCCACTCGACCCCAACACCGTAAATGAGTCGGGCGGTGGGGACCGCTCCAAGGCCATTCAGGCCATCATCGAAGAGACCGTCACGCACATGTTCCGCATCGATGACGAAAATCGTTTCCTCGAAGTCACCTACCAAGGTGGCGACAAGGAAGTGCTGTACTTCAAAGACTTCGCGAGCGGTGCGATGATTGAGAACATTGTGCGACGCGCCAAAAAGATCGCAGTGAAGCGCGAGATCGCCGGACAGGGACGCGGTCTTCGCCAAGACGATCTGTTCGAGTCCATTCGACAGGAGTTCCGAGAGAACGAGGACCTGCCGAACACGACCAACCCCGACGACTGGGCCCGGATCTCGGGCAAGAAGGGCGAGCGGATCATTTTCATTCGCACGTTGATCAACCGAGAGGAAGACGACGTAAAGGGTGGTCGATCGATCCAACACGTGGGCACGGGTCAGTATCTCTAACTCGAAGGCGATTGCGAAGGTTCTCGGTATCGAGACGGAGTACGGCATCGCCGGCGGTCCGGACTACGACCCGATTACATCGTCGAGCATCATCGTCAACGCCTACGCTCAGCAGGGTCGTACTCGCATCAATTGGGACTTCGACGGTGAGACCCCTGATATGGACGTGCGAGGTCGGGTCGATCTGACCTCGTTCGCGCCAGTCGTCGAGACGCACCTCGCCAACACCGTTCTCACTAACGGTGCGCGTCTCTACGTGGATCACGCTCACCCCGAGTACTCCTCACCGGAGTGTCGCAGCCCCTTGGAAGCGACACTCTACGACGTGGCCGGCGAGGAGATTATGCGTCGTGCGCTCGGCATCGCCAACGACTCCCTGGAGAGTCATCAGGCCATCACCCTCTATAAGAACAACTCGGATGGCAAAGGAAACTCCTACGGCACGCACGAGAACTATCTCGTTCGTCGCGACCTCGAATTCGCTCATCTCATTCGGGCCATGGTGCCGCACTTCATTTCGCGCCAGATCGTGGTGGGAGCGGGCAAGGTCGGTGCGGAGACCGAAGCCGCGCTGGAGAAGAATCCCGCGTTTCAACTTTCTCAGCGGTCAGAGTTTTTTGAAGAGATCGTGGGGCTGGAGACTACGCTGAAGCGACCGATCATCAATACGCGTGACGAGCCCCATAGTGACGCCGAGCGGTTTCGTCGTCTCCACGTAATCATCGGAGACGCCAATATGAGCCAGGTGGCCACGTTCGTGAAGCTCGGCTCCACGGCGCTCTTGTTGGCCGCACTCGAGGAGTTTGGGCCCGATGAGTTCCCAGCGATGCCCAGGTCGCCGGTACACGCGGTGCGGGCGTTCGCCGTGGACCTCTCGCTCCGCGATTCGGTGGTGTGTGACGACGAGCGTTCTCGGAGCGCCTGGGAGTTTCAAGATGAATTGTGGAACGTGGCTCGCTCCTACATCGAACGAACCGGCGCGGAGTCCGTGGGCGACGAGAAGGAGGTCGCTCTGATCCTGCAGCAGTGGCGAGAGATGCTGGACGGCGTTCGCGACGATCGCGACGCTGTCGCCGATCGAGTGGACTGGGTAGCGAAACTCCGCGTTGTCGAGGGGTACCAAGAGCGCCATCACCTGAAGTCCCATGACGCAAAACTTCGAGCAATCGACCTGCAGTACCACGATCTTCGGCCTTCTCACTCCTTGGCCCAGCGCGTGGGACTGCGCAGTTTGTGTTCCGAAAGTGACGTTCGTGAAGCCGTTCACAATCCACCACCCAGTACCCGGGCCTATTTTCGGGGCCAGTGCGTGGCGCGCTTTCCCGAGGAGATCGTCGCCGCCAACTGGGATTCGGTGGTCTTTGACCTCGGTGACGGACCGTTGCAGCGCGTTCCCATGCTTGATCCTTTAAGGGGTACGCGTGCACTGACCTCAGAGTTGCTAGAAACAAGTGCGACGGCAAGTGAACTTCTTGACGCATTAGACAGGTAGAACTGAAGTATGAGTGAACGAGAGCGAATTCAAAAGCAGCGCAATGAGCGCTCAAGTGAGACCACCGAGGAGGTCTCCGTAGACGCGACGAAGGGCGACCAGCTAAAGGCCGACCTTGACGACTTGCTCGACGAGATCGACGAAGTTCTTGAGGAGAACGCCGAGGAGTTCGTACGTAATTACGTGCAAAAAGGCGGGGAGTAGACGTGGGTCTGCCGCTCTTTAGCGCGCACGGCGATCCCGGTCCCTCGTTTTGGCACTTCGCCGAGGCGGCCGGACTCACCACCGACGGGAGCGGCTCATCCAGCGAGGTACCCCACGCGACCACGGTGATTGCCGTTCGCTATAGCGAGGGCGTCGTCATGGTGGGGGACCGCCAGGCCACGGGCAACTACATCGCCAGTCGCGACGTGCGAAAGATCGAGGCGGCCGATCACTTTACGGCGCTCGCTATTTCGGGCAGCGCGGCGCGGGGCATCGAGCTTCTCAAGATTGCGCAGCTCTCTTTCGAGCACTACGAGAAGATGACCGACTCGGCCTTAAGCCTGGAAGGCAAGGCGAACTACCTCTCGCCAATTGTGCAACGCAACAATCTTTCATCTCCTCTCGTGGTATTGCCGCTGCTCGCCGGTTGGGACGAGAGTCACCGCCAAGGGCGCATCTTTGAGTACGACGGCGCAGGTGGCTGCTACGAGCGCTTTGACTTCGCCACGATCGGTTCCGGGTCACCGTTCGCCGAAGGAACGCTCCGCCTTGGGTACCGGGAGAATCTGGATAGAGAAGAGGCGTTGAATCTCGGCGCCCTCGCCCTGTACGAGGCCGGGGACAACGACCCCAGCACGGGCGGGCCGGACTTCGTGCGCAACATTTTTCCCATGATCATTACCGTGAGCGCCGACGGCTTTCAAGAACTGGCGCCCGACGAGGTCGGGGAGCGTTTTGGCCTCATTAACGAACGCCGCACCGAATCGCGCGGCGTGGCCGGTGGGTCGCTTAGATGACGAACTACTTTTACGTCTCGCCCGAGCAGCTGATCAAGGATCGCGCCGAGTTTGCTCAAAAGGGCATCGCGCGGGGCCGCTCGCTGGTGGCGGCGATCTACGACAAGGGTGTGGTCATGGTGGCCGAGAATCCCTCGGCGTCACTGAACAAGATCTCTGAGGTCTACGACCGCATCGCTTTCGCCGGCGTCGGAAAGTACAACGAGTTCGATCGACTGCGAGAGGCCGGCATTCGCTGGGCCGATTCAACGGGCTTTACGTACTCTCGCGATGACGTCGACGCCCGGGCGTTGGCGAACTACTACGCCCAGCACCTCGGCGACATGTTTACCGAAGGGCAAAAGCCACTTGAGGTGGAGATCCTGGTCGCGCAGCTAGGCAACAACCTTCGACCCACCAAGCTCTACCGCGTCGCCTACGAAGGCACCATCTCCGACGAGCCGCATTTCGCGGTCTTGGGTGGCGACGCGGAAACCATTCGCGACCGTTTTGCGCTGTCGGAAGACTCCCTCGAGTCACTCGCCACCACGCTGAAGAACGCCGCCAGTGCGTTGGGCGGTCCCGATCGCGTGATACCGGCCGAGGAGCTCGAGGTGTGCGACTTGGAAGACAGGGGAAGTCGTCGCACGTTCATGCGCCTCAGCGACGATCGAGTGAAGGAGTTATTGAGCTAGGGCTGCTCAAGTGAAGCCATGCTACGCAGGATCTACGGCATCGAAACCGAGTACGGCATAACGTTCTCGCTTCGCGGACAACGCCGACTGAGCCCCGATGAGGTCTCGCGATTTCTGTTTCGTAAGGTCGTCGCCTGGGGCCGCTCGTCCAACGTGTTCTTGGAAAACGGCAGCCGCCTGTACTTAGATGTGGGCAGCCATCCCGAGTACGCCACGGCCGAGTGTGATTCGCTTCGCGATTTGGTGGCCCAGGACAAGGCGGGAGAGTCGATTTTGCGAGAGCTCGTCGGTTACGCCCAGTCACAGCTGAGCGACGAAGGCATTCGCGGCGACATCTACCTCTTCAAGAACAACACGGACTCGACGGGCAACTCCTATGGCTGTCACGAGAACTACTGCATTGAGCGCATTGAAGACCTAAGCCGACTGGAGAGCGTCTTCATTCCCTTCCTGATCAGCCGGCAGATCTTCACTGGCGCCGGCAAGATCGTGACGAACGCCAAGGGTACCGCGTACTCGATGAGCCAGCGCGCCGAACATATTTGGGAAGCCATTTCGTCGGCCACGACGAGGAGTCGACCGATTATCAATACCCGGGACGAGCCCCACGCCGATCCGGAGAAGTTCCGTCGACTGCACGTCATAGTTGGCGACTCGAACATGAGTGAGTTCGCAACCTTCCTCAAGGTGGGCACCGCGTCCGTGGTGCTCGCCATGATCGAAGACGACATCGTTCAACTTCGCGACTACGCCATGGCCTCACCGATCAACGCGCTTCGCGATATCTCCTACGACCTCTGGAGCAAAGAGCCGGTCAAACTGATGAACGGACGCGACTTGACCGCGCTGGAAATTCAAGAGGACCTGTGCGAGCGCGCCGAGAAGTTTGTCGAGGTTCGAGACCTGCCGGAAGATCAGGCGCACGCCGTACGCCTCTGGCGAGAAGTCATCGAGCAGTACCGAAGCGACCCCATGGGATTGGCCGATCGAGTGGATTGGATCGCCAAATTGCAGATCATCGATCGAGAGCGTGAACGAAGCGGCGTCGAGCTAAGTGACCCCAAAATTGCTCTCATCGATCTGCTCTTCCACGATACGAATCTGGACCGGGGCCTCTTCTATCGCCGCTCCTCACGGGGCCACTTCCAACGCATGGTGAGCGATGAGGAGATTGAGCGTGCGACGACTACGCCACCTCCGACGACACGAGCTCATATGCGCGGCACCTTCATCCAGGCCGCCAAACAGTGGCGCCGGGACTACACCGTGGACTGGGTTCACCTCAAGTTGAACGACGAGATGCAGCGAACTGTCCTTCTCAAGGATCCCTTCAAGAGCACAGACGAACGCTTTCAGAAACTCCTCGCTTCACTCGAACGTCACGGCTGACACTGCTCGCGTTCTGAAATAAGCGACCAACCCGGCTGCCAATTGGACTAGGAGGCAGCCCTACAATGGGTCCGTGATCAGTTTGAGTCCCGTAAAACTCCTTGTGATTGCGGCCGTCATCATGCTGCTCATGGGGCCCGACAAACTGCCAGAGATCGCCCATCGGCTCGGTTCTAGTTGGCGCGCACTCAAACGTCTCCAGGAGAAGATGGAGGCCGAGGTTCGCGAGGCGATTCCCGATCTGCCGAGCACGAGCGAGATCGCGCGCATCGCACGCAGCCCCGTGAGCCTCTTAAACCAGTTGGCCGATCGTGTTGACGCCAAGGAGACCGCCGACGCCAAATCCAGCGCGCCGGCGTCGGAGGTACCCGAGGAGGCATTGAAGCCGCCCCCACTCCTGACCTCGCCGCCATTGCCCAACCATTCGCGCGCCGACGAGAACTCGCCGCCCTTCGACCCGTCGCTCAACTGAGCCGCCATGTCGAGATTTAGCCGCGCCGAAAGCGGTATGACGTTGGGCGAACATTTGGCTGAGCTGCGCCATCGTTTTCTGGTTATTTCTATCTGCGTGTCGGTCGTGGCCATTCTCGGCTTCATCTTTTACTCGCATCTGTTGGCGTTTCTTCAAAACCCCTATTGCCGGGCTTCGCCCGGCCACTGCAAGTTTCTGGTGACGAATCCTCTTGACGGGCTGAACCTACGCGTCAAGATCGCACTCTTCTCGGGCGTCGTCATATCCTCTCCGGTCATCTTGTGGGAAGTGTGGCGCTTCATCACACCGGGACTCAAGGCCAAGGAGCGACGTTACGCCATACCCTTCGTCGCGGCGTCGCTGTGTTTCTTCACCGCGGGCATGGTGCTCGCGTACTTCAGCTTTGCCCAGGCCATCTCCTGGTTGAAAGCGATCGGTGGCCACACGCTCCTAACGGAGTACAACCCCAATCAGTACTTGACGCTCTTTCTTTTGATGCTGTTCATCTTTGGGGTCGCGTTTCTTTTTCCGGTGGTACTGGTGGCTCTCCAACTGATCAACGTGGTGACGCCCAAACGACTTTTAAAAAGTTGGCGCTACGCCACCATCATCATCGTGGTCGTCGCGGCCGTCATTACGCCGAGCAGCGATCCGCTGTCGATGCTCGCCCTCGCGGCCCCTCTGGTGCTCTTCTATTTCGGCGCTATCGGCGTGGGCAAGCTGCTGAAAAAATGAGCGTCTTAGAGTATCGGAGCCGATTCATCGACGCGCTCGGTTTCGGCCTCGATCGATTCCAACTCGACGCTATCGAGGCTGTCGACCAGCGGGTCAACGTGTTGGTGAGTGCACCCACCGGTTCGGGAAAGACGCTCGTCGCGAACTACGCCATCGGACGCGAGCTCGAACGCGAACAACGCACGTTTTACACGACTCCCTTAAAGGCGCTGTCGAACCAGAAATATCACGAACTTTGCGAGCTCTATGGAAGTGCTCGCGTGGGTCTTTTGACCGGCGACACATCGATTAATCGAAGCGCGCCGATCGTCGTGATGACCACCGAGGTGTTGCGTAACATGCTTCTCACCGAGTCTGATCAGCTCACGACGCTCGGACTCGTGGTGCTCGATGAGGTGCACTATCTCCAGGATCCATTTCGAGGTGGTGTATGGGAAGAGGTCCTGATTTTGACGCCTTCCGCCGTGCGATTCGTGGCGTTGTCGGCGACGATCGGCAACGCCGATTTTCTGGGGGAGTGGTTCACCCAGGTTCGTGGTCCGACGGAGATTGTGGTTGAAAAAACACGGCCGATTCAACTGCACAACCACGTGGCCGTGATGAAGCGCGGACAACCGCTGGCCGAGATCCACGACCTCCTCGATGGCCCGCGGCTCTCCAATGATGCGCGGCGCATTGACAACCTCATGAAGTCCTCGAGACGATTCCGGCCCGGAGTGAAGTGGCAGGGGCCAAAATCAAGCGCGCCGCCACCGCCGTACTACGCTCCTCGTCGCTCGGATCTCATGCAGGCGCTCGAACGCGAAGATCTGCTTCCGGTCATTGTGTTCATCTTCTCGCGAGCGGCGTGCGATGACGCGGTGCATCAACTCAGACGAGACGGATTGCTGTTCACGGCTCCCGAGGACCGCCGCGAGATCGAACGCATTGCCGACGAACGTTTGGCCGACTTCTCGAAAGAGGATTTGCAGGCGCTCGAGTACGCCGATTTCCTTGACGCCTTGCGTCGGGGCATTACGATGCACCACGCCGGCATGGTCCCGGCGTTTCGAGAGATAGTGGAGACCTGCTTCGAACGCAATCTGCTGGCCGCCGTCTTCGCTACCGAGACGCTTGCCCTTGGCGTGAACATGCCCGCTCGCTCGGTGGCGCTGGAACGCTTTACCAAGTACTCCGACGCGGGACGCCAGTTTCTCACCAGCGCGGAGTACGCGCAGATGACCGGGCGGGCGGGGCGGCGTGGTCTGGATGACGAAGGACACGCCATCGCGTGCTTCTCGAGCGACCTTTCCCTGCACGACGTCGGTCGAATCGCCCTCGCGCCTCCGGCGGACCTTCATTCGTCGTTTCGGCCGACCTATAACTTCACCGCCAATCTCGTCAATCACTTCGACTACGACACGGCACTTGACGTAGTCCAACGCTCCTTCGCTCAGTTCGAAAATGACCGACGACCGGCCGGTCATCGTCGACCACTGACCGATCAGATGGTGGCGCGCTTTCACGTGCTTGAAGAACTGGGCTACGCCAGCGGCTGGACCTTAAGCCCACAGGGCCAACTGCTTCGTTCGATCTATCACGAGTGTGACCTTCTCATTGCGGAGTGCCTGAGCGCCGGGATATTTAACGGTTTGGAGCCCTCGGAACTGGCCGGCCTGTTGTCATGCTTTGTCTATGAGTCGAAACGTTCGACCCGGGCCATCAACGCGGCGCGATACGTATCGACCAAGAAGAAGCGTGTCCACCACGACCGTCTCGGCCAGGAGCGGCGCCTCAGCATCAGTGATCACTTACGCGAAGTTACGGTGATCGATGCGATGATTCGCCAAGTAGAAGAACGGTACAAGGTGCCACACTTCAAAGAGCCGGACGGGCACTTTGCGACGGTTCTGGCAGCCTGGGCGCGTGGGGTGACGTTGGGCACCGTGCTTGATCTGGCCGACGCCGAAATTGGCCAAACGTCGCCCGGCGATTTCGTACGAAACGCCAAACAGGTCGCCGATCTCTGTGAACAACTCGC
This sequence comes from uncultured Acidimicrobiaceae bacterium, assembly GCA_963803745.1. GTDB lineage: Bacteria > Actinomycetota > Acidimicrobiia > Acidimicrobiales > RAAP-2 > RAAP-2. Next base: position 441,139 of record CAWDNL010000002.1, on the reverse strand, counting down.
CCGGATGTATCACCTGACCGGCGTCGCGGAGGTGGCCGGCGCCGCCCGGGACGCGGTTTTGCGCAGCGTGGTAGCGGGTGCTTCCAGCGTCCACCCACCTCGGTAGTTTCCCCTCTAATCTCGTAACTCCATGCACCCCTACGTTGCCGAAGATTTCACTGACGCTGAAGTGGCAGTCCTTCGCCGGTACTTCACCAATCTGGAAGGACCGGTGTTTGCCCTGGTCAACCTGCCCGACGTCGTCAAGGGGGCCCTCTTTGCTCGCTACTCACGCTCGTCGAAGAGTCTGCGGCGACTTTTCCTCGATGAGTTTGTCGGCGACCTCGATTTAGACGGCGACGCCAGTATCGACGCCACGGTGGGCCTCGAGCGGGCCGACGAGCTCTACCAGAAGATCTTTTTTGAATACGGTGATGATTCGGTGGCACAGCTCGGCGGCGTGCACCTGGCGTGTGAGCAAGCGAGCAACCTCCTGACCAAAGTTCTCGAACGAGGTCGTTTGATGAGTTATCTCGAGCAGTCGACTCGCTATCTCGCCTACGACCGACGCCTCGGTAACGGCCTCTATCGGTTCTATCGCGATAATGAACTTCTCGAGTCGCGTTTCGGCGCTCGATACATCGGCGAGATGGATCGCATGTTCGACACCTACCGAGAACTGTTGCCAGAGTTAACCGAGTGGCTGACGGAGAAGTATCCAAAGACTGCAGACGACACGGACTTCGTTTACCGTCAGGCGATTCGAGCGAAAGCGCTCGATGGTCTGCGTGGTCTTCTACCTGCGAGTGCCTTGTCGAACCTCGGGATCTACGCCTCGGGTCAGGCGTACGAAGCGTTGATCCTTCGGATGCGGGCACACCCTCTTCCTGAGGTGCGCGAGTACTCAGAGATGATGCTCATCGAACTCAATAAAGTCATCCCGTCATTCCTCAAACGCCTCGACGTGCCCGAACGCGGTGGGGTGTGGACGAACTATCTGCGCGACTCACGAAGCACCACGAAAAACATCTTGAATGAGCTTCACGTCAGCGATGCGGACCCCGAGGTTGGGGAGGACGTGCGTCTCATCGACTTTGACCTCGACGGCGAGCGACGAGTTCTCGAAGCGATTGTCTTCGCCAATTCGACGCTGTCGCACGAGCAGGCTGAGCGGCGAGTGGAAGCGATGAGCGACGCCGAGCGCGCTGAGGTGTTCGCGAGTTACATCGGAACGCGAGGCAACCGGCGACACCGACCGGGCCGTGCGTTCGAGCGAACCGATTACCGCTTCGAAATCGTCAGCGACTATGGAGCATTTCGAGACCTGCAGCGCCACCGCATGCTCACCATCGAATGGCAGCCCCTGACCGTCGACTTGGGCTTCGACGTGCCCGAAGTGGTCGCTGACGCCGGGATCGCTCATCGATACCAGGAGTCCCTGCTTCGCTCGGCCGAGCTCTTTGACGACGTCCGAGGCGAGTTTCCTGAACAGGCGCAATACTGCGTAGCCCTGGCTTTTCGAATCCGCTATGTGATGCAGATGAACGCTCGCGAGGCAATGCATTTAATCGAACTGCGTTCGGGCCCGCAGGGCCACCCCAGTTATCGTCGCATCGCACAGGAGATGGCGCGCTTGATCGGTGAAGTCGCTGGTCATCGCTCCATTAGCGAGGCGATGACCTTCGTGGATTTCTCCGAAACTGACTTAGAACGCCTGGAGGCGGAGCGCACGGCGGAACGAAATCGTCGGAATCGATAGGGAATCCGACATTTATCGACTCTTTAGGCACAAATGTCGCACGCACCGCCAAAAAAGCCTTACAATGCCTGCGCTACAGAAGAGGAACTTATGGCAAGTGAAGTAGATAACGACGAAGTTTTTGAGGAAGAGGACCTCGCGGACGGTTTCGACGAAGAGATCGTGAGTGAAGAGGACCTCGCAGAGGTCGTTGAAGAGATCGACGACGACGAAGTTGACGACGTGGTGATAGTCGACTTGGTAGAAGACGAGGACGTTGTTGCCGCGGCTGTCGCCGTGATCGATGACGACGATGATGTGGTGGACGACGCAGATGTCGAGCTCGCCCTGGACGAGGTGCTGGCCGAGACGATCTTGCGCACCTCAGTACCGGAAGACGACGATGAGGCCCCACTCGAGATTGACCCCACGCTCGACACCACCGAGGCGATTCTGCCCAAACAAGACGACGAGTTTCGTTGCAAGTCCTGTCGGCTTCTCAAAAAGACGAGTCAACTGGCTGACAAGTCGGCCATGCTCTGTCGCGACTGCGTTTGAGAGCTTCGGCGCCGCTTGAACGTTTCACTCGTCAGCGCTGCGACGCCGGAGATCGAGGCGCTGTGGGAACACGCGGTTCGTGACGTTGTTACCAAACGGGGTGGGCCCGCACTCCTGGCGACACTCTGCGGCCCCCTTTCTGAAAGCGAGCTGTTGGCTGAGGTCGTTGCGACGGCGTCACTATGGCGCGTCGATGACAACGGTGAATTGAGGGGTTTTGGTCTCTGTCGCGGAGGAGTCGTCGAGGCGATCTACGTCGACCACGCCTATCGGCGTCAGAAAGCAGCGACCACACTCGTGCGCAAGCTCCTCGCAACTTCTACGCCGCCTAGCGACGCCTACGCGTTGCCTGGTGACCGAGCGATGAAATCGCTCTATGAGTCCTTGGGCTGGAAGGCACGACTTCTTACGATGCGCGGCGCGTAGCCGGACGTCGCACGATTCGCGTCGGCGGCGGCGGCGGTGGAACCCTCATGCCGAGAAGTTTCGCTAACTCAGGAATAGCTCCGGCATTGTGCACGGCGACCGCATGACTGGTCTCGTCACTCGGTATGCCTATGGGCTTCACGTTGCGGCGGATCGAAGTGTCGGCCGTGAGTTCGACGATCTCGTTCCACACCTTGGCGTCCTGCTCAGCGCTGAGAGTTTCTGACACCAGAGCAACCACTCGAGCAGCCGCGTCTGCGCTTAGTCGGGTCGATACATCCGGTGGGCGAGCCACGAGCGTCAACGCTTCCTTCACGTTCTTTGTAGAAATTGCAGCTTCGAGCTTCTCGTTCCACTGCGTGCGAAGGTGGTCGACGCGCGCGGTCAAAGAGACTTGTAACTCTTTTAGTTGAGCTCGCGCTTCATCGTCCAACGTCACCGTCTTGGCGGACGTGACGACCGCGCGAAGATCGCGCAGCCGAAGCTCTCGTCCTGCACCAATGGCGCCAGCGGCACGGTCCTTCCACAGGGCGAGGTTTGTTTTGTTGCGCAACTCTTCAGCGATGCGTTCGATCGTGGCGGGATCCACGGTTGGACGACCTTGGGCTGATGCGTTCTTGTTCTGGAGTTCTACCGCGGCGCGCACGGCCGGCACTCCGCCGCGCAAAAGTTGCTCCGCCACGGGTAACTGCTCGGGCGAGAGCGTTGCGAGGAGGGCATTGCGGTGAGTGGTCGTGAGTGGCGGAGTCTGAGGTCCGTGTGGACGTTCGGTTCTACTCGTTCGATCGGGACGGCCGGGGCGGTCGCTTCGGGGGCCACGGGTGGCACGTTCGCTCCGCGGCGCGCCCTCGCTGGGACGATCGCTTCGAGGTCCGCGGGCGGGACGTTCGCCTCGTGCACCCTCACTCGGTCGCTCACCGCGAGGCCCACGGCTTGGGCGCTCGGCGCGTGGAGAGCCCTCTGAACGGTCACTTCGGGGACCACGCGACGGCCGTTCTCCGGTCGAGGTGGCGTCCTTATGGTCCTTGCGCGTCGTTGGTCGCTTCGTGCTCGGGCGGGGCGACGACTCGCGGTGGTCATCGTCTCGTCGAGGACCTCGCCCTTTGCCGGCGTAGGTCACGATGACGTCGGGTCCCTTTTTCGCTTCAGCGATCAGTTCAATGCGCTCGTTCTTGGGGTCCAACGGGGAAGCGGTCTTCGGCGCCGTGACGGAGAGGACTTCGATTCCCTCCATGTACTGTTCGATGTCGGCGCGATAGACGTTGCCAATGACCGGCCCACCCGGAATGAGGGATGCCTGCAGTACACCCTTAGGTAACTTCGCACCGGCGGCGCGCCACGTCGCAAGGTCACCACTCAAACTCGTTATTTCGATCTCAATGCGTCGAGACATAGGGCTTTAATCTACTCGCTCAGTCATATGCGGGCATTTCGAAGGGTTTAGTTCAAATTTAAATTCTTCTGCGTAGCATGGCTGCGTGAGTGACACGCCGTTCGACACGCCAGGAAACGATCCCACGTTTCCTCCACCCGAAGTGCCACCAGCCGAAGAAACTAATAGCGCACCCATAGCGCCTGCAGCCGCTAATGACGCGCCGCTTCACGCTGACAACGATCGATCACCATCGGCGATTGACGCGGTCGAAAACCACCATGAAGAGGTGGCGGCGCTGATCCCGTCAGCATCGCCGCGCGTGATTGAGGATGAGGCGCCACTGTCGTCACAGTCGCGCTCCAATCGAACACTCTGGTCAAATCGCCTCTCTCTTTTGCTGGTGGCCGCGCTCGTAGGCGCTCTCGCGGGCCACTTCGCCGCGCCGACCACACCCAAGGGTGGGGCACTAACCATCAAGGAGGTGGGGACCGCGCCGGGGGCCGCCATTTTGCCCAACGGCGTCAGTATTCCAAAGTTGGTTCAAAAGGCGCTGCCCTCGATTGTGAGCATCGACGTGAAGGGTGACGGAGAAGAAGACCAAGGCACTGGGATGATCATCTCGAAACGTGGCCTCGTCGTTACAAACAATCACGTGATCGCAGCGGCCGTCAACGGCGGCACCATCACGGTGACGCGCAGCGGTACCACCAAGACGCTCCCGGCCACGTTGGTGGGGACCGACCCCATTGACGACGTCGCGCTGATTCGCATCGACAACATCTCGAACCTCTCTACCGTCACCTTCGGGAACTCGAACGCTCTCGAGACCGGAGATGCCGTGGTGGCGATTGGCAACGCCCTCGGTCTCGCCGCGGGTACACCAACCGTTACGCAGGGCATAGTGTCTGCACTCGGACGTACCGTGACGGCCGGGACGGCGACGTCGACGGAGACCCTCGACAACATGATTCAAACCGACGCCGCAATCAACCCCGGGAACTCCGGCGGCCCGCTGCTTGACTCCAGCGGTGATGTCATTGGAATGAATACGGCAGTCGCCGGCACGCTCTCCAACGGTGAGAATACTCAGAACATCGGATTTGCTATTCCTGTCGCGACCATAGAGTCGCTCCTTCCCCGACTCATGGCGGGGGAGAGCGTTGTCAATCACGGGGCCTTCATTGGCGTGGAGATCGAGTCGAACACGCCGTCGCTTCAGTCGCAGTACAACTTCTCGATATCAACCGGCGCCGTCGTGATCAGCGTCATATCCGGAACGGGTGCTGCCGCCGCGGGAATTGAACAGGGCGACATCATCGTGCGTATTAACAACACCAACATTGAAAGCGCTCAAGACGTGACGCAGGTGATTTCTGCCCTGCGACCAGGTCAGGTGATTACGGTTCGCATCGTGCGGGGCACGAAGCACCTCTCACTGAGAGTCACGCTGGGTCACGAGCCTTCGAGTTAGGCGAGGGTGGCGTTGCCACCGTCAACGGGGAGCACCGCGCCGGTAATGTAGCTCGCCGCGGGCGACGCCAAAAAGATCGCGGCGCCGGCCATGTCCGAGGGTTTGCCGATTCGCTTCATGGGTGTTGCCGCAGCGATGGCGTCTCCGTGCGCCTCGAGCGTCGCGCGCATCATTTTCGATTCGAAGGGTCCTGGCGCGATCGCGTTCACGGTGACGAGGGGCGCGAGGAACTTCGCCAGGTGGCGCGACAGTTGGTGCACAGCGGCTTTGGATGCCGAGTAGGCATAGGTCTCCATAGACGGCACATGAATACCGTCGATGGAGCCAATGTTGATAACCCGTGAAGGACTCTCGGCGGTCGCGTTCACCTCTAAGAGTGGTCGCAGGAACTTGGTCAGATGAAAGACGCCCTTCACGTTGAGCGCGAGGACACGTTCGAAGGCCACCTCGTCGTACTCGTCCATCGGCGCGCCCCAGGTGGCACCGGCATTGTTGACCAGGACATCGAGGTGCGCTTCTCGCTCGGCGATCTCACTTGCGAGGCGTTGGCACTCTGACTCCTTCGAAAGATCGGCGGGCAGGGAAGTGCACGGCCCGATCTTGGAAAGCTCCTTCGCCAGCGCATCGCCGACCTCGGCTTTTCGCGACGAGATATACACCACGGCGCCAGCCTCGACGAAGCCTCTCGCGATCATCTCGCCGATTCCTCGAGTGCCGCCCGTCACCAGCACGATCTTGTTGGAAACGTCAAATAGTGAGTTCATGGGGCGAATTGTAGGTCATAGCGTTTCGTCGATCTCAAAGGCCATCCTTGGTCGTTCCAGGTCCGGTCGATGCTCGTGAGCGATGACGAGCGCCTCGTTGACGTCAAAGGCTTCCACAATCTCTTGAGTCATACCGTGTGAGAAGTCACCCCAAATCACACGAAACTGGCGGGGCCCAACAGAGCCCACGGCTAGCCGGTGATGCGCAGCGCCGTCGTTGACACCGAGGACACGCCGGATTTGGTGTCGGTGGCATACTCGGCTTTTATCGTCCATACTCCGTCGGCGGTGAAGTAAAAGGCGCACTGGACTTCGCCCTGTTGGACGGGTTGAAACCCGCAGACCAGGTTGTTAACCGTTGAGTTCGTTGGGGCAATAGCAACCATTCGGACGACGCCACCGGTGTTCTGTGGCAAGACGTCCGCGTTAACGATGAAGGGTATATCGAAGGCTCCGCCGTCGGTGGTTGCGGGCACCGAGTTGTCACTGAGGTCAAAGGACAAGAGCACGTTCGAAGGAATTACGAGGTCCGCCCCTGATGGAAGCGTAAAGAATCCCAGACTGACGGCTACGAAAAGCGCAGCTGCAAGGACCCGACGCATGCAACGACTATAACAGGATTAAGGATTTCTCTCGCCGATAATGTTCGTTATGTTAAGTTACCAATTGAGCCGTCGACTCCGACATAGGCCAATTTTCAAGGCTCCTCGTCTCTCGTCGCTTCTGGGTGAAAACGCGTGCCGACAAGACGGCAAAAGTGTAACGCCATCGTCATGTTGGAACTTCTTTTCAGCGCAGCGAGGCCGTACGTCGGATCAACGGCGACTACTCGCCCAGAAAGCGCGCTTGACACTCGGCGAGCTCTTTCAGCGCCGCCTCGCGGCCCTCGTAGCCCTTCACCTTTACCCACTTGCCAGGGTCCAAGTCCTTATACACCGTAAAGAAGTGCTTGATCTCGTCGAGGATTCTCGTGGGTACGTCATCAAGGTCCGTCGCGTCCTTCCATTGCGGTTCATAAGTTGGCAGGGCAATCAACTTGGCGTCGTCGCCGTGCTCGTCAACCATGAAGCACACGCCGACGACCTTTACGTTGATTACGCAGCCGGGGAAGGTCGGATACTGCGTCAGCACCAAGACGTCCAGTGGATCCCCGTCACCTCCCAGAGTGGCCGGAAAGAAGCCGTATTCCGCGGGGTACCCCATCGATGACGTGAGGTGCCGGTTTAGTCGTATGAGGTGCAGGTCATGGTCGTACTCATACTTGTTTCGAGTACCACGAGGTATCTCGATGATGACATCTATGGATTGCATAAACGCTCCTTGAAGTTACGACGCGGTCAGCGTAACGTCTCGTCACAGTAATCACGACTCCCCCACCGAAGTGGGTAGCCACGATGTAGGTCGCCGTGTTGTGTCCGCATATAATTCAGTGTTGTCGGATGATGCTCCGGCGGGTACTGACCCGAACTGCCTAATGGCTAATGGCTTCTACCTATTTTTTTGGTAACAACATAGGTGTCTAAGGCGGCCGAATGACAAGGAGTGACGTAGGTGATGTCTCTGGGGCGGACGTCGAAGTAGCCAGCATCCTTTTCCCTGATGGCGTCGAAAGCCCCGCGCGTTCATCGCCCGCGGAGCCCGACTTCTTTGGTGATCTCTTGCTCGATCAGGTTGTTGCCGCGCTCACCAGAAACCGCGAGGCCTACGACCTTCTTCCGGTCTTGTATGAACAAGTGGACCGCATCGAAACCATAACGTTTCGCCAGGAGGTCTGGCGCGACCTCGACGATGGGGCTCTGACAAAGTGCCTGAGAGAGTTCGCCAGCGACATGACACACGTTCGTCGGCGACTCAATCTGGCATCAAAGACGAGATTCCTTCAACAAAGGCAAGGCTGGCATCTCGATTCAGTCGAGCGCTACTGTTCCGCTCTGGAGAAGATCGACCAGCAGTTGCAAGAGATTCAGCTCACTTCAAAGGGACTACTTCGCTTCCGAGATTCTCTATCACTCTACGTTTCCTCCTCGGTCTTTCAACGATTGGCCAGTGAGGTCCGAGATCTTCGAGCGCGGCTGGTAAAGGTTCAGTACTCCATCAACATCAAGGGGCCGCGTGTGCGGGTGCTGAAATATGACGGCGAGATCGACTACAGCGCCGAGATTGAAGAGACGTTTCATCGCTTTCAACAGGCTACGGCCAAGGATTATCTTCACACATTCTCTGATCGACCCGATATGAATCACGTCGACTCATTAATCGCAGACCGGGTAGCCCTTCTCTTTCCTGAACTGTTCCGGTCGGTGAGAGAGTTTTGCGATCGCACTCAAGAGTTTCTGAACGAGGTGGTCATCACTTTCGAAGGCGAGATTCAGTTCTACCTCTCGTACCTTGACCTCATCGAGCCACTTAAGAGCAAGGGGCTCGCCTTCTGTCTGCCTACATTCGAGGGCGGTCACGAAATCTTCGCTTACGAGACGTTTGACTTGGCTCTCGCCAACAAGCTGGCGTCTGTCTCTTCAACTGTGGTGTGCAACGACTTTCACTTGCGAGGCTCTGAACGAATCATCGTTGTCTCTGGCCCCAACCAAGGTGGGAAGACGACCTTCGCGCGAGCCTTCGGACAGATTCACTATCTGGCGAATCTGGGATATCCGGTCCCCGGGATTCGAGCGCAGTTGCTCCCTTACGATCACCTCTTCAGGCACTTCGGTAAAGAAGAGGACGCGAACTTCGAGAGCGGCAAACTTGAGGACGATCTCCGGAGAATACGTGACGTACTGAATCTTGCGACGTCGAAGAGCGTGGTCATCATGAACGAGATCTTTTCGTCCACGACCGCCCAGGACGCGCTCCTCCTAGGGACGCGCGTTGTCGAGAAGCTGCTCGATATTGGCTCCTTGTGCGTCATCGTGACCTTTATCGACGAGTTAACCGAACTGAGTCCGGCAATCGTGAGCATGACGAGCACCGTCAACCCTGAAAATCCGGTCGAGCGAACCTTTAAAGTCATTCGTCATCCGGCAGACGGGCTCGCGTATGCCGCCGCCATTGCGGATAAGTACGGTCTCACTTATCAAGCGATGAAAAGGCGTATCGCGACGTGAAAGCGCACTTGATGTTCAAGGACCGGGACTTTGAAATAGGTGGGCCGCTCCCGTCAAACGCGGCCCAGCTTATTCAAGACCTTGACCTTGGAACGCTGTTCACGGCGATGGCGAGTGACGACGAATATCTATTGAAAGTGTCGAGGATCGCTCTGTTGAACACGTTGAGCGATCCCCAGGAGATCTCGTATCGCCAGGATGTTTTTGCCGACTGTTTAGCGAATCCGGAGGTCGTTCGTCGCGTGTACGGCATCGCGGTGGGCGCGGCTCGAGATCAACGCGAAATGTTCTGGTTTACCACGAAAAGCTCGCTCTCCGGAATGATGTCGCAGTCACCCCAAATCATTGGAATGTTCCTTCACCATCTGAAAGCACTTCGCAGGCTTGCGGATGAGGAGATCGCCTCGTTCACATCTGAGGGTTGGTCGACTTTGTTCAAAGTATTGAGGTCCGAGCTATCGGACGAGTACTTCTCCGTTGTCGAGGAGCACTTGCAAGAACTCAAGTTCAAGGATGGCACCTTGATAAGCGCCACGCTCGGCGTGGCCAACAATGGTACCGATTACGTGCTCCGTGACCCTCGCAACACGAAACGAAGGCTGAGGGAGCGTCTGGGCGTCGGAGGTCGAACGTCTTACTCGTTTGAAGTAGCGCCACGCGATGAGGCTGGTCACCGAGCCGTAAGGGAGATTCTCGATCGAGGAAGCAACACCGCAGCGAACTCGCTCACGCAAGCGGCGGATCACATCGCTGACTTTTTCCTCATGCTCAGAGCAGAGTTGGCCTTTTACGTGGCGTGTCTCAATCTTCACGACACCTTGACGCTGAAGGGAGAACCAACGTGTCGCGCCGACGCTCGTCCCTGGGATCCCGCCACGCTGCGCTCCACGGGCTTGTACGACGTCTGCCTCTCGCTTCGAAATGAGTCTCGGGTCGTCGGTAACGAGGTCGAAGCGGACGGAAGGTCGTTGGTCGTCGTGACCGGAGCAAACTCTGGCGGCAAGTCGACGTTTTTGCGAAGCGTCGGTATCGCCCACCTGATGATGGGCTCGGGAATGTTCGTGCCGGCGGACTCCTTCCGCGCCAGTGTGTTCGTTCGTCTCTTTACCCACTTCTTCCGCGAGGAAGACACCACCATGACGAGCGGGAAACTCGACGAAGAACTCGCTCGAATGAGCGAGATCGTTGGCAATGTAACGAGCAAATGTTGGGTCCTCTTAAATGAGTCGTTTTCCGCTACGAACGAGCGGGAGGGGTCCGAGATTGCGCGGCAAGTCATCAGGGCCCTCATCGACTCGAACATTCGCGTGGTCGTCGTGACTCACCTCTACGACCTCGCACACGGCTTTTACGCTGAACCGCCCTCGCCAACTCTCTTCTTAAGAGCGGAGCGTGAGACGGACCGAGGACGGACCTTCAAACTCCAGGTTGGCGATCCACTCCCCACGAGTTTTGGTGAAGACGTGTACGAACGAATGGGTGGGTGGTAAGGGCGTTGAGCGGGATCTTCCCGTGTCGCGCGAGATAGATGCGTTCCCTCTTGATGTTCGGCGACTCCCCCGTCTCAGTTTGCGAACCACGTATTCGATCTCGATCTAAGAACTGTGCACGTTACGTTCTAGAACGCGAGACCAAGTGCCAACCCGGCACCGGCACCCGCCAGACCAACCAATGCGCTCGCCAACACGTTCAGCGTCGCTTCAAGAAACTGTCCGACTTCGATTAGACGCATCGTCTCGAACGAAAATGTTGAGAAGGTGGTGTATGCGCCGCAGAAACCTGTCCCCAGTAATGCCTTGGCAATCGGAGAAAGATGGTGTCCTAAGGAAAGTCCGGTGAGAAACCCGAGGACAAACGATCCGGAAACATTGACCAAGAATGTTCCCCACGGCAAGTCGGATTCGACGCGGCGATTAACCGTGCGATCCAGGAGATATCGAGAGGGTGCACCCACGAATCCCCCGGCGGCAACCGCCAGATAGAGCGCAAACATCAGCGAGGCGAAGGCGGTGTTCGGGGCATCTAAACTTCCACGACCTCGACGTCCGCCGTCGTGATAATCACGTGTTCCAGCAGCTCCGCCGCGTCTTTGAGGAAAGCCTCGATGCGTTCGGCACGATCGATGATGATGATGTTCACCGGTGCGTCGTTCGCCAAAGGGTGCGTTCGTCGAATCTGACCTGACGTCCCGTACCCTTCGTAGGCTTCGAACGCCGTGGCGCCGGCGAGTTTCGCTTTGCGCGCGCGCTGCATCAGGTGAACGAGGAGTGACCCATGGTGGTCGTGATCGCGGGCTCGCAGCAACAAGGTGAGTCGCTGGGCTGGGTAGGTTGAAAATTTTTGAGTTGCTGCGCCGTCCACTACGTCTCTCCCTGGAGCCACAGTTCAACCCGAACAACGATTCGCGCTCCGTTCATTCCTATCCACATGGCCACGAGCCCCGCCAGCAGGCTTGACACTAAATACGTCACACCGGTCAGCACTGCGTTATCACGAAAAAGGAGAAGGGTATCGACCTCGAGCGTGGAGAACGTGGTGTACGCGCCAAGAATCCCAGAGCCAATAAACGGTCGAGCCAATCGACCCCTCGGGAACTGTTCGATTAGCAGAATCAGGAGGAACCCCAGGATTGCGCTCCCCGTGACGTTGATAGTGAAGGTACTCCAGGGAAAATGGCCAGCCGACGTTGGGAGAGCGAGTGTCACCCAGTAACGGGCAACCGCTCCAAGAGCGCCGCCGCAACTCAGAGCAACGACGATCACGATCTGCGCGCGTCGTAGCTCCAATCTCCGTTGCAAGGAGTGGCGTCGCAGGCTCCTCTGAAGAGTGAAATCATCATTCGGCGACGGACTGGCCGCGCCCACGTTCGGCGTCACGAAGGACCTCCGCGGCCCACGTTGAGTGGGCGGGGATGAGACCGGTGCCCGGTTCCTGGATCGGTCCTCACACAGTGACTCTAATACTCCGGCATTGACGACTCGAACAACAAGCACCGCCGACGCGAGACCACACCGCTAAAGTGAGCGGTGTGCGCGCAAGCGCGTCGGTCGCCGTTGGCGGGGGTGAGAGTTGTCGAACGAAGAAGCCGCAACTCGAATAATGATTTTTCTCACCGAAGACGATCGTCACCATCATCATGGTCTTCACGAAATCCTACTCAACGAGGCACGAGCGGCCGGCGTTATCGGCGCTTCGGTATGGCGAGGGATTGAAGGTTTCGGACCGTCAGGGCACGTACGAACGCTTCGATTTCCTGACGCCAACACAGGGCTGCCCCTCGTCGTCGAGCTCATCGATAGCGCTGAGACCATCGAGAGGTTTCTCGACAAGGTGAGCGAGTTGGCACCAGGTGCACTCGTCACCAAGGAGAGCATCCGCATTACGAGAACGCCGTCGCCATTAATCCAGTAGCGCCCCTCGGTTGTCATGAGGGGATGATTACGTTGAGCCACTCGCCGGTCACGTAACGATGGCCTCGCTAGTTGCGTCGCGCGTTAAGGGCACTCTCGTATTGGAGTGCGCAGCCTGCAATCATTGGTTCGCAATGACTTGACACGTACCAAATCGCGTGACAGCATGATGTCGTACTACGCGAAGAAGCTCGCGCTACGAGAGCCGAAAATACTCGGCTCCCTGATGGCTTCTACCTTGTTCCAGCTGTGGTTAGGTGATAAGGAAGGAGTCAGCGTGAGCGTGGCGGTCTGCCTGCAAGTGCTCCAGAGCCTCGTTGTACTCGCGTTTGCCCCTTTGTACGTAGGTGTCATCGCGCGAGCGGAGTCCATCATCGCTTCAAAGCGTGGCCCAAGCATATTCCAGCCTTACTGGGATCTTGCCAAGCTTCTTCGCAAGGGCGAAACGAGGAGTGACCAGGTATCTTTTGTCTACCTTGCGGCGCCTTTCGCCGTCATGTCCTGTTACCTCACGGTCTCTGTGATCGTCCCCATCATCACGAACAACCCGCTGCCACTCGCCTTCCTCGCCGACCTCATCGGTGGTGCGTTTGTGCTCACGCTCGCTGGTTTCATCACGGCTCTCGCGGGCCTGGACACTGCAAGCCCGCACGGGGGCCTGGGTGCGAGTCGCGCCACGTGGATCGGAAGTCTTGTCGAGCCCGCGCTCATCATTATTTTCTTCACCGTCGGCGTACTCTCTTCGTCGGACAATCCGTACCTCATGAATCACATCCTGGCCACGTCAGGTTACGCCTGGGTGCTCCCAACTCATCTACTCGGCATGGTTGCTTTCTTCATGATCATTCTCGTTGAGAATGGACGAATCCCAATTGAGAGCCCGAATGGATCAATTGAAATCTCGATGATCGAAGAAGGGCGGGTACTCGAATATTCCGGGCGACGTTACGCGCTTATGCGATGGGCGTCGTGGATGAAGTTCTTTTTGATGTCGGCGATTTTCATGAACGTCTTTGTCATTCCCTGGGGCTTGGGCAACGCAACGACGATCGTCGGAGGTCTCGTCGCCATTCCCGTTCTACTCGCAAAACTCTGCCTGTGTGGCTTCGCCGTGGTGGTCATTGACACCTCTTTCGCCAAGCTACGGTTTTTTCGCATTGCGGAATTCCTGGGAGCGGCATTGCTGCTCGCTCTGGTGGGCGTCGTGACGTCGTACGTCATCGTGACGTAGCCGTGCAGAGCCTGGCCGCAAGTTCAGTTGAAGGCATCCTCGTCTCGCTCAGTGCCGTCCTCATGCTTCTTCTCGCTTTTGCCTGCCTCGGATCCAAGCTCTTCAGTCGCTACGTCGCCTACTACGGATGTCAGTCTATTGTGTTGTCCTTCGCGTGCGCTGTGGTGGCGTACCACTACGACAGTCCCGAACTGTGGGTCCTCGCTGTCGTCACGTTCGTCGTCAAGGGGCTCATCATCCCGTTGGCAACCCGGAATCTTCTGCTTCGCCGGCTCGATTTGAAGCGCGACGTAGCGCTGTCAACAGGCCTCTCAACGTCGTTGCTCATCGGTGCGCTGCTGACCGCACTCGCCTACTCGTCCATCCGTCCAGAAGACCTGCCCCACGGGCTCATCGCTTCGTCAGTCGTACCGCTTTCGACGGCGATCGTTCTGCTTGGCGCCCTCGTCATGGTGGCCCGCCGTCACATTGTGGCCCAACTCATTGGCTGGCTCATTACCGAAAATGGAGTCTTCCTCGGGGCCATCACGCTGGTGGCGACCTTTCCCTTTATCGTTGAAGCCGGAATCTTTCTGGATCTAGTGGCCGCTGTTCTCATCATGGTGGTGTTCGTTTCAGGAATCGCACAGCAGCTCGCCCAGGCCACGTCGATTGAATTACGAGAACTTCACGGATGATGACGCTCGTCGTGCTCGTCGTAGTGCTCCCCCTCACCGGGGTACTAGGTGTGATGAAGAGACCTCGATCTCGCGGCTTGGGGGCGGCGATGGTCCTTGGCGCCTTCGGTTCGCTCGCCGCGTGCCTCGGTCTGGCGGTGGATCTCGATAGTCGCCACGTGCAGGGACTTGACGGCTTTTTGTACGTTGACCCGCTCTCGATTTTCTTTGCACTGACGGTCTCGCTCGTCATCGTGCTTGCCGCGCTGGGCTCGGCGGCTTACCTGCGCGCGGAGGAAGAACGTGGCGACTTCAGCTCCTTTCAAGTTCGGCTCTACTACGTGTTTTTCTCCATCTTTGCCTCGGGGATGCTTGGCTGCCTCTTCGCGGGAAACCTCGGGCTGCTCTGGGTGCTCATCGAGGCCAGCACCCTCGCGAGCGCCGCCCTCGTCGGCCTTGAAGCCAAAACTCGCTCGCTCGAAGCGGCCTGGAAATACGTGATCATAAGCTCCTTCGGCGTCACCATTGCTTTGCTCGCGACGCTGTGGCTCTTCTACGCGGGAAGCGCCTTGCGACTGACGTCGAATCAACGACTCACCTGGTCTTTTCTCTTCGCGCACGCTCACGCTCTGCAACTGGGAAGTCTTCGACTCGCCTTTCTCCTGGCGGTCGTCGGCTACGGCACGAAGGTCGGCCTCGCACCGATGCACACGTGGCTCCCCGACGCGCACTCTGAGGCGCCGAGTCCGGCGAGCGCCATGCTGTCGGCGGCGCTGCTCACCACGGGAATGTACGCCATCATCCGCTTTCGCGCGATCGTTCGAGTCGGTCTCGGTAGCGCGTACCCCGATCACGTCCTCCTCATTTTTGGATTCGTGACGTTGTTTATCGGAGTCATCTTCATGGTGCGTCGAGGGAATTTCAAGAGAACCTTCGCGTACTCCTCGATCGAGCACATGGGAATCATCGCCGTGGCCCTCGGCTTCGGTGGACTGCTAGGCGTCTACGCGGCGTTGCTACAAGTGTTGAACCACGCCATCGGTAAAGCCGTCCTTTTCTTGTCTACTGGCTACTTTGTGCTTGGTTACAGGACGCGTGAGTCTTCCGAGGTGCGAGGCGCGCTCACGGCGTTGCCTTTCGCCGGCGCCGTTCTCGTCCTCGCCTCTCTGGCGGTCGCCGGGGCGCCGCCCTTTGGAGTCTTCCTCTCCGAGTTCACCATCGTGCGCGCAGGTTTCGGTGGATCGACGCCCATTCTCGCAGGTCTTCTTCTCCTTCTACTGCTCGTCGGATTCGTCGCGCTCTTGAACACGACACTCGCCATGGCCTCCGGAGCAGCGCCTTCAATAGCGCCGGTTCCCTATCCACGTCGCTCGGAGCGATTTCTCGCGGCCCTGCCACTCGTGGGCGGCCTCGGACTCCTCCTCCTTCTCGGTCTCTGGATCCCGCGAGATCTGAATGACCTGATACTCCACGCTGTACGGGCCATCTCATGAGCGACCTCGAGGCTGACATGACGGAACTTCCCTTCGAAGCTTTCGGAGCCGACGACGGGACGCGACGATTTGCATCACCAGGCCGGCTCGCCGACGTCTTCGGGGCGCTAGAGGATCGAGGGTTTGTCCTGCGCGTCGTCTACGGCCACGACGCTCAAAAGATGTACTCCGTCGTGGAGTGGCCCGTAGAAGGAGGTGAGTACGCCCAGCTCTCCGATACGGTGCCGGCCGCGTTTGTCGAAGAGTGCGAAATCTACGAGCAGTTTGGTGTTCGCCCCCGGGGCGGGAAGTTGCTCAATCGCGTCGTGGTGCCACCAGGAGCGCGTCACGACTTCCCTCGTCTGGGTTCGCCACCGCGGCGTGACGCCCGCCCCGTGCACGCCCCCCACTTCGTTGCGGGAGAGGCGATCGAGTTCCCCTATGGCCCGGTGCGCGCGGTGGCACAGGAGTCGCTCTACATGGGCCTCGTGACGAGTGGAGAAGAAGTCCTTGATTTGTATCTGCTGCAGTGGCACAAACACCGAGGAGTTGAACGACGCTTGCGAGGCCTCGATCCCGACCGGGCTCTTTTCTTCGTGGAACGCGTCGAGGGCCTTTCCGCGGTGGGCAACGCTTGGGCCTTCTGCCAAGCCGTCGAGTCCATCGCCGAAGTTCAGGTTCCCGCGGGCGCCCAACGAAGTCGAGCGGTCGCCCTCGAGCTGGAGCGACTGTATAACCACGCGGCGGCCGTCGCGTCACTGGCCCAGACCACGGGACTCTCCGTCGGCCAAGCGCAGGCCGAAATCGCCCTGGAGACGTTCCTACGACTGAACCTCGCGGTCGCTGGCCACCGCTACCTCTTTGGACTCATGGCGGTGGGCGGCGTTAATCACCCACTCAACGGCGAGATCCTTGCCGCGCAATTACGACGGGCCTACGACGAGTTTCGACGTGTCGTTGATGCGCTGCTGACGACCAACTCATTTCTAGATCGTCTCGAAGCCTGCGGGGTTGTGACATCCGAAGCGGCCCAACGCCTCGGACTCGTCGGACCCGTAGCCCGGGCCTCCGGCCAGGACCTGGACTGTCGTCGCGATCATCCCGTTCCTCCATACGACGACGTATCGCCCCTCGTCGCATCGCGCTCGGCCGGTGACGTCCTTTCTCGTTTTCTCGTCATGGTCGATGAAGTCGAGGAGTCCGTTCGGCTCATCGAGCACTTTCTCAATGTCGGCCTCAAAGGACGCGTGGAGGTGCCGGTCGCTGCCCCGCGCGCAGGCTCGGCGCTCGGATGGAGTGAGTCCTCTCGAGGTGAGTCGCTCGCCTGGCTGTCACTCGACGAGGCGGGTCGCATCAACCGAGCACGACTTCGTCCAGCGTCGGTACGAAACTGGCGAGCCTTTGACGACGCCACTCGATCCCGCAACGTTTTCACGGACGTGCCGATTATCGAGGCAAGTTTTTGGCTGACCGTCGCTGGGGTGGCTCGCTGATGGCGCTGTGGTTCGTTCGTGGAGCGCTCCGACGCGTGGTTACCACGAAATATCCCGCCGTGGTGGACGCCTGGGCGCGAGAACTACCGACGCCGCCAATCTTCAATGAGTTACTCCTTAGTGCCGAAGTTGCCCGGCGTCTCGTGGAGGTGTGCCCGAGTCGCGCCCTACGAGTTGAAGGACCGTGGCTCGTCTATGACATCGGGGCGTGCACGGCGTGCGGGGCCTGTCAACGCGCAGCTCCCGAGGTCGCGCGTAGCAGTGGTGTCTTTGAACTGGCCGCAGACGAACCTTCGCAGCTCGTAAAACTCGTGGCCATCCGGGGTGGCGAAGCGTGAGCACCGTGAGTCTCTCCTACCGTGGCGAGGAGGAGCGTCTCGCCGACCAGCTCGCCTATGACGTTCGTTCCCTCTTCGGGCGGAGCCTCTATATTCGAACCGTCGATACCGGTTCGTGCGCCACGTGCGAGTCCGAGATCCGCCTGCTGTTGGCGCCACACTACGATCTGCAGCGGCTGGGACTCTTCTTTACACCGTCGCCTCGCCACGCGGACTTGTTATTGGTCACCGGTCCTGGCGTTCGTGCGATGGACGTTGCCCTCATGAAGACCTATCGGGCCATGCCCGATCCAAAACTCGTCGTTGCCATGGGGGCGTGTCCCCTCGGTGGTGTCTACGACGAGGACGAGCTCGTTTGGGGCCGCCTGGATCGAACCCTTCCGGTCGACGTCGCCATACCGGGCTGTCCTCCGAGCCCTCTCGCCCTGCTGCAGGGTCTTCTGGTGGCCGTTGGCCGCCTAGCGCAGAAGGTGGGCGATCTTGGTTTCGCGAGCGGCCAGCAGGGGGCTCCGTGACGGCGGCCCTGTTGTGGGTGGCTGCTACCGCCTGGTTGGTGGCCGCCGCGCTCGGGCTCGGTGCGTCGCGGGGTTGGCTACTTCGAGCGTCAGGCATCGTCTCGAGCGTGGCAGGAGCGGCGTGTCTCGTTGGCGGCGTTCGTCTCGCTTTGAGCGGTCGAGCCACTGCCGTGGTGCTTGGCGGCAGCAGCGAAGTGGGTCGCTTCGAACTGCGGGCCACGCCGCTCGCCAGTGCTTTTCTCGTGCTGCTCGGCCTCGTGACGCTCGCCATTGGCTTTTATGCGCCGAAGTATCACCACCCGTCCGGCGGGACGGCGGTCTACCTGTGCATCTTTAACCTCGCGGCCCTAGCTTCGCTCGCCGTTCTCACCTCCGGCGACGTGGTGACGTTCCTGGTTGCGTGGGAGTCAATGACCGTGACGAGTTCTCTGGTGATCCTTCGTTACCACGCTCGTCGGGGTGTAGAGGAAGGCACCTTTCTCTTCTTGGCGCTCGGTGAGATGGGCTTCGTCATGGTCATCGCGGCGTTCGTCATTCTCGCCACTCAGACTCACAGCCTCGACTTTTCCGTCATTGCCGCGCACGCCAGATCGGTACCGCTCGGTTGGAGGAGTCTGGCCTTCGTCTTGGCCCTCGTCGGCTTTGGCTTCAAGGCCGGACTCGTACCGATGCACGTGTGGCTGCCGGCCGCGCACCCGGTGGCACCTGCGGATGGGTCGGCGTTCCTCTCGGGCCTCATCATCAAACTCGGTGTCTACGGCATTATGTTGTTCGCCTTCGTGCTGCTCGGTACCGGACCGGGGTGGTGGGGACTGCTCACCATGGCGCTCGGAGCAGTCTCGGCCATTGTGGGCATTCTCTACGCCATCGCCGAGCGCGATCTCAAGCGGTTCTTGGCGTTTTCGAGCGTCGAGAACGTCGGCATCATCGTCACGGCTGTCGGTGCGGCCATGACGTTCACTACGTACCATCAGCCGGTGCTGGGCGCGTTCTTGCTACTCGTGGCGCTCTATCACGTGGTGAACCACGGATGTTACAAAACGCTCCTCTTCTTAGAAGCGGGCGTCATCGAGCACTCAACGGGCACCCGTAATCTCGACGAACTCGGAGGTCTCGTCCACCGCCTGCGCGCCACGTCGATCTTCGCGCTGGTGGGAGTTCTCGGGATTGCGGCGTTGCCGCCGCTCAACGGTTTTGTGAGCGAGTGGTTGGTTTTCGAAGGTCTCTTTCAGGGGTTCCGGATCGATAGCCACCTGATCGGGATTCTGATCTTGGTCGCCGCTGCGGTGCTTGGCTTGACGGCCGGCCTCGCCGTCTTTGCCTTCGCTCGAGCCTTCGGAATTGGCTTTCTGGGCTTGCCTCGCAGTCACGCGGCGGCCGTGGCCAAAGAATCCGGCCAACCGATGGTCGGTCCCGGACTGTTGGCCGTCGCCTGCCTCGCTCTTGCGCTGGGCGCGCCGGCCGTGCTCATTGCCTTGGACCACGTCCTAAAAAGTGTCACCGGTGTACAACTTCGCCCCGTTCTCCTGGTTTCGAATCTCACGGTGATCCCGGCCCATAAGAACTTCGCCGCGTTTTCTCCCACCTACCTCGCCATCTTTCTCGTGGCCATCAGCCTCGTTCCCCTGATCATCTTCGCGTTGGGCCGCCCCAGGGGCCGATCGCACCGGGTTCCCGTGTGGGACGGTGGCATGCTCTCCTACACCGCTGCCAATGAGTACACCGCGACGACCTACTCAAACCCGGTGCGCGTGACCTTTGAGCGCTTCTATCAACCTGACGTCACGATCGATCGCGCCTCCGACGACCCGGCGGGAAGCTCGGGGCCAGTGCACTATCAGTCAAAGGTCCTGCCCTTTTTCGAAACGTACCTCTACAAGCCCGTGGCGCGGGCCGTGGAAAACTTCGCTCGACGACTGCAACCAATTCAGTCGGGCGACACCAACCTCTACCTGTTCTACATTCTCGCTGTTCTGGCGGTGGTGCTTATCGTGTACGCCTGGTAAAGGTTCCGATTCTCGCGATGCCCTCCGACGCCGTGCATCGACGTACCGCAAGACCAGCAGATCGCGCCAAGTGTTTCTTAAACGGGCTGGGTCTTGCTCGCCTCGCGAACGAGCCACAAGAAGGTCGGGTCGGGTTTGCTCAGCAGTTCGGGGTGCCACTGAACAGCCACAATCTTCCCGTCGCTCGTCTCAAGACCCTCGACCACACCGTCGGCGGCTTTGGCCGAGACCACTAATCCCTCGCCCACCTCTTCGACAACCTGATGGTGAAGAGAGTTCACGCCGATTTCGTCCGGGAAGAGCTCTGCGGTCAGCGTGCCCTCAACCAGGTTCACGCTGTGCGTCGCCTCGTGGCCGTCGACATCCCACTGCGGATGTCCTACCCCGTCGTTGAGTTCTACGTGCTGGCGCAGGGTGCCACCGAACACCACGTTTACCAGCTGTAGACCCCGGCAGATGGCAAGCACCGGGATGCCTTTGCGTCGGGCGGCGGCTAGGAGCGCTATCTCCCACGCGTCACGATCGGGCTCCGTCGCGCCAAGATTGACGTCCGGCGACTGTTCGTAGTGCTCGGGGTCTACGTCCGCACCACCCGTGAGAACGAGCCCGTCTAAGTGCTCCACCATCTCGTCCGCGTCCGCGTCGCGCGTCAGTTCCACCGGCAGTCCCCCGGCCGACGCCACCGAACGGGGGTAGTCAGTGAAGTGCAGGTCGAACTCAATCTCACTGAGGGCGGCGGGCACATGCGAGCCCAGCGTCGACGTCGGCCAACGCCGGCCCGAGATACCAATAAGCGGTCGCGCCATAACGTCATTGTACGCGGAGCGCTCGCGGCACTAAGACGCTCCTTTTTAGCGTCAAGAAGCGCTAGAGAAATGGAAGGTACTCTCGAACTTCCCAGTCTGTCGTGGTGGCGCTGAAGCGGTCCCACTCTGAGCGCTTCACGGCCACGTGTTGCGCGATTAACTCGCTGCCGATCGCCTCAACGAGTTCGTGGTCGGCCTCGAGAGCGTCGAGCGCTTCAGCGAGGGAGGCCGGCACGCCGATGGTGGCGTCGATCGTGTCGAGTCCGTTTCCGCCCTCGGGGTTGCCCGGATCCGTTTCGTGCAACAGTCCGAGGCGCGCGCCCTGGAGTACTCCCGCGACGGCGCTATGCACGACGACGGCGCCATCACTCAATCGGTGTTCGAGGCGAGCCGCGTCACCGCGTTCACTGGGCACGCGGATGGTCGCACCTCGATGGTCATAGCCCCAGTTGGCCCAGTATCCCGAGAGCGATGCCGGTCGCAAGCGCTTGTACGCATTCACCGTGGGGGCCAGAAGTCCGGCGAGAGATCGGTGGTGCTCGAGCAGTCCTCCGATGGCGTGCTTCGCGAGCGGTGACAGTCCGTCCGGCGTCGAGGCGTCATTGATCGCGTTCTTTCCAGCAGTGTCGAGAAACGAGAAGTTGACGTGAAGCCCCGATCCGCCGCGATCGCTGAGGGGCTTGCCCATAAAGGAAAGTAGGAAGCCGAACTCGTGCGCCACTTCTCGGGCGAGAACTTTGAAGAGGAAGACGTCATCCGCCGCACGCAGCGCGTCGCGATAGCGCAGCGTGAACTCAAACTGCGGCGTGTCGTACTCCGAGTTAACCGACTCGAGCGGCAGTTCGGCTTCGGCGCAGGCAGACCAGATGGCGTCAATGAGCCCGTGAGGATCGACGGCGGAGCCGGTCCCGTAGACGAAGGCACCAGGCGTGTCCATGGGCTTCCAGCCGCCGTGCTCGTCGGGGACGAACACGAAAGCCTCGAGCTCGATGCCGACCTGAGGCTCGTAGCCCAACGCACGCCAGTCCTCCACGGCTCGTACGAGCGCCGCGCGCGGCGACACCGAAAACGGAGCTCCTTCTCGTTCCAGGTGCGCGACGACCACCTGGGTGTCCGGTTCCCAACCCGGACGAAGATCCGAGGCGTCGAAGACGGCCTCGAAATCGGGCAGTCCTTCGCTCCAGTGACTCCCCGGGGTCTCGGGCGTCATGGTTCGGTCGTAGCCGAGCGCCCACGTGCCCGTGCAGTGCCGTGCGCCCTTGACGGCGAGGTCCGTTGGCACGTATTTACCGCGCGCCAGACCGAGATGGTCCGGCCAGAGGATTCGTACGCGATCACTCGAACTTGCCATGAAGCCTCCTCGGCCGACTTTGGCGAAAGTAGCACGCTCTGCGCCACTTCGTTTGTAAAGTGAAATGATCATTTGATTGCAAACGATTTTCGGAGGCCTCGTGGAGTATCGCCGCATTCTCCTTGACGGCAACGTAGTCGACGTCCTGCGCGACGAGGACTCGTTGGTGGCCCCGGATGGACGGCGCGTGGAGGCGGCCACCGCGACGCATCTTTCTCCGGTGTCACCGACCAAGATTCTCTGCTGTCATCTCAATCATGTCTCGCGCGTTCGAGAGTTCGGCATCGAACTGCCTCCGGCGCCCACCTGGTTTCAAAAGCCCGTCTCCGCGCTGAACGCTCACCAAGGTGCCGTCGTGCGGCCCGCGAACTGTCACTTCTTAAACTACGAGGGGGAGATTGCTATCGTGATTGGTCGAACGGCGCGCAATATCAAGATGGCGGACGCGCCGTACTACATCGCTGGGTATACCATCGCCAACGATTTCGGACTACACGATTTTCGCGATACTGACGCCGGCTCCATGCTGCGAGTAAAAGGCGCCGACACCCTCTGCCCGCTCGGTCCGGGGCTCGTCACCGCGTGGGACTTTCACTCCAAGACCATGCGCACGACGGTCAACGGCACGGTTCAACAAGACGGATCCACTGAGGAGATGGCGTGGGACATGCACTACCTCGTGACCGACGTGGCTCGGCTCATCACCCTCGTGCCGGGCGACGTCATCTTGTCGGGTACCCCGGCGCACTCGCGGCCGGTCGAGCCCGGCGACGTGGTTTCGGTGGAGGTCGAGGGTCTGGGTGTCTTAACCAATCACGTGGTGGCCTCTCCCGATCCCGTCAGCGATGAGGTCGGTGCTCAGCCGACGGCCTCCGAAGAAGTTCTTTCTACTGCCCTGGGAGGCGATTGGGAGTTTCGAGGACAACGGCGTCCGCAGGCCACTGAGCGTTCGGCACTCCCCTACCCCAACGTCCGCCCGAGGTACGAGTCATGAGCGAAGAGCGAGTGAACGTAGGTGGCATCGCGGTAGCGACGGGTCACTTCATTAACAACGTGCGGGTGGCGTCGCCGACCACCTTCGAAGACCGTTCGCCCCTCGAATGGTCACTCAAACTCGCTGACGTCGCGCGCGGCACCTCGCTCGAGGCCGGCCTCGCGGTCGGCGCCGCGCTCGACGCGTTCCCGGACTGGTCTGGTCGCCACGTCAAAGAGCGCGGCCGCTACCTTCGCCGTCTCGCGGAGCTCATCGAAGACAACATCGAGCGTCTCGCGATCGTGGAGTGTCTGGACATGGCGATGCTGGAGACGAGCCTTCGCCAGCGAGTCATCGCTCGAGGGGCACGGAACTTTCGCGCCTACGCCGACCTCGCAGAGCAGTACGAACCACGTCGTTGGGCTTCGAACGGCACGCATAACACGGTCCTGCGAATGCCGGCCGGCCCGACGGTCGTCATCACGCCCTGGAACGCGCCATTCATGCTCTCCACATGGAAGTGCGCCCCCGCGCTCGCCGCGGGCAACACCGTGATCCTCAAACCGGCCGAGTGGTCACCGCTTAGCTGTTCAATGTTGATGGACCTCGTGCTCGAAGCTGAGTTTCCGCCGGGTGTTGTCAATCTCGTGCAGGGCTTCGGCGATGAGGCGGGAGCGGCGCTAGTGAGCGACTCGCGCGTGCGACGCATCTCCTTTACTGGCTCACCGGCCACCGGCCGAGCGATCGGCGTTGCCGCAGCGAAGAACCTCGTTCCTTTCACGGCGGAACTTGGCGGGAAGGGTCCCTTCGTGGTCTACGCCGACGCCGATCTCGATCTGGCCGCCGAGAAGGCCGCCACGATGTACGACGACGCCGGACAGGTTTGTCTGGCGGGTACACGCTTGATCGTCGAAGAAACGATTCGCGATGAGTTCCTCGATCGCTTCACCGCCGCCACGGAACGTCACGTGCTCGGAGACAGCCGCGATCACGTCACGACGATCTCTCCACTCATTCACCCCGATCACCTGGCTCGCGTCGAAGGCTTTGTCGAACGCTCCCTCGCGAACGGCGACAAGTTGGTCTTTGGCGGTGAGAGGTTGCGGCGCGACGGCCTCTGGTTCGAGCCCACGCTCATCGAACCAAGCTCTAATGACGCAGAGATTGTTCAACACGAGGTCTTTGGTCCGGTGTTGACGATTCAGACGTTTGACCACGAGGATGAAGCGATCGCCCTCGCGAACTCAACGGCGTACGGTCTTTCGGCCATGGTCTTCACCACCGATGAGAAGAAGGCGGATCGCTTTGGCCTCGCCGTACGTGCCGGCACCGTCTGGGTGAACTGCTTTTTGGTGCGTGACCTTTCCGCGCCCTTCGGCGGCACCGGCATCAGTGGCGTCGGACGCGAGGGCGGCGACTACGCCCTGGACTTCTACAGCGATTTGAAAACCTACCAAGTAAAGGAGGACACGACCCATGGGTGAGATCGTCGGCGCCGGCTTCCTGGCGCACGTACCAACCATCGTTCTTCCCGACGATCTTCGTCGACAGTTGAACAACGGATGTGAAAGCACGCTCTACAGCGGGCTGCATCAATTACGTCGAGAGGTGTTCGACGTTCTAAAGCCCGACCTCGTCATTGTCTTCGACAGTCACTGGTTCACGACGGTGGAGTTCGTCATTACCTCAGCCGAACGTCGGTTGGGTTACTTCACCTCCGAAGAACTACCTCGTGGCATGTCGAGTGTTCCCTACGACGTGAAGGGCGATCCCACCTTCGCCAAACTCGTGGGCGAACTCGCCGAGGGTACGCCGGAGTGTTGGATCACGCCGATCGACAATGAACACTTACCAATCATGTACGCCACCACGAACTTCTTCTCTTTCCTGCAGGGTGACGAGGCGTGGATCTCGGTGAGTACCTGCCAGACCGCCGAGCCGCGCGATTTTGCGCTGGTCGGATCGTTGATTGCTCAAGCCGTAGAACAGAGCGATCGGCGAGTGGTGCTGATCGCTTCTGGCGCACTGAGCCACACGTTCCACACCCTTCGCACGCTTCGTCAACACGAGGCCGCTGACGAAAAACACATCTTCTCCGAGGAGGCTCGTCGGGCTGATCACGCAGTGATCGACGCGTGGCTCGCGGGCGATCACGCTCGAGTGATAGATAATTTTGCTGAGTTTGCCAAGGTCAAGCCAGAAGGTCGATTCGCTCACTATCAAATGATGGTGGCCGCGCTCGGCGGGAGGTCCTGTCTCGCGCCGGGACGCCTCTATTCGGAGTACGAGAACTCCATCGGGACCGGACAGATACACGTGTGGTTCGACCGGCCGCGCGACGGATGGACGGGGTCGATGTGAGTTTGCGTGGCGTCCCATTTCCCCGCACACCGAGTGGTCGCGCGTCGCTATTGCCGCCACTTCCCTGGCACTACTCGGGCGACCTCCTCACCGTGGAGTACCGAACGGACCCTGCGACCATCGCCGCGCTGCTTCCCGGAGACGTCACCTTGGCTCATGAGGACGAAGACCCCGGCGCCGTCGCTCTCATCTGGGCCGATTGGCAGAGCTGCGGCGACAACGGCGCGGAGTTACTCGATCCGATTCGCTCTCAGTACAAAGAGGCGTACGTAGTCGTGAGATGTCGCTACGACGGCCGTCTATTCAGCCGCTGCCTCTTCATTTGGGTAGACAAAGACTTCGCTCTCGTTCGTGGCTACCTTCAGGGATACCCCAAGAAGATCGGCTCGATACAACAGACCCGGCCGGTGTCGAGGGGTGTCGCCGGCCCACGTCTCAGCGCGGGCGGAGTCTTCGGCATGACGTTGGCGGCGAACGACCGCCGCTTGGCTCAGGCGACCATTACGCTCGCGGGCGAGAGCGCAACGAATGGTTTTGTGAACGCCCACGCCATGTTGCACCACCGATGGTTTCCGCGTATCGAACTGGACGATCGCGACTCACTCAGCGAGGTCGTCACCATGAGTAGCGTCAACGTCGACCTCGGCCCGGCGTATGGCGGCACGGCCACACTCGAACTCTTTGAATCACCGAGTGAAGAGCTAGCCTCCCTCGAGCCGCTCGAGATTCTTGGCGGATACTTTCGCTCCGTTGGCACCACCTTTAACGGCGGCGTCACGCTAGCGGAGCAATAGTGTCGCGACGCATCGCTAGTCCCGAAGCCACGGTGGTATCGCAGGCTGAGCGCGACATTCGTTCCCGGCTCTCGGGTCACGAGCTTGACTTCACGGCGATGAGCGCGGTATCGAATATCTATCGCGCCGGCTCGGTCGTTCGAAATCACATGGAGAGGACACTCTTGGCCGAGTACGACCTGAGTTGGGTCGCATTCACCGTTCTCTGGGTGCTCTGGATCTGGGACGACCAGGAGACCGGACATGTAGCCAGCGAGGCGGGCATCACTAAAGGAACGCTCACCGGCGTCATGAAAACCCTGCAGTCGCGTAAATTGATTCGTCGCATCCCTCATCGCGAAGATCGACGACGAGTGTCAATTGGTCTCACCAAGGCCGGGCGTCGTCTCATCGAGACGGTGTTTCCCGAATTCAATAAGCGCGAGACTCTCGCCGTGAGTGCCCTCGATGAGGCCGAGCAGCTGGAACTTGCGCGCCTTCTTCGTCTCGTGCAGACGCGGATCATCGCCGAGACCGAGGCGAACGCCTGAAGGGCAAAGAGGTCGTCGAGTCTTCAACGCTCTTCTGGCCACCGCGACTTCGCCGGTAGAAATGGCGACCGATCCATCGATCCTTCGATCAACGGCAAGAGATAGCAGAGAAACGCCACTGCTACACCCAAAAACATCAGTGCTATGGCGTAGACGCGGAGAGACTGTTCGTAAGACATCGCACCGCCGATCGCGCCCGTCGCGACGCCGAGAAATCCCCCGACCGCGGCGGTGCGGTCCACTTGGACGAGGTGGGCTGTCGTCAGCGCTCGCGAGACCACGTACAGAGCACCAACCCCCAAGGCCATGCCAAGCAGCGCGTGCACCACGTAGATGGGCTCGCCGTGGTGCGCTAGCCAACCGGTCGGTCTATTAAGCGGAACGTAGAACAGTTCCACGCCGCCAATAATGAGCTCGGCGATGACGCCCACCATCATCGCAATGAAGTATGAACGACGAAGTGTCTCGCCAGGCTCTTCGGGCGCGGTGCTGAGTTGAGATAAGAGGAAGGCACTCGCCTCATCCGGAAGCGAGGTGTGAGGGATCTCGGGTTTCGACGACGGCGCCGCAAAACGCACCAGTGCGTTATACGTGACGAGTGCGACCGCCAGGTGCATGATCATGAGAGTCACCACACCGGCGCTCGGCTCGTGCTTGGTGAAGAGGTAGACGTCCGGGATCCAGAGCACCACGGTTACCAGTACCGCCATGCGAAGTAAGAGCCATCGAGGCGACGACGAGATTCGCAGTACGACGTCCCACGCCGCGCTGGCGGCCAGGACACCGATGACCGTCAAGGTGCCGTAGTCGTCGAGTTGGAAGTGCGCGTAGCTCGTCAGGGGCGGGTTGAGATACGTAACCAGGGCCACGAGGAGAGCATTGACGCCAACGGAGCCCAGTGCGGCGAGAATCGCCACGATGACGATTCGAATGGCGGAAGGACGCTCGCTCGATGGCTTCAAATCAACGTGCCACCAGGCGAGCGTGCGCTCGATTAGTGAAGATGGGGGCATGGCGAGGTTCTCAGTACGTTCGTAGAGCTGACATCCACGTTACCCGGAGAACCTCAAAGAGCCAATGTCGCTAGATATTCCCTACCGCTGAGCGTCGGCCGTGGCGATGAGTTGACGAGCGGCACGTGCTTCGTCCACGCGCGACACGGGAGTGTGTTGCGGCGCGCGGTGCAGTGCGTCGGGGTCGTCTTCTGCGCGCTCGGCAATTCGTTCGAGGGCCCGCGCCAACGCTTCGAGAGTCTGAACGCTCTCGGTTTCGGTCGGCTCGAACATCAGCGCCTCTTCGACGATGAGGGGGAAGTACACCGTCGGCGAGTGAAAGCCCTCATCCAATAGCGCCTTCGCCACATCCAACCCCCTAACTCCGAACTTCGTTTTCAACGACGTGGCACTGAGAGTGCACTCGTGCATGCAGACTCGGTCGTAGGCCGCTGGCAGTATCGAGCGCAAACGATGGCGAAGCCAGTTGGCGTTCAGGACCGCGTGCTGCGATACGCGCGTGAGTCCGTCACCGCCGTGTACGTCGATGTAGGCGAGCGCACGGGCGAGCACCAGGGCGTTGCCCTGCCAACCGTGCACACGGCCGATCGAACGGGGCGGAGTAACCCAGTCGAAGCGCCCTTCGCCCATGCGCGTGGCTTGTGGTCCGGGAAGAAACTGAGCGAGGTGCGACGCGACGGCCACCGGACCCGCCCCCGGTCCTCCCCCACCGTGGGGCGTGGCGAAGGTCTTGTGCAGGTTCATGTGCACGATGTCAAAGCCCATATCGCCGGGTCGAACGGCGCCCAAGATGGCGTTCAGATTTGCACCGTCGTAGTACAAGAGCCCCCCGACGTCGTGGGCCGCTTGGGCGATCTCAATGATCTCCTCCTCGAAAAGTCCGACCGTGTTGGGGTTGGTCAACATGATCCCCGCGACGTCGGGACCGAGTGCGCTCTTCAAGGCGTCGAGGTCCACGAGTCCCCGATCGTTCGAGGGAACCGTCGTTACTTCGTAACCACCCAACGTGACCGAGGCAGGATTCGTGCCGTGGGCCGAGTCCGGAATCAGGACGCGACGCCGTTCGTCACCATTGGCTTCGTGGTAGGCGCGCATTAAGAGAAGACCCGTCAGCTCCCCCGCGGCGCCGGCCGCCGGTTGCAAGGTCGCGGCGCTCATGCCGGTGATGGCACAGAGTTTCTCTTCGAGGGTGACCATGATCTCCAACCAGCCCTGGCAGAGCGACGCGGGAGCGCCCGGGTGCACCGAGTTGAGTCCCGGATCGCTGGCGACGGCGTCGCAGAACTTTGGGTTGTACTTCATGGTGCACGACCCGAGTGGGTACATACCGAGGTCCACCGAGTACTGGCGATGCGAAAGCCGTGTGAAGTGGCCCACTAGATCACGTTCGGAGACCTCCGCGATCGCCACCACGTCGTCGTTGAGATGCGCGGAGGGAACCAGATCGGCCAGGGGTGTAGCGGGCACATCGGTGGTTCGTAGTTGAAAAGCCGAACGAGTCGGCACCGACATCTCGAAGAGCGTCGGCTCACTCTCGTGCCCCATGAGTGGCGCGGAGGCCGCGCGTCCCCCGGGCTGCGGTGTCGTCGTCATTCTTTGAGCGCCTCGCGCAGTGCGACCACGTAATGATCGATCTCGTCCTTGGTTCGTCGCTCGGTGACGGTCACCAACAACACATCGTCCGCGTCCCCTTCTATCGAGGGATCGTCTCCTCCCGCAAGCTCCGCGACAGAGAGTCCGGCGAGGACGCCGCGTTCGGCCATGAGGGTGATGACCTCTCGCGCGGGCTTAGCGACGCGAATCGCGAACTCTCGAAAGAATGCCTGGCTGGACCGTGCCTCGACGCCGTCAACGCCCAGTAGCTCGTCGTAGAGGTAGTGAGCACCCTGGGCGCAGCGCGTCGCCACTTCACGAAGCCCGTACGTACCGAGCCAGCCGAGTTGGATTGCCGCGGTGACGGCCATCAGCGTCTGATTTGTGCAGACGTTCGACGTGGCCTTTTCGCGGCGGATGTCCTGTTCACGGGCGCGCAACGTGGTGACGAACGCTCGCCGCCCGCTGGAGTCCACCGTCTCGCCGACGATGCGGCCCGGCAGGCGACGTGTCTGGGCCTGGGAGCAGGCGAAGAGACCTACATAAGGACCCCCAAAGGAGAGCGGCGTTCCGAAGGCCTGGCCCTCTCCCACGAAGACGTCGGCGCCCCACTGGCCCGCCGTTTTGAGAACTCCGGCGGCGACCGGATCAGCGCCGACAATGAACAGCGCGTCCTGTTCGACCGCGAGCGCCTTGGCGTCGCTTAAATCCTCGAGCACACCAAGGTAGTTGGGGTAGGCCGCCACGATCGCCGCCGCCCCATTCGCGTCCACATTCGCCCAGTCGGTTGCACCGTCGCGCAATGGCACTTCGATGATCTCGTGCCCGGTTCCCTTGGCGAACGTGCGCGCGACCTGTCGCCAGTGGGGATGCACACCCGACGAGATGATCATCTTCTGTCGACCCGTGGTGCCGCTCGCCATGTTGAGTGCCTCGACCAGTGCCGTGGCCGCGTCATAGAGCGAGGCGTTCGGAATAGGCAGGCCGCTTAGACGCGAAACGAGGGTCTGATACTCGAAGATCGCTTGCAAGACGCCTTGAGCCACTTCCGGCTGGTACGGCGTATAGGCCGTGACGAACTCCGAACGATTCGAGAGCATCTTGACGACGGGCGGCACCTCGTGGTCGTAAGCGCCACCACCGGCAAAACAGGTCATGTGCGTTGCTTTGGCCGCGTTCGCGTTCGTGTAGTGAGCAAAGAGCGCGGCCACATCGGGTTCGCTCATACCCGGTTCGATATCGAGCCCATTCGCCAGGCGCACGGCACTGGGAATATGGGCGAAGAGGTCGTCGAGAGAGCTCATGCCGAGAAAGGCGAGCATCGAGGAGACGTCGTCTTTGGTGTGGGGCAGATAGTCCGCCAACTCACGACTCCTTTCGAACGAACGGTAACGAGGTTATCGTCGCGTCCATCTCGCGCCCACGCAAGTGAACCTTGGCTTCGTGACCCGCTTTGAGTCCCGGCGAGAGAAGGCCCATACCAATGCCGTGCTGTAACACCGGCGAGAAGTTGCCTGACGTCAGCGTTCCTACCACGTTGCCATTTACTATCACCTCACCGTCTTCACGCAGTGGCTGTCGCCCCTCCGTGGTTACGCCCGTCAAGAGACGACGTACGCCACGATCTCGTTCGCGCTCTACAGCCTCGCGACCTCGAAACGTCTCTTTCTGCCAGCCCAAGACCCAACCGAGTCCCGCCTCCAAGGTGGTCGATTCGAGGCTCAGTTCGTGACCGTAGAGCGGCAGCGCCGCCTCGAGGCGAAGCGTGTCGCGCGCGCCAAGGCCCGCGGGCAGAATGTCCGCCGCGACGAGGCGGCGAAAGATCCGCTCGGCGACTTCATTCGGTGCCGCGATCTCGAAACCTGGCTCGCCGGTGTAGCCCGTTCCGGCGACGCGAACTTCCACCCCTTCGTAGTCAAAGCGTTCGACCCGAAATCGCCCGACGTTGGCGAATCGTGAGTCCACGGCCTCAGCCTTCTCACGAGCCCGGGGGCCCTGGACCGCGAGGATGCAACGTTGCGAGGTGACGTCAACACCCGGTAGCGCGGAGGTCACGCCCGAGGTGTTAGAAGCGTTCGGCATCACGTCGAACTCGTCACTACCTACCCACCAGACGATGATGTCGTCGACCACGAAGCCGTCGTCGTTCAAGAGGTGCGTGTACTGGGCCCGACCCGACGCGATCTTGTTGAGATCGTTGGTCAGGGTGTTTTGCAGCGCGTCGAACATGCCCGAGCCGTCACACCGGACGGTGCCGAGGTGGCTGACGTCAAAGACGACTGCGTCGTGGCGGCACGCCAGATGCTCGGTAACAGTACCCGTCGAGTACTGCAGCGGCATCTCCCACCCGCCGAAGGGAACGATCTTCGCTCCGAGCTCGACGTGAAGGTCGTAGAGAAATGGTCGCCGATTTTCAGCCGTGGCCATTAGGCGGCTCGGTCGTCGCCCGCGCGGAGGTCGTGCACACGCAGCAGGTCGTGGTAGTCGCGCTGATACACCACGAGTAATGGAATCTCGGGATAAAGAGAGCGAAAGCGTCGAACCTTTTGATTCTTCTTCGTCACCAGACGCTGGTCGAGAACGGTGAGTTCGATGAAGAGGCTGCGTTGGGGCAAAAAGAAGTCCGGTCGAAAGCCACGGATTGGCGTGCCCTTCTCATCCCAGGCCAGGGGGAACTCAATGGGCTCGTACACCCACTGGTGACCGTAGAGCGTCAACAGTTGAGAGAAGAGCTGTTCACTCGGATGAGCGAAGGCTTGAACCACAGTCGGTACCACGCTCGGATGGCGACGACGAGTCTCGTCGCTCCGCGTTGAAGAGGTCACGCCGTAGCGGCCCCCTTCTCCGACTTAGAAAGTTCTGATAGGCGAATCGTGGTCGTGAGCTCGGCGACTACCTTCGCGAGAGGAACAATGTTGAAGACCCCCTGGCCACCGCGCAGCAGGTCAACGAGCTCACCGTCGTCGTGCGCGAGCACCGATCCGGAGTCCGAGAGCACCAGGCTGCTCGCCGCCAAGTCCGCGCCTAATGATCGGCGCAGACACTCGACGGCCTGTCGCGCGCGCGACAAGGAGACGCCCGAACTGAGCAGTGACTTGATCACCTTTACTTCGAGGACATCGCCATAGGAGTACGACCGCTTGGAGCCGCTGCCCGTCGCCGGGGTGATGGAGGGCGTCACCAACTCCGTACGTGCCCAGTAGTCCAACTGACGGTACGTCACGCCCGTGAGGCGACAGACCGTCGGTCCGCTAAAGCCAAAAGTTGCCGTGTCAGTCATACGTAGTCCCTCCCGACCGAGGCTTGACCAGACTATCTCGATGGACTACACGAGTGTAGTTACTTCCTGGCTAACCCGCAAAAAGATCGGGGCGACCCAGTGACGGTGAGGACGCTTCCGCGTGAAGACGGGTAGGAATACGACCGGCCCGTCGGGCCAAGTAGCCCGCTTTTACGGCTTCTTTCAACGCCTCAGCCATCAGCACCGGTTCGAGCGCCCGGTTCATCGCGGAGGCCGCCAGTACCCCGTCGCATCCCAACTCCATGGCGAGAGCGGCGTCCGACGCGGTGCCCACGCCGGCGTCAAGAAGTACTGGCACGTTGACTCGCTCGGTGATGAGTGAAAGCGCGTGAGGGTTTCTAATACCGAGGCCTGAACCAATCGGCGAGCCGAGTGGCATGACGGCCACGCACCCGGCCTGCTCGAGACGTTGGGCCACGATCAGATCGTCCGAGGTGTACGCCCAGACCTCAAAGCCGCGCCGTACGAGTTCATCGACCGCCACCAACGTTTCGGTCGTGTCGGGCAGCAGCGTTACATCGTCGCCGATCACCTCAAGTTTCACGAGCGGCGTGGAGAAGGCCTCGCGCGCGAGTTCGGCCACTTTGATGGCCTCTTCCGCGCTGTAACACCCGGCTGTGTTGGGCAACAATGTCACGCCCAGACGCAACAGCAGGTCGTAGATTGAACCCTCGACGTTCGGGTCGACCCGTCGCAGTGCGACGGTCGCGATCGAGGAACCCGACGCGAGTATCGACGCCTCAAGAACGTCCATCGAGCGAAATCCGCCCGTACCGACGACCAGTCGAGACGCCGAAGAGAACGATCCGACTTGAAACTGCTCTTCCACGACTCCAGCGTAGTGACGAACCCTTCTCACTAGGGTAAGACCGTGCAACCCGTGATCGCCTTATCCATCGCCGGCTCGGACTCGGGAGGCGGCGCCGGCATCCAAGCCGACATACGATCCCTCAACGCCTTTGGCGTGTACGCCACGACGGCGATGACGGCCGTGACCGCGCAGAATACCCGTGGCGTTTTCGGCGTGGTGGCGATCGATCCCGCCATGGTCGAAGCCCAGATACGCGTCGTTGTCGATGATTTCGATGTCAAGGCCACAAAGACCGGCATGCTCGCACGTCCCGTGACCGTCGAACGCGTGAGCGCTCTGGCGCGCGAGGGTCTACTCCCCCACCTCGTCGTCGATCCGGTATTGGTGTCCACCAGCGGCGACGCACTGATGGAAGATGGCGGCGCCGACGCGTATAGAAACGCGCTCTTTCCCTTCGCCGAGGTCATCACGCCGAACCTTCGCGAAGCCGCCCTACTGTGCGGAGTTGAGATCACCGAGATCGCGAGTATCGATGATGTCGCGACGTTAGCGCGCACGTTGCTCGATATGGGCCCGCGCTACGTGCTCATCACCGGTGGACACTTTCTCACCTCGCCACGTGGTCACGCCCCTGATCTTCTCCTCAGCGCCGACGACCTCGTCATCTTTGACACGTCGCGTCTCGAGACGAAGAATGATCATGGCACCGGGTGTTCGTTGTCATCGGCGCTCGCGGCGGGGCTCGCGCTCGGGCGCAACGTGCCCGAAGCCGCACGCGACGCAAAGTCCTTTGTGCTCGCCGCACTCACGAGCGCCTCCACCTGGCGACTCGGCGAAGGGCGCGGTCCAATCGACCACTTAGGATGGGGTGAGTGAGTGACCCCAATCCCCCGAAACCCCCGGTAACCACCACGACCAGTCTCTGGCCCGCGGGCATTATTTTGGGCCTCGCGGTGGTGATGCTCGGCACCTTCATGATCATTGACTTCATCACCAATCAAGGAGTGGTTTCCAAGGCAACCACTACCATTCCGGTCATTGTCGGGGGCCTGCAACGTGATCCGTCACCTTCGGCCAAACTGCAGTACTGCTTACAGACAGAAGAGGTTCCTTCGAACATCGCCGACGCCTTCGTGGTGCCGGTGAATACCGAGCCCCGAAGCGGCGAGAGCACGCCTGATCTCGGCGCGGGTGAGTTTTCCTGCCAGCAGCCCATGGCCACGTCGGACACGAGTTCGTCGGCGATCATCACTTTCTTCAACGCCCAGCTACAAGCGCGCGGATGGAGTCTCTTTTCGCGCAGCGCCAGCAACGGCGACCCCCAGTCGCTGTTCCAAAAGGCGGGCGACGATGGCTTCTACTGGGAGGTTGGCGTGACCGTCACCAAGTCGAGCGCCACGAGCGTTGACTGGACCTTTCAGATCTATCAAAACTCCGAGACCGTCTAGCTCTCCTGGTACACCAGCTCTGGTGTCACGGGAGCACGTTCGCGGGTCATCGATGACCACAACGCGAAGTTCAGCGGATAGATGACGTAACCGATGCGCGTCGCCGTCGCGACGCACATGGCAACGACGAAGACCACGCTCAACAGCCCCAGGAGCCGGGACAACGACAACGGCCAATGGCGACGCATGTACTTCGCCGCGAAGTATCCTCCCACCAGAAACGCGACGGGTGCCAGCACGTGGCCGAGTGCGGGCATCCACGTCGTGAGCAGATGTCCCGGCAGATCACTCGCCGCGGGCGACCTGATGCCGGCCAGTCCCAGCGGGAAGGCGAAGACATTGGACATGAACGCGGCCGGAGCTTTAAAGATGAAGGGCACCGTAGTGACGACGACGATGGCGCTCATCCAGGCCAGCACTCGCTTCCACGTCGAACGACCCCCTGGGTTTCGAGCCACCAGCAAGGCACCAGCCGCCATGGGCCAGGCCGTAAGCTTCATCGCCGCGGCCAGACCAAGGCTAAAGCCGGCCAGGTTGGACTGTCGGCGTTGGAGTGCTGCCACCCCAAGCAACGACAGTGCCAAAATTGGCATGTCGTCGCCACCCGTGGAGAGAAAGAGAGCCCCCGTTGGCAACGCGATCAAGACCTGCGCCACGCGTATTTTCTGATGCTTCGAGAGGCGCAGCAGCGACAACGCGATGGCGCTCGTGATGAGCGTCATCAGTGTCATCACGATGCGCGCGTCAGTGAGGCCCTTACTCTCGTGCGTGGCCGCCGAAGGCAAACCGAATATGCCCATCAGCGGGAAGTATGGAAAAAACGACTCGAAGGCCGGCAACCCCTTGATTTCGTTCACCACGACGCCGTGTCGGTCGTAGGCGCGATAGGGGTCCTTTCCCTTGCTCAGCAGCTGTCCCGCGCGTGAGATCACGCCCACTTCGGGCTGCGCGTGACGCCAATGCGCTTCCAGGCCGAGCGGTACGAAGACCGCGCCGAAAAGCACAACGACCAAGAGCACCAGTCGTGCGAGATGCTCTCGTTTC
Source organism: uncultured Acidimicrobiaceae bacterium (assembly GCA_963803745.1). Taxonomy (GTDB): domain Bacteria; phylum Actinomycetota; class Acidimicrobiia; order Acidimicrobiales; family RAAP-2; genus RAAP-2. The sequence continues at coordinate 404,578 of CAWDNL010000002.1, read as the reverse complement.
ATAGCGCGCCGCCCGAGCACCAACGCCACCAGCGCGACCACCGCGTAAGGACCGACGGTGAGATAGCCCCACTGCCACTGTGCGGGCTGTGACGACGCCCAGCCGAGCACGATGGCGAAGGCGGCGGCGAGGGTATAGAGCATCCCGTCGCGCGTGAGATAGTTGCAGCCGTTCCACCACGCCATGATGTTGTCGCGCACGTTTTCGAGCCGCGTCAACATGTCGCTAAGTGTACTGATCGGAGGGTGACTTTACACTTGATTCCGTCGCGCCGTCTCGCGCCCGACGTAGCGGATACTTCGTGACCGGCGGGATGGGTCCTAGGAAGAACCTCTCGATGAGACGACCACACTCCTTGGTCCGCTCCTTCAAAATCGCGTGTGACGTGCCGGGAAGTATCGCCAACTGCGCCTCGGGGATCGCCTCGAACATCGACACCGTGTGGCTGAGGCGGGCCACGTCGTCGTCGCCGGCCATGACGAGGACCGGCACCGATATGGCCTTGAGATCACTCTCCTTCAACCTGGGCTCACTCTGTACCAAGCGCAGAGACTTCTCCACCACTGCGGCCGCGTGTTCGTAACCGTCCGGAGAGCGCGTGGCAAAGTCTCGCGCGAACTCTTCGAAATCAGGGCTCTCGGGCGTAAAGTCCGTCATGGGCACGAGACCCTTGAAGTGATAGTTCGCGCCGACGAGTACGACGCGTCGCAGAAGGTCCGGGCGACGCAACGCCACCAACAGCGCGACGTTGGCCCCGTCGCTGTGACCCACCAAGTAGACGCGCCGTTTTAACAACTCCAGAAACGCAATCGTCTCCCCCGCCATGTCGTCATAACTAAATGGGGCGGCCGTGTCAGAGGTGCGTCCGTGCCCTCTTCGATCGAAGGCGGCGAGAGCAAAGCGCTTCGAAAGATGCGGGCCCAGAGTGCGCAACAAACTTGCGCTGTTGCTCAGTCCCCCGTGCAGCAACACGACCGTTCTGCCTCTGCGCTTCGGCAACAGCGCCCAAGTGGGGCGATCATTTAGCAGGACACGGGTCACCTTGGAGATGGTACGGGGTAGCGGGTCAGTTCGACCCTACGCGGGCCGAAGCCCGCTGGGCTCTACCAGCCCAAAGGATATTGCGAGCGGCGTTTCGATCGGCGTGGTCCTCGTGACCGCAGCCCTGACATCGAAACTCCTTTTGGCTGACGCGGTTCGAGGAGCTTCGCAGTGCCCACACTCGGCACAACGCTGACCCGTGTAGTGGGGACTCACCTTCACGACCTCTCTACCGGCGCACTCTGCCTTGTAGAGGATCATGTCGACGAGGATTCCCCACCCCGCGTCATGGTTAGAACGATTAAGGCCAGACTTGCGAGCCGCGCCATTAGGTAAATATGCTCCGGGATTCTCGGGATCGAGTTTGGGCTTCGGGGCTCGAAGCATGTTGGTGATCTTCAGATTCTCAAGGACAATGAAGTCATAGTCGTTGACCAGTTGACGACTGAGTTGGTGAGCGGCGTTTCGTCGTTGATTCGCAACCTTGCGGTGAATTCGTGCGACTACTTCCACTTGGCGTCGGCGATGGTTGCTGCCACGTTGCTTGGTGGCGAGTTGACGTTGAGCCTCCGCCAGCTGCTTCTTCGCCCGCGAGCCGAACTGCTCGCCGAGAAGTGGTTCACCGTCACTCGTTGCGACAATGTTGACGACGCCTAGGTCAATGCCGACTTCACGACCCGTTTTCGGCAATCGCTTCGCGGGCACGTCCACGCAGCGCACGCTCACCCACCACTTCTTTCCTTCGAGTTTCACGGTGATGGCCTTGGGTGTTCCCTTATGGGGCCGGTAGTAGTTCATCTTGATCTCGCCGATGCCCAAGAGCCGGAGTCGGTGGTCGTCGGTGACCTTCCATCCGCCGTAATCCTCCCACTGCATAGAGTCCCAGCGATGGGCCGAGCGAAATCGTGGGAAACCCGGCGGTTCGCCACTTTGCACTCGTCGAAAGAATCCATCGAATGCCCGATCCAGGCGCTTCAAGGTTCCCCGGCAAAGGGTGACGCCACACGTCACCACCTCCGGACGAACTTCTTTCAGACTGGTGAGCGTGCGACATTGGTCCACGTAAGTGACGTAGCGATGTTCCCCACTTCCACGCGCCGATTCGCTCCTCTAGGGCCGCGTTGAAGAGCTCTCGTTGGTAGTTAAGTTGGCGTCCGAGTGCCCGAGACTGTCGCACGGTCGGATGCAGACGATATCGATAGGTGCGGCAACGTCGTGGTGCGGCATTCAAAACGAATTTGAAGTTAGGCGGGGCCTGTAACAACGCAGGAAAGCAACTGGAGGGCTAAGTCAAACGGATCCACTACTCCTAGAAGCGACACCCCACGCCCTGCATAGTCTGGAGCGATGCGAGCGTTCGTGGTCACCGAGCGTGAAGGTCAGCTCTCTTTGGAAGTTCGAGACGTCGCGCCGGTCCCAAAGGTAGAGAGTGACGTCCTCGTAAAGATCGACTATTCGGGCGTGAATTTCAAAGACGCGATGGTGGCGAGCGCACCAAGCCGCGTGCGACGCGTGGACTCCCTCGTGGGCGGCGTCGATGCCGCCGGGGTGGTGGTGGCGTCACCCGTGGATGGCTTCGAACCCGGCGACCTCGTTGCGGTTCACGGCGGTGCTCTTGGTGTGGCCCGCGACGGCGGCTTCGCCACGTATGTCTACGCGCCCGCTTCGTATCTCTCGCGTCTACCTTCCAACGTTTCTCCGCGCGATGCCATGATCATTGGTACCGCCGGATTCACCGCGATGGCGAGCGTGCTCGCGCTCGAAGAACGCGGACTTCGTCTCGGTGGTCGCGTACTCGTCACCGGCGCCACCGGAGGGGTTGGATCGCAAGCGGTAACGTACCTCGCGCGGCGCGGCTACGAAACGATCGCCTCCACCGGTTCCAGCGACGCCACTTCGTGGCTGCTTGAGCGTGGTGCCGTGCAAGTCATCGGTCGAGACGAAATAAGTGATCGTCCCGATCGAGTGCTCGCCAGTGAGCGTTGGGATGGCGCGATCGATTGCGTCGGCGGCGATACGCTCCATCAGATTCTGCGCTCTCTTCGCTACGGCGGCGCCGTCGCCGCGAGCGGTCTCGTGGCCAGCGCGGATATTTCGACGACGCTCTATCCCTTCATTACTCGCAGCGTGGCTCTGTTGGGGATCGACGCCGTGGATGCGACGACGGCCACGCGCGAGCGGGTCTGGATCGCTCTGGGCGAAGTAGCCCCATTCGTTGACTACCCATCCTTCGTTGATCGAGTCATCACGTTGGAGGGACTACCCGAGGCGCTGGAGAGCATCCGCATCAGCGCGACTCGCGGCCGAATTCTCATCACGCTTAGCGATAGCGTCGATTCGATTTAGTAGAACGGGCTCAGCCAAAGCTGGCCCCCGTCACAGGGCTGCACGGCGTACAAGGGCGTCACCGGAATGGCGGCTCCGCCGGTGACGAACTGAACACTGACGGTCACCGCGCTCTCACACGCCGTCGTTCCCGACTGAACGTCGGAGTACGCCAACGAGAACGTCGTCGCCGAGTTCATCGACAACGTCAACGTGGTGGGCGCGTCGTTGGCCTGGGTGGGCGTAAGAAACTGAAAACCGCTGCCCGCGGAGGGTACATCGACGCCCGAGGACTTGAGGACCGCGCCGAGGCGGTCCGACAAGGTAAGGATGGGCCAACCCTTGAGTGTGCACGTTCCTGCGGTGGTTTTGGTTAGCGTGACGCTCGCGTAGATCGTGCCCGCCGCCCCTTCACCTTCGTTGTAGACACCGCTGAATTCGTTCGCCAGGCACGTGGCGCTCGCCAAGGTGGTGCTGGTCGTTGACGTGGTCGTGGTGGGCGGCTTCGTGGTCGTGGTGGTGGTCGTTGAGTGAATATCGTGTCGACTCAACGTAAGGATGGCCACAAACGCAATAATGATGCCGACCGCGATGAGCCCTCGTCTCACTCGCCAAAGTCCTCGGGGCGCACTTGGTCGAGAAACTCACGCAACTGTGCCACGAGATCGGCCTCGTTCGAGGATTCGAGTTCGACGTACTCTTCGTCGTCCTCGTCGTAGGCCAACAGCATTACTTTTCCTTCGCTCGCCATGAGGTCGTCGCTCACGAGAATGGGCGCGCCCACTCGCAGGGCCAGAGCCACCGCGTCACTCGGTCGCGAACTAACAATGACTTCATCGTTCCCGCGCAAGAGTCGCAAGTTTGCGTAGAACGTATTGTCGATCAGCTCAGTGATCTCCACGGAGAATAACTGCGCGCCTAACGCTCCTATGACGTGCCCGAGGAGATCGTGCGACATCGGACGTGGTGATTCGACTCCCTGAAGGGCGTAGGCAATCGCCGCCGCGTCTGGCGCGCCAATGAAAATGCATAACACCCGCTCGCCTCCCACCTCCTCGAGTAAGAGCAGGGGCGTTGAACTGCCGACGTCAACGCGAACCGCGCGAAGAACGACCTCGATCATGTAGCCAGCCTAGACCCGCACCGGCGAAGAAATAACGTCTAGCGACGCAGGTACTCGTTGAGCTCGCGCTCGAGAAGCACGCTTCGTAGTGCGGCGACTTCGCGTGCGACGTCGCTCGTAATTGCCACAATCGCTTCGGGTGTGTGCTCGACGCCGATCTGTCGCAGCGGTGCCGTCAGGTCGTCCACGACGCCAATTTCGCGTTCGGCGATGCGCCGAAGTGAACCGAGGAGACGAGCGTCAACGCCGCGGGCGAGCAGAGCCCTCGAATGGGCCGCCACTCGAACATCCAGGGCGCCGTACATGGTCTCGCCGTCAAAAACGACCGGCACCACGAGGCCGAGGGCCTGAATCTGATTGAACTCTTCGGGTCGTAGACCGGTCGTCGCCAAGAGTTCATTCGTCGTGAAGTACTCCTTCACCGGGGCGCCCGCGTCTTCTTGCGCCACGGGCTCCACCACGCTCAACGCGGGGCGCGGAGACGGCGCGGGTGCGCTCACCACACTGGGCGCCGCGTCACGCGCCACCTGTCGAGCACTCGGCGTCACCGGAGGCGCCGAGAGGAGCCCTTGCTCGATGAGACGAAGCCGAACGACGCGAAGTGGCACGAACTCTTCTTGGGCGAGGCGGATGGCTTCGCGCAGGCACTCCACATCGCGCTCGGAGTACAGGCGATAGCCCTTACGACTTCGACTCGGTTGGACCAGGCCCTTATCTTCGTAGTAGCGGATCTTTGAAAGTTCGACGTCGGGAAAGTCTTTTCGCAACTGCGCGTGCACTTCGCCTATTCGCATCACGCCCTGATTCGCGCTCATCGTGTTGCCTCCCAAAAAACAAGTTTGAATTTGCCGATCTGAACTTCGTCGGCCGAGTGCAGAGTCGTCTCTTCGACGCGTTTGCCATTGACGTAGGTGCCATTCAGCGAGTTCAAATCACGCAAGGTGATTCGCCCGCTCGCCGTGCGTGTGAACACGGCGTGATGACGCGACACCGACACGTCGTCGAGCAGGAGGGCGCTCGCCTCGTGTCGTCCTACCGTGACGACGTCACTAGTCAATTCGATCCGGGTGCCGGCCTGGGGACCCGCGGCGATCACTAACTCGTCACGATGCTCACCCGCCGGCCCGCGATTCGCGTCGGGATGCATCGAGTCCGGTGCGCTGACTACGGGTACGGCGACGGTTTCCGGAGAAGATGAATCGTGCTGTGGTGCACCACACGACCAGCAAAAATTCGCGTTGGCGTTGAGTATCTCTCCACAGCGACGGCAGTTCACGACCCTCACACTAGTTAACTTTGGAAATAGCCGTCGGGGCTAGTTCGTCGTCAACGCTTCGTAACCTGGTGCGTCGAGTAGTGCGTCATAGTCGCTCGTCGAGGTGGTCGCAATCTCGCAGATCCAACCCGCTCCGTAGGGGTCGCTGTTCACTAACTCGGGCGATGAACTGAGTGCGTCGTTAACGGTCGCGACCGTGCCCGCGACCGGTGCGTAAATCTCAGAGACCGACTTCGTCGACTCGACCTCACCGATGACCCCACCCACGCTCACCGCAGTTCCAACCTTCGGCAGATCGACGAACACTACATCGCCGAGCGCGTCTTGGGCGTAGTCAGTGATGCCCACGCGTACGTGATCGCCCTCGTTCTTGGCCCACTCGTGATCATTGGAGTAACGAAGTTCGCTTGGTATCTGCATGCGAGCCAACTTACAAGATCGGTCGGCCCTGGCGCCCATCTCGTAGTGCGCGCAACGCCGGTTTCACGTAGCCCGCGAGCACGAGCCAGGACAGCGAGAGGCCCACTATGCCAATCACCCAGCACGCGTCACGCCCGTCGTGTTGCCACGTGGTTAAGGGCGCGTGATGCGGATTTGATGTCAAGAGGAAAAGTGGAAAGGTCGTCATCAGGGCGAATGTTGACACCTTGCCCCACCAGAGCACGTTGATCCTGGCAGCACCCAACGCGGCCAAGATCAGCGTCAAACTTGAGACAATCAGCTCGCGCGCCAACGTGGCGAGCGCAAACCACCACGGGACGGCGCCCACCGCCGCCACGGCGAGCAGCCCTCCAATGACAAGTAGCCGATCGGCCGTCGGATCGAGAATCTTGCCCACGGTGGAAACTTGATGAAGTCGCCGCGCCACGAAACCATCAATCCAATCAGTGGCACCCAGCGCGCCGAGGAGCCATGCCGCAATCGCCCGATGATCAGTACTGAAGAGGACCCAGAAAAATACCGGAAGTAGTGCCAGTCGCAGCAGCGTTATGGCGTTGGGCCACGTCAACCACCCCGCATCAACGCTGTCGCTCTCACTCACGAGTGAAGCGTATTACTAGTTGCTACGCGATCGTGATGGACTCATCAAGGTAGACGTCTTGCACGGCGTGCATGATGGCCGCGCCTTCATCGATGGGCCGCTGGAAGGCCTTGCGACCGAGTATGAGGCCTTGCCCACCGGCCCGCTTGTTAATAACGGCCGTGCGCACCGCCGTCTCCAGATCGTTGTTGCCCTTGGACTCACCGCCGGAGTTGATAAGGCCAATTCGTCCGGCGTAACAGTTCACCACCTGCCAGCGGGTTAAGTCGATGGGGTTATCCGTGGTGAGTTCCGAGTACACCCGCGGGTCGGTCTTGCCGAACTTCACGGCGTTGTATCCCCCGTTGTTAACCGCCTGCTTCTGTTTGATGATGTCCGCTTCGATCGTGACACCGAGATGGTTACCCTGGCCCGTGAGATCGGCGCTCAGTTGGTAGTCAACGCCCCCCGTTACGAAGGCGTCGTTGCGCAGATAGCACCAGAGCACCGTGAAGAGTCCGAGACGGTGCGCCTCGGCGAAGGCGACTCGGACCTCTTCGATCTGATGGATTGAGTCTGGCGAGCCGAAGTACACCGTCGCCCCAACGCCCACCGCGCCGAGGTCGAAGGCCTGCTGCACCGAGGCGAAGAACTGCTGATCGTAGGTGTTCGGATAGCGCAGCAGGTCGTTGTGGTTGAGCTTGAGGATGAAGGGAATTCGGTGCACGTAGCGCCGCGACACGATGCCCAAGTTGCCGAGCGTGGTCGCAATAGCGTTGCAGTCACCCGCCAGGGCGAGGTCGCAGAGTCGTGCGGGGTCGAAGTACTCCGGGTAGGGAGCAAAACTGGCGGCGGCGGAGTGTTCGATGCCTTGGTCCACGGGGAGAATCGACAGGTACCCCGTACCGCCGAGACGGCCATGGTTGTACACGGTGCCCAGGTTGCGCAACACCGCCGGCGTGCGGTCGCTCCAAGTGAACACGTCGTTCAGGAACGAAGGTCCCGGAAGCGTCAGCAACTCCTTTGGAAAGGCCGTGGCTTTGTGATCGAGCAGCAGCGACGCGTCGTCGCCCAAGAGAGAGGCAATGTCCATGACGGAATGTTACAGGTGCGCCTCGTCGATCGGCTCGTGACGCGAGTCACACCGAAGTCGTTCACCCCTCGGTAGATAGGGGTGACGGGGTGGACGTGGACTATCGCTCATCACTGCTGCGCCGCCTCGCGGCGGTGCACTCGCTCTACTACGACGCCTGCGACAGCATGAACGTGGAGCAGATCAACGCCGTTACGCATCCGACCACGTTGCCCATTGCGTTTTCTCTCGTTCACCAGCTGCTCCTCGAAGACGGATCGCTGGTTTTTCTCGGCGGTCCGGCGCCACAGTTCAATGACGACTGGGCCCGACGCCTCGATCTCGGCGTGATTGACCATGGCAAGGAGAGAAGCGTGGAAGAGATGATGCGTCAACGCATCGGCGATTACGACGCGTTTCGTCACTTCCAGCACGAAGTGTTTCGCACCACCGAGGAGTACGTCGCTTCCATCGAGCCGGCGCTTTTTAGCGAGGTGCTAATTCGCCCGCCGTACGGGCCCACGATTGCCCAGACGTTCTCGGCGCGCGTCGGGGGAGAAGGAGGCATCACGCGCAGTGACGCGCTGGAGTGCTGGGTCTACCAGCACGCCCTACGTCATATGGGTGAGATTGAACACGCTCGATCCCTGGTCGGCCTAGGTGGAATGACGTCCTAGCGCCGGCCACGGAGGAAATGGGTTACGGCGCTGGTGACGAGGTCTCAGTCGATGTTCTTCTTGGACTTCGGAGTTACGCGCCGTTTTCGATTCTTTCTCGGCAGTGTCGCGCCGAGCTCGCTGAGGCGAGCAGCCGCGTCGTAGGCCTCGGGTTCGGCCAGCACCACGCGAGAGAACATCTCTCGGGCCGCGGTCGTGTCACCGGCGCGGTCGTAGACGTCCGCGAGGGCGTACCAGAGCCGCACGTGTCGATAGGAGGGGTTACGGAGGTTCTTCGTGGCACCCGCCCGGGTGAGAAGTTCAATGGCCTCTTCGTATCGACGCTGGTCGGCAAGGGTAGCCGCCATCACGATGCGACCTTCCGCCAGTACCTCGGGCGACGGTTCACTCTCGAGCAACTCCTCGAAGGTCTTCTCGACGGCTCGATAGCGGTGATTCGCTCGGTCGGCGTCCATGACCAGTGGCAGGTGTTCGGAGTCGCCGGAGATCGTGAAGTACGCACGAAGGTGGATCTTCGACATGGACCAGCGCTCCGCGCGGTATGCAGCGAGGCCGGTGAGCTCTCGGACGGCTGCCACGCCCGGTGTGGCGTCGGCCACTACGCGACCGAGGCGCAACGCCTCTTCGTAGCGCTTGCGGTCGTAGGCCTCGGCGGCGCGCGTCAGGGTATTCACCATCTTCTCCCGCATGTACGCCGTGCCAATGAAGGCTTTGCGCACGTCCGAGGCGACGTCACCCGGGAGGGCGTACTTCGTTCGCGTTTTTGCCTTGGCCGGCGGTGCGCTTCGTGACGGGGATCGCTCGAGCGACTCCCACGCGCCTAAGGGGTCGGGCGTGCGGCTTCGGCTCTTCGCGTCACCGAGCTCTTGACCGGTGCTCGTAATGTTGACGGCACCCTTGCGAGCAACGCTGCCCCACCCTTTTTGCCGGGCGTGCTCGCCCGCTGCCTGTCGTTGTCGCTGCTCTGGCGTTAAGGGCTTTGGTGGACGCTCTGTTGGAGATCGAAGAGACGACGACCGAGGCGAAGGGCCTCGTGACGGTGCGCGCTTGGAGGACGCCTCGTCACTCGACTTTCGATACGGTCGCGCGGACCTCGTGGTTCGACCATCTCCGTCACGCGAACCTCTCGAAGGCCTCTCGTCGCGAGGCGTCCGACCACGCGCAGGGCTCTCTCTGTTGGGCCGTGCGTCCCCACTCGACTTTCGATACGGTCGCGCGGGCTTTGCGCCACGCTGGTCTGGGTCACGAGGGCCTCTCGATGACCCTTTGGAATGGGGCGACCGTTTGGGGCCATAGGCGTCGGCTGAAGGGCGTTGGTCATCTTGGGCCTTCGTTCGGCGCTCGTAAGGGGCCCGCGAGGCGCTAGCCCTGGCTTCGCCCGCACGTGTTTCCTGTCGACGAGGTGCGCTAGCGCTGCCGTCGGTGCGACGCTTGAACGTCGAAGCGCCGTCAGAGCGGTTTTTCCCGCGAGCCGCGTTTGTCCGAGCACCAGCGCCAGAACCGCCGCCACCGCCACTGGCGGGTCTGCGCCCCTGGGGCGCACGACGAGAGGGAGGAGTCGTTGCGGCCACGTGCCAGTCTACCTGTCAAAGAAACGCGTCTTCTCGCCCACGAGGCCGCTTCGTGCTAGTCAACCGCCTCCACGTCGCGCGCCGTCACGACTTTGCCACGCGGTTTTCGAGTGCTCACTCGATAGCCGACCGGCAGGAGTTCGAAGTGGGTTCTTTCGCGAATGGCGCCCCATATGCCGCGTGGCAACCAGAGCGCTATGACGACCGCAACGCTTCCGAAGATGATGAGGTACCACGCCCCGAGGTTCTGCAACCACTGCTGCAGCGCGAAGAAGATAACGCAGCCAATGATGGGTCCTTCAATCGTGCCGAGGCCCCCGATCATCGACACGAAGAGCATCTCCGCCGCCCAGTTCAAGCTGAACTCGTTGCCGGGCTGTATGAAGGGCTGGCTGATGGCGAGCACCGCACCGGCGGCACCACAACCGGCCGCCGCGATGACGTAGATAAGGCGCCTTGTTGAGGTCACCTTGGCTCCGGCGCTACGAGCGGCAGTCTCATTGTCGCGCATCGATGACAGCACGAGTCCCAGGCGACTGCGAAGAATGAAGTAGGTGGCCACGACGACCGCGAAAGCGACGAACCACGTCGCGAGATACGTGTCGTGATCGAGTTGGCTGGGGCTCAAATTGGAGAGTCCGGGAAGGTACTTGCCGGTCCCGCCTCCCAACAGGGCGATCGACAGTATTACCAGCATGGCGCTGTCCGCGATGACCCACGTAGCGACCGCGAAGTAACCGCCACGCAGACGAAACAAGAGAAACGTAATGGGGTAAGCCAGAATTGCACAGGCGATCATCGCGACGGGAATCGCCACAAAGGGACTCATGCCCTTAATCGCAAAGTACAGAAGGGCGTACGCCCCGAGCCCGACGAAACCTTGTTGGCCGATGGAGACCATACCCGCGTAGCCAGCCAGCAGATTCCACATCGTGGCCATGATGACAAGGATGAAGAAGTTCGACAGCACAGAGACCCACGATGCGGCGAGGATCCAGGGAGCGGCGGTGAAGAACGCGAAGATGATGAGGGTCCCGACGATGCTGTAGGCCGGCGAGAAGGTGGAACGTTCAACGTTGAGAGGTCCGCCGCCCAAAGAGAGTGGCCTATCACTCATTGAGCGATACCTTGCGTCCGAAGAGTCCTTGCGGGCGAATGGCGAGGACCAAGAGGAACAAGACGTTACCGGCGAGCACCTGGTAGGCCGGATTGAAGTGCGCACCAAACTGCTGGGCGACCCCGAGAGCAATGCCCCCGACCAGCGTGCCCCACAGCGACCCGATGCCACCGATGACAACCGCCTCGAAAGCGAAGAGCAGGTTGCTACCACCAGACGTGGGGGCGAACTCCGTCATCATCCCAAAGGAGATGCCGGCGAGGGCGACCGTCGCGAAAGCGATCGACGCCGCGACCCCGAACACGTGCTTGTAGTTCGCGCCGCAGAGTTGCGCCGCTTCGCGATCATCGGACACGGCCCGAATGAGCCGACCGCTACTCGTCCTGGATAGAAAGAGTTGCAACGCCCCCAGGACGGCGACGGCTACGCCCAGGACGACCAGCGAGACATAGGAGACGTAGATGACCGAGTTGATTTGCCACGCTTTGGCGATCAGAATCCCGATGTTGACGGACTGGCCGTTTGATGTGTAGATCTCGAGTAGCAGATTCTCAATGACAACCGACAGCCCGAACGTCACCAACAGGGTCGTGAAGGGATCGCGATCGATTGCCTTTTGAAGGAGTGTCCGCTGCAGGATGTAGCCAATTAGGGCGAACAGCGGGACGATGACGACGAAGGACCACAGCTGCGCGATGTGAAGATGCGGCGAAAGAAACACCGCCGCGTAGGCGGCCACCACGGCCATGTCTCCGTGAGCGAGGTTGATCACTTTCATAACCCCGAACATCAGCGAGAGTCCGCAGGCAAAGAGCGCGTAGAAGCCACCGATGAGGGCACCCTGCACGAGAATGTTGAGCCAGGTCATGGCGTTTCCCCCGTGGTCGCGTCGTGGAGATCGGAACCGAAGTAGGCGCGTTCAATCTCTTGGGGAGTTAACTCGGCCGGCGTGCCCGTCAGGGACGTCTTACCTTCGAGGAGGCAGTGCACGCGGGTGGCGACGCGCAGGCCTTGGCTGACATCCTGTTCAACCAGCAAGATGCCAATGCCGTGACCCACGATGTCGGGGATCACCTCATAGATCGCCTCGATGACAATGGGTGCGAGGCCGAGTGAGAGTTCGTCGAGCATGAGGACCTTGGGATTAGCCACCAGGGCACGGCCGATTGCGACCGCCTGTTGCTCGCCACCAGAAAACTGAAACACCTTGCCGTGGCGACGATCGTTCATCCAGGGAAAGAGTGAGTACACACGAGCCAAGTCGAAGGGTCCCTTGGCCGCCTTGTGGGCGCCTACCAACAGATTCTCCTCCAGGGTCATCGAACTAAAGAGTCGACGGCCCTCGGGGACGAGTGAGATACCTCTTCGGACCCTTTGGTGCGCCACGAGGCGCGAAATATTTTCACCTTTGAAGGTGATCGACCCCGAGGACGGTCGATGCAGTCCGGCGATAGTGCGCAACAGCGTGGACTTTCCCGCGCCGTTGGCACCGATGATGGCGAGCACCTCTCCCTGGCCCACACTCAGGCTCACGTTGTCGATGGCGCAGAGTTGACCGTGGTACACCGAGAGACTGTTCACCGCTAAGAGTTCGGCGTGCCGCGGTTGCTCGAGTGAGTTGTCGTCCATCAGGCCGTGGCCTCGTTGATGATGGCGCCGCCTAAATACACCCGCCGCACGGCCTCAGAGGCCAGGACCTGACGGGGCTCTCCGTCGGCCACCACTTCTCCATTCGCCAGACAGAGCAGCCGCTCGACGGTGGACAGCAAGGCGCGCACGACGTGCTCGATCCAGAGGATGGTCATACCGTCGCGCTGCAAGTCACGAATGACGGCCGTCAGTTCGACGACCTCCAGGTCGGTCAAACCGCCGGCGATCTCATCGAGCAGCAGCAACTTCGGATTCGTCGAGAGCGCCCGCGCGAGCTCCAAACGCTTTCGGTGTAATAGACCGAGGGAGGCGGCCCGCCGATTGGCGAGCTCGCTGAGACCGGCTCGCTCCAACGAGGAGTACGCCAGGTCGTAACTCGCGCGTCGACGTTCTCTCCCTCCTTGTTGAGCAGCGAGCAACGCATTCTCAAAGACCGTGAGGTTGTCGAAGGGCTGAGGAATCTGATACGTGCGGCCAATTCCCAGTCGACACCGAGATGGCGCGTTCATTGAGTTCAGGGTTCTTCCCTCAAATCGCACAGTCCCCGAGTCTGGCTTGATGTCACCCGAGATGATGCTAAAGAGCGACGTCTTGCCCGCTCCGTTCGGGCCTACCACGCCGACGGACGCGCCCTCCTGCAGCTGAAAGGTGACCTCTTCTGCGACAACTACTCGGCCGAAGCGCTTCGAGATTCCTTCCAGCTGGAGGAGCGGCATTAACTAATGGAGTTTACGAATTAGTCGGCTCTAGCGCCGCCTGAATCGGAATGTCCTTGTTCAGAGTGTTGTCGACGACCCACGGCGACCAGGCCCACTTCTTGTGACCGACCAGAACGGTCGATCCCGGCTTCCACTGGATTCCGACGGGGTTGATGATGCCAATGCCCTTCGCCGGGTTGGTCGATGCGGAGAAGTTCAATGGACCGCACATCCCGTCGTACTTCACTTCAGCGAAGGCATTCGCCACCGCTTCGCGATCGTGGGGGTTCTTCACTTTCTTCAATGCCTCGATCACGATCTCGAAGAGCGAATAGGTCGAACCCATCGACTGAACCCACTGACCCTTGGTCACGGTCTGATACTTCGACGCAAAGTCGTACGCCGAGAGTCCGGTGAGCGACGACTTGTACGGCGCATTCGGTGAAAACCAGCAGTCAGTCGCCACGTTGTTCGAGAGCGCCCCTAGCGCGTAGACGTCGGTCGGAAAGAGCATGACCTTGGCAACCGTCGCCAACTTCGGCTTCCACTGTTGCTCTGCCGCCTGCGTCCAGAACGTATAGAAGTCTGGTGGCAACGGGCAGTTGATGAAGAAGTCACAACTTTGTCCACCGGAACCGGTCTTGAACGTTTCGATCATGGTGGAAAAGTCCGTGGTGCCGTCGGTGTAAGCCCCACCAAAGACTTCGGTCCAGGTCTGTCCTTTCTGCGCCGCAGAGATCGCGCCCAACGTTGGGGGCCACGCGGCGGCGAAAGCGTTGCCGTCCGCGTCGTTCGGGAACATGGCTGCATACACGGTGTTCGCGCTCGTCGACGCCAAGATACGGTTCCACATCGGTAGGAAGCAGAGCACGAACTGCGGTATGCCGAAAAAGAACATGCTGCAGTACTTCGGTGACGCACCGACCGCGTTACCGGCATCGCCGATGGAGTTGGTCGAACTCACGCCCGTCCACCACGCTTCCCACGGGCAGACCGTGGAAAGACAGGGAATATGCGCACCTTCACAGACCGCACTCACGGGAATCGTCGTCTCCGGCGCGGAGCTCGTGACCACAAGGTCGACACCCGTCGATTGAATCAACTCGGTCGTCACCTGGCTCGCCACCGACGCGTTCGACTGGCTGTCCTTCACCGTGATCTCGAATTTGTACTTCTTGCCGCCGATCGTCATCCCCTTGGAGAAATAACTCGACGAACGTATGAGACTCAGCACAAAGTCGTCCGGTCCCGCGAAGTCCGCCAAAGAGCCTGTCTTCGGAGTGACATAGCCGATCTTGATAGTTGACGATTTTGTCGCTGCGGAAGCGGCCGAAGCGCTTGTTAACGCCGCGAGTCCTCCCACCGCTGCGGTCGCTCCCAATGCCTTGAGACCGAGACGACGGCCGAACTCCACGCTGCCCCAGCCGGGAATGGTTGGCTCGCCCGTCCCCCCACCACCGCGTTCTTCACTACTCATATTTTCCCCCTCAAATAAGTTTGATCAATTCTTAACACACTATTTCGTACATAACCACGCACTTCGTCCTTCTTCAAGAAAACGCCAATAACGAGGGCGCTACGCCAAAATTCTCCGCCGCCCCATCTCTCAAGTCGACCTATGTTTGCTGCGACTCCCCCAACTCAGTCGGCCCTGTCGATCAATTCGCTGAATCCTCGACTCTCGTCTCTGCACGATGTTAAGAGCGCCCACCGCCTCGTGCACGGCGCCCCAAGACCTTTTCTCTCAGGGACCGCCCGTCTGGACGTCCCCAACCCAAACCACCAAATCTGTGCTAGTAAACAAGCATCTTTGAACTAGGGGGTTCACATGTCCTTGCTTGACGAAAAGACGTGGCAAGGCAACATTTCACTCAACGGATGGCGCCCGGGAGGCGCCGGCGATGCGGCCGTGGTAGAGCCCGCGACGGGTGAGGAGCTCGCTCGCAGCGGTCGTGCGAGTGTCGCCGACGTGGCCGAAGCGTCGGCGATCGCCTTGGCCGTGCAGAAGTCCTGGGCCGAACTTCCCTTTACGGAGCGAAGTGCCGTTCTTCGCCGCGCCGGACAACTTTTTTTGGACAACGCAGACGAGCTTTCGGAGTGGATTGTAAGAGAGTCCGGTGGCATCGGACCCAAGGCCGGTCTTGAGATTCAAATTGCGGCGGAGGAGTGCTTCGAGGCGGCGGCGCTCGCGTCGCACCCCACGGGCAACGTGCTTCGAAGCGAGATGCCGCGACTGAGTTTCTCTCGCCGCGTGCCCGCGGGGGTCGTTGGCGTTATAGCGCCCTTTAACTTCCCGCTCATCCTCTCCATGCGATCCGTTGCTCCCGCTCTCGCCCTGGGCAACGCCGTCATTCTCAAACCTGACCCTCGAACTGCCGTGTCAGGCGGCGTGATTGTGGCACGGGTCTTTGCAGAAGCGGGGCTGCCAGAGGGTCTGCTGTCGGTGCTGCCCGGAGGCGCCGACGTGGGTGAGGCGCTAGTTACCGATCCAAACGTGCGAGTCATCGCCTTCACCGGTTCGACTGCCGCCGGCAGAGTCGTCGGCTCGCTCGGCGCTCAGCACCTAAAGCGCGTGCACCTTGAGCTCGGAGGCAACTCGGCACTGATCGTGATGGCCGACGTTGACCTCGAGAATGCGGCGTCGGTCGGCGCGTTCGGGTCGTTCATGCACCAAGGGCAGATCTGCATGACGACTGGTCGACACATCGTGGACGCCGCGGTGGCGAAAGAGTACGCGGCGCTGTTGGCCGAGCACGCTAACCATCTTCCGGTTGGAGATCCCAAGACCGGGCAGGTGGCGCTCGGGCCGCTCATCGACGCCAAACAGCGTGATCGGGTCCACACCATGGTGACCGAGACGGTTGACGCGGGTGCCACGCTCTTGGCGGGCGGCACATACGAAGGGCTCTTTTATCGCCCGACGGTGCTCAGTGACGTGCCCACCACCTCACGGGCATACTGCGAAGAGGTCTTCGGACCGGTCGCGCCCGTCGTGTCGTACGAGTCGCTCGAGGAAGCCGTTCAGATGGCTTCAGCCAGTCCCTACGGCCTCTCATTGGGCATTCTCGCCAAGGACGGTCTGCGAGCCTTGGAACTCGCGGGTCGCATCCCCACCGGGGCCATTCACATCAATGACCAGACGGTGGCTGACGAAGCCGTCATCCCCTTTGGGGGTATCGGGAGCTCGGGAAACGGCTCGCGGATGGGAGGCCTCGCCAACCTCGACGCCTACACCGAGACCCAGTGGGTGACGGCGCAGAGCGAGATGCCGGAGTACCCCTTTTAGAGGCTGTTCAAATCGGTATAGTTCCGCGCCAGTACGATTGACGCCTCTCGCGACGTGACCATTTGACGCAGCCGCGCCTGCTGGACGGCGTTTTCGAAGTCGTCCTCCTCACTCGGATGCAGCATCTGGGTCATGTAGTTGGAGAACTCTTCGGCGCGCCAAACTCGCTCGAGGCAGATGTCTGAATACGTCTCCAGCAACGCGTCGTCTTTTTGCTTGAGAGCCACCCCGAGTGCCTGAGCCAGTTCGCGGATATCCGCGAGTGCCAGATTCATGCCTTTCGCACCCGCAGGCGGCACGATGTGCGCGGCGTCGCCTGCCATGAAAAGTCGTCCGTAGCGCATCGGGGCAAGGACGACACTTCGCATCGCGGTGAGCGAACGCTCCGTGATGGGTCCTTGGTTGATTTCGGGCGTTGTTTCGGTTGCCAAGCGAATGTTGAGCTCCTCCCAAATGCGATCGTCCGACCAATCTTCGAGCGTGTCCGTGGGACGAACACCTAGGTAGAGGCGGCTCACCAACGGCGAACGCATGGAACAGAGCGCGAAGCCCTGATCGTGTCGACAGTAGATGAGTTCCTCCGACGTTGGCGGGGCGTCGGCCAAAATCCCGAGCCAGGCGAAGGGGTACGTCCTCTCGTAGCGGTGAAGTACCGACTCGGGCAGGGATTGGCTCGCCACGCCGTGGCTTCCGTCGCAGCCCGCCACGAAGTCGCACGAGACTCGAAGCGATCCTGCGGACCCTCGTACTTCAACGACCGGCTCGTCACTGGTCAGTCCGTCAAGGCTCACGACCTCGGAGTCAAACAACAGGGCCGCTCCAGACGCGAGACGCAGCGTGATGAGATCCTTCACCAACTCTTGCTGCCCGTACACCGTGATGGTTTTCCCTTCGGCAAGCTCGCTCAGAGGTACTCGGTGCGACCGACCGTCGAATCGAAACTCCACGCCGTGATGAATGAGGCCCTCTCGGCGCATTCGCTCACCCGCACCAGCCTCTTCCAACGAGTTGGCCACACCAAATTCGATGACGCCGGCGCGAACGCGCCGCTCGACGTACTCTCTACTGCGCCGCTCGACGACGATGCTGTCGACTCCCTCTCGTCCCAGCAGGTGGCCTAGCAGCAGACCCGCGGGGCCCGCGCCGACAATAACGACCTGGGTGTGCACGTCTTTCACGAGTCCCCCTCCACGTCATCATCGTTACTTTTCAGCGCTTGTAGGCTTCTTCTCGGCCGAAGGTATAGTGTACTGTTCAGTTAATTACAACGTACCGCAAGCAGGCGGCGCTGTAACAGCATTATCGCTTCGTCGCGCGGTACCTGGAGGAGTTCATGGCTGTCGTCGTCAGAAACACACCCCGTACCGACGGCGAACTCGTTGACGCGCTCGGCAAATTCGGGGTGGCGACGATTCATGAAGCCCAAGGACGTACTGGCCTCATGGCGAGTCGCCTGCGTCCGATCTTTCGACCGGTGCACGTTTCGGGCAACGCGCTCACCTGTGAGGTGGCGCCCGGAGACAATTGGTCGATTCACGTCGCTGTGGAACAAGCCCAAAGCGGAGATCTTCTCATTGTGAGCCCGACGAGTCCCTGTGACGACGGATATTTCGGTGAACTGCTCGCTACCAGCGTCCTCGCACGAGGCGTACGCGGTCTGGTTATCGACGCTGGCGTGCGCGACGTGGCCGAACTCACCGCGATGGGCTTTCCCGTGTGGTCAAAGACGATCAGCGCTCAGGGAACCGTGAAGGAAACACCGGCCAACGTGCAGACGCCTCTCGTCTGTGCCGACGTGCTCGTACGTCCGGGGGACGTGGTTGTTGCCGATGATGACGGCGTCGTGGTGGTCAAGCGCGAGGAGGCCGCCGCCGTGCGAGCGGCCTGTCAGGAGCGTGAAGAGAACGAACAGGAAAAACGCGCGCGACTGGCATCCGGTGAACTGGGCCTCGATCTCTATCACATGCGCGAACGCCTCGCCCAACGAGGGCTGCGCTACGTCGACGAGTCACCCGCGTGAGCTCGCAACGAGCCATCCCTTGCTCGGTCATTCGCGGTGGCACGTCGAAGGGCCTGTACTTTCACGCCGATGATCTTCCGAAGGACAGAGCCACCCGTGACGCCGTGCTGCTCGCCGCGATGGGTTCACCCGACGTGCGTGAGATCGACGGTATGGGCGGTGGCCATCCCCTGACGTCCAAGGTGGCGATCGTGCGACGTTCGACCCGTAGTGACGCCGACGTTGACTATCTCTTTCTTCAGGTGTGGCCCGACCGCGCGGAAGTGTCGGACAATCAAAACTGTGGAAATCTGCTGGCTGGCGTGGGTCCTTTCGCGCTCGAAGAGGGTCTCATCGTGGCGTCGGGCGACGTCACGGCCGTCACGATTTGGATGGAGAACACCCAAAGCCTGGCCCTAGCGCGCGTCGAGACGCCAGCCGGGCACGTGAACTACGAGGGCGCGGCTCACATCGACGGCGTGCCCGGCACCAGCGCGCCGATCCCCATCGAGTTTCTCGACATCGCAGGATCGAGCTGTGGCGCTTTGCTTCCCACGGGTCACGTCGTCGACGTCGTCGAAGGAGTACGCGCCACCTGCATCGACAACGGCATGCCGGTAGTGTGCCTTCGCGCCGACGACTTTGGCCTCACGGGATACGAAGAGCCCGTCGATCTTGAGGCCAACGTGGCACTCTGTGAAAAGGTCGAAGCGATCCGTCTCGCGATCGGACCCTTGATGAACCTAGGGGACGTCACCGACAAGACGGTGCCAAAGATGACCCTGCTCGCCCCCGCCAAAAACGGTGGCGCAATCGCCACGAGAACCTTCATCCCCAAGAGAGTCCACGAAGCCATCGGCGTCTTGGGCGCGGTCTCGGTCGCCACGGCCTGCCTCTTACCTGGTTCGGTGGCCAACGAGGTCGCCGGCATCATCGCGATAGCGGGCGAGGTAACTCTCGATATCGAACACCCATCGGGCTATTTCAGCGTGACGCTGGAAGTGTCGACAACTGATGGCGTCCGCGTCGAGTCGGCCGCACTCCTGCGCACCGCACGGCTCTTAATGCGCGGTGAGGTATTCACTCCGTCCTGGGTGTGGTCGCAGGAATGATTATCGACTGTCACGGCCACTACACCACGGCACCAGCGCCTCACGGCCTCTGGCGGGAACAACAGATCGCTGCCTTCGAGGCCGGTAATTCGTTTCCCCCTTACCCGTCGATATCCGACGACGAGATTATTGAATCGATCGAGGGAAATCAGCTTCGGCTCCTGCGAGAGCGGGGCGCCGACATGACGATCTTTTCTCCACGCGCGTCGGTGATGGAGCACCACGTGGGCGACGAGTCAGTGAGTGACGCGTGGTCGAGATCCAGTAACGATCTCATATCACGCGTGGTATCGCTCTTCCCCGAGTCCTTTGTTGGCGTGTGTCAACTCCCCCAGTCACCCGGTGTGCCCATTGAGCATTCGCTGAAGGAACTCGAACGCTGCATTGTGGAGATGGGCTTCGTCGGTCTCAATCTCAACCCCGACCCGACCGGCGGTTGGTGGGATGGACCGTCTCTAACCGACCGCTCGTGGTACCCCCTCTACGAGAAAATGGTCGAGCTCGACGTACCCGCCATGATTCACGTCTCGGGCAGTTGCAATCCGAATTTTCACACCACCGGGGCCTACTACCTAAACGCCGACACGACGGCCTTCATGCAACTGCTCCAGGGCGACCTCTTCTCGGACTTCCCCGAGCTTCGCTTCATCATTCCTCACGGGGGTGGCGCCGTGCCCTATCACTGGGGTCGCTTCCGCGGTCTCGCCGAGATGCTTAATCGTCCGCCTCTCGAAGAACACCTCATGAACAACATCTATTTCGACACGTGCGTCTACCACCAGCCCGGCGTCGATCTCCTAGTCGACGTGGTTGACGTGAAGAACATCCTCTTCGGCTCGGAGATGCTTGGCGCCGTGCGCGGCGTCGACCCATCCACCGGCTACTACTTCGACGACACCAAGCGTTACGTCGACGCGGCGCCGCTCGCAGACACTGAGCGTGATCAGATCTTCTCCGAAAATACCCGGCGTGTCTTTCCTCGACTGGATAGTCGGCTGCGCGCAAAAGTGGACTCATGAGCACTACGTTCACGATGGACTCCGACTGGCTGGCGTTCGACCCCCATCCCTCCAAACCGACGTTCGTCCTTCCCCCGGGCACGGTAGACGCGCACTGCCATGTCTTTGGTCCCGGGGCGATCTTCCCCTACGCGCCCGAGCGAAAATACACCCCCTGCGACGCGGGTAAAGAGGAGCTTTTCCGCCTTCGAGACTTCCTTGGTGTGGAGAGAAACGTCGTCGTGCAAGCAACTTGCCATGGAGCCGATAACTCCGCGATGCTCGACGTTCTTGCTTCTTCGCCCGGTCGCAGCCGAGGCGTGGCCACGCTTCGGCCGGATGTCAGCGAAGCCGAGCTGCTCGAAATGCACGAGTTGGGCGTTCGCGGCGTGCGCTTTAATTACGTGCGTCGACTCGTTGACCCTCGTCCCGATGAGTACTACTACGAAATCGTCGACAAGATTGCGCCGCTCGGCTGGCACGTGGTGATCTACTTTGAGGCCGCAGACCTCGACGCCCGTTGGGACTTCTTCACCTCACTGGAAACGCGCGTAGTGGTTGACCACATGGGTCGCCCCGACGTCACGAAGTCCGTTGATGGCCCCGAGTTCGGAACGTTCCTACGACTCATGCGAGAGCATGAGAACGTCTGGTGCAAGGTCACCTGCCCCGAACGTTTCTCCATCAGCGGGCCGCCGGAGTATCGTGACGCGCTGCCCTTTGCCCGCCGAGTGGTAGAAGAGTTCTCCGATCGGGTCCTCTGGGGCACCGACTGGCCCCACCCCAACCTCAAGGGGTTCATGCCCGACGACGGAAAGATTGTTGACTTCATCCCGAAGGTGACCCCTTCGAAAGACCTCCAACGCCAACTTCTGGTTGACAACCCCAACCGTCTCTATTGGGAGGAGAATTGAACAGTGGTAGATAACACTGAGTTTGACGACATCCCCGGCACCACGGTCTTTACCGCGACGCGTTCACACCAAGGCTTTCACCTCAATCAGTTCTGCATGAGTTTGATGAAGCCCGAGAATCGTGAGCGATTCAAGAGCGACGAACGAATGTATTTGGACGAGTGGGAACTCACGCCCGCGCAAAAGCAGGCGGTGTTGGACCGCGACTACAATGCCATGATCGCCAACGGCGGCAATATTTACTTCCTCGCCAAGATCTTCTCATCCGATGGCATCAGCTTTCAAAACGCCGCAGCCTCCATGACCGGCATGTCGCAAGACGACTACGCGGCGATGATGCTTCACGGGGGCCGCTCCCCCGACGGAGTGCGTTCCATCAAGGAAGGTAACTAACGTGGCACGCGTCACCGCCGGGGTCACCACCAGTCACGTGCCCGCCATTGGCGCGGCTATCGACCTGGGCAAGACTGAAACCGACTATTGGGCTCCACTCTTCGCCGGCTACGAGTTCTCCAAAAAGTGGATCGCCAGCGAGGCACCCGACGTGGTGGTGCTCGTCTACAACGACCACGCCTCGGCCTTCTCGCTGGAGATCATTCCAACCTTCGCCATCGGGTGCGCCGACGAGTACCCCATCGCCGACGAAGGCTTTGGGCCGAGACCGGTGCCGAAGGTCATTGGACACGCCGACTTCGCGTGTCACTTAGCACAGTCATTGATATTGGATGAGTTCGATATGACCGTGATCAACCAGATGACGGTCGACCACGGCCTCACGGTGCCGCTCTCGCTGATGTTCGGCCAACCCGAGGAGTGGCCGGTCAGGGTCATTCCCTTGGCGGTGAACGTGATTCAGTACCCGCCGCCGACCGGAGAGCGCTGCTACAAGCTCGGCCTGGCGCTTCGTCGAGCGATCGAAAGTTACGACGAAGATCTCAACGTCCAAGTGTGGGGCACCGGCGGCATGAGTCACCAGTTGCAAGGGCCGCGTGCGGGTCTGATTAATCAGCCTTGGGACAACTCTTTTCTCGACAACATGACTGAGAACGTCGACTACTTGCGCAAGATTCCCCACCTCGAGTACCTTCGCGAGGCTGGGTCTGAGGGGATCGAACTCGTCATGTGGCTCATCATGCGCGGTGCGCTCGGCGACAGCGTGGCGCCTCTGCATCGCTTTTATCACGTGCCCGCGTCAAATACGGCCGTTGGCCACCTCATTCTCGACGCTTCACCTGCGGACTAGTCGAATGGTCCGCGTTGCCGTGGCCGGTGCCGGCGCTTTCGGTCTCAAGCATCTTGACGCGCTCGGGCGCATCGATGACGTCCAGGTCGTCGCCATCGTGAGTCGAACCCTGGTGCAGGCCCGTGAGGTCGCCGACCACTATCGCGTACCGCTCGCCACCACGGAGTTGCAAGACGTCCTCAACTCCCCCGAGGTCGACGCTGTGTTGCTTTGCACCCCGACCCAACTCCACGCCGCCCAAACGATCGCCACTCTCGAAGCGGGAAAGCATGTCATGGTCGAGATACCGCTCGCCGACAGCTGGTCTGACGCGCAGATGGTCGCTGATGTGGCGCGTGACTCGGGACTCGTCTGTATGGTCGGTCACACCCGGCGCTTTAACCCCTCCCATCAGTGGATCCACCAGAAAACATCAACTGGCGAGCTCACCGTCGAGCAGATGGACGTCCAGACGTACTTCTTTCGGCGCACGAACACCAACGCCCTTGGCCAAGCGCGCAGTTGGACCGACAATCTCCTCTGGCATCACGCGGCGCATACCGTCGACCTCTTCGCCTATCAGAGTGCGTCGGCCATCGATATCGCCCACGTCCTAGCGGGCCCCATCCACCCTGAGCTTGGTATTGCGATGGATATGTCGATCCAGTTGAAGGGTCGCTCGGGGGCACTCTGTACCCTTTCATTGAGCTTCAACAACGAAGGACCCTTCGGAACGTTCTTTCGCTACATCTGCGATAGCGGGACGTACCTCGCTCGCTACGACGACCTCGTGACGGGTGACAACGAACCCATCGACGTCTCCCACGTCGCGGTATCACTCGACGGCATCGAGCTCCAGGATCGTGAGTTCCTCCGAGCCATTCGAGACGGCGACGAGCCCAACTCCTCCATTGAGTCCGTACTTCCCTGCTACGAGGTGCTGGGCACCTTGCAGGCCCAGCTCGACACCGCAGCCGCCCACACGGTCCCTCATTAGGGCCGCGCCGTCGCTACGACGGCGCGCTGGTGAGGTACTGGACCACCACGTCACCAATCATCTGGCGATACATTGAGCGGCGCGCCGGCTCAACCAGGTTTCGACCGAAGTTCGCTTTGAACGTGTACTGGTTGTTGATTCGAAAAAAGCAGAACGAGCTGATGAGCATGTGCACGTCGAAGACGTCGATGTCACGAAGAAACACACCAGAGCTTCGTCCTTGTTCGAGGGCGCGCTGCAACATCTTGATCACGGGACGGTCAAGCCCCGGGAAGCCACCATCCGCAGTGATGAACTGGCCTCGCTGCATGTTCTCGTGGCTCACGAGGCGGCTGAAGTTCGGGTTCGCTTCGTGTCGGTCGAAGGTGAGCTCCGCCAATTTACGAACGGCGGCAATAGGGTCAAGATTGTCGATGTCCACACTCTGTTCGGTGATGCGAATTGCTTCGTAGGCTTTCTCAAGTGCGGCGATGTAGAGTAACTCTTTCGAACCGAAGTAGTAGTAGATCATCCGCTTGGTGGTGCGGGTTTGAGCGGCAATCTCGTCGACCCGCGCCCCAGCGAAGCCTCGGTCAGCGAACTCCTGGGTCGCGACGGCCAGAATCTCCAGTTTCGTTCGTTCCGGGTCGCGTTGGCGTCGTTCATGACTGTGCGGCTTGACCTGGCTTGTCGTCATGCTCGTCTCCCAACCGTGAACTACCTAGTTCGTTGTCAATAACACTAACGAAACTGCCTATTAAGGTAGCCTGCCCGCGCCCGTGGCCAGCCAAAGTGGGGCGCCCATTGAGGCTCCAGCGTTCTTCCGGCCGATCACTCGCCCAATCCCGGGCACAGTTTTCTTGCCGGCTCGCACAGCATCGTCGCGGCGTGACCCTCGAAGAAGCCCCCGCGTCGCGCATTCACGAATCGTGGTGTCAAGCGATCTCGGCGCGTGAATTTTGCGCGACACGGAAAATGAAAAACATCTCCTCGCGCTAGGTTGATGGAGAAGTGAACGACCTCATGACCACTGATTCACGCGCGCAGCGTCCGGCTTGGAACGCCCTCGCCACGCACAGCGTCAGCATCAAAGCGCAGCACCTTCGCGACCTCTTCTCCGATGACCCAGGGCGCGGCGAGCGCTTCCATCTTAAGGCCGAGGGCTTCTACTTCGACTACGCCAAGCAGTTGATCACGTCAGAGACCATGACGCTATTGGTTCAGCTCGCGCGGGAGTCACATCTGGCGGAACGACGCGACGCAATGTTCGCGGGCGAGCACATCAACGTTTCGGAGAATCGCGCCGTGTTGCACGTCGCGCTGCGAATGCCGAAACACGAGACCCTCGTCGTCGACGGCGTTGATGTCGTGGTCGAAGTTCATCAGGTCCTCGACCGAATGGCACGCTTCGCCGAAGCGGTACGCCACGGAGAGTGGCGCGGGCACACCGGCAAGGCGATCAGGAACATAGTGAACGTTGGCATCGGTGGATCGGACCTCGGCCCAGTCATGGCCTACGAGGCGCTGCGGCACTTCTCCCAACGGGACCTCACCTTTCGCTTCATCTCCAACGTCGATGCGACGGACTTCGTCGAGGCCGTGCGTGACCTCGAGGCCGACGAGACGCTGTTCATCGTCTCCTCCAAGACCTTTGGCACCTTGGAGACGCTTACGAACGCGCAGTCGGCGAAGGCGTGGCTACTGGAGCGCCTCCACGACGATGACGCCGTCGCGAAACACTTTGTCGCGGTCTCGACGAACGCGGAGAAGGTCGCGGCCTTTGGCATTGACGTCGCCAACATGTTCGAATTCTGGGACTGGGTCGGTGGTCGGTACTCCATGGACAGCGCCATTGGACTCTCCACCATGATTGCCATCGGGCCTGAGCAGTTTTCCGAGATGCTCGCCGGCTTTCACGCCATTGACGTTCACTTTATGACCGCACCGCTCGAGAACAACCTCCCTGTGTTGCACGGTCTCCTCGCGGTGTGGAATCGCGACTTTCTCGGCTTTTCCACCGTCGGGGTCATGCCCTACGATCAGTACCTGCACCGCCTACCGGCGTACTTTCAGCAGCTCACGATGGAGTCGAACGGCAAACACGTGACCCTCAGCGGCGAACGAGTTACCTACGAAACCGGTCCCGTGTACTGGGGCGAACCGGGCACGAATGGCCAGCACAGCTTTTATCAACTGATCCACCAGGGTACGACCAAGATTCCGCTCGACTTCATCGGGTTCGCCAAGAGTCTCAACCCTCTCGGCGAACACCACGACATCTTGATGTCGAACATCTTCGCTCAGGCGGAAGCGCTGGCTTTTGGCAAGACGGGGGCCGAGTTGCGCGCCGAAGGCGCGGACGAGCGAGCGATCAAACACCGTGTGATGGAGGGAAATCGTCCTTCCAGCGTCATCCTCGCTGACGAGCTTTCACCGCGGCTGTTGGGCTCGCTCATCGCGCTCTACGAGCACTCCGTCTTCGTACAGGGCACGATCTGGAATATCGACTCCTTCGATCAGTGGGGCGTTGAACTCGGCAAGCAGTTATCCGTCAAGATCATTCCTGAACTATCGAGCGAAACCACTCCTCAGCTCGCGCACGACTCCTCGACTAACGCGCTCATCACCCTCT
This sequence comes from uncultured Acidimicrobiaceae bacterium, assembly GCA_963803745.1. GTDB lineage: Bacteria > Actinomycetota > Acidimicrobiia > Acidimicrobiales > RAAP-2 > RAAP-2. Next base: position 377,868 of record CAWDNL010000002.1, on the reverse strand, counting down.
ACCGATCCCTAAAACAGAATGGAAAAAGCACATGACTACCTCGAAGCCCATGCAGTTAGGAATGGTAGGACTCGGACGAATGGGCTCGAACATTGTGCGTCGACTCGTTAATGAGGGCCACAACTGCGTGGTCTACGACGTCAATGCCCAGACGGTCACTTCGTTGGAGGGCGAGCGTATCAAGGGGGCGTCGTCGCTGGAAGACCTCGCCGCTCAAATGGATACTCCGCGCGCGATCTGGCTCATGCTTCCCGCGGCCGTCACCTACGACGCGTTGAAAGAACTGATGAAGTACTTGGAACCAAACGACATCGTCATCGACGGTGGTAACTCCTACTACCAAGATGACGTGAACCGCGCGCACGAACTCGCCAAACTTCAACTGCACTACGTGGACTGCGGCACCAGCGGCGGCGTCTGGGGATTGGAGCGCGGCTACAGCCTCATGATTGGCGGCGAAGACGAGCCGGTCGCGCGGCTTGACCCACTCTTTAAGTCGATCGCCCCTGGTGAAGACCGCCGTGCCCCCACTCCCGGGCGGCCCTTGGGCAGTACCGCCGACCAGGGCTATTTGCACTGTGGTCCAAGCGGCGCCGGCCACTTCGTCAAAATGGTCCACAACGGGATCGAGTACGGAATGATGGCCGCGATCGGCGAAGGGTTGAGCATCTTGAAGCACGCCGACGTTGGCAAGCAGAAAACGATCGCAGACGCCGAAACGTCGCCGATCAAGGACGCCAAGTACTACGACTACGAGTTCAATCTGCCCGACGTCGCGGAGGTCTGGCGCCACGGCTCGGTCATCAGTTCGTGGCTCATCGACTTAACAGCCGACGCACTGGCGAAGTCGCCGGATCTCGACGAGTTCAGCGGACACGTGTCGGACTCGGGCGAAGCCCGCTGGACCATCGAAGCGGCGATCAACGAATCGGTGCCGGCTCCGGTCATCAGCGCCTCGCTCTGGCAGCGCTACGAATCGCGCGGTGAAGGCGTCTTCACGGCGAAGGTGCTCTCCGCCATGCGCGCGGGTTTCGGTGGACACATCGAGAGGTCTTCTTAATGCACCACGAGGTGCGGATCTACGAGAGCGTCGACGAGCTCGCCAAGGCATCCGCTGCCTACGTCGCGTCGCAGATACGGGATCTGAGCGATCGAAGTGGCGCCTTCACGTTCGCACTGAGCGGTGGTCGCAGTCCTTGGCTGATGCTGGCGGAGTTAGCCCGCGAAAAGGTCGCCTGGAACCGTACGGTGATCTATCAGGTCGATGAACGCGTCGTACCCGAGGACGACGACCTGCGCAATCTCAAGCACCTCCGTGAGGCACTCGCAGCGACGGACGCTCCCATCGAAGCTATGGACGTGGAAAATCCGGAGCTCGAAGAAGCCACCAAGAGTTACGCCACGAAACTTCCCCCCAGATTCGACCTCATCCACTTAGGACTCGGGCCCGACGGGCACTGCGCCTCGCTCGTGCCCAACGACCCCGTGCTCGAAGTTACCGATCGCCTCGTCGCCTTAAGCGGTCCCTACCAAGACACGATTCGCATGACCCTCACCTACCCGGCTCTCGAGCGGGCCGATCAACTGTTGTGGCTCGTCAGCGGTGAGGACAAGCAAGACGCGTTGGCGAGGCTGCTCGACGGCGATACCTCCATTCCGGCAGGGCGAGTTGAAGCAGGCGCATCACTCGTCATGGCCGATCGAGCCGCGCTACCCACGTGAGTAGAATCTCTCTACGTCACTCACATTCAAAGGAAACCGCCGAGTGAGCACTCCCCCCGAAGCCGTTGCCCGTCCCAAGCCCGATAACCACGTCATCGTCATTTTCGGCATCACCGGCGACCTGGCACGTCGAAAGATTCTGCCGGGCCTCTACCACCTGGCCGTGGCGGGTCTCCTGCCCGATCGCTATCGCGTTGTCGGCTGTGGTCGTCCCTCGTCACTGATGACCGACGACCAGTTCCGCTCCTACGCCTTCGACGCCGTCAGCGAGTTCGCCTCTGACAAGCCCTCGGGCAAAGAATGGGAGGACTTCGCCGCGTGCTTGAGCTTCGCCATCGACCCCGATGATGGCGTACAGGGACTGAGCGCGGTGGTGGGCGAGGCCGAAAAGGCCATCGGCGGCGTCGTGCGCCGGCTCTTTCACTTGGCGATTCCACCCGACGCGATGCACGACGTGATCCGCCTCCTCGGCACCAAGGGCCTCAACACCAACGCCCGGGTGATCTGCGAAAAGCCCTTCGGCACCGATCTCGCCTCGGCGCAGAAGTTGAACGCCGAATTGGAAGAGTACTTCGACGAATCCCAGATATTTCGCATTGACCACTTTCTCGGCAAGGAGTCCATCGACAACATCCTGGCGCTGCGTTTTGCAAACGAACTCTTCGAACCACTCTGGCGACGCGGACACGTTCGCTACGTACAGATCGACGTGCCCGAGACTCTCTCCATTGAGGGTCGAGGCGCCTTTTACGAAGAGACGGGTGCCTTTCGCGACATGGTGGTCACGCACCTCTTTCAAGTGCTAGGCATCCTCGCCATGGAACAACCCACGTCACTCACCTCGAAGCCGTTACGCAATGAGATCAACAAGGTCTTCGAGTCACTTCGCATCTTGGACCCGGTCACCGTGCTGCGCGGCCAGTACGCCGGCTACCTCGAAGAACCCGGCGTCGCGCCCGACTCCACGACCGAGACGTTCATCGCGCTGCGCGCGTGGGTGGACAACACGCGCTGGATGGGCGTGCCCTTTTACCTGCGCACTGGCAAGTGTCTGGCCGAGAGTCGCCAGATAATCACCATCGGTCTACGCGAACCGGTCATGGAGATCTTTCCCGATCAGAAAGACGGTCAGCACCCCGACGCCGACAAACTCATCATCGACTTCAAGGATCCCGGTTCGATTCACGCCGACTTTTTGGTGAAGCAGCCCGGCCCCGAGATGACCCTCGGCCAAGCGCGCATGAACTTCTACTACCGTGAGTCCTTCCAGGAGAAGAACAACCTGGAAGCGTACGAACGACTGCTCCTCGAGGTCATGCTGGGCAACCAGGCTCTCTTCACCCGGTCCGACGGCATCGAACGGCTCTGGGAAGTTGCGGCTCCGTTGCTCGAACGCCCGAGACCGATCGAAACCTACGACAAGGGAACGTGGGGCCCGAAGTCCGTTGCGGATGTCGTCGCGCCGCATCGTTGGACCTTGCCCGAGTGAGCCAAGCGGTCCGTCTCGTCCTCTCCGACGTCGACGGCACGTTGGTCACGCCCGAGAAGATACTCACGGCCGAGACCATCGCGGCTGTCCAGCGTCTCAACAACGCCGGCATTCACTTCGCGGTCACCAGCGGACGTCCGCCGAAGGGCCTCATCATGTTGATTGAGCCCCTCTCTCTCACTACGCCGCTAGGCGGATTCAACGGTGGTCTCATGACGGATGAGAACCTCACCATCCTTCAGGAGTTGACGATCAAAGACGATCTCGTCCAGCCGATTATTGACGTCTTGTTTTCGTACGGCCTAAGCGTCTGGGTCTACCAAGGCACCGATTGGTTCGTACTCGATCTCGATGGCCCGCACGTCGCCCACGAGTCCGCAGTATGTCAGTTCAGCCCCACACAACTCGGGAGCTTCGACGGCGTGCGCGGCGACATCATCAAGGTCGTGGGGGTCATCGATGACCCAGCGATTATGGCGAGCACCACGACCGCGCTTATTCAGAGGTTCGCCAGCGACGTGTCTGCGACTAATTCACAGACCTACTATCTCGACGTCACTCATCACGACGCCAATAAAGGCAAGGTTGTTGGATTCTTGGCGGAAAAGTACAGCCTCGATCGAAGCGAGATCGCGACGATTGGCGACATGGCGAACGATGTCTTGATGTTTAGGAAGTCCGGTCTCAGCATCGCCATGGGTAATGCCAGCGCCGGAGTAAAGGAACAGGCCAGGTACTCAACCGAGAGCAACGAGGACAACGGATTCGCACTCGCGATGGAAAAGTACATCCTCGCATAGCCGTGTGGCTCGGTCTAAATGAAAACACCCGGTTACCTGAAAGGGCGACCGGGTGTTTTGCAGAGTACGCCTAACCGCGCAAGCTGTACTTGACCGTCGTACGCTTTCCATTAGCGAAGGCCAGCGTCAAGACTTTGACGCCGGGCTTGGACGATCCGGTAACCGTGATGGTTACGGTAAGTGTCTTGCCGGAATCACGGTTGACGGTGGCCTTAAAGCCGGCAACGTTGCTCTTCAACGTGGGTCGTCCGGAGAAGTTGTAACCAGTTATCGTGACGTGCGACGTCTTGCCTTTCGTGATAGCGCCAACGACGCGTAGCGCCTTCGGCGCTGAAGAGATGGTCACGGTCGTGGCGGCCGAAATGCCGGTCGCGTAAGGCGTTACGGCTGCCTTCGTGGCGGTGACGATGCACGTGCCACCGGTCGTGGCGCTAAGCGCGCCGTCAGTGATGGTGCAGCCGGTCGCCGTGCCGTTGGTGACGGTAAAGGTCACCGTGCCGGTTCCTGAGCCTCCGCTCGACACGAGCGTGAGCGGCGCGTCGAGGTAGCCCGACGTGGACGAAACGAGCAGCGTCGCTTGTGGCGTACCCACTTGAACCATGGCTACTGCATCCGCAATGACGCGCGACGTGTCGGTCGCGGTCAACGCACAATCGCCCGTGGTGGCGAATTCAACCGTGGAGAAGGTGGCAACCCCGGCAACGGCAGTCGCAGCCACTGATGCCGCGAGACAAGACGAGCTGATGGTGATCCCATCAGTGGATCCCGTGCTGGTTGTGTCGATGTTGCCGCTGGCGTCTTCAACCGCGACTTTGAACGTAGTGATCACCGTTCCAGTGGTCGCCACGCTCGTTGGCGGTGCGACGTTAAATGCGACCTTGGCCGGCGTCCCACCGGTCACGGTTATTGCCGCACTCGAGGCGGCGGTAATCAAGTTGTTGGTGCTGTCAGTTGCAACAAGAATGCAACTTCCTGTTTGGTTGACTGTCACCGCACTGAACGTGGCAACTCCGGCCACTTCCGCAGTGGACAAAGTCCCGCCCAGGGTGCACGTCGAACCAATCGCAATGGTGTCTGTGCCAGACGTCACGACGTTTCCATACTGGTCTTCGCTCGACACTCTGAAGGTAGTTAGTAGTTCCCCAGCTCCCGACGTCGTCGGGGGTGCCGTGGTAAATGCGAGCTTTGCGGCAGTCGTCGGACTAACTGTGATCGCCCCGCTCGTTATGGGCGTGCCAGTATCTCCGGTAGTCGTGTCCGTCGCGGTCAGCGTGCATGACGTACCCGTGTTAATGATCACGTTGTTGAACGTTGCGACGAAAGGATTCGAACCGCCCGATGCATCCTCGGTCAACGTGGAACTACCGCTCAACGTGCAGGATGAGGAGATCACGATGGCGTCGCTCGTGGCCCCACCGGCTGTAACGTTGACGGTGAATGTGCTCAACGCAGTTCCCGCCGTTGCGGTGGTTGGAACGTTAGAGAAGGTCAGTGTTGATGCCGCCGCCGCCGCCGGTACGACACCTACAAATGCAACACCAGCAAGTAACAACGCGGTGCCGAGACCGGCGCCAACAATCGACTTCGCCCTCGATGAAACTGAACGGCGTCCTACGTCGCTGCGATTAAAGATTTTCATGGAAAGACTCCTCTGAGTGTCTTGATAGCCGGTGACAATGCAACTAGCCCCTTTTTCAAGGTTAACTACGCAAGGGCGAAATTCGGTGTCTTTCTCTTTACCATTGCGTTACGAATCGTTGATTCACATGACTTTCAGAGAAGCACGGCCGCGATTTTCACTTACGTAGTCAAGGCATTGTGAATGAGTCACCTGTACTCCTAAGGAAGTGACACCCTTCGCCAACTGGATCCACCGTCGTTCGTGCGTTCGAGTCGGGATGACGTGTAGTTCTTGGCGCAGTCGGCCAGTCCGTCACTCGTATTCGTGAACAAAAGCGACACACTCGTGCACGCGAGGTCATCGACCGCGCTCGCTCGCATTCCGCCATCGGAGATGCGAAAAAGGTTGTACCTCTTCACGTTCACCAACCCATAGTCGAGATACGCCAGTTCTGACGAAACTGGTTCGAACGTCCCTCCCCCGGTCCCGGAGAAGACGTCCCTCGAGATCGCACCCCATCGCGCCCCTCCGTCGTGGGAGTAAAGGAATGACACCTCCATCCCCGTCGGACACTCTGCCCATATGTCGAGGTTTGTCATGGGAGTTAAGTAGCAACCCGCGACACTCGCGAGCGCCGGCGTCGATATTCGAGAAAACGTGCGGCCCGCGTCGTGCGAGGTCCACAGGTGAACGCTTTTGTATCCGTTCTCAACTTCCCAGACCGTGTTGCCCTTCACTGAAACGAGCGGACCGTAGTAGTTGTCCTTCGGGCCCGTACCGGTAACCCAGAGTCTTGGCAACAACGTCCACTTCTTTGCCGAGAGCGACGTTCGCCATACTCGATACTTGTTGCACTGATTCCCGCTCAAGGAGCATCGGGCTGTTGTGACATAGAGAGCATTGGATGACGCATCCATACTCAACAGATCGGTGTTCGGCGGAAGCGTAACTTGACGCCAACTTCGAGCACCGTTCGCCGTGGCGTAGAGGTGGAGCGGATTCTCACTTCCTACCTCGGCGTAGCCGTCATCCGCGTTAGCGAAGACGAGTCGCACCAGGGTCGTTTCGGCGATGCCGCCCTTTTCACCTTCAACTGGCGGCGCCGACACCTTGACGAAGTGCGAGGCGTCAATCGTCGTTCGATAGATCCGCAGACACTTCGCTGCCACGCAGCCCGTCGATGCCACGAGGTAGATCTCACTCGTGGTGCCTGCTCGAACTAAGAGCGCCGGCTGCTCTGGCCCCTTACGCTTCAGAGAGCTCGCCCTCGCGATGGCACTAAATGAAGTTATAAGCGAGGTGACGGTCACGACGCTGACAACTAGACGAACGAGACAAACTTTCACTACTCCATCCTTGTCCCGGTTCCGCGGTCACAAGTTTCGTTCTGGGGCGAATGCGAAAGACCCCCACCTTTCGGTGGGGGTCTTTCAAGAAATCCCGGCGGCGACCTACTCTCCCAAGGAGGAACCCCTAAGTACCATCGGCGCTGGTGGGCTTGACTGCTGTGTTCGGAATGGGAACAGGTATATCTCCACCGCCATAACCACCGGAAATCATTGGCGCTCGGCTACTTTCGTAGCCCGAACCGGCGTCGCCGGCTCCCTGAGCGTCCTAGAACGAGCACGAACATCAAACTCCAAGCCCTCGGCCGATTAGTACCGGTCAGCTGAAGGCGTTACCGCCCTTACACTTCCGGCCTATCAACGTGGTCGTCTGGCCACGGGCCTTACCTGGTTAACCCAGTGAGAGATTTAATCTTGAAACGGGCTTCGCACTTAGATGCTTTCAGCGCTTATCCCACCCGCAGGTCGCAAAACAGCCATGCCCTTGGCAGGACAACTGTCACACGAGAGCTGCGTTCGTCCCGGTCCTCTCGTACTAGGGACAACCTTTCTCAAATCTCTTACGGCTGCATCGGATAGGGACCGAACTGTCTCACGACGTTCTGAACCCAGCTCGCGTACCGCTTTAATGGGCGAACAGCCCAACCCTTGGGACCGGCTTCAGCCCCAGGATGCGACGAGCCGACATCGAGGTGCCAAACCTTCCCGTCGATATGGACTCTTGGGGAAGATAAGCCTGTTATCCCCGGCGTACCTTTTATCCGTTGAGCGACGGCGCTTCCACAAGCAACCGCCGGATCACTATGCCCTACTTTCGTACCTGCTCGACCTGTAAGTCTCGCAGTCAAGCTCTCTTGTGTCATTGCACTCAACAGCTGATTGCCAACCAGCCTGAGAGAACCTTTGGGCGCCTCCGTTACATTTTAGGAGGCGACCGCCCCAGTCAAACTACCCGCCTGACGCTGTTCCTGATCCGGATTACGGACCAAGGTTAGGGTTCCGGCGCAGAAAGGCTGGTATTTCAACATTGACTCCGCGCTGACTAGCGCCAACGCCTCAAAGTCTCCCAGCTATCCTACACAAACTGAACCAAAACCCAACATCAAGTTGTAGTAAAGGTGCACGGGGTCTTTCCGTCCTGATGCAGCTAACGAGCATCTTTACTCGTACTTCAATTTCGCCGGGTCTGTAGTTGAGACAGTTGGGAAGTCGTTACGCCATTCGTGCAGGTCGGAACTTACCCGACAAGGAATTTCGCTACCTTAGGACCGTTATAGTTACGGCCGCCGTTTACTGGGGCTTAGGTTCTCAGCTTCGCTCGAAAGCTAACCGATCCCCGTAACCTTCCAGCACCGGGCAGGCGTCAGAGCGTATACGGCGTCTTACGACTTAGCACGCTCCTGTGTTTTTGGTAAACAGTCGCTTCCCACAATTCTCTGCGACCTTCTCGCGCTTCGGACGCGAAGTCCTACACGCTAGTAAGGCCATCCTTCTCCCGAAGTTACGGATGCATTTTGCCGAGTTCCTTAACTACAGTTCTCCCGATCGCCTTGGTATTCTCTACCCGCCCACCTGTGTCGGTTTGGGGTACGGGCACCGTGTCCACTCGCTAGAAGATTTTCTTGGGAGCATGGAATCAGTGACTTCGCCTATTGGCTCGGCATCGTGTCTCAGGCACGTGAGGTGCGGATTTGCCTACACCTCGCCCTACACACTTACCCCAGGACAACCAACGCCTGGGCTCACCTATCCTCCTCCGTCCCTCCTTCGCTTTCCTCCGCGGGGCTGGTCGGTTCGACCCGAAGGTCAGCCCCTTAGTACCCCCACCTTGGAATGGGCGCAAACACGGTGGTACAGGAATATCAACCTGTTGTGCATCGACTACGCCTTTCGGCCTCGCCTTAGCTCCCGACTGACCCTGGGGGGATTAGCCTTCCCCAGGAACCCTTGGGCTTACGGCGGAGGGGTTTCTCACCCCTCTCTCGCTACTCATACCAGCATTCTCACTCGAACGCGCTCCACGCAGGTTTACACCTCCGCTTCACAGCAGGTTCGACGCTCCCCTACCACTACGTCTTACGACGCAATTCTTAGCTTCGGCTCTGGACTTGAGCCCCGTTACATTATCCGCGCAAGACCACTCGACCAGTGAGCTATTACGCACTCTTTAAAGGATGGCTGCTTCTAAGCCAACCTTCTGGCTGTCTGAGCGTTCTCACATCGTTTTCCACTTAGTCCAGAATTTGGGGCCTTAGCTGAAGATCTGGGCTGTTTCCCTCTCGACCAACGAAGCTCATCCCCCGTGGTCTCACTGCCAGTCTCTGGAGCATCGGCATTCGGAGTTTGGTTGGGGTCAGTAAGCTTGTAGGCCCCCTAGCCCATCCAGTGCTCTACCTCCGATGCTGAACGACTGACGCTGCACCTAAATGCATTTCGGGGAGAACCAGCTATCACCGAGTTTGATTGGCCTTTCACCCCTTACCACAGGTCATCCCCCTCATTTTCAACTGAGGTGGGTTCGGTCCTCCACGGGGTTTTACCCCCGCTTCAACCTGCCCATGGCAAGCTCACTCGGCTTCGGGTCTGCAGCACGCGACTGATCGCCCTATTAAGACTCGCTTTCGCTTCGGCTACCCCTCCCGGGTTAACCTCGCCACGTACCACAACTCGCTGGCTCATTCTTCAAAAGGCACGCTATCGAGGCCATAACGTCGTAACGCTATGACGACTCTCTAACTGATTGTAAATCAACGGTTTCAGGTTCTATTTCACTCCCCTCCCGGGGTACTTTTCACCTTTCCCTCACGGTACTTGTTCACTATCGGTCGTCTATGAGTACTTAGCCTTATCAGATGGTCCTGACAGATTCACGCCGGCTTTCCCGGATCCGGCGTTACTCGGGAGTTCACTCAGAGATCTCATCGTTTCGCGTACGGGGCCGTTACCCTCTTTGGCGTACCTTTCCAGGTACTTCTGCTACGAATCGATTTTGTAACTCTGTGAAGGTTGCTGGTTCCTTCTAGTAAATCCCACAACCCCGAACTGGCAACGCCCAGTGCTTTAACACCAGCTCGGTTTAGGCTCTTCCCGTTTCGCTCGCCGCTACTCAGGGAGTCACTTTTGTTTTCCTCTCCTCGGGTTACTGAGATGTTTCAATTCACCCGGTTCCCTCTACCCGCCCTATATATTCAGGCGGGAGTTACACCCCATGACGGGTGCAAGGTTTTCCCATTCGGACGCCCATGGATCACAGCTTGGTAGACAGCTCCCCATGGTTTATCGCAGTCACCCACGTCCTTCATCGGCTTTAGACGCCAAGGCATTCACCGTTGACTCTTTGTAGCTTGGAGAAATTGATATTTTTAAAAATATAGATGCTCGTGCTCGTTCTAGAATTCTCAAAGATCAGCGCACCGACGCTCAACACGTAGCGACTTAGACCTCAGGTCGCCGTAGGAACGTCGGGGAATGAGAGGCCCACTAGGGCTTCATTCGAAGGGTCGCCCCTCCAAAACGGAAGACGAGAGTCTGCCTGTATGACCGTCACCTGACCGAATCACCGACACTAAGTGAGGGATATTTCGCGGTGGCTAAGCCACACAGCCGACTAACCAGCATTCAACTCGGTAGCTGTCTGTCCCTAGTGGACAGATGTGCTCCTTAGAAAGGAGGTGATCCAGCCGCACCTTCCGGTACGGCTACCTTGTTACGACTTAACCCCAATCACTGACCCCACCTTCGACGGCTCCTTCCTTGCGGTTAGGCCACCGGCTTCGGGTGTTGCCAACTTTCGTGGTTTGACGGGCGGTGTGTACAAGGCCCGGGAACGTATTCACCCCGGCAGTGCTGATCCGGGATTACTAGCAACTCCAACTTCATGCAGGCGAGTTGCAGCCTGCAATCTGAACTGAGAGCGGTTTTAGGGATTGGCTCCACCTCGCGGTTTAGCAGCCCTCTGTACCGCCCATTGTAGCATGTGTGCAGCCCTAGACGTAAGGGGCATGATGACTTGACGTCGTCCCCACCTTCCTCCGAGTTGACCCCGGCAGTCTTCTACGAGTCCCCACCATTACGTGCTGGCAACATAGAACAAGGGTTGCGCTCGTTGCGGGACTTAACCCAACATCTCACGACACGAGCTGACGACAGCCATGCACCACCTGTGCTGGGCCCCGAAGGACACCACATCTCTGTGGCTTTTCCCAGCATGTCAAATCTAGGTAAGGTTTTTCGCGTTGCATCGAATTAAGCCACATGCTCCGCTGCTTGTGCGGGCCCCCGTCAATTTCTTTGAGTTTTAGTCTTGCGACCGTACTCCCCAGGCGGGGCACTTAATGCGTTAGCTGCGGCGCGGAGACCGTTGAAAAGTCCCCACACCTAGTGCCCACCGTTTACGGCGTGGACTACCAGGGTATCTAATCCTGTTCGCTCCCCACGCTTTCGCTCCTCAGCGTCAGTATTGGCCCAGATCACCGCCTTCGCTACTGGTGTTCCTCCTGATATCTGCGCATTCCACCGCTACACCAGGAATTCCGTGATCCCCTACCAAACTCTAGTCACAACAGTTTCGGGTGGCGGCCCCAGGTTGAGCCTGGGGGTTTAACACCCGACTTGTTGAACCGCCTACGAGCTCTTTACGCCCAATAAATCCGAATAACGCTTGCACCCTATGTATCACCGCGGCTGCTGGCACATAGTTGGCCGGTGCTTCTTCTACAGGTACCGTCACAATCGTTCCTGTCGAAAGAGGTTTACAACTCAGAAAGCCTTCGTCCCTCACGCGGCGTTGCTGCGTCAGGCTTTCGCCCATTGCGCAAGATTCCCCACTGCTGCCTCCCGTAGGAGTCTGGACCGTGTCTCAGTTCCAGTGTGGCTGATCGTCCTCTCAGACCAGCTATCCGTCGTCGCCTTGGTGGGCCGTTACCCCGCCAACAAGCTGATGGACCGCGAGCCCCTCCCGAAGCGAAAAACATTTCCTCATCGTGTCATGCGACACAGTGAGGGTATTCGGTATTAGCACCGGTTTCCCGGTGTTATCCCAATCTTCGGGGCAGGTTGCTCACGTGATACTCACCCGTTCGCCACTACATCTTTCGGAGCAAGCTCCTTGGATGCCGTTCGACTTGCATGTGTTAAGCACGCCGCCAGCGTTCATTCTGAGCCAGAATCAAACTCTCCATCAAGATTCTTTCGAGAACCGAAGTTCTCTAGAAATCAGAGAGCCAGACGAGCGACTCTAATACTCGCCTGACGACAGAGTTCACACGGGGTGCGAACTCTGCCTACTGCAATACTTCTTTTGACGAACGACGCGTTCTGTTAGATCAGTCCATCGTCGCCCGTACTGGCTTTTGGCTCTCGTTCTTCCGTTTTCAAGGAGCGACAACACACGCGACCGAAGCCGGAGGTGTGAAGTACACCATCTCAGGATTTCTCCCTCGAATCCGTCACTAAATAAGCCCAGTGACGGGGATGCCCACCCTACCAGCGAGCGACTTCGAGACGCAAGTCCCGAGCCACTTCTCGCTTCGAGCAGGAAGTCCATCCTAGCAGTTTGGACGCTCTCTCGCGGCGCCTCGAAGACCCGTCCGACGGACGTTTACTCTCGTGCTCGCGGAGGGTGGTTTTCGGCGAACTCGACGAAGGCACTCAAGGTCGAGATGAGTCGCATGTCGTCGATGTCGGCGGCCCGTGAGTTCAACAGGGCTTCCGTACAGACCAGATACGCCAAGCAACGCGCTCGCGACACCGCCACGTTCAGCCGATTACGCGAAAAAAGGAACTCCGGCCCTCGGGGCATGTCGGCCGCGGACGACGTCGTCATCGTAAAGAAAACCACAGGCGCCTCGCGCCCTTGGAACTTATCCACAGTGCCCACCTGAACACCGGCTAGGCGTTCATCACTCTCAAAGAGAAAGCGCAGCGCATTCACCTGGTCGTTGTAGGGCGCCACGACCATGAAATCCCGAGGGGTGAGTGTCGCCACACACCCGTGGCGATCGACCCACGTGGTTCCCATCATCTGGGCAATCTGCGCGGCGACAAGTCGAGCTTCTTCAACCGATTCGGTCGAACAGCGCTCGTGGTGCGCCTCCAACCATCGAAGGCCCGTGCCGTAGGCGGTGTCCTGATTCGAACAACTCTCGTCACTCGTGAGCCGCCCTTCGTAAATCTGTCGAGAGATGAACTCACACACGTCGGGATGCATCCGCCAGGTCTTCGCGATGAACACGCCCTCCGTGTTGGGAATCGTCAAGTGCGTACCGAGAACGTGCTGGAGCACACTATTCCCCGCGTCACCGGGGTGCTCGGCCTTCGCGACCTGACTGAGTTGCAGAGGGTCACCTAAGAGGATCATGTTGCGTGCGCCGTTCGTCGCGGCGACCGCATCGGCCAGGGCCAGTTGGCCCGCCTCGTCGACGATCAACACGTCAACCGGGTGTTGGCGCGTGGTCTGATTCGCCCACAGCCACGCGGTACCACCGATGAGGTTGTACTCACCCGAGGCCACGTCGTCGTTCTTCTTGGAGTACGTGGCGAAGGGCAAGGTCGCGTCCTCATTCTCTTCTTGCCAACGAAGCGCTCGCAACTTCTCGGTCTCGCCCGTCTCCTCGAAGACGCGGTACGTGGCCTGCATCAGATTGTCGATCGCGGCGTGGCTCATGGCAACGACGCCGACCCGCTTACCCGAGTTGATGAGATGACGGATGATGTGGGACCCGCTATAGGTCTTGCCCGTGCCCGGAGGCCCCTGGAAGGCGACGAAGCTTTCGTCGAGTTCGTCAACCCAGGAGTACACCTCGGCTAAGTCATCGGAGAACACTCCCCCTCGGGGTCCACCTCGGTGCAAAAAGCGCGGTGACTCTCCCGCGAGCAGTGACAGGGCGAGGCGACTGGGTGCACCGTGCACGTTGGGCTCAAGCACCTGTCGAGCCAAGTCCTTCAGCGCCGACGCCTTGTTACCGGGCGCGTAGTAGCGGTCTCGAGTCAGTGCGGTTGGAACACCACCCATGGCCTCTTGAGGCACGCCCCACCTGATTTTTATTTCACGACGGTCAAGGTCGATGGAGGTAATCGAGCCTTTTCCGTACGGCACGTCCGGGCCGGAGTACAACACGCTGTCCTTGAGGGAGTGATCGACAATCTGCTCGGGCCACGTAAGCACTATCTTGCGCAGTCGCTCACGACCGGCCGGTTCTTCGAAGCCCACAAACTGCAAGCCCGCGATGAAGTCAAGGTCGTCATAGAGCTGCGAATGATCGCCGTTGAGCGCGACGTACTTCGGTGTCACGTCGGCCGACCGCTCGCGTCGCCAGTAGTTCAGAAGATCACCTAGCAGGTACTCGGGGGAACTCTCTTCGTAGCGGTGGAGTCCTTCTACGAGTTCATCGGTGTCGAGCTCGTAGGGATCGTACGTGATGATGGCCTCGCGCCACGCGAGGCCCGAAGGTCGCTGGGCCACCAGCCAGTCACGAACAGCCTTGGTGGCAACGACATCGTCGCGGTTGTAGCGCGCGATCTCATCCAAAAGAGCGTCGTCTTTGGAGACCATCCACTCTTCGTAACTCACGACCGCCCCGGCACCGCCCTCGATACCCGTCGTGCGCACGAAGTTGGCGAGGTGTTCGAGATGCTTTAGTCCGTAAGACTCCGTTCCCACGCGAACCGCGTTCTTCGCAACCGCGTAGAGGTCAATGAAGAAGCCTGAGGAGACCAGGTTCGCGAAGAGGTTTTCGTCGTCGACTTCTCTGGTCAAGCGCTCGATGGTCGAGCGCTCTGTGTGGTTGTAGTGATAGATGTGTGCATTCGGCGACGTGCTCTGGCGATCGGCGAAAAAGTCGACCAGTCCCTTGATCATGGCCGCTTGCTCGTGCTGACTGTGCGCCCAACGCTCTTCATAGACCCACGTGTCTCTGCCGTTGCGGTAGTAGAGGCCGGCGAGGAACATCAAGTCGCGCTCCGGCGTCCAGAAGGGATCGCCCTCGAAGTCGAAAAATACGTCGTCTTCGTCCGGCGCGGGCAGCTGTTCGAAACCGTGGCCGTAGACCGGGTCGTCAGTGCGTTCCACAAACTCAAAGGCCGGTGGCTCGCTGGGACGCTCGCGCGAGGCGACTTGCAAGAGCGCCTGACGATGGAGACGCTCGAACTTCTCTTCGCGCAGCTCCGGAACGGTTGACTCGCGCGTCGCGAGTGCCACCAACGTCGACACGCCCCCCGCTTCGAGCGCTTCGCGTTCGCCCTCTCGCGCGTTGGCCACGAAGGCTAGCGAGTCTTCGGCGCGCCACTGACGCTCACAGTGTCCCTGAAACTCGCAGTACTCGCACGTGGCACAGGGCCTCGGACGCGTGGTGATCCTCGACTCATCCGCGTCGAGCACGGCCGCGAGTTGTCGTCGAAGACGGCGCCAGTAGGGCAAGAACTCTTCTACCAACAACTCCTCGGTGCGACCCGATCCCAGCCAGATCCTCATCGCCCGCGGGGCGACGCCCAACAGCTCGGTCATGGCTTCGGCGTAAAAGCAGAGTTGCAGGACGTGACCGGGTTTAGCGGTCGTGCGAGTCAGCTTGGCGTCAACCGGTTCATAGTGTGCGAAGCCCATCTCGGGCGCGCCCACGCGGACTAGGAAGTCGGCGATACCTCGAATGCCGTTGTTGACGAAGGGCATTTGGTAGATCACGTCGAAATCTTTCTCCATAGGATTACCCACGCGCGTCACCCAGTCGTGAAATGACTCCTTGATATTTCGACCGGGGACTTCGTAGATCGTCTTGCCCATGGCTTCGAACTCCTCAAGGCAGTTCGACTCGTGCTCAATTCCCTTGTCAATCAGAATCTCGGCTAACTCGCTCGTGCGTGTCACCGGGGGCACGAGAAGTCCCGACTCAACCTGATTAGAGAGTGAGAGATAGTGCCCGCAGCCCAGCCACGACGAGATCTTGGAGGGGGTCAGGAGACGTTCGCTCATGCACTCTCACTGTAGGTTCGTCGCGATCGATTCACCCCTCTACTGTGTCTGACAACTGTGACAGGTCACTTAGAGACGCGCTGTCATCTCCTCGATTTCGCTTCGCAGGCGTGTAGCTTGCGTAGCGCTCGCCAGCGGCCCTGACGCGCCTGGTGATCGACGTCGCCCGAGCGAGGCGCCCGGTTCAAAGAGTCCCGTGTAGTGCGCGGCGTCGGGACTTTCCTCTGCCACTTCGCGCAACGTGCGGCCCGACGACAGTGCTTCCGCCACGAGCTTTCCGACCCGCTCGTGGGCTTGTCGAAAGGGCGCCCCCGCTTCGACGAGCGCTTCTGCGAGGTCCGTAGCGACGAGATACTCACTCTCGGCCGCGGCTTGGGCCGTTTCTAAGTGAAAGGTCATCGATCGATACGCACCGGACATGGCCCGCAGGACTAAGTCCACCTGGCGTACCGAGTCGAAGAGCGGTTCCTTGTCTTCCTGCAAGTCGCGATTGTAGGAAAGGGGAAGACCCTTCAGCGTGACGAGCAGTCCCGTGAGGTTCCCGACGAGGCGTCCACTCTTTCCCCTCGCCAGTTCCGCCACATCACTGTTCTTCTTCTGCGGCAACATCGATGATCCGGTCGTGAACTCATCGCCGAGCGACGCGAAGTGGAACTCCGTAGAGGTCCACAGCACGAGCTCCTCACCCATGCGTGAGAGATGTACTCCAAGCAACGCGATGGCGAAGAGTGACTCCGCCACGAAGTCGCGGTCACTCACCGCATCGAGGGAGTTCGCGAAGGCCTCACGAAAGCCCAGTCGCGCGGCCGTCACGGACGGGTCGATGCCGAGCGACGTGCCCGCCAGAGCCCCCGCGCCGAGTGGCGAGACGTTGAGTCGGTCGCGCGCGTCCAATAGTCGATCCACGTCGCGCAGCAACGCGAAGGCGTGCGCGCGAAGGTGATGACTCAACAGGACCGGCTGCGCGCGTTGCAGGTGGGTGTACCCGGGCAGGTACGCCCTCGCTTCACGTTCGCCGATCTCGTCAAGAGCGCCAACCAAGTCGAGCACCGAACACGCAATCTTTGCGAGCGCGTCGCGCGTAAAGAGACGAAGGGCGGTGGCCACTTGGTCGTTTCGGCTGCGCGCGGTGTGGATTTTGGCGCCGGTGTCACCGGCAAGCTCGGTGGCGCGACGTTCGATCGCCGTGTGCACGTCTTCATCGTTCGGTCCCTGCACAAAAGTGCCACTCGCAAACTCTTCTTTAATCGCATCCAACGTCGTGAGCAGCGTCGCCAACTCCTCCGCGCTCAACAGTCCCGCCGCCGCGAGGCCTTCGACATGGGCCTTAGAGCCTTCTATGTCGTAGGCGAAAAGAACGTGATCGAAGGAGTAGCTCTCGGAGAGTTCCCAGAGCGCGTCACTCATTGGCGACGTGAAACGCCCGCCCCAGAGGGTCATGACGTTGGCGGCGTCGCGTTTTTCGCGCCCTGTCGCTGCGCCCACGTCTTGACGCCCAGACCGTAGATTCGCACGAACCCTTCGGAGTCGCTGTGGCGAAAAGTGTCCGCGGCGTCGTAGGTGGCCAGGCCGTAGTCGTAGAGCGCCTTGGGGCTTCGACGTCCCACGATTCGCAGCAACCCGGGCGCCTCGAAGCGCAGACGAACCTCACCGGTGACGTGACGCTGGGTTTCGCTCACGAAGGCGTCGAGGGCTTCTTTGAGGGGCGAGAACCACATGCCGTCGTAGACAAGTTCGGCCCATCGGATCTCGACTCGAAACTTTTCGTGCGCGACGTCGCGTTCGAGCACGATGTCTTCTAAGTCGCTGTGCGCGGCGATGAGCGCCAGCGCTGCCGGGCACTCGTAGAGTTCTCGGCTCTTTATTCCCACTCGGCGGTTCTCCACCATGTCGAGGCGGCCAAAACCCGTGGAGCCGACGCGTGCGTTGAGCGTCGCAATCAAGTCGGCGAGTTCTAACTCCACGCCGTCGATCGCTCGGGGCACGCCCTCGACGAAGCTGATCGTCAACTCAACCGGATCGAGGTTCGTGATCCGCGTCAACGTGTAAGGCTCCTCCGGAGGAGCGGCCCACGGGTCCTCAATGGCCCCGCACTCGATAGCCCTACCCCAAAGGTTTTCGTCGATGGAGTAGATCTTCTCCTTGGTGGCCTTGATCGGGATTTCCCACTTCTCGGCGAAGTCGACGGAGTCGGCCCGGGTCATGCCCCAGTTCCGAGCGGGCGCGAGCACTTCAAGATCCGGGGCGAGTGCGTGCGTGCCCACTTCAAAACGAACCTGATCGTTTCCCTTGCCGGTGCAGCCGTGCGCCACGGCCTGGGCGCTGAACTTGCGCGCCTGATCGACCAGGTGTCGAACGATGACCGGACGCGACAGCGCCGAGACCAACGGATACTTACCTTCGTAGCGCGCGTTGGTGGCGATGGCTTTGGCGCAGAACTCTTCGGCCATTTCGCGCTTGGCGTCCACGATCACGCACTCGAGAGCGCCCGCGGCGAGGGCGCGCGCCTTGATCTCATCGAAACTCTCGGAGCTGTTGGGATCTTGGCCGACGTCGACGAGCACGCAGATCACCTCAACCCCCCACTCTTGAATCATCCAACGGATCGCGACCGAGGTGTCCAGTCCACCGCTGTAGGCCAGTACGACTCGTTTCGCCATCTCTATTTTCCCTTCACGTTCGCGTCCGCCGGGCCGCTCAACCCCGCCAGCACCCGAAACTCACTCGCCAGCGCCTCTCCCCCGTGCTCCTCAGCGGAGATGACCAAGATCGTGTCGTCACCGGCCACCGATCCGAGCACGCCGCGTAGAGCGCTGCGATCAAGCGCCGAGGCGACCACGTGCGCACAGCCCGGTGGCGTGCGTACGACGACCAAGTTGAGTGAACTTTCAACCGAGACGACCCACTCGCCCATCATTCGCCGGAGGTGATCGAGCGGCGCGGGCGCCAACTTCGGCGAGGAGGCGAAGATGATGCGTCGGGTGCCGTTTTCATCGCGAACCTTGACGGTACCGAGCTCTTGAAGATCGCGCGTCACCGTCGCCTGGGTCGCCGCGATCCCCTCTTCGCGCAGCAGCGTGACGATCTGCGCGGCCGTCGAGATGACGTCGTGATCTATCAGCTCACCAATACGGTGCTGCCGTTGGGTCTTAGTCATGACTCTCCTTTGATCCAACGAAGTACGCCGAGCATGGCCGAGCGGCGGTGGAACACCTGTCGCCAGACGCGAGAGCGTCCACCGTCGAGTACCTCGTTCGTAATCTCATCGCCACGATGCGCCGGAAGGCAGTGCAAGACAATGGCGTCCTTTTTCGCTTCGCTCATCAACCGTTCGTTCACCTGGAAGGCGGCCAGGTCGCGCCGGCGATTGTTCGCTTCGTCTTCCATGCCCATGGAGACCCAGGCGTCGGTGTAGACGACGTCGGCGCCCTTGACGGCGCCACTCGCCGAGTCAGTGAGTCGCAGCGTTCCTTTGCCGGACACGCCAAACGGATCTTCGAGCTCGTGGTGGCGCAGTTGGTAGGCCGCCGGAGCTCCGACTGTGACGTTGACGCCGAGGCGCAGCAGTGCCACGGCCAGCGAGCGCGTCACGTTGGTCGCGTCGCCGACGTAGGCAACTTCCAGGCCGGAGAGTTGGGTGACGTCGCCCTGAGCGAACTCGTCGGCAATTGTCAGTACGTCGGCGACCGCCTGAGTAGGGTGGGCCAGATTGCTCAGCAGATTGATGAGTGAGAGCCGATCGTCAGTAGCACTCTTCATGCGCGAAAAGATGTCGTGGTTACGCACCCGCAGCGCCGCTATCGCGTACATCTCGGCGATCGTGCGTCCGACGTCTTCGGCCGACTCCCGGCTATCCAGTCCGATCTCCTCGTCACTAAAGAAGGTGGCGTAGCCGCCCAACTCGTGCACGGCCGTCGAGCTCGACGCGCGCGTTCGAAGGCTCGGACGCTCGAAGACAAGAGCCACACCCTGGCCCTTCAAGGTTTCGTCATCGAACGACGACGTCGCCGCGGCATAGACGATTCCCAGTTCCGCATCACTCAGTTCATCAATCGTCGTAAAGTGCCGAGTCACCGCGTTACCTCTGTCGTCTCGACCGCCCCCGCGAGGGCATCTCGTAGTGCGTGAACTCTCGTGCCATTGGCAACGAACACCCGTTGCGCGCCACCCTCGAGGGCGTCGAGCGCCGCCATCACTTTGGGTCGCATGCCGTCTTTGACCGCGCCATCTTCAATGAGTCGGCGAACCTCGTCGCCTGTGACGTGAGATAGAGCCGTTGACTCGTCGATCGGGTCCGCTCGCAACTGATCCACGTCGCTCAAGAGAACGAGCGCGCTGGCGTCAAGCGCTCCGGCGAGCGCTCCGGCGACAGTGTCCGCGTTGCAGTTCAGTAACTCGCCCTCTTCATCTACGGCGAGGGGACTAACGACCGGAGTGAGCGATCGTTGCCACAATGTTCGCACGAGTTCGACGTCGACCTTGGGCGCGGTGCCCGCTCGCCCCCAGAGCTCGCCGAGGGCCGACGCACGCAACATCGAATGATCCACGCCCGAGAGACCGACGCTTGCCAATCCCGCCGCGTTCAGGGCCGCCACCAGGTGAAGGTTCACCTGGCTGAGCCCCATCGCCACGCAATCCATGGTCTCTTCGTCGGTCACCCGCAGACCTTCATGAAACACACTGCTTCGACCAACCGCGTCGAGCAGGGCCTGAATCTGGGGGCCACCCCCGTGCACGATGACGACGTTCGTATCCTCAGCGATCAGCCACGCGACGTCTTCGGCGAGCGCGATAAGAACGTCCGCGCCGGGATCGAGAGAGTCCAAGGCGTGTCCGCCGACTTTGACGACGAGGCACTTCACGGCGTCAGCCCCGTAAGAGGGAGACCTAACGTTTCGTCCCGCCCGGTCGCCACGTTCCACGCCTGGACCGCTTGACCGGCGGCACCCTTTCCGAGATTGTCGAGAGAACTCATGGCGAGTAGCCACCCGGTTCGTTGGTCGACTCTGGCACTGACAAAACAGAGATTGCTTCCGAGTGGATCCTTCAAGGTTGGCGCGTCGTCGGTGACCACGATGAAAGGGTCATCGGCGTAGGTCGATCGAAGGAGCGCCAACGCGTCATCCGTCGAGAAGGAACCTGCCCGCACTCGCCCATAGGCGCTCACCAGCATCCCGCGACTGACCGGAACGAGGTGGGGGGTAAAGAGCAGCGTCGCACCAAGCTCCTGTTGCATCTCCGGGGTGTGACGATGCGTCAACAAGCCGTACGCTTCGGCGTTGCCGGAGAGGCGAGAAAAGTGCAAGCGCTCGCTCGTCGCCCGTCCCGCGCCGGAAGAACCGCTCAGCGCGTTCACGATGATCTGCTCACGTTCGATCACGTCCGCGTCCATAAAGGGACCGAGCACCAGCGCTGCCGCCGTCGGATAGCAACCCGGTACCGCGATAAACGTGGCGCCTTTGAGTTCGTCACGATGCCTCTCGACGAGACCGTAGACCGACTGCGACAGCAGTCCCTTCGCTTTGTGCTCGTGACCGTACCAACGCGAGTAGTCATCAGCGTTTTTGAGTCGAAAGTCAGCGCCCAGGTCGACGACCTGAACGCCGCCCGCGAGAAGATCAGGCACGAAGGCTTGACTCTCGCCGTGGGGCAACGCGAGAAACACGACGTCGAGGTGCATGGAGAGAACGCTCGCGGACTCCTTGACGACTAATTCGGGGTACGACGCGGCGAGGGCCGACACGTGCTCGCCGAGGCGCTGGCCCACGCTGGACGAACCCGTCGCGACGACGACTTCGAGGTCGGGGTGAGTCGCCGCGAGGCGCAGCACCTCGCATCCGGCGTAACCCGTCGCTCCCATCACTCCCACTCGCATATGACATTTTATGCACATGGAAGACTAAAAGTGCAAATTTTCTCCTCACCCGGTAAACTTCGCGCATGTCACGACGCGGCTGGGCGTACTTTCTCGCAATGGCCGTCATCTGGGGCCTTCCGTATCTTCTAATCCGAGTCGCGGTACGACAGCTGGACCCGGGCGTACTCGTCCTTTTGCGAACGGGGCCAGCTGCGATTCTCCTTACGCCACTCGTCATCGCACGACGACAACTGCAGGCGTTGCGAGACAACATCAAGTGGATCGCCATCTTTGGCGTCGTGGAGTTCGGGGTGCCGTGGTTTCTCATGTCCACCGCCGAACAACACATCACGAGCTCGCTCACCAGTCTGTTGATCTGCTGCGTCCCGCTCTTCGCTGTCGTGGCTCAACGCATTCGGCGCACCGAAGACCACATTTCGCCGCGTCGTTACGCTGGCTTGGCTGTGGGAGCGACGGGCGTCGCGTTCCTCGTCGGGCTCGACCTACACGGCGGCAACCTCACGTGGATCGGATTCATGATGGTGGTGTGCGTCGGTTATACCATCGGTCCGCTCATACTCGCCACAAAGCTACGCGAGGTCGACGGCCCAACCGTCGTGATGGGAGCGACCGCCATCGTGGCACTCGGCTGGATGCCGTGGTCGATCACCCATTGGCCCGCGCACATCTCCGGCGAGACGTGGAGTTGCGTGGCCGTGCTCTCGGTGGTGTGCACGGTCGTTGCGTTCCTCGTGTTCTTCCAGCTCATTCGAGAGGTCGGTGCCACTCGGTCCGTCGTGGTGACCTACTTCAATACGGCAATCGCGGTGGTTCTCGGCATTGTGGGACTCCACGAACCGCTCACCGCCGGCATTGTCGTGGGCTTTCCACTCGTCATCGTGGGCTGTATCATCGCGACCAGTGCGCCAAAGCCCGTGCTCGTCCTCTAGACCTCGTACTGCGCCGAGACCTTCGCCACGCCGTCCACGCACATCCACAAGCCGCCCGGCGCAGTGACGAGCGTGACCACATCGTCTCGCTCGATGGAGGCATGGTGCGTGACGCTGACATGTCGCACGGGTGCCCGGACGACTTCGCTCACGGCTTGCCAGACGGCCGCGTTGTTGACGTGACCGAGAATGTCAAGGTCCGCCGCACGAAGAGGCCAGGGTCGCGACGTCGTCACCTCGGGGATCGGCGGCGTCGTGACACGCCCCGAGACCTTGCGCTCGCGCGCCTGCTCTCCATAGACCTCAAAGAAGCTCTCGCGCATGCGTTGTGGGTGTCCCGACGCATTGATCGGCACCCACAGCGACACGGCCTCCAGGGAGACCGATCCCTTAAACTCGAAGTTCGTGCGCCGCTCCGCCCACGCTGCACCGGTTCCGCCACACCACGTCGTCAGCGCTACGAGATCGAGGTAGCGCGGCCAGCGCGCACCTTCTGCAAGACGCATCGATGTTCGTCGTACCACCCACGTGTCTCCCGAGACCACTCCGGTGTCGGTCCAGTCGTCGGTCGCCACGTCTTGGAGAAAGCGGGCGGCACCATCGAGGCGCAGCAGCCCTTCTTCGTCGGCGTCGCCGAGGCGAATGAGGTACTGCTCTCGAAAGCGGCGGCCCCGATCGGTGAGGGGAACGAACTCCACCACGCCCTGCACTGCCTCTAGCGGAGCGCGGCGCCCAGTGACGTCGCGACGGCGATGAGCGCGAGTCGGCTCTGGATGATTTCCTCGTCACTCAGTGTTCGCTCGCCCGAGCTGAGTCGAACCGTGTAGGCCAGGCTGCGAGTATCGGTCTCGAGGCCGGGTCCTTCGTACACGTCGAACAGAGAAACGGATTCGACTAGCTCTACCGCTTCGCGCAGAGCGTGCGCCAGATCACTGGCGTTCACGTGTCGAGGTGTTACAAAGGCGAGGTCGAGGACCGCACTCGGGTACCTGCTCGGCACGCGAATCACCTCCGAGGCGCGCGTCGCTCGTTGCGGATCCGCGAGGGCGTCGAGGTCGAGATCCAACAGGCCCAGTCGTCGAAGCGGCGGGGCGTTGGTAATCGAGCGCACCAGTTCCCCGTCAACTTCGCCGACGTGGCCAAGGAGCGCGCCAGACGCTCTATCGAGGAGAGCGGCCGTTCTCGTCGGGTGCATTCCTGGTGGCGCCCCACTCGTAGTGCGCACGACCACGTCACTCAGACCAAGGCGCTGACCCAGCACGCTCCACGTCGCCACGGCGCTCGTTGCGTCATCGTCGGGACGTCCGAAGACCACCGTGAGCCGCTCGTTCTCAGTCGGTAGTTCGAGCATCAACGTCCCACCGGCGCCACCTCGGCCGAGACGAGGTTCGCGCTCGAGGCTCGGGTGTTGGAACACCACACCGAACTCGGCCAGCACCACGTCGCCCACGCCGCGTTCGAAGTTCCTGGCCCACGCGCGAACGAGACCCGTGATCATCGTGGCGCGTAGCACCGACTCTTCGACCGAGAGAGGATTGGTCACGCGCACCCGTACTTGGCCGGAGTGCAGAAGATCGAAATCGGCGTCGCTGCCGAGAGAGGGGGTCCAGGCCTCCAGTGCGCCGAGGTCCACGACCACGTCGCGCACGTGCCGGCGAAACTTTTGGCGTGGGGTTAGCGAACCGAACTCCGCCCACGCGGGGTTGTGTCGTGGTATTCGGCGGTAACCGTACAGTCGAGCAATCTCTTCAATGACGTCGGCGCGACCGAGGACACCCTCTCGAACGTCAAGGCGGCGACTGGGCGCCGTTATCTGGAGATCCGCTCCCAACGGCGTCAGCGAGAAGCCGAGGCCCTCCAGGACTGACGAGACGACGTCGAAGGGTATCTCGACGCCGAGCAGCCGTTCGACATCATCTTCGCTCAAGGTGATGGTGGGGGGCGAGGGCACCAAGCCGCGCGCGTCGAGGGGATCGCTCAGCCACTCCAGTTCGGGCACGCTCTCGCGCAAGATTTCGACGTAGCGCGCGGCGGCGCGAAGACCGAGGTTGGGATCGACGCCGCGTTCGAAGCGATTCGACGCCTCGCTGCGCAGGGCGTGACGCTTCGACGAGCGAGCGATGCTCATCGGGTCAAAGAAGGCAGCTTCCAAGAGCACGTCCGTGGTCGCAGCGCTGATCTCGCTGGCGGCGCCTCCCATGATGCCCGCGAGTCCGAGCACGTGATCGTCGCCGTCAACGATCACACAGTCCTCGCCCGTGTCGCCGAGACCTCTTCCGCTTCGAGCGAGTTCGCGCTTCACGCCATCGAGTGTGGTCAAGGTCTCACCACTTCTCGCTCGACGCGCCCGCAGTGTGCGTTGAGCGACGTGCGCCGCGTCGTAGGGGTGCGTGGGCTGACCCAACTCAAGCATCACGAAATTGGAAGCGTCCACGACGTTGGAGATCGGACGCATGCCCGCGTTCATTAAGCGTTGGGCTACCCAGGACGGTGAGGGAGCGACCCTGACCTTGCGAAGAACCGACACCGTCAGGCGACCACAGAGGTCGGGGGCGTCGATGGCGGCGGTGGCAAAGGTGTCGCTGCGGGTAACCTCATTCGGGCTCGCGAGCGGTGGACTCTTGAGAGGCCGCGCCAGTCGCGTCGACAGGTCGCGGGCAACTCCTTCGACGGACCACGCGTCAGGTCGGTTCCCTTCCACGGAGATATCGAAGATCACGTCGGGCTTTATTGAAAGGGCTTCGAGGAGGCCCTCACCTATCTGAGGCTCAATGAGACCGTCCAGGATCATCAGACCCTCGTGGTCGCCGCTGAGCCGCAGTTCGCGCGACGAACAGAGCATGCCGTGCGAAGTCACGCCACGCATGCTTCGCTCGGTGATCGTAAATCCACCGGGCAGGACGCTTCCCACCGGCGCCAAGGGTACGTAGTTTCCGACCGAGAAGTTGTTTGCTCCGCACACGATGTCAAGGGGACCGTCGCCCGCGTCCACGGTGACGAGTCGAACCCGATCGGCTCCTTTGATTGCGCGTATCTCATCGATGCGCGCCACCACTACGTCCTCGAGGCCCTCGCCTACCTTTTCAATACCTTCTACGACCAGGCCGAGATCGTCGAGCACACCGCGGAGCTCCTCTGGAGATTCGTTCAGATCGACGAACTCTCGCAGCCAGGTGAGAGAGATCTTCACGAGATCTGTTCCAGGAATCGCGCGTCATTTTCGATAAGGGCGCGCATATCGCCGAGCTGGTGGCGCATCTGGGCGCAACGGTCGATACCGAAACCGAAGGCGAAGCCACTCCACTCTTCGCCATCAATCCCCACCGCTTCCAGCACTGCGGGGTCGAGCATGCCGCTGCCCCCGAGCTCGAGCCAGCCACTAAAGGAGCACGTTCGACATCCGACGCCCCGACAGATGGTGCAGGTCACTTCGAACTCCGCGGAGGGCTCGGTAAAGGGAAAGTAGGCCGGACGTAGTCGAGAGGTGATCTCGGGTCCGAAGTACGCGCGGGTGAAGGTCTCGATCACTCCCGCCAGGTCACCGAACGTGATACCGAGATCGACGACGAGACCTTCGATCTGGTGAAAGGAGTACAGGTGACTGGCGTCAGGCGTATCGCGACGAAAACAGCGCCCCGGCATTACGGAGTGAATGGGCAGGGTGCCATTGGCGACGGCCTCTTCCATGAGGTGAATCTGCGTCGGAGAGGTGTGCGTGCGCAGCACGACCGTCTCGGGTTCGCCGAGGTCGACGTAGAAGGTGTCCCACATGCCGCGCGCGGGGTGAGCTGGAGGGATGTTGAGTGCCTCGAAGTTGTACCAGTCGCTCTCTACTTCGGGTCCGTCGGCGACCGTAAATCCCATACCCACGAACACGTCTTCGAGTTCTCGTTGGGTGGCGGCGATGAGTCCGGGATGTCCGACCGCCAACGGAAGGGCGACATCCGCCACCACCACGTCGCCGAGGTCGAGCCGGTCATTTTCGAGTTGACGACCTCTTGCCTCACGCTCCAACGAGGTTCGCCGCTCTTTTAGTGCCGCCTCCACCACCCGACGAGCATCTTGCAGCTGCGCTCCGGCCGCACGTCGTTCGTCTGGTTCGAGGGAACCGAGGGACTTCTGCAACGTGGACAGAATTGAGCGCTTGCCCGTCAACGCCGGCTCCGCCTCAATCAGCGCGTCGAGGGTCGCCAGTGCCGCGATGGTGCCTAGAAGTTCTTCGGTCTGCTCGCTCAGGCGAGCTAGTGGTGAGCTGCTCATGTGGTCTAAAGGCTAGGGGTTCGCGGTGGCTTGGTCGTGTCTTGACGCTGGCGGAGCGCTTCAAAAGCGATCAGCGATCCGGCGACACCGGCGTTCAACGACTCACTCGCTCCCGCCATTTCAATAGAGATCGATCCGTCACACAGGGCGATCGATGCCTCGTCGAGCCCGTCGGCCTCGTTGCCAATCACCACCAGTGTGGGCTCTAAGTAGTCGACTTCGCGGTGGTTGCGACCGCCTCGAACGAGCGTCGCCCACGCGGCGGCGCCACGAGCATGAAAAGATGCAAGGGTGTCCTCGAGCGAAGCGACCGCCACGGGCACTTGAAAGATGGAACCGACCGTGGCGCGAAGGGTCTTGGGATTAAAGGGGTCTACCGAGCTCCCGGTGAACACGATGCCACTTGCCCCTGCCGCGTCGGCACTTCGAATCAACGTTCCCGCGTTGCCCGGATCTCGTACGTCGTGGAGCACCAACACGAGTCCCTCGGCTGGAATCTCTTCCAGTCCGCTCAGTGGCAGACGCACGGCGGCCACCACGGGTTGGGGTGTGGCGGCGTCGGCGACGCGCTCGAGAACACCCGGCGCGAGCGAGAAGACGCGCACGCCGTGAGTCGCGGCTTCCGCAACAATTCCTCGTAGGGCGTCGGTCGACGCGCTCTCGGCGTCAAGGTAGATCGCCTCAAACTCGACGGACGCCTCCAGCGCCGCACGAACCAGTTCGGGGCCCTCGAGAACGCAGACGCCCTCACTCCAGCGCAGCGAACGTTTCTGCACGAGCCGTCGGAGCCGACGCACCCGTTGGTGTGTTGCCCCTAACGGCTCGATGCGCGACCTACTTCGTCAGTGCGGCGCCGGCTTGGGCGACGATGGCCCTAAAGGCGTTCGCGTCGTTCACCGCCAGGTCGGCCAGCATCCGTCGATCGACTTCGATGCCCGCGGCGTTGAGACCCGCTATGAAGCGGCTGTAGCTCATGCCGTGTTGGCGTGTACCGGCGTTGATCCGCTGAATCCAGAGTTTGCGCATCTCGCCCTTGCGCGCTCGTCGGTCGCGAAACGCGTAGACGCCGGAGTGCTGGACGGCTTGGTTGGCGCTGCGAAACGTGCGACTGCGATCTCCGTAGTAGCCCTTGGCCTCTTCGAGCACCGCCTTGTGGTGCTTCTTGGCGTTGACCGCCCTCTTAACCCGTGCCATGTTGTTACCTCTTTCCTGACTCGATCTCTCTACAGGCCCATCAGGCGCTTGACGTGCTTCTCTTGACCGGGCGCAATATCCGTTTGGCGGCCGAGGCGACGCGAACGCACTGACGTCTTCTTCTCCATGAGGTGTCCGCGAAATGCCTTGCGTCGACGTAGCTTCCCGCTGCCGGTGACCTTGATGCGCTTCTTCGCACTGGAATCGGTCTTCATCTTTGGCATCTCAGCCCTCCTCTAACGAAACTTCTGCACCGGATGGCGCGACTTCTTGTACCGCTACTGCTTTCGAACTGTCGGCGCTCTTCGGCCGGGACTTCTTCTCCGGACCGAGCACCATGATCATGTTGCGCCCATCAAGTTTGGGTGCGGACTCCACTTTGGCCACATCCTCGAGCCTCTCGACGATTCGATCGAGAATCTTCTTGCCAAGCTCGGGGTGCGCCGACTCTCGTCCGCGAAACATGATGGTGACCTTTACCTTGTGACCTTCGCTTAAGAACCTCTCGACGAGTCGCGTCTTGGTGTCGAAGTCACCGGCGCCGATCTTCGGGCGGTACTTCATCTCCTTGACCCCCACGTTGAGGGTTTTGCGTCGCGACTCTTTGGCTTTCTGCGCCTCGTCGAATTTGAACTTGCCGTAATCCATGATGCGGGTCACGGGCGGCTGCGCGGTCGGCGCAATCTCCACCAGGTCCAAATCGAGGCTCTTAGCCAACGCCAACGCGTCTCGTGTGGGCACGACGCCCATCTGATTACCGTCTTGGTCGATCAGTCGGACGGTCTCGACACGAATCCGTTCATTGACGCGGTGGTCTCCAGGCACTGTTGCGATAACTCTCTCCTTGCTCTGCGCAACACCACTGTGGTGTCGCCACGGCAAGCGAGGCGCAAAACTCCCGGGAACCCGGACGCACGTGAGTGGCCAGGTGGACGTTGGCACTGCCAACCTCGCTTGCTGAACTGCCTTACTACGATACCAGACGACCGATGGGGGCCATCGGCCCGTGTTTCCACTCGACCTCACGGTGAGACCCGCGTGACGCGACGAAACCGCTACGTTGGTTCGCGTGAACGACGAAGAGTCGCCGGAACAGTTCGACGAAGCCCAGGAGATCGCGTACCTGCACGAGACTCCGGTGGAAACTATCCTGGGCAACCACCTTTTCGTCCTCCTGCAACTGGCCGCGTTGCGCCTCGGCGAGACGCCGCCCAACCTCCCGGCCGCCCAGCTCGTGATCGACACGGTGGCCGCCATGCTCAGTGCCGGCGGTGAGCGGCTCGGCGAGCACGTGGACCTCTATCGAAGCGCTTTGGCCGAAGTGCAGCAGGTCTACGTTCGCGCGAAAGCCTCGACCAACTGACCTCATCGATTGAGGGGAAGTTCGAAACGCACTCGAAGACCGCCGAGGGAACTCGGTTCCGTCGTCATGGAGCCGCCGAGCGACTCCGCGACATCAGCCATGATGCTCATTCCGAGCCCCGAACCCCCCGTCTCGCGCGAGCGTGACTCGTCGAAGCGTTGAAAGCGCTGGGGCCGTACGCCGTACGCCGGCAGTCCGGGGCCACCGTCTTCGACGACGACGACGACGTCCTCGCTCCTCTTCGAGAGGCTGACGTGCACGGGCGCGTCGGCGGGGGTGTGGCGAAGCACGTTGGTCAACGCGTTGTTGATCAGTCGATCCACGTAGTCGGCTCGCGCGTTGATGGTGACGCCCTTTAAGACAGCACTCGTCAAGGGCCTTTCGGGGTGCTCGAAGGCGAAGTCAGCGACTCTCGTCGCGAGCAGTTCACTCAGGCTCACTGCCTGTTCGGGATGTACCGGCGCCTCTCGAACCTCGGCGAGCAGGAGTAGGTCGCGAACGAGCGACTCCATTCTCTCGACCTCACTCTTCATTCGCGTCACGGCGCGAGCCTGCTGCTCCGCGCTCGCCGCGCCGCTGGCCAGAAGTTCGTTGTAGCCCTTCACGACCGTGAGTGGCGTTCTCAGTTCGTGCGAGGCGTCGTCAATGAACTGCTGCATGGCGTTGGCGTTTTGTATTTCAAAGGCGATTCGCTCCTGGAGGGCGTCAACCATGTAGACGAGAGCGCCCCGGAGTTCTTGAATGTCGCGACTCCCCTCGCTCGGCGGCACCGGGCCCGTCTCGCCGCCGTCGGCCACGTCACCGGCGTAGTCAATGAGTCGTTCCATCGAACGAAGATCTCGGCGCATTACTTCGCGCGCAAGCACCAGGCCGATGAGGGCGATGACCAGCGCGGCGATGGCGACCAAGATGGCCAGGTGCTGGTTCTGCTTCTTGATGCCCGCCGTCGAGCCGGCAACCACGAGGTAGTCACCGCCGCCGACGTCGACCGATCGGATCACGAAGCCCGGCAGGTTCTCGACGGAGACGACGCGCTTGAGGGACGCCTTCACGTTGGCCAGCGTCGGGGTGGCCTTGAGCGGAGTGCTCGGCGTACTGACCTGCGTGATCACCCCAGAGGGAAACACCACGTCCAAGGTCAAGTCATACTGATTGTGCTGCACGACGTAAAGAGCATCGCTGAGGGCCTGGTTGGGTTCGTTTTGACCGCTGTCGACGACGGTGTTGATCGAGCTGTCGAGCATTGCGTACTGCGCCCTCGAACTCATATCCACCGCGAACCAGCCAATGGTGAGTGCTACGAGCAGCGTGAGCAACACGAAGAGGAGGGTGAGGCGTGTTGCAATCCTCACTTGCGAGCGGCCTGATCCACCAACTTAAAGCCCACGCCGCGAATCGTGGTGATCGGAGCGAAGTCGTCGTGATGGATCTTGCGTCGCACGTAAGAGATGTACGTATCGAGCACTGACGTTTCGGAGTCAAAGTCAATGTTCCACACGTCGCGAAGTAACTGTTCGCGGGTGACCACACGGTCCTGGTGCTCGAGCAGGACTTCGAGCAATCGAAACTCGGTCGCCGAGAGATCGACTTCACGTCCCTCTAGCGTCACGACGTGGCGATCGATGTTCATCGTGAGCGGTCCACAGGTCAAGACCTGATCATCGATCTCTTCGGGACCGGTTCGCCGAAGGATCGCCGCCACCCGCAACAACAGCTCTTCCAAACTGAAAGGCTTCCTCACGTAGTCATCGGCCCCGACGCGAAGGCCGTGCTCGACGTCGATATCGCTGTCGCGCGCCGTGAGCATCAATACGGGCGTCTTGGTGTCGTGGGCTCGCAGCTTTTCCAGAAACTCAAATCCGTTCATGGTCGGCATGTTGATGTCCACGACGCACAGGTCCGCACTGCGACGGCGAAGTTGGTCGAGGCCGTCGGCACCGTTCGTCGCGCACTCCACCTGGTAGCCGGCGTTGCTCAGCGCGTCTGAAAGGAGGTCGCGCACCCCAGGCTCGTCGTCAACGATAAGGATGGTCGTCATTATTGAACCGCCATAGGGCGAGCGTACTGGGTCAGACAGCAGTCTTGGGTGAGGGCGCGTTGTCGGTTTTCACAAGGTTTCAACAGCCACTTCACAGTCGATTCTTACCTTCAAAAAGTAGTCTTGAGTCATGAAAAAGTTCGTGGTGCGAGGCGCAGTGGCTCTCAGCGTGGTGGCCACACTCGCGCTGTCGGCGCCGCTGGTGGCGTCGGCGGGCTCTACGGGCAGCACGACGAGTAAGCCGACCGTCTCATTGCGTACCTACCACAAAGAGCTCGTGGCGTATCGCGAGTCGCTCCAGGCCATTCGACTGACGTTTCGTGCATCCGTGAGCACCGCGCACTCTACCTACCTCGGGGCCCTCTCGGTCGCGACCACCTACGCGCAGCGAAGCGCCGCCCAACAGGCCGAGGTGACCGCCATCATCGAAGCGGCGTCGGCTCGTAGCGCGGCTCTCACCGCCCTCGGTAGTCCCCCAGTTAAGCCATAACGGTCGCTCCCGCGGCGCTCTTCCTCAGAGCGCGACGACGTCAATCTTCTGTAGTTCGACCAACTCGTCGCGACCCACGTGCCCGACGCCTCGAGTCGCCGTTACTCGAGATCCGACATCTATCTGCCGGGTGCCGTCGCTGATCGAGACGCAGTGAAAGTAGAACCGTTCACTTTTGTCGCTCAAAACGAATCCGTCGCCGCGACGTTCGTCAAAGGACTCAACCGCGCCAAGGACGTTCACGGCGACGCGAGCGTGCCCTGGCGAAGGACGCTCACCATCTCGAGTGCGCTCAGAGCCGCCTCGCGGCCCTTGTTGGTCTCATCAGGCGCCGAACGCTCCAGCGCTTGGTCGATCGTGTTTGTCGCCAGTACCCCGAAGATCACCGGCACGCGCGTACTGAGTTGCACGTCTTGCACGCCGCGCGCGCACTCACCGGCGACGAGTTCGTAGTGACTCGTCTCGCCACGAATCACTGCACCAAGGGCGATCACTGCGTCATAGGGTCGCTCGGCGTCCGCGTAGGCCAGGGCCAGCAACGGAATCTCGAAAGCGCCCGGCACCCAGCCAATGGACACATCACGTCGATCGACTCCGGCCTCCTCGAGTGCGTCGAGAGCACCGACCAAAAGTCGCGTCGTGATCGCACCGTTGAAGCGAGCGCACACGAGTGCGACTCGAAGGCCACGGCCAACGCTGGCTGGTTCTAGGAATTCGCCAACGCGTTGACGCAACCCTTCTATGACCGAGGGGTCGAACGATGCGTTGTTACTGGACGTCATCGAGCCCCTCGAGGAGGTGGCCCATTCGCTCGCGCTTCGTGCGCAGGTAGTCGATGTTAAAGGACGTGGGCCGACTCTCGAGGGGCACGCGCTCGACAATGTTGAGTCCAAAGCCCTCAAGGCCGCCGTACTTGACGGGGTTGTTCGTCATAAGCCGCATTGACGTGACGCCTAGGTCTACGAGGATCTGAGCGCCGATGCCGTACTCACGCGAGTCGACCGGCAGGCCCTGTTCTAGGTTCGCGTCCACCGTGTCGTGGCCCTCTTCTTGGAGCGCGTACGCACGAATCTTGTGACCCAGCCCGATGCCGCGGCCCTCGTGACCGCGCAGATAGACAACGACTCCGGAGCCTTCGGCCGCAATCTTCGCGAGCGCCGTTCGTAACTGGGGCCCGCAGTCACAGCGCAGCGACCCGAGAGCGTCACCGGTCAGACACTCCGAGTGGACTCGCACCAACAGGTTGCCGACGTTCTCAATCTCGCCGTAGACCAGGGCCATGTGCTGTTCCCCGTCGAGCACGCCCTCAAACACGTAGGCCTGGAACTGACCGAACTCCGTGGGCAGGGTCGCTTCGGCCACCCGCTTGACTAACTTTTCGTGCCGTCGCCGGTAGCGAATGAGCTCGGCGATGGTCACGATCGGCAGTTGGTGATGCTCGGCGAACTCCTGGAGTTCGGGCAGTCGGGCCATGTCCGATTTATCCGCCGTCACGACTTCGCAGAGCACGCCGGCGGGAAACTTGCCCGCCAAACGACACAGGTCCACGGTGGCTTCGGTGTGGCCGGCGCGTTTGAGGACACCACCTTCGCGATAGCGCAGAGGAAAGATGTGACCGGGTCGGTTGAGATCATTCGGTCGCGTCGAAGGATCAATGAGGGCCCTCACCGTCGCGGCGCGGTCGTGGGCCGATATGCCCGTGGTGGTGTCGTGGCGATAGTCCACCGACACCGTAAAGGCGGTGCGCTGGGCCTCCGTGTTGGCGACCACCATCAGCGGCAATTCCAGCTCGTCGGCTCGCTGGCTTTCCAAGGGCACGCAGAAGATACCGGAGGTGTACTCGAGGAAGAACGCCATCTTCTCAGACGTGACGTCCTGGGCGGCCATGATGAGGTCGCCCTCATTCTCGCGGTCCTCGTCGTCGACGACGACCACCATGCCACCCCGAGCAATTTGCTCGATTGCCTCTTCAATCGTCGATAACGCCATTAAACCTCCACGTCAACGCGAATATCTTCTCCGACACGACGAACATCTACGATACGACCTCTTCGTAAAGCCTCCATCGTAGGGGTCGAAAAGCTCCCCAATGCCGCGAGGGTCCCCTCGCCACCCGCCAGTGCGGGCGCCAGATACCACACCACGTGATTAACGAGGCCTTCCTTCAGGAACGCGCTGCTGGTCGTGGGCCCGCCTTCCACGAGCAGTTGCAGCACGTCGCGACGCCCGAGCTCGTCGAGCACCACGCCTAAGTCGCCCGAGAGCTCGAGGCACGGTCGGACTCGGGCGTTCTCGGGCGCGTGACCCAACACCACGCGCAACGGCTCCAACACAATGTCCTCCAGACGTGCCGTCAGCTCGGGGTCGTCGCTGCGAACCGTGCCCGCCCCGACGAGGATGGCCTGACTCTGCGCGCGCACTATGTGTGCGTCACGACGCGCGTCAGCGCTGGTTATCCACTGACTCGTCCCGTCGACCATGGCCACGACGCCGTCCAAGGTGCTGGCAACTTTGAGAACCACGTAGGGGCGTCCCGTGGCGCGGTGCCACACGTAAGGCGCGAGTTGGGCGCGAACGAGTTCCTCTTCCACGCCTACTTCGACGTCGACACCCGAAGCCTTCAAGAGCGCGACGCCCTGGCCCGATACGCGGGGGTCGGGATCGATCATGCCTACGACCACCCGCGCGACGCCCGCTTCGATAATCGCCTCCGCGCAAGGACCCGTGCGCCCGACGTGACAACACGGTTCCAGCGTCACGATCATCGTGGCATCCCGTGAGTTCGCGCCCGCGCGTCGAAGTGCCATCATTTCGGCGTGTGACTCACCGGGCGCTTGAGTGTGGCCCTCGCCCACGATCACGCCACGTTCATCCACGAGCAGCGCGCCCACCCAGGGGTTCGGAGGGGCGTGAAGACGAGCCTTCTCCCCTTCCGCGATAGCCATAGACATTAACTCTGACAGCGTGAATTTCATTGAAGCCCGTCGTTCGCGGCCGCTCGAAGATCCGCAGCCGCCTTCAGTGGATCGGGTTGACCGAAGATCGCCGAGCCAGCGACCAAGACGTTGGCGCCCGCGCGCACCACGCGTGGCGCGTTCGAGACATCGATACCACCGTCGACTTCGAGGTCTACGGGCAGCGCGTTGAGCTCGATCTCGCGGCGCGCAACTTCCACCTTTTCCAAGACATCGGCGATGAAGGACTGGCCCCCGAAGCCGGGAAAGACGGTCATCAACAAAAGAAGGTCAATGTCGCCGAGAAACGGGGCGACGGCGTGGAAGGGAGTGTCGGGATTGGCCGCCAGGCCCACTCGAAGACCGAGGGATCGCGCGTCGTCGATCAAGGTCCCTGTCCCGCCGATCTCCACGTGCACTGTGCAGCCGTTAGCCCCCGCCTTTCGAAAGGCCTCCAGATAGCGCCCCGGCTCGGTCATCATGAGATGACAGTCAAAAAATCGAGGACTGTAACGGCGCAGCGAAGTCACGACCGGCGGACCGAGCGAGACGTTAGGCACAAAATGACCGTCCATGACGTCCACGTGGAGCCAATCGGTCTCCGAATCGATCTCCTCCACGGCGCGGGCGAGTTGGCCAAAATCGGCGGAAAGGATCGACGGGGCGATGCGAATCTCGCCCGGCGGGCCCGCGTCTATCACCGTCACAGTTGCAGCCTACGGCCTCTCATCTGGGGCTACGACCACCGAACGTCGTTCTCGCCGCTTCGAAACCCTCGCCACCACGCCCTCGCGGTCATCGTGCTCGAGCCTTCAGGACGGACCGCTTCGAGCACCCACGAGCCTTCTCGCGAGCCAGCCACCACGTCGCCCTCGCGATACGCCAAGACGCCTTCGGGCACGTGATCGCTGCTCGCCCGCGACGAGAGGACGACGACTCGCTTATCGGCCACAAAGAGATACGCGCCGCCGAGGCGCACGGTGCGAAGCGCCAGCATCGCCGGGGTGTCGGGCGTGAGGTGCAAGTTCTCCTTGGTCAACTTCTCCGCGTAGGTGGCCTCACCCACTTGAGGCTTCGGGCTGTCGAGTAGCGACGGTGAGTCCAGAACTTCGAGCAGCGCCCGCGCACCCACGCCCGCGAGCTCCTGGGTGAGTTCGAACGCCGTCTTCTCTCCAACGCTCACGCGCCGCTCGAGGTGCACGGGGCCTGTGTCGAGCGAGGGCTCGAGCGAGATGATCGACACGCCGGTCTCGTCGTCACCCGCGAGAATGGCGCGCTGCACCGGTGCGGCGCCGCGCCAGCGCGGCAACAACGAGAAGTGCACGTTCAACATCGGCACTCGATCGAGCAGCGCCGCGGGAATCAGCGCCCCGTAGGCGACGACCACACCACGCTCGACGTCAACGTCGTCGATTTCGATGAGGCGATGTCCAACCTTCAGTCCGAGCTTCGTCGCGGCGACTTTCACGGGACTGGGGCCGAGCGCTCCCCCACGTCCTCGTCGCCGATCGGGGCGGGTGACAACGAGTTCCACCTCATGTCCGGCGCCGACCAGTGCTTCGAGCGAGGGCACCGCGGCCTCGGGCGTGCCGAGGAAGACGAGACGCATCTACTCTCCAAGCAGTTGGTGAAGCCCGTCGTGATCCTCGCGCAGAAACGTGAGTCGCCGTTTGCGCAAGGTCCTCTTCGCCTCGCGACGCTGCTCGTCGCTTAAACGCTCTATCAGGAGCACGCCGTCGAGGTGGTCGACCTCGTGCTGCAAGATGCGACCTTCGTACTCGCTGGTTTCGATGTCGAGTTCGTTGCCGTCGAGATCGAAACCCTTTAAGTGCACGGCGTTGGCTCGCACGATCTCCCAACTTAAGCCCGGCACCGAGAGACAGCCTTCTTCGTAGGTCCACTCGCCGGAGGTTTCCACGATCACCGGGTTCACGACCACTTGGGGGCCGTCACCCTTGTCGTAGACGAACAAACGCTTCTGCACACCGACTTGATTAGCCGCTAGTCCGACACCCGGGGCCTCGTACATGGTCTCGATCATTGACGCGGCGAGCGCCGCTATCTTCGCGTCGATGTTCTCCACACTGGTCGTCGGCGTCCCGAGCACGGGGTCGCCGTAGGTGCGAATTGGAAGGGTGCTCACTCAACCAGGTTACCGTGCGACAAATATTGACCGGTCTTCAAAACGATCAGACGGCCGCGACTACTGCACCGCGACGCGAAACTTCTGCGCGGGTCGCTCCACGCGGCGCAGCGCATCAGTCAGCGACGTGGGGTTCGATGCTCGCACCAGATAACCCGACGACGTCTCTTCGACGCTCACGCCCGCCACATCGCGAAGCGACTCGATGAATGCCTCCGCGCCCGCGCCCGAAACTTCGGCACTCGCCCCGTAGGGACTTAAACCCAACAGTCTCGCCGTCGCGACATCCTCAGCGATGATCTCGTCGAACCGTGCGAGTTCGAGGGCACGAACGACGACGTCGTCGCCCCGGCGCGTCTGCAACACCACGTGGCCTCGCCCCTCGCGACGTGAACCGACCAGTCGAGCGGCTTTGCCCACCGCGTTAATGGCCGCTCGTCGGGCCGACTCGCGTGGAGCCAATAGGTACTGGTCGAAGTCCACGAAAATCACGACGCCGCTGCGACGCACCCGCTGCCACGTCGCTTCGGTTCCTACGGCCACGCGGGCCAACGCACTCGAGGGATCAAGCGAGGCCGTCACCTCGCTCACCGGTTGTCCTATCTGCGCGGCCACGTCACGCGCGAGGGTCGCTACCCCCACGCGCAACCGCTTGAGCTTCGTCGAACCGCACTGTCGACAGAACCGAGCCCTCACTTCGTGGCGCTCCGAGCACGCGAGCTGCTCGCCTACTTCTTCTTCGGCCTGTTGACAGAGTGCGCAGCGCGCCAGTTCGCCGCAACTCGAACAGGCGAGGAGACGCCCGGTGCCTAAGCGCTGAAGAATCACGACGACGGCAACCTTCTCATCGCCCTCGAGCGCTCGATGGGCGGCCGCGAGCGCACTCGGCGATAAGACACCTTCGTGCGGATCGCTCTGTCGACGGTCAACGACCTCGACGCGGGGCCAGGCGGCCACGAAGTCCTCGCTTTTGACAAAGTCACCGTCGTCGAGCAGCGCGGGTGAGGGGATAATCGACGTACACCACAGCGGAGCGCCCTCTCGTCGACATCGCTCGCGCAACACGGCCACCGCCTCCCACGTAGGGGCGGCGCTCGAACGATACGACTCGTCGTCGGCGTCGATCACCACCGCGCCCGCGACATGAGGTACCGGTGCAAGGGCCGTTCCGCGCGCACCCACCACGACGGGCCACCCGGCGCGCGCTCGATCCCACTGCTCCTCTCCCGATGCCACCGCACAACCACGCTGTTCCAGTCGACCGCGCAGACGTACGGCCCAGCGCTCGTTCGGCACGAGCACGAGGAGTGAACCGGCGCGCTCGCGAGTCGCCTCGTAGGCACCGAGCACCAGCGCCAGCGGGTCTGTCGTCGGCGCGAGTTGGATGACGCCCGGCGCCACGCGCCACGCGCTGTCGCGAAGAGACGCGGCCAAGGGAACCGGCTTCGGCGCGAGTGGCAGCTCGCTGACAATGCGAGTGGGGGACGCGCTTAAGAGAAAACGCGACCACGTGCCATACCACCGCTCACTCGCCCACCTGAGGAGATCAAGCATCGTCGCCGGTGGGCCAAAACCCAGCCATTTTTTGACCGTCTTTAGATCCGCTGTCGCTACGGCCCCGTCAACGACCCACCCTCGCACCGAGCGATGATTGAAGTCAACGCGCACCCGGTCACCGAGAGCGACGGGACCGGTCGCGTCATCAAGGGCGTAGTCGAAGGGGCGATCGACGGCGGCGACTTCGGTAATGATTCGTACCGCGCGCGATGACACTAGGTCAGTGACAGTTCCCGGCGAAGGTCGTCAAGGCGCGGCGTCAGCTCCCACGTAAAGCCCAGATCCGTTCGTCCAAAGTGACCGTACGCCGCCGTGCGCTGATAGATCGGTCGTCGTAGATCAAGGTCGCGAATGATGGCCGCGGGACGTAAGTCGAAAAGGGCGTCGACGGCCTTGGCGATGTTCTGTCGGTCGACCCGCTCGGTGTTGAACGTTTCAATGAGCAACGACACCGGCCGCGCAACACCAATGGCGTAGGCCACCTGGACCTCGCAGCGCTCCGCCGCTCCCGAGGCGACGACGTGCTTCGCCACCCACCGCGCGGCGTAAGCGGCCGAGCGGTCGACCTTCGAAGGGTCTTTGCCCGAGAACGCACCGCCACCGTGTCGGGCCATGCCGCCGTAGGTGTCCACCATGATTTTTCGTCCCGTGAGCCCGGCATCGGCATGGGGACCGCCGAGTACGAACTTGCCCGAGGGATTCACGAAGACGCGTGTCGAACTCGTGTCGAGATCGCTCGGCAGCATGGGCCGAATGACGTGCTCGACGACGTCGCGCTGAATCGTCTCGTGGTCGTAACCGTCCTCGTGCTGCGTCGACACCAGCACGGTATCGACGCCGATGGGACGGCCGTCTTCGTAGGAGATCGTCACCTGGGTCTTGCCGTCGGGACGAAGGTAGGGCACCTGGCCGGAACGTCGTACTTGGGTGAGGCGCATCGAGAGTCGATGCGCCAGCCAGATCGGCAGCGGCATGAAGTCATCGTTGTCGTTGCAGGCGTAGCCGAACATCATGCCCTGGTCGCCCGCACCGAGGGCGTTGAGTTCGTCCTCGCCGGCCGTGCCGCTTCGCTGCTCGAGCGCGACGTCCACACCCCCGGCGATGTCGGGGCTCTGCTTGTCGAGTGAGACCAACACCGCACACGTCTTCCCGTCGAAACCCTTCGCTCCGTCGTCGTAACCGATGTCGAGGATGGTTCGCCGGGCGATAGCACTGATGTCGACGATGGCGCTTGTCGTGATCTCCCCCGCGACGACGCACAGCCCCGTCGTCAGGAGTGTTTCACAGGCGACTCGGGCGAAGGCATCTTGGGCCAGAATGGCGTCGAGTACGCCGTCCGAAACCTGATCGGCGATCTTGTCAGGGTGCCCTTCGGTCACCGACTCCGACGTGAAGAGGGTCCGATCGTTCATGAAGCTCCTTGAGGTAACAATGCTGCAACCCTAGCCAAGATCTCATGCGCAACCGCTTCTTTTGAGCGCAAAGAGATCC
The DNA here is from genome assembly GCA_963803745.1 of uncultured Acidimicrobiaceae bacterium. Taxonomy (GTDB): domain Bacteria; phylum Actinomycetota; class Acidimicrobiia; order Acidimicrobiales; family RAAP-2; genus RAAP-2. The sequence continues at coordinate 337,628 of CAWDNL010000002.1, read as the reverse complement.
GCTCGGGTGCCACCCCGTTCTTCAAAATAACCACTTCATTGGTCAGGTGCTCAAAGCCCGTCTCGGGCGCCGAGACGTCATTGACGATCAGCAAGTCAACGCCCTTTTCACGTAACTTCTCTTGCGCGTTATCCATCACTTGTGAGGTCTCGGCGGCAAAGCCGACAATGATTTGACCTTGATGGCGCCGCGCGACGAGGTCCTTTAAGACGTCGGGCGTTCGTTCCAACTGCAGTTTCGGCACGCCGTCGCGCTTCTTCAATTTGACCGTTGAGGGCGCGACACTAAAGTCCGCCACCGCTGCGGCCATCAAGACACATTCGCTGTCGATCGAAAACTTGAGCATCGCCTCGTGCATCTCCGCTGCGCTCTCGACGTGAACGACGTCGATTGCGTTCGCCGTGTCGAGCGCGAGTGACCGATACACCGTCGACACGAGCGTCACCCGGGCGCCCAAGCGTGCAGCCACTTCGGCCAACGCGTAGCCCTGGCGACCCGAGGATCGATTGGATAGCACGCGCACCGGATCAATTACCTCACGGGTCCCACCCGCGCTGATGAGAACGCGAACGCCGCTCAGCACGCCGTGATGCCCTTCAACCATTCTCTCGATGAGCTCGGCAATATCTTCGGGCGAGGGAAGTCGCCCGACGCCCTCATCGCCTCCGGCGAGCGCTCCCGTGTCGGGCTCCAGGATCATCACGCCGCGGCGTCTCAGCGTCGCTAAGTTCTCCTGCACCGAGGGCTGTTCCCACATCTCGGTGTGCATGGCCGGACACAGCAACACCGGCGCGCGCGTAGCGAGAAGCGTGGCGCTCAAGAGGTCGTCGGCGAGGCCGGTGGCGTAACGAGCAATCAAGTGCGCCGTAGCCGGTGCCACCACCACGACGCTGGCGTTCGTGCCGAGGTAGGTGTGAGGAATCGGAGTCGTGGGGTCGCCGTAGAGACTCGTCCTGGTGGGCTCACTCGCCAGCGCCGAAAACGTGAGTGCGCCGACAAAGCGGGTGGCGTCGGGCGTCAGCACGCACGCGACGTGATAGCCCTTTTCTCTCAGAAGGCGAAGAAGCTCGACCGACTTATAGGCGGCGATACCGCCGGCGACGCCGAGGACAATGCGAGGTGTCGACGAACTAGGCGTCGCGGAGGGCATCGGTGAAGGCGTCCAGGTCACTGTTGGCGTCCTGGCGAGCCTGCTCGACGGCCTCGGCCTGCAGGCGCTCGTTCTCGAGCTCCTCGCTGGTCGGTCGGTGAAAGAGCAGCTTGCCCTCGTAGAGCTCTTCCATAGCGAGCGAGAGCGACTTGTTCGACAGCGAGGTCACCTGTGGCGGAATCAAGGCGCCGTGGCCCGAGCCCAGGCCGTTGTAGTACTCATTAATCTCTCGCGCTCTGATCGCCGAGACCGCGACGAGGGTGAATTTGGAGTCGCCCACCTTCTCGAGCAGGTTCTCAATGGGCGGGTCGACGAGCGTTGGGCGTTCGGCCATGGTGTTTAATCCTTTGATGAGGGGCCGCGCCGAGATCGGCGAAGTTCTTCCAGTATAGAGAGGATTTCGCCACTCGCCCGCTGCAGATCGTCATTCACAACCACGTACGACGCCAGTTCGTGGCCCTTTTCGAGTTCCGCAGGGGCGCTTCTCAGGCGATCGGCCACGTGCTCGTCGTCGTCGCCCCTCGCGCGCAGTCGTTCTTCCAGGCGCTCCATCGAGGGGGGCAGGATCAAGAACACCACCGCGTCAGGATCCTTCTTTAGAACCTGCTCGGCACCTTGAACCTCGATCTCCAAGAGCACGTCTGCCTCGTGGGGCGCCCGGGGCAGCGGCGTGCCGTAGAGGTTCCCGTGGAACTCGGCCCACTCGAGGAACGCGTTCTCTTCAATGGCGCGCTCGAAGGTGGAGCGATCAACGAAGTGATACTCGTCGCCTGACTCACTAGCCCGCCGCGGGCGCGTGGTCCAACTGCGACTGAGCCACAACTTTTTGTCGGCCTCCACCAATCGACGAGCCAGGGTACCCTTGCCCACGCCGCCGGGACCGATGAAAATGACGACCAGTGGTTCAGCGGACAAGAGCTCGAAACAGTTCGGCGCGCTGCTTGGGACCGAGTCCACGGATGCGACGCGTCTTGGCGATGGAGGCGCTCTTCATGATGCGCTCTGCCTTCACCTCGCCAATGGCTGGCAGCGCGCTGATGAGATCGTAGGCGCGCATCTGCGCGACGCACTCCTCGTGCGCGGCGAGGGTGAAGAGCTCTTCAAGAGACAACTCGCCCGACTTCACGAGACGCTTCACTTCTGCGCGACGTCGGCGATTCGCCACTGCCAGTCGTGACGCTTCGACTCGCTGCTCCTGCGACAGTGTGGGCGGCGTCGGTGTCACGAGGTCAGACTACTCCGCTGGCGTCAAACCGTCTAGAGTGCTGCCACGAGGTCGTCGCGCCAACGTTGCGCCGCGTCGTGCAGGCCCAGACGATCGGGTCCGGCGCGCAAAATGTCGCGCGACACGCTCGCCAGCACCGTTCCCTCTTCGCAGCGTGCAAAGAGTCGCGCCACGTCCAGGGCGCCCGCGCCCTGCGCGCCGACGCCGGGTACGAGGTAGGGTCCCGCGAGTGTTGTGAGGTCAAAGCGCGGCGCCGAGCGAGTGGCACCCAGCACTACGCCAATCGACCCGAGGCCGTCGTCGCGGTGATTCAAGTTCGCCACACGCTCGAGCACCATATCTTCAACCCGATCGCCCTCGTCGGTGATCGCCTGTTGTATGACTCGCCCGTCGTCGTTCGACGTCGCGGCCAGGACGAATACACCACGTCCACTCGCACGGGCGACGTCGAAAAGCGGCGCGAGCGCGTCGACGCCGAGATAGGGGCTGGCGGTCACCGCGTCCACCGCGAGCGGGGACTCGTCACGCAGCCAGGCCTGCGCGTAACCCTCATTGGTAACGATGAAGTCGCCGCGCTTCGCGTCGGCGATCACCATGATCTGGGCATCGTGCGCGTCAACGATGAGTCGTTCCAACACGCGAAATCCGGCCGAGCCGAATCGTTCGAAGAACGCCACTTGTGGCTTGATGACACCCGCCACACCGGTCACGGCATCAAGCACCGCAAGGGCGAAGAACTCCAACCCGTCGGCGTTGTCGGGACGATCCCACGCACTCAGCAACGCGCTGCTTGGATCGATTCCCACGCACAGTGGTCCGAGTTCTTTCAGGCGCTCTTGTAGTTGCACGCCAAACGACTCAGCCATGAGCTACTCCTATCAGTTCCTTGATCGACGCGACGCCGTGACTCGTCATCCACCCAGCGAGTTCGCGTTGCACCCGCCACGGCGCGCGGGGATCCGCGAAGGTCGCCGTGCCCACCTCAATCGCGTCGGCTCCGGCCATCAACATCGCCACCGCGTCTTCGCCTCGACTCAATCCTCCCACGCCGACGATCGCCGCGTCGGGAAAGGCCTCACGACACTCATAGACCGCGCGCAACGCCACGGGCAAGATGCCCGGCCCGCTCACACCGCCACCGACGTTTCCGAGAACGGGTCGACGTGCTTCGATGTCGATCACGAGACCCAACACCGTGTTCACGAGCACGAGCGCGCTCGCCCCGGCGTCCAGGGCCGCGCGCGCCACGTCGAGCAACAGTGGAGTATTAGGACTTAGCTTGGCCCAACGCGGTACGCCGGCCACGCTGGCCGCTTCCACGATCTCGGCCGTCGCGGACGGTGAGTGCGCGAAGATCTCGCGTCGATTCTCAAGGTTGGGGCAACTCGCGTTCACTTCAACGGCCGCCACGTGGGCGCCTCGGAGTAACCCTGCGGCGTCAGCGAACTCTTCGACAGTGCGTCCCCAGATGGACGCGACGACGGTCGCGCCAGCGCGCTCGAGTGAGGGAAGGTTATCTTCGCGCCAGGCCACGACACCCGGCCCAGCGAGACCGACGGAGTTCACCATATGCTCGCCAGAAGCGGCAACGCGCGGTGGCGAATTGCCGGGCCACGCGAAGGACGCCAGTGACTTCGTGACGATCGCCCCGAGCGCACTGAGTTCACCGTACGCAGCAAGCTCGTCGCCGTAGCCCGCGGTACCCGACGCCGTGAGAACGGGCGAACGAAGTGCGAGCGAGCCGACAGTGGTCGCGAGGCTCACGCGTGCATCTCTTGAAGCGTTCGCACGCGCCAGCCCTTTGCCCGCGTGTCGGCGATGCCCTTGGCGGCCGCGAAGCCCGCGCTGAGTGTCGTCACGCACGCCACCCCGTGGCCCACGCAGGCCGTACGAATCTCCGCACCGTCGGAGTGCGCGCTCGAGCCCGACGGGGTGTTCACAACCATTTGGACCTCACCCGAGGTGATCAGTTTGACCGCGTCGACCCCGAGGTCGCCGAGCCCAATCTTGCCTACGAGCGTGTCCACGGTGACGTCGTGCGAGCGAAGATAGCCCGCCGTGCCCACCGTGGCGGCCAGTCGAAAACCGAGACGTGAGAGCTCTCGCGCCAGTTCGAGCCCGGCCACTTTGTCGCAGTCCGCCAAGGAGAAAAAGACCTGCCCCGCGTCGGGCAGACGGGTGCCGGCGGCCAGCTGGGATTTGGCGAAGGCGATCCCGAAGCTCTCGCCGATGCCCATCACTTCACCGGTCGAGCGCATCTCGGGTCCGAGCACCGTATCGACACCGGGGAAACGGCTGAAGGGCAGGACGGCCTCTTTGACAGAGACGTAGCTGGGTACCGGTGTCGCCGCTGGAACGAGTCCTCCCGCTCGCAGGGCCGCCAGGGAGTGGCCCATCATGACGCGCACCGCCACTTGGGCGACAGACACCCCGGTCGCCTTGGCCACGAAGGGGACCGTGCGACTCGCGCGGGGATTGGCTTCGAGAACGAAGACCTCGTCGTTCTTCACCGCGTACTGCACGTTGATGAGTCCAATGACGTCTAGAGCGTCAGCGATCATATTCGTGTACTCGTGTAACGTCGCTACCACCGCGGCGCTGAGCGACTGGGGCGGCAGCGCGCAGGCCGAGTCCCCAGAGTGCACGCCCGCCTCTTCGACGTGCTCCATCACACCGGCAACGAAGATTTCACCTCCGGCGTCGCGAATGGCGTCCACATCCACTTCGGTGGCGTCCTCTAAGAAGCTGTCAATTAGGATGGGTCGACTCTGCGACACCCCACCTTCGCGGGCGAGGGAGCCGTGCACGTTCGTGAGGTCTTTCATCACGCGTTCGAGTGAGGCGTCGTCGTAGACGATCTCCATCGCCCGCCCGCCCAGCACGTAGCTGGGACGCACTAATACGGGAAAGCCGACGCGGCGCACCACCGCGCGAGCCTCCTCCAGCGACAGCGCCACGTCACCGGGCGGCTGGCGTAGTCCGAGCGACTGACAGATTGCCGACCATCGTTGACGATCTTCGGCCACGTCGATGGAGGCGACCGACGTGCCGAGCACGAGGGCGGGGTCGAGAGAGTGTGAAAGCTTGAGTGGCGTCTGTCCGCCCAACGCCACAATGACGCCCACGAGTTTCGCGCCGTCGACACAGGCGGCCTGCTCGGCCAAGATGACTTCGGCCACGTCCTCTGGCGTGAGTGGCTCGAAGTACAAGCGGTCCGATGTGGAGTAGTCCGTGGATACCGTCTCGGGGTTGCAGTTCACCATCACGGATTCGTATCCGAGGTCGCGAAGCGCTATCGAGGCGTGCACGCAGCAGTAGTCGAACTCAATCCCCTGGCCGATGCGATTGGGTCCCGAGCCGAGGATGACGACGCGATCGCGCGCGGAGGACTCCACCTCGCTCGTGTCTTCGTAGGTGCTGTAGTGATACGGCGTTGACGCCTCGAACTCGGCGGCACAGGTATCGACCGTTTTAAAGGTGGTGGCGACCCCTCGAGCGAGTCGTAGTTCGCGCACTCGCTCTTGGGGAACGTCGCACAAACGGGCGATCTGCTCGTCGGAGAATCCCCACTGTTTGTAGCGCCGCCACGTTCGAGCGTCGAACTCCTCAAGATTGACCCCGTCGAGAAGCTCGAACTCTCGTTCAACGATGCCACGGAGTTGGTGCACGAACCACGGATCAATCCCCGTGCGCGCGCCGACTTCCTCCACGCTCGCGCCGCGGCGCAGCACCTCATAGAGGGCGAATAATCGCTCGGGCGTCGGCACCACGCAGCGTTCCCAAAGGGCTGCGTCGTCAAGAGCGGCAAACTCCGAGTCCGCTCCCAGGGCGAAGCCCACGCGCCCCTGTTCGAGTGAGCGAACGGCTTTTTGCAACGACTCGGCGAAGTTGCGACCGATGGCCATCACTTCGCCCACCGACTGCATTCGAGTACCGAGGAACGGCGAGGATCCTGGCAGCTTCTCGAACGCCCAGCGAGGAATCTTCGTCACCACGTAGTCGATGACCGGTTCGAAGCTCGCCGGCGTTACTCGGGTGATGTCGTTCTCAATCTCGTCGAGCGTGTAGCCAACTGCGAGGCGCGCCGCGATCTTGGCGATAGGAAAGCCTGTGGCCTTGGAGGCGAGCGCGCTCGATCGAGAGACGCGCGGGTTCATCTCGATGACCAGACGCTCGCCCGTGGTGGGGTTTACCGCGAACTGGACGTTGGAGCCGCCGGTCTCCACCCCGACGCGGCGCAGGATGCGAAAAGCGTCGTCGCGCATGGCCTGGTACTCCACGTCCGAGAGCGTCTGTTGCGGCGCCACGGTGATGGAGTCGCCGGTGTGCACGCCCATGGGATCAATGTTCTCGATGCTGCAGATCACTACGCAGTTGTCGGCCTGATCGCGCATCACCTCGAGCTCGAACTCCTTCCAACCGGCGATCGACTTCTCCACCAGAATCTCAGCGATGGGTGACGCCGCGATCCCCTCACCCGCGAGGTGGCGCAACTCGTCGTCGCTACGAGCGATGCCGGTGCCGGCGCCGCCGAGGATATAGCTCGGTCGAATGATGATTGGCCAACCGATGGCGCGTGCGATGCCGAGCGCCTCTTCGACCTCGTGCGCAAAGCCCGATTGAGGCACCGCGAGGCCGATCTCCGCCATCGCCTCCTTAAAACGTTCCCGATCTTCGGCCGTCGCAATCGCCTCGGGCCGCGCACCGATAACTTCGACGCCGAGACGGACCAACTCCCCTCGGCGCACTAACTCCATGGTGAGGTTGAGGGCGGTTTGACCACCGAGCGTGGGCAGCAGCGCGTCGGGTCGCTCGCGCTCGAGGATGTCGATCAAGACGTCCGCGTCAAGAGGCTCCACGTACGTGGCGTCGGCGGTCACGGGGTCGGTCATGATCGTCGCCGGGTTTGAATTAACCAGCACGACGCGATACCCATCGGCGCGTAAGACCTGACAGGCCTGAGTGCCCGAGTAGTCGAACTCGCAGGCCTGACCGATGACAATGGGCCCCGATCCAATGACCATAATGCTTGCAATATCGGCGCGGCGCGGCACTAGTGGGCCTCCAGGGAGTTGGTTCGCAGCAGCGTTTCGAATCGCTCGAACAGGTAGCGAGCGTCGTGCGGGCCGGGTCCGGCCTCGGGGTGATACTGCACCGAGAAGCAGCGTTCTTGGGGCGCACTGATCCCCTCGATGACGCCGTCGTTGAGATTCACGTGGCTGACCACCGCGCGCTCGAGTGAATCTGGCGTCACGGCGTAGTTGTGGTTCTGAGCCGTGATCTCAATGCGGCCGGTCGAAAGATCCTTCACCGGATGGTTGCTGCCGTGATGTCCGAAAGGCAACTTGAAGGTCGTTCCGCCGAGCGCGTTGGCGAGGAGCTGATGACCAAGACAGATGCCGAACATGGGTACACGACCGACGAGCCCATTGAGCGCGGTGACCTGTCTCCCTAAGGCGGCGGGGTCGCCCGGTCCGTTCGAAAGAAAGACACCGTCGGGACGGTAGTCAAGAATCTCATCGGCGCTCGCACCCGCGGGTAGCACGCTGACCCGAAAGCGCTTGGCGAGCTCACGCACCATTGTGGCCTTCACGCCATAGTCGAGTGCGACCACGTGTAAGTCGCCATCTCCTCGGGTATAGGGCTCGCTCGTCGTCACACCGGTGACGAAATCGCCGTTGTCGGTACCTTGGGCCTCTCGGGCGGCAAGGTGAATGGCGTCTAGCTCACCGTGACCAAACGCGCCGGGCAGAGCCCCGTGTGCGCGGAGGTGTCGCGTCAGACGTCGAGTGTCGACTCCCACCAGGGCCGGGATTTCGTTCTCGCTTAGGAACTCTTCCAGTCCCCCGCGCGAGCGCCAGTTTGACGGTAGGTCGCTCAACTCGCGAACGACCACGCCTTGGCACCACGGTCGAGCCGCCTCGTCATCCAGTGGCGTTACTCCATAGTTGCCAATGTGGGGGTAGGTGAAAGAGATGATCTGACCGGCGTAACTGGGATCGGTGATGACCTCCTGGTAGCCGCTGAGTGCCGTGTTAAACACGAACTCGCCCGTCGTCGTGCCCGAAGGCGGCAGAAACCCCGCGGCGTAGCCTTCGAAGGTCGTGCCGTCTTGCAGGATCAACGTCGCGTTCGGGCGGTTCACGTCAACGCTCCCCCGTCGACCACCAGTTCTCCCTTGGCGATCAGCGCGCGGACTCGCCCGCGCATCGCGCGTCCGTCGTAGGGAGTGTTGACGGCCCTGCTTTGCAGAGCGTCCCGCGACGCCACCCAACGTTGGCCGGGGTCGAAGACCACGATGTTTGCGTCCTCGCCCACGCTCATCGCCCCACCGTGCGCGCCGTGACCAATGCGCGCGTCACCGGCGCGCAGCTTCGCGATTCGTGCCGGTCCTCGACTCAGCAGCGAGAAAAACGTCGCCGGGTCGGCTGAGGTGCCGAGCGCTTCGTAGGTGAGCGCCGCCGCGTGTTCGAGGCCCAGCATGCCCGGCGGCGCTTCATCAAAGGGCAGGTCCTTTAACTCCGGCGCGTGCGGCGCGTGATCCGTCGCCACGGCGTCCACATCGCTGCTCGCGAGGGCCACGCGAAGAGCTCTCACGTCGCGTATCGAACGAAGTGGCGGGTGAACCTTGAAGATGGGATCGAAACCGGAGAGGACGTTCTCGTCGAGCGTGAAGTGATGGGGCGCCACTTCACAGGTCACCGGAAGGCCTTCGCGCTTTGCCTCAGCCACGAGTGAGAGCGAGCGAGCCGTCGAGAGGTGCATGAAGTGCAAGGGGCAGCCGGTCAGTCGCACCAGTTCGAGGTCACGGAGCACCATGAGTTCCTCGGACAGCGCCGGTCGTCCGGGAAGGCCGAGTCGACTGCTAAGTGCCCCTTCGTTCATGAGTCCGCCGGCCGCCAACAACTCGTCTTCACAGTGCTGGGCGAGCCGCACACCCAGCGGCTTGGCGTAGGTGAGTGCACGACGCATGAGCGAAGGATTCTGTACGCCCACGCCGTCGTCGGTGAAGAGCCGTACGCCGAGGGCCGCCATCTCGGCCATCGGCGCGAGCAGTTCACCGCGACGCCCCTGCGTGATAGCGCCCGCCACAGCGACGTCGATTGCGGTCTTCGCGCCGCGCGCCAAGACGTAGGTGACGAGCGCGGCGTTATCCAACGCCGGTTCCGTGTTGGGCATCGCGACAATCGCGCTGTAGCCGCCGATCGCCGCCGCCCTGGCACCCGATTCAATGGTCTCGGCCTCTTCGCGCCCGGGTTCACGCAGGTGCGCGTGTAGATCAACGAATCCCGGCCCGACCCAGCAACCCTCGACGTCGATCACCTTGGCTCCCGCGGGTGCCGAAATTCGCGATCCGATGTCGCGCACTTGATCATCCTCGACTAAGAGATCCGCCACCACTGAGTTGGACGCGCCCACGACGAGGCCGTGACGAAAGAGAGTGGCGCTCACGCGAGGTCTCCTTTGCTCCCGGCCACACTCAGATAGAGCACGGCCATTCGAATCGGCACTCCGTTGGTCACTTGACGGTCGATGACGGCCGAGGGCAGGTCGGCAACTCGAGAATCGATCTCCACACCGCGATTGATCGGTCCGGGGTGCATGATGATCGTGGCCGGATCCAACTGGCGGGCGCGTTCGATGGTCAGACCGTAGGTCGTCGTGAACTCGTGCAGCGTCGGGACAAAAGAACCGGAGCCCCGCTCTTGTTGTAGTCGCAATAGACCAACTACCTCGGCCCATTCGAGCGCCTCGCCGAAGTCGTCCGCGACGCTGACTGGCCAACTGGAGAGATCGTCCGGTAACAGCGTTCCCGGCGCGGCGACGCGAATCTCAGCGCCAAGCGTCACGTACGCACTGACGTCACTGCGTGCGACACGGCTATGACGTAGGTCGCCGACCATGAGAATCTTGAGGCCTTGAAAGAGTTCCGCGCCGGACTCACGTCCTAACGTCCCCGCCCGTTCAGCGAGGATCTGGCGGATGGTGAAGGCGTCCAGCAGTCCTTGGGTCGGGTGTTGGTGTTGTCCGTCGCCGCCGTTAACGACGCGCACGTGCGGCACGTAGCGACTGACTTGTAGGGCCGCACCACTCGATGAGTGACGCATGACCACCGCGTCGATGCCCAACGCGTCGACAGTAGCGATGGTGTCGCGCAGCGACTCTCCCTTTTTTACGCTGCTCGAGGCGATGGCGAGTGAGAGCACGTCGGCGCTGAGTCGCTTGGCGGCGGTCTCAAAACTGAGCCGTGTACGCGTCGACTCTTCGAAGAACAGCGACGCGACGACGCGACCCTTGAGCGCGGGCACCTTCTTGATGGTCCGCTGATTCACTTCGACGAAGGTCTCGGCGGTGTCGAGAATCTCCACGAGAGCGTCACGAGTGAGATCCTCGAGCGACAAGAGACTTTGGCCACGAAGCGAGTTCATTGGGGCTCAGCTTTCGTGCCGATCCAGACCCCATCAAGGGTGGCCAGGATGGCTTCATCGAGAGAGGTCGGAAGGTTCTTGCCCACGTAGTCGGGTCGAATCGGTAGTTCTCGATGTCCCCGATCGATCATGACCGCCAGCTGTACTGAACGTGGGCGACCCCAGTCCGAGAGGGCGTTCAACGCGGCGCGAATGGTTCGACCGGTAAAGAGCACGTCGTCGACCACGACCACCGTGCGACCGGTGAGGTCGTGGTCAATAAGCGTGCTGGAAGAGGCGGGCATCGGGTTGAGTGCCAGATCGTCGCGATAGAACGAAACATCCAGGAGACCTACTGGAGGCGTTGAGCCCACAACGTCACCCAAGAGCGTCGAGAGTCGCTTCGCGAAGGGCTCACCGCCGGTCTGTAGTCCGATCAGGGAGAGTTGCGCAGTGTCGTGATTACGTTCCACGATCTCGTGCGCCATGCGGGTGAGAGCCCGCGTGACGTCATCGGACGTGAGCAACTGGCTCTTCGCAAAAAACGTCAGGCCGCGGTCGCGCGCCTGACGTTCGCCTTCGTGTTCCATGTCTCTCCTGTCGTACGAGCCTCACCGGACCCGTTTCACGACAGTCCCTCCGGGCACCGATTCGGTGCATCCCTCGGGAGCTGTTGTCTTAGTGAACCGAAGTAACTGTAGTCGTAATCAGCGTCGCCACGACAGAAGAGATTGCTACCCACACCCAAAAGTAGCGAACCAAGCGAACCTGGTACCAGCGATCACCACTGATAACTCCGCGCGCCGAGCGAATCGCAAGACCGAGTCCCAAGAACATCAGCACGGCCAGGTGAAAGATCGTGGAGCTGAGAAGCGCCATCATGGCCGAGTCGTAGGTGGTGTAGGACATCGTCTGGGAGTCGTTGATCTGCACGAAAATCTGAGGTAGGTCAGACAGCAGGACCGCCGCGACGACGATGCCAATGAGAGGAATGAGGGCGGCGACCAGCGCGGTCCCCGAGAAGGACTTCGCGTTCTTGTTCGAGCGCAGGCCCTTTTCGCCAGCCCAGAGGACGCCCGCGCTCACGACGGTTACCAGAGCGATCACCCACTGAAGACCAGCCGAGACGGTACCCACGTGAATCAACGTTGGATTTTTCAGCGTGCCGTTGTTGGCCGCGTTGACCCACCACGAGTACGTGTGCAGACTGCCCTTGTAGCCATACATGCTCATGAAGTGTCCGCCGGTGTCGACCGCCCGCAGATAGAGGTAGGTGAAGAGCAACGCACCGACAGTCACCACGTCCGCGCCGATGAAAAGAAAGACGCCGAGGCGATGACGACCGTCAATCCTCTCGGGCGAGTCGTGTTGTCCGTCGTCGTGTCCGTGCGTCTCGTAGACCGGTGGGCTATCGATACTCATGCGTTCACCGGCGCCTCGTCGAAGTGGTAGGGGTCTTCGGTGATCACGGGCAGCACGTCAAAGTTCTCCAGCGGCGGCGGCGTGGGCACCTGCCACTCCAGGGTGTTGGCGTGCCAAGGGTTCGGGCCCGCCGGCTCACCACTTCGCCACGACGTGATAACGGCTCCCAAGAGCACCAACATGCCAATCATGATGATGTACGCGCCGATGGTCGAGATAAAGTTCGTGTGCTCGAAGGCGAAGCTGTAGGAGGCGTCGCGTCGCGGCATACCTTTGATTCCCGACAGGAACATCGCGCCAAAGGTCAACTGCACGCCAATGAACACGAACCAGAACGATATCCGACCCAAAAACTCATTCAGGTACCGTCCCGACACCTTCGGGAACCAGTACGCCAAGGCGGCGATGGCACCAAAAAGGACGGAGCCCACGAAGATGTAGTGGAAGTGCGCGGTCACGAACATCGTGCCGTGCAGTTGCTCATCCAGTGGTACGTCGGACAGGTAGATGCCGGTCACGCCCCCAATGATGAAGTTGAAGATGAAGCCGAACATCCACACCGTCGGCAGTTTCATCCAGACGTTGCCTCTCCACAACGTTCCCACCAACACCAAGAAGAAGATGCCGGTCGGTATCGAGATGATCTCCGTCGTCACCATGAACGGTCCGGCCAGCGACGGAGCCCAGCCGGAGGTGAACATGTGGTGCGCCCACACCACCGCGGAGAGACCGACCAGCGCCGCCATGGCGCCGACGGCCGTTCGATAACTGAAGAGAGGCTTTCGGGCCATAACGGTCGAGATCTCAAAGAGCGCCGCCACGGCCGGTATCAAGATGACGTATACCTCAGGATGGCCCATCAGCCAGAAGAGGTTCGCCTGCAACCAGGAAGTGCCGCCTCCCGCCGCCACGTAAAAACTGGTCGACGCGGTACGGTCGAAGATCTGATTCGCCTCAGCAATAAAGAAGAACGGAAACGCGTACAGCGCAAGTCCGGCCGTCAGCACGGTTCCCCACACGAATATCGGCAGACGATCAAGCGTCATGCCTTTGGTTCTCATCGTGATCACGGTGGTTATCAGATTGATACTGGCCACCGTCGTGGACACGGTGAAGACGATGATCGCCATCGCGAAGAAGTCCATACCCGGTCCCGCTTGGTCCCCAATGGTGCCCAGTACGACCCAGCCAACGGGTAGACCCCCAACGGCCAATGTGCCGACGAGCAGGACTGCCGCGCTCACCAGCGACCAGAGGCTCAATGCGTTAAGTCGAGGGAACGCCATGTCCCTCGCTCCAATCATGATGGGCATGACGAAGTTGCCCCACGGTCCTGACACGGCCACGATCATGGCCAGGATCATCACCATGCCGTGGATCGCGATGAAGCTGTTATATACCTGCTGGTTGACGAAGTGGGTCCCGGGGGTAATCAACTCCGTGCGAATGGCCATGGCAAGAATGCCGCCAACCGCCAAGAGCCCCATCGTGACGATGATGTACTGCACGCCGACGACTTTGTGGTCAGTCGTGTACTTCCAGTAGCGGGCGCGTCCCTGCTTGTCGCCCGCGTAGTAGAGGTCGTCGGCACGGGTGTTGTCCCGGCCAAGCAGCCATTGGAAGGGTGCGTTAAAGGCGCCAATGCCGATCCAGAAGCCGATCATCCAGCCGGTCAAGGTCAGAATCGTGACTTGATCGCCCCAGTTGTCACTTCCACTCCAAAAGATGTGGCGACCGAGAAACCAACCCACCCAGGCCAAGACGACGCCCGCCACGATTCCCGTGGCGGCGTTCTGATACCGCGCCAGTCCCCCGCCCTTTGGCTGTGCGGTAGTCGCGGTGTGTTCGAGTGTCGTGGTCATAGTGCCTCCTACGCTCGTTGTGGCTGTGCAGCCAGCCAACTAGTGAATTGTTGCGGCGTGACGACGTAGCCAATGGCGTCCATAAAAGCGTGGTTGAGTCCGCAGAACTGCTCACATCGCACCTCGAAGACGCCCAACTTGTCGGGTGTCGTGTGAATGGTTGTAATGGTGCCAGGGTTGGCGTCAACCTGGATACCCATGTTGACTAGCCAGAAACCATGCGTGACGTCAACCGACGTGACGCGAAACTCCACCTCACGATTATCAGGCAGGTACAACTCGTCCGAGATCACTTTGGTTCCTGGATAGGAGAACGTCCACACCCACTGCTGTCCCGTGACGTTTACTATCAAGGGGTTTAGGCTCGACGACGTATTCTCTGCGGTTAACGCGGCGAGCCCCCACACCAAAACGAAGATTGTGAGGATCGTCGACGCGGTAATCCACGTCACCAACAACTTCGTGTTCTCGCGTATCTGCGGCGCCGCAGGAGGTACGCCCTCGCCGCGATATCGGTGGTGTCGCAGCACGTGCAAGACGGCGGCGTACACACCGGCCGCTACGGGGGCGGCGCTGACGCTGAAGACAATCATCGTCGTCATCGTCAGATGCGCATCGTTGCTCATTGCCTCGGGCATATAACGATGCGGGAGCCACAAGGAAAGGCCCACTCCTATGGCGGTGAGAATTCCCCAGGTCCAGTAGAAAGTCCTTAGAGGCGACTTCGGTGCGTTGTCCACGAACTCTCCTTACTTAACCGTGATCGTGCCGGACATGTAGCCAAAGGTCTGCATGGCCTCGCCGAATCCATTACCCTCGCGCGATCCACCGCAAGGGAACTCGCAGTTGAACTCGTATACGGTCGGACCGCCTGTTTTGAATGAGAATTTCACCACGACAGGCTTGGGGTACGCACCGATGCCGAGCTTGACGGGATACTTCGTCCCAAAGTTGTAGGGAAGAGGAACTGAGATGAAGAGATACTTGCCGTTGCCCGGGATGCCGCGCATGGTGAAGGTGTGACCGGTGTCGCCCAATGCGACGTGGGTCAGAGTCTTGCCGTTTACGGTATCGGTGCCGCCGATGGTACCGATAACGTTGTCGAAGAATGGATTATTGACGTTGCCACCGGTGTCGTATTGGTCGATGGTCATGTCGATGGTGGTATACGCCGGGACGACGACGTTGTCATTCGAGTAGGTCACCCAGTCAGGGTGTGGTCCTCCGTTCGCGCCGTGCACTCCTTCGAGGGAGTCGGGAAAAGTAGCCAGCGTCACGCTGCAGGTGTGTGGTTTGGTGGAGCTCGCTACGCAGTACAGAGGTTTTTGGTGGGGCGTGTTGCTCGCGAGCGCGAAGCCCGCCAACGCCAGCGCGCCACCTCCGATAAGCACCGTCGCGACGGCCACACCGAGAGACTTAGACCGGTTCATGTCCTCCCCTTCGACGTTTAATTAAAAGCCGTGATGAGACTCACGAAAGGCAGTCACCTCTAACGTACCGGAAGTTTCATTAAGTGGGGATATAGAGTCGCTCTAGTGTCCGATGAACATAAGAATATTTTCAGAATTCATATGGGCCTGGTATTGGCCGAAATCATCTGCATTCCTGCCTTCATCATCGAGATTTTCCGGGCTCTCGGCGGCAACGAACTGTCGTGGGCCTACGTCTTCGAGTGGCCACTCTTCGCCGTCTACGCCGTCTACATGTGGCGAAAGCTTCTCCGCCAAGAACGCGGGCTAGAAGCGCCGCGACGAAGCACGAAGTCCGCTGAGGACGACCCTCGATTGGCCGAGTGGAACGCCTATCTGGCCTCGGTGCACCACCTCGATCAACCCACCACGCCCGAGAGACGCGACGACTGACGATCGAGGGCCGCAAAGAGCGATCCCTCGCGCTTGATAGTGCGCTGGACGATCAAGATGGTGACGGGTAAAGCCCAAAAGTCACCGCAGATCCACAGTATTCCGGCGGCGAGTCGCTGTTGACTAAAGGCAGCAGCGGCCGTTTTCGCCATGCCCGGTACGTCGACCATGCCCGGCATTGCCGCCATGCCGTGACCCGGCACCATCACGCTGTACCACGAGGTCTTCGTAAAGATGGACATGGCCATAGCCAGAAAGAGCATCTCGAGGAACGTCAGCGTCACCATGGTGAGTTGGTAACGAATCTTGACGTGATTGACGCGCGGGGGCGAAGGTATGAGAAAATGAAAGAAGAAGAGACCCGAGAATAAAAACGCGGGCTCCATTAGCCAGTCCATAGCCCACGTGCGGCCCATGACAAAGTCGAAGACGACGGGTACGTGTGCCGAGACCATGACGACGTTGAGCACGAGCGCGGCCGTGAGCGGATGAAAGAGCCACTTCGGTGCTCGCCACCTGCGATCGAGATACCACCATCGAAGGAGCCGACGTCGCGACGATGCGTCCAGGATCCACCACAGCGAGCGAATGAAGCTGGAACCCACGATACCTATGGGAACGATGAACATCACCAGTATGTGACAGATCATGTGAATGGGTAGGCTCATCATCCCCTCACGAGCAAACGTCGATCCCGTCGCGAACCACAGCACTCCCCAGGTCAACAACGAAATGGCGAACTGGGCGTCGACGCGAAAGGACTTCGTTGGCCGTCTCGAGTAGGCGAGCATCGACAGGATGGCGCAGAGAATCGCGAGGAACCCGAGCGGTGACATCGCTAGCGCAGACCCGCCTGGCCGAGGAGGATCATCAGTTCACTCTCCGCCGAACGCTGCCCCGCCACATTATCGAGGGGATCGTCGGGAATAATCCAGCGCAGTCGCCCTGAAGGCTTGATAATGAACATGTAATCCGAGTGGATGCTCATAAGATCTCCCGGCTCATTAATCACAGTAATCCCGTATTCGTTCCATATGGGGCGCGTCTGGTCGGGCTTCCCAGTAATGAAGTAGAAGTTCTTCAGGTTGGCGAGTTGGTGGATCTTGATGAAGTGCCGTACGTTTGCAACCGTCTGGTGCAAAGGATTCGCCGCGACGACAACGATGTCGAGCGGCGTCGTAGAGGGCCACTCCGAGCGCACCTGTCGCAGCTGAGCCGCGAGGAGCGGACAATCGGTCCAACAAACCGGATCTAGAAACGTGAGGAGCGTGTAACGCCCTTTGTGCTCTTCGAGTGTGTATGGCTTATCGAACTGGTCGGTGAGCGTGAAGATCGGCGCCTTCGTGTTGACCGCCGCGGCCGTGCCATTCTGAGCAACGAAGAGCGTCGGCTCTGCCGCGGAAACGGACGCCACGCCCATCGACACCACGGAGAAGGCCACCATCGCGCACGCGAAGGCCGCCACCACGGCCGCGGAGCTCGAACGAAACTCTTCGGGCAGACGACGGGGCAACGGCGGAGCGTTACGCAACTTCGGACTCGCACAGAAAGTCAGAACGGCGAGAGGAATGAGCGAGTTGATGTCGGTGCCCACTCCACCAAAGATCGACACATCCTCGCCCACGATCCAAAAAAACACCGCCCCGACGCCCACGACGTACACGGGCCAGTTAACGGCGTGCGTGCTCGCGTACCAAAGGCCGCTGGCGCAGAGAAGTAACCACAGAACCACGATGACGTTGAATCCTCCGCCGAGCGTTCCGGCGAGATCACCCACGTGATTCACCACCCAGGCAAGAACGTGAGGCTGCGCCGTCGATGTCATCGCCTTCGTCATGGCGGTCAAGGCGTTGGCGTTGCCGCCATGCCAGAATCCGCCCGAGGGGAGTACTTGCAAGATGACCGCGATACCGAGAATGACCGCTACGAAGCGAAGAACGAATTTTGAAAAGTGTTCGGCGAAGTACCGTGGCGAAAGAGCGAGCCACACCATCGCCGTGAAGTAGAAAAACGTGGCGCCGGGCCAACCAAAGAGAATTGAACTGCCCGACGCAAAGGCACCGCCGGCCCCGTTGCCGATCAGCCAGATCAGAGCAGCCCAACCAGCCCCCGCCACAGCGATGAGCCGACCGATGGTGGCGTTGGAGACGATAAGCCCCAACCCGATGCCAACCTGGATCCACGCGGTCCCCGTGGCGAGCGCGATGGGATGAGCGTTCCAAAGGTGGATGCTCGAGTACATGAGCGGGTGGAGCCAACTCGGTGCGCCGGAGATCGTGGGTCGCACCACGTCGTTGGCGAGGCCGAGCGGCATGGCTGGCTGAAACTGCAAGATTCCGTCAAAGAGCCAAATCACACCGAAGGCGAGACGCAGCAACGTGCGCGCGCTCGGCTCGGCCAATCCGGCGTGAGAGAGATTGAACATTGTGAGGCGGCGCAACAGGGTGGCACCGAGGAGTACGGCGAGGGCGAGGGCGATGATCCAATACACGCTGGTGACGTACACGGCGTGGTGAAAAAGAGCAACGACCAGTGGATTCGTTACCGTGACGTTGCTCTTGAACATCCCCGGCATCCGGTACTTCCCTTCGCCCTACTCGAGAACCTTCTGCGCGATCGACGACAACACGCCATTAACGAATGATGAAGATCCGTCGGTCGAAAAAACCTTCGCTAATTCAACGGCTTCGTCCAGAATAACCGCGGGTGGTGGTGGGTTTTCCATCAGCAACTCGCCCACTGCCAGCGTCATAATCAGTCGATCGACCAGCGCGATTCTTTCAAGGGGCCAGTCAATGGAGAACTCGCTGATGAGCTCATTCGCCCGTGGTTGATGCTCTTCGGCTGAAGTCAGAAGCGCCACCGTGTACTTGTCGGGACGAGTATTTAGTTCGGTGAGTATCACTGCGACGGGGCGCTCTTTTATTGCGGACTCGTAAAAGATTTCGAGCGCTCGCTCGCGAGCTCGGTGACGGTTCCGACCGAGTTCGCTCACCCTACGCTCGGGTCATGTACTCGCCCGTGCGAGTGTCGACCTTGATGGCTTCGCCCGGACCCACGAAGAGCGGCACCTGGACTACATACCCCGTTTCGAGGGTGGCGGACTTACGAGCGCCCGATACGCGGTCGCCTTGCACACCGGGCTCGGTTTCGGTGATCGTGAGCTCCACCGACGCGGGCAGTTCCACGCCGATGATCTCGTCGTCGTAGGAGATCAGCATCGCCTTGCCCGTCTCTTTGAGAAAGTTGGTCGCCTCGCCCAAGCTCTTGAATGACACGGGAACCTGATCGAAGTTGGTCTGGTCCATGAAGATGTAGTCGTCACCGTCGCGATAGAGGTACTGAGTGTCACGCTTGTCGATGATGGCCTGTTCTAGACGCTCGTCGGAGCGGTACGTACGCTCAATGACCGCGCCCGTGCGCGCGTTGCGTAGCTTCGTACGTACGAATGCTCCGCCCTTGCCGGGCTTGACGTGTTGGAACTCCAGCACCGTGAAGAGACCCTCGTCGATCTTGAGGGTGATGCCGTTTCTGAGGTCTGAAGTTGAGATTGCGGCCATCGGCCCAGCTGCCTTTCGCGATTAGTGCGTAGCCCAGTGTAGGCAACGCCCGGTCTCGTCCCGACTAGGACGAACCGAGCAAGTAGTGAACGGCGTCGAAGGCGAGGTCGTAACTGAGCGGACCAAAGCCCGCAATGGATCCATTTACGACGCCGGCCAAGGTGCTGACGTGTCGGAAGGGCTCTCGCGCGGCCGGGTTCGACAGATGCACCTCCACCTTCACGCCGTCAAAGGCCGCGAGGGCGTCGGCGAGGGCCCACGACGTGTGCGTCAGCGCTCCGGCGTTCAGCACGATGGCAACCGTGTTTCCTCGTGCGTCGCGCACCGCTTCGATGAGATCGCCTTCGAAATTTGATTGAACGTCGCGCACGCGGTAACCGGCATCGGTGGCGCGCTTCGTAAAGTTCGCCACGTGCTCGGCCAGCGTGATCGTGCCGTAGATCTCGGGGCTTCGTGCGCCGAGCTGGTCGAGGTTCGGTCCGGATAACAGCAAAATGTCACCGCTCATGGCTCTCCTTTGAAACGCTCTAGCGTCATGCGAACAATCGACGGCTCTACGCCGCTGACCAACGAAAAGCCGTGAGGCCCGTCGAGCACGAAGCTCAAGTCGTGACGCGCCTTCTTGTCGTGGCTCATCACCTCGAGCAGTGCATCGACGCCGAAGTGCCCGGCCAGGCGTCGCTCGAGCCCGAGCGCATCGAGGACCGCGTCGTGGTTGGCCACTACGTTGTCGTTAGCGCGATTGAGTGCGCGAGCGAGACGCGCGGCAAAGGCGAGACCAATCGCCACGGCTTCGCCGTGGCGCAGTTCATCGGGATTCTCCGCGAGCGTGATCGCTTCGAGCGCGTGGGCCAACGTGTGTCCGTAGTTCAAGAGAACTCTGGTGTCACCCTCGCGCTCGTCGCGCGACACGACGGACGACTTCAGTCGTATCGAGAGTTCGATCAGATCACTCAAGGGTGTCGAGGCGAGCTCCTTCGCGTCACGACCTTCTAAAAGCCAGCACTTGGCCACTTCGCCCAGGCCGCTTCGCCGTTCCCGCTCCGGCAACGTGTCAAGGACCGTCGTGTCGCAGAGGACGCCCTGGGGTTGGTAGAACGCACCAACCAGGTTCTTGCCCGCGGGGAGGTTCACTCCCGTCTTTCCGCCGATGGCCGCATCGACCTGAGCCACGAGTGACGTCGGCACCTGCACGAGTGCCACGCCCCGCAGGTAACTCGCCGCGGCGAAGCCCGCGAGGTCGGTGATCGCTCCCCCGCCCACCCCGACCACGACGTCATCGCGCGAAATTCGATGTTCCGCGAGGGTGTCGAGCAGTTGCCCGTAGGAGCTCAGCGTCTTCGCGGCCTCACCTTCTGCCACCATGACGACGACCTGCTCCACACCGGACACCAGGTCGAACCACGGCTGTGCAGCGAGAGAGGCCGAAGTGACGATCGCCGCAGACCTCGCCCGTGGAGCACGGCGAGCGATGAGCTCGGCGAGTGAGTGACGCGCGCCGTCGTCCACGACCACGTCGTAGCTTCGTTCAACGAGGTCGACCGTCACGATCACGAGTTAACCCTCTCGACTTGTTCAATGACACGGAGCAGCACCTCTTCGAGAGAACCGGAAGAGTCCACTCGCGCGCGCGACGTTGAGCGATACCATCCCTCTCTCTTTTGTCGAAGGTCGATAAGAGCTTGAGCGTGGTTGTCGCCAAGCAGCGGCCGCTCCCCGTCACCCACTCGCGCCAGTAACGTGTCGTCGTCACTGTCGAGCCAGAGCGTGAGTTCTCCTTCGAGCAGCTCTCTTGCTTCGGGCGTCGCTACGACGCCCGCTCCTGTCGCGACCACACCGTCACTGCGCAGCGCGATGCGCAATACCTCAAGTTCCTCCTCGCGAAAGGCCGACTCGCCTCGCTCACGCAAATACTGGGCCGCTGGCACGCCGACGGCAACGGCGAGAGCGTCATCAGTGTCAATCACGCCGCAGTGCCACTGTTCGCCGAGCGCGCGCGCGAGTGTCGACTTCCCCGCGCCCGGCAGACCGACCAGAACGAGACGAGCCACGACTAGTCCGGCTGGGCGGCCGAGGAGGTTGACCCTAAGTGAGCGACGTAGGAGTCACGATTACGCGCGAACTCCTCCACCGAGTCTCCACCAAACTTTCGAAGTGCCTCGTTGGCCAGCACAATGGCCATCATGGCTTCGGTGATCACGCCGAGGGCCGGGACCGCCGTAACGTCGGTTCGTTCTTTAAACGAGACCGTCGACTCGCCCGTCGCTAGATCGACCGTCTCCAGGACCGGGCGATTCAGGGTCGAGAGGGGCTTCATGGCCACTTTGGCGATGATGGGCGCGCCCGAGGACATCCCGCCCTCGAGCCCTCCGGCGTGGTCGCTTCGGCGAATAAAGCCACCCCCAATCTCGTAGGTGTCATCCACGGCGATGGCGTCATGGGCGACGCTGCCGCGCTGACTGGCCTGAGCCATCCCGTCACCGATCTCCACGGCCTTCACCGCTTGAATGCTCATAAGCGCGCCCGCGAGCAGCCCGTCGAGCTTTCGATCCCAGTGCACGTAACTGCCGAGTCCGACCGGTACCCCGTAGGCGATCACCTCGACGATGCCACCAAGGGAGTCGCCGACTTTGGCCGCCGCTTTGATCTCGGCGATCATCGCGACTTCGGCCGAGGCATCAAAACAGCGCACTTCGCTCTCGTCCACCGTGTCAAGATCATCCGGCAGCGGTCGAGTACCACTGGTCGCGGCTTGGCCGATACGCACCACGTGACTCACGACGACAACGCCAATCGTGGCCAGGAGCGATTTCGCCAAACGACCCGCCACCACGCGGGCCGCAGTTTCGCGCGCGCTTGCGCGCTCGAGCACGTCGCGCGCGTCGTCGAAAGCGTACTTCTGCATGCCCGCCAGGTCCGCGTGCCCCGGACGCGGCGCAGTCAGCTTCTTGCCGGGCGTGCCGGGGGCGGCCGACATCTCCTCTTCCCACTTGGGCCACTCGGAGTTCAGAATCTCAACCGCCACCGGCGAGCCGAGCGTTCGCCCGTGACGCACACCGCCGATGAGGCGAAGTTCGTCGCGTTCAAATCGCATCCGCGGACCGCGACCGTAGCCGAGTCGACGACGCGCGAGTTCATTCGCCAACTCCTCTTCGCGTACGGGAAGACCCGCGGGCAAGCCCTCGACGATAACGCTCAGTGAGGGGCCGTGACTCTCACCCGCGGTGAGGAAGCGCAACATTGTCTGATTCTAGAGTGAAGGCTCTTGGCCCTTACTCCGCTGAGTAGAAAGGGTTAACTCCAGACGCGTGATCGGTCACGTCGAGAACCTCCGTCAGTTCCGGGATCGACTCCTTCAACATCGTTTCAATGCCTTGGGTCAGGGTCATGCGGCTCATCGCACACCCCTGGCAACCACCGGAGAGCTTGATGTAGGCAACTTTCTTCTCCTCGTCGAGTGCCACGAGATCGGCACGTCCGCCGTGGGAGGCGATGGCTGGATTGACCTGATCCTCCAGCACGGCCAAGGCGACCACCGCGACCGGCCCGTCGATGCCGAACGCCAATATTTCAGCCGGCAAGCCCGGGTTGGCCTCTTCGGGGGTCGGGCTGTTCGGATTGACGAGCACGAGTCCGCCGCCACCGTCACTCGCGAACTCCAGGCGGCTACCGCGAAGGCGATCCACACTCGCCGCCGGTACCACGATGGTCACCTCACCGTCACGACCGATGGCTGCGTCACTGGGCGCCAAGTTGAGTTCGGAGAAGTAGAGGTCGTAGGTGTAACCAGCGCCCTTGGCACCGGTCACTTCGACCCACAGCGCCAACGCGTCATTGGGTGCTTCATTGTTGAGTGCGTCGATGACCACATTGCGTGCTTCGTCGGTGAGCGTCAGGACGTCAAAAGTGTCAATCGAAGTCATGCCCAAAGTCTAGAGGTGGCTCGAGAATCGCGCTGCACCAACTAAGTTTTCCTTGTGACCCCTATTCCGAGCGACGCCCACGAGTGGGTGAGCTTCGAAGACACCAAGCGTGAACGAACCTGGATGTTCGACGTCACCTTCCTCGAGAGCAATTGGACGTGCATTTTCGGCAACGGCTGCCAGGGCGTCTTAACGGGTCCGACCCCCGAGCTCGTCCAGGGCTGTTGTAGTTACGGCGCGCACTTCGTCGACGAAAAGGATCGTCGCCGGGTCGAAAAGGCCGCCAAGCGCCTGAGCGATGACCAGTGGCAGTTCAAGTCCAAGGGCAAGACCGGCACCACGCGCGTCAAGAAAAACGGCGAGATCGTGACGAGACTCGTGCAAGACGCGTGCATCTTCTTAAACCGGCCCGATTTTCACCGCGGTCCGGGCTGCGCACTGCACGTCATGGCTATCGACAACAAGGAAAGTTATATTCCCCTCAAGCCCGAAGTGTGTTGGCAGCTACCGCTACGACGCGACGACGAAGTGCAGGACGACGGCCACGTCATTACGCGGATCTCGCAGTGGGACCGTCGTGACTGGGGTCCCGGTGGGGCGGAGTTTCACTGGTGGTGCACGGAGTCGGCGTCAGCGTTTGTCGGCAAGACCCGGGTCGTTGACTCGATGCGAGAAGAGCTGACGGCAATGGTCAGTGAGCCCGTCTACGACCGGCTTCGGGCGTACTTAGACCAGCGTGCTACCCAGCCGAAGGCCACTCGATTGGCCCACCCGGTACTACGAAAAAAAAGTTAGCCCTCCGCGGCGAGCGGATCTTCTTCGTTGAAGGTGGTTCGGGGCAGTGAACCCAGGATCTCGTCGTAGCGATCCTCTTCGGCGAGGCACCACTCGGCGTGCACATCATCGGGCGCGGCGCCACACTCGGCACAGGTGGTGGCGCGAGGACCGGTTGACCGCTTCAGTTCTCGTGCTTCTACAAAACGACGATGGCGGCCCTTTTTCACGTCAACTCCTCACTGGTCGCGGGCCAATACCTGGCGGCGACCACAACTCAAAAAGTCTGAGTTGAGTATCCATACTACCAAGTCATGCCCGTTCTTCACCCTCTAGCATTTGCCTGTGAGCCAAGCCTTTGACCCCAGTGAGATGATTTTGCGCTTCCGCGAGCGCGCCGAGGCGGTGAAGCGTCGGGGCCTTCCCCCGGTTGAGGGTCCCGAGCGCCTGAGATTCATCGAGGCGGCGAAGATCGACTTTCAAGACTTCGCCATGCTCGGCGACGCGACGGCGACACTTGACGACGGCATCTTGCGCCTCGAGATCGACCTGCGACCGCCGAATAGCTAGCTGGACGTGACGCTGGCGATCCGAGCGGAGGCTTCGGAGAGTTCGGCAACGCCCTCGGAGAGATAGCGCAGGGCCCGAGTACGTTGCGTCGTGCTGCTGGCCGCGTCGTAGCACACGTTGGCGCCCGCGCCGAGGTTGTTGTAGGCCTTGCCCAGAATCGATGTCGTGACTTGATCGGGAGTCGGTAACGCCGCGTTCGCCTCTTCGCTCTCCAGGTAGAGCACCGCGCACACGGTGTGGAGATCGAGGTTCGTCATAGAAGCGTTGCGCAACGCGTTGGCCGAGTGTCGGGCGTCGTTTAGAAGGGTGTGGTTGTTCGCCACGTAGCTGCTTTGGCGAACCCACTTGGCCATAGCACTAGTAGCGCTGATCGATCCACAGGCACTTAATAGCAGTCCCGCGATAAGCAACGCACCGAGAAATCGGATCACTCGACGACCACGAGGCGCAGCTGGCGGGGCCCGCGTCGCAACACCAGGTATCGCCCGTGCAACGCATCAGAGAGCACCACGCGCGACTCGGCGCTCAGGCGTTCGTTGTTGAGGTACACCCCACCTTGTTCAATGAATCGTCGCGCCTCCGCTTTGGATTTGGCGAGTTCGCTGTTCACCAGCAAGTCCACAGGATCGACGCCGTCAATGAAGCCTTGGCGAGGCCACGTCGACGACGGTGCGTTGTTCAGTACATCGAGCAACGTCGCCTCGTCGAGTTCGCTGATCGACGTCGAAAACAGTGCCTCGCCCGCGCGCTGCGCCTTGAGCGCGGCCTCCTCGCCGTGCACCATGGTCACGACCTCGTTCGCGAGTGCGCGCTGGGCCCTTCGCTCCTCGGGCGCCTTCTTTGTCGCTTCGTCGAGACCGAGAATTGTTTCGTGATCGAAGAAGGTGAAGAACCGAAGCAGTTGCGGCACGATGACGTCGTCGCTATTTAAGAGATACTGGTACATCTTGAAGGGCGAGGTCCGCTCGGAGTCAAGCCAGATCTGCTCGCCCCCTTCGGACTTGCCGAACTTGCTGCCGTCCTCGCGAAGCAGCAGAGGCGACGTCAGGCCGTACGCGCTTTTGCCGGTCTCTTTTCGCACCAGCTCCGTGCCCATGGTGATGTTGCCCCACTGATCGGATCCGCCCATCTGGAGGGTGCAACCGTGATCGAGATTGAGGCGTAGAAAGTCATAGGCCTGCAACAACATGTAGGTGAACTCGGTAAAGGAGAGCCCCACGTCGTCGCGATCCAGGCGGCTCTTCACCGACTCCTTCGCGATCATCTGATTGACCGTGAAGTGCTTGCCCACGTCGCGCAGGAAGTCCGTCAGCCCGACGGTGGTCAACCAGTCCGCGTTGTTGAGAAGCTTCGCCTGTGACTTCCCCGCGCTCGGCGCGAAGTCCAAGAACCGTGACATCTGCTCACGAATACCAGCGACGTTGTCGTCGAGCTCTTCGACGGTCAACAGCGGACGTTCGGTGTCCTTAAAACTGGGATCGCCGACGAGCCCGGTGCCGCCACCGGCGAGCGCAATGGGACAGTTCCCCGCCAGTTGGAGTCGACGAAGATTGCAGAGCGGCAGAAGAGAACCCAGGTGCAGCGACGACGCCGTGGGGTCGAAACCGACGTAGGCCGTGACGGTTCCCGCGTCGAGGCCGGTGAAAATCGCCTCGTCGGTGACCTGTTGAATTAGGCCCCGAAAGCGCCAATCGTCGTGAAGTTTCATCGATCCATTCTACGAGACGCGCTAGCTAGAACGGTTCGTGAAACGCCGAAAAGTGAACCTGTAGCCAGATCACGAAGGAGTTCCACCACCCGGTCACTTCGCACACGCCGATAGCGATGAGAAGAACGCCGCCGACGATGCCGATCGCCTTGGCGTGACGACGCAGCCAGGTGGACGCGGTAGCCATCCACTCCGTCGCCAGCGCGGCCACCACGAATGGAATTCCGAGGCCGAAGCAGTAGAACAACACGAGTATCGAACCCCGCAGAGCGGTCGCGTCTTGGCTCTGCGCCGCCAAGCCCAAGATGGCGGCCAGGGTCGGTCCGAGACAGGGGGCCCATCCGAGTCCGAAGGTGAACCCCAACGCGGCCGCACCGAGCACGGTTGCTCGAGGCAGATAGTGAACGCGTCGCTCACGCTGTAGCCACGACAAGGGTAACCAGCCCGCGAAGAAGAGTCCGAGCAAGATCGTGATGACGCCAAAGATCCGCTCGAGGAGACGCTCGTGCGTGTGGAGTGCCGAACCGAACGCCCCAAAGATGGCGCCCGCGCTCACGAAGAGCAGTGCAAAACCGAGGACAAATGCAATTGAGCCGAGGAGGGCTCGACCGCGGCCTGAACGCTCTTCGATTCCACCAGTAGCGCCCGTGAGAAATGCAATGTAACCCGGAAGGAGCGGAAGCACGCACGGCGAAAGAAATGAAACGAGACCGGCGGCTATCGCGAGAGGAATGGCCAGAAAGAGTGACGCTGGCAGTGTGGCGATCACTCGTTCTCCGTACGTACCAACGCGGCCACCTGAGCATTGAGCGCGTCATGCACGCGAACGTTCTGTTCGCGAGAGGGCACGTTGGCAATGACCACACTCAGTCCCTCACGTGAAAGACCCTTGTCCAGTGCGCTTCTTAGTTCCTCCAACGTGGATACCGTCGTAGCGTCGTGTCCGAATGCGATCGCGATCGCCTCGAGATTGTGAAGTCGCGGCGTACCAAAAAGCAACTCGAACTGCTCATTGCTGAGCGCGCTGGCTTGTGGAAGGAACGAGAAGATTCCTCCTCCACGGTTATCAACCACGACGAGCACACCTGTTCCTCCGGCACTACCTAGACCCTCCACCAGACCCGACACGTCGTGCAACATCGTGAGATCACCGACCAGTCCAAGCACCTTCGAGCCGGCGCCCACGCCCAATACCGTCGACACCACGCCATCGATACCGTTCACCCCACGATTCGCATAGATGGCGTGACGACGCGACGGCGCCCACCACTCGACGTCACGCACCGGCATCGAGGAGCCAACCACCAGAGCCACGCCCTCGGCGTTACTGGTGGCGACAACGGCGCGCGCTATCAAAGGTTCAGTCAGTGCTCCTGCACCGTCGAGGCTCTCTAGCCAGGTTTCCACGGTGTTGGACGCGTGGTGCCACAGTGCTTCGTACGCCGTATCCGCAATGAGGTCAGCCTCGACGGTCGGCAGCCCGTCGATGGCTTCGCTGACGAGCCGGTCCGGATCCGCGACAAATCCGGCCCCGGCGAAAGCGACGGTGCGAACGTTCCATTGGCGAAGCCGTTCTGCGAGCACCTTGGACGCCGGTACACCACCGAGGCGTACGACGACGTCGGGGCGCGCGAGATCAACGAAGCCCTTGGCACGAAGCAGGGCGTCGAAGTGAGCGAGCGTTCCTTGTGACGTGGCGTCACCGAGCACCACCCAGTGCATTGTCACGCAGCGTTTGATGACGTCGCTACTCACGCCGCGCCCGACGACGCAGAGCACGCGTTGACCTTTTAGGTTCACCGCGACGGCCGGCGCCTGACGCGGCTTGGGCGCATCGCCGACATCGGTTTTTTCGCGCGGTGGAAGAGCCAGCACTGAGGCCAGCAGGGGCTCCACGAACGCGGCGTTTAAATGCACCGGACCAGCCGGACCTTCGTCGCCGCTGGCGCTACGCCAGAGACGTTGTGCGAGTGGTCGCCAGGTGGTTGCCAATTCAGCTCGGGCAATACCGGGCTCTTCGAAGGACCTCACCATCCCTCCGTAGAGTTCGCTCTGCTCGATCACTTGCGGTGCACCCACGCCGTGGAGCTCCGGAGGTCGATCCGCGGTGACGACGATCAAGGGTACGAACGCCGAGTCGGCTTCGGCGACAGCGGCGTGCAGTTCTGTCGCGGCCGTGCCACTCGTCACGATGATTACCACGGGCGACGTCGTGGCGAGCGCGCGACCGATGGCAAAGAACCCGGCACTGCGTTCGTCGAGTCGCACATGCAAGCGCAAGTCTGCTCGCTCGGCCGCAGCGAGGGCCAAGGGTGTGGACCGCGATCCGGGCGAGATGACGACGTCGCGAAGCCCAAAGTGCGTCCACTCATCAAAGAGCGTCGCCGCAAACGTTGCCTGAGCCTCGCTGGCACTCGGTACGCTACGTGACAATGTCGCTCCTCGGTCTACAGCGTGTTGGTTCTGGTCCTGTTCTGGTGTGGCTGCACGGCTTTACTCAGACCAAGGACTCGGCTCACCAGTTCCTCTCCATTCTGGCAGGAACTCACGAACTACTAACCATCGACTTGCCGGGACACGGTCTCAACGCATCAATCAGCGCCTCCTTGGAAGAGACCGCCGACCTTCTCGTCAACGTGCTGCCCAAGGAGCCCTTCATCCTGGGTGGCTACTCCTACGGCGGGCGCGTGGCGTTGCACGTGGCCCAACGTCACCCACAACGCGTCGCGCGACTCATTGTCTTGAGCGCCACGTTGGGCATTCGTGACAGGGTCGAACGTAAGGAGCGTCGCGAGCGCGACGAGCAGCTGGCCGACCGCATCGAAGAGATCGGTGTTAAGGCCTTCTTAGACGAGTGGCTCGCTCAGCCGATGTTCGCCTCTTTACCCCACGACGCCCGAGAACGCCGCGCGCGAAGTCACGAAGCGAAGGGCCTCGCTACTT
Organism: uncultured Acidimicrobiaceae bacterium; assembly: GCA_963803745.1. Lineage (GTDB taxonomy): Bacteria > Actinomycetota > Acidimicrobiia > Acidimicrobiales > RAAP-2 > RAAP-2. The sequence continues at coordinate 308,221 of CAWDNL010000002.1, read as the reverse complement.
CCTTGCGTACTTCGGGCACTGGTACTCAGGCGTGGCTCGGCAACGCTCTCTCCTCGTTCGACTCTCCCGCACTCGTAATCGCCGGCGCCGAGGACAAACAATTCGTCATCGAAGCGCGAAGGATTCAAGACGCTCTGGCTAACGCGGCTTCGGGGTTCGTGGCGCACGCGGGCCACGCGGCACACCTCGAGCGACCGAACCTCGTCGGCGAACTCGTCAACGACATCTAACCCCAGTAAGCATTTGTGGCGAGGAGCACCGCCAAGAGCGCGCCCAGTTGTAACTGTGCGCGCGCCGAGTATTTCAACAAGACCAACAGCTCACGTCCGGCCCTCTTAGAAAAGGCGAAACGAAGTCCCGGCAGGTAGACCACCAGCGCCACAAGCGCGACCGCGAGTTGCTTCGCCCCGGCGACACCAATGACGACGCCCACGACGCAGATTGCGTAGAGCCACGCAGCGCGCTCTCGACCGAGTCGAGCGGCGAGCGTTTTCTTGCCGACGGCTCTATCGCCGTCGATGTCGCGCAGATTGTTTGCTTCTAACAGCGCACAGGCCATGGAGCCGGCGGCTACGCCGAGCCACCAAGCGCGCACGGGAATCGTAAGGTGCTGCACGTAGGCCGTTCCGACGGTGGCGACGAGTCCGAAGTAGACGAACACGAAGAGCTCACCGAAGCCGTAGTAGCCGTAGGGCTTCGGTCCTCCGGTGTAGAACCACCCCGCCAGTATCGCCGTCGCGCCGATCAGTACCAGCCACCACGAGGTACGCGACGCCAGCCAGAGGCCCATCACGGAAGCCAGCAAGAAACCGAGCCACGCGGCGTCACGCACGCGGCGAACGGCGACGAGTTTTGAGGCCGTTAAGCGGAAGGGACCCACGCGCACCTCGTCGGTGCCACGCACGCCGTCGGAGTAGTCGTTCGCGTAATTCGTCGCGATCTGCAACGACAGCGCGATCGCGAGACAGAGCGCGCTGTTGAGCCAGTTGAGCGACGAGGGTCGAATCAGCAGGGTTCCCACCACGACCGGCACGCCCGCCGCGGGCAGCGTTCGCGGACGAGCCGCGAGGACCCAACGCCGAAACGGCCCGGGCGCGTCGGTCATGGACGCTTGGGAAATTTCGTAAAGTCCGGCTTTCGCCGTTCGAGGTAGGCGTTTCGCCCCTCTTGTCCCTCTTCGGACATGTAGAAAAGCATCGTGGCGTCCCCGGCGAGTTGTTGCACGCCGGCGAGCCCGTCGTCAGCGGCATTAAAGCCGGCCTTCAACATTCGTAGCGCGATCGGTGAGAGCGTGAGTATCTGACGGCACCACGCGACGGTCTCGCGTTCAAGGTCATCGAGGGGCACGACCGTGTTGACGAGTCCCCACTCGAGAGCCTGCGCCGCGTCATACTGGCGACAGAGAAACCACACCTCTTTGGCGCGTTTGAGACCGATAGTACGAGCGAGCAAGGAGGAGCCGTACCCGCCGTCAAAAGAGCCCACGCGCGGGCCAGTCTGGCCGAAACGGGCGTTTTCGGCCGCCAGCGAAAGATCGCAGACGAGATGCAAGACGTGCCCACCCCCAATGGCGTATCCCGCGATCTGTGCGATGACGGGCTTGGGGAGTCGTCGAATTTGAATCTGAAGATCCAACACGTTGAGCCGACCCACGCCCTGCTCGGCCACGTCGTCGTCGCCCATGTAGCCGTCGTCGCCTCGTATTCGCTGGTCGCCCCCGGAACAAAAGGCGTCAGACCCGGCGCCTGTCAAGACGATGACGCCGACCGTGACGTCGTCTCGGGCGTGCTCAAAGGCCTCAGCGAGCTCAAAGAGCGTCTGGGGTCGAAAGGCGTTTCGAACATCGGGTCGATTGATGGTGATGCGGGCGATGCCTTCGGCCACTTCATAAAGAATGTCGCGGTAGTCACCACGACGCTCCCACTGAGGGAGGGGCTGGGATCGAAACTCCTCCAACGGGTCGGGGGGCGGGCCTTCAATAACGGTCTTTGCCATGGCTCCCACGCTACTGTTCTCGGACTCGAGGTCTCCTCACACGGGCGCCATCAATACCCCGGGCGTGGCACGCTCCCCGGGGCGCTCGGCGTGCTCTCTCAGACGATCGGAGAGCAGCAAGCGAATGTGGGCGTAGTTGGGATCGGCGAAACGATTGACGCGTTGCAGCGGATCGTCGACGAGATCGTAGAGCTCCCCTTCGGAACCATCGTGCATGGTGCCGGGCAAGTATTCGCTAAAGAGATAGTCACTCGTCACCACCGAGCGCACGTGCACACCTATACCAAAAAGCTCCGAATCCCACTCGGTGACGGTCGCCTCAAAGTGTCGCGCGCTCGCGTCCTCGTCGGAGAGGGGCAGCGCGTTGCCCTCCACCCACGAGGGCGGGCGTGCTCCCGCGACATCGAGAAACGTGGCAGCGAGTGATACCAAACTCACCGGGGAGCGCACTACCCCCGGCAGGGTGTGCGTTGACGGCGCGGGACGCCAGATCAATGGGAGCCGCATGAGTGCGTCGACGTGATAGGGGCCCTTGAAGAGCAGTCCGAAGTCGCCCTGGAGTTCGCCGTGATCGGAGGTGAAAAGGACATCGACCTCTCGGTCCCAACCCTTCGATTCCAGGGTCGCCAGCACGCGACCAATGGCCTCATCGATGAGCTCGACCTCGATGGCGTTCATCGCGTTCACTTCGCGAACCTGATCGGCCGTCATCGTTGCGGGCACCCACTTCGCCGGCGCCTCGTAGTTCGATACCACACGGCCGTCATACCAGGCGCGCCAGTGGCGAGCCTTGTCGTCTAAGAGCGACTCGCGCAGCGCGGCCGATTCGGGATAGTTCTCGGGCAGGGGCACGTCGCGCCAGTTCACGCGGTGTCGTTCGGACGCGGGCGGGTCCCACGGATGGTGCGGGTCCGGAAAGCTCATCCAGCAAAACCAGTCGGTGCCGTCGGGCTGGGCTTCGAGCCACTCGATGGTGCGGTCGGCCACCCAGTCCGTGTGGTACCACTCGCGCGGCACATCGTTGAACTTGACCTGAGGTGCTCCGCTATCGCCTCCTCCCGCGGCGTTGACGTTGAGGTCACCATCGACGACGTTGTAAAAGCCCTCCAATGTTTCGGGGTGCTGGCTGCGCATCCACTTCGCGTAGTGCAAGGGACCGAGCACCCCGTGGGTCGCGAACTCGAGGTAGTCAAATCCCCGGTGCACGCCGCGGCGGCCATCGAACCAGGGCTGCTCAACGGTGGGGACCCCTAAGTTGGCGAGCGCATTCTCGGCGAAGCGGCCGAAGGGATCCATAAATGGTTCGAAGTGCGCCTTGCCGATCAACGCCGTGGCGTAACCGAGATCGTGCAGGCTTTCGGCGACGGAGGGCGCGTCCACGGGCAGGGCCACGCCGTTCATCCAGGCGCCGTGCGTGGACGGATACTGCCCCGTCAGCATCGAGGCTCGTGAGGGCATGCACACCACGGACGTCGGCTGACAGCGTTCGTAGCGAACGCCCTGTGCGGCCAGCGCGTCGAGCACCGGCGTTCGCGAGAGTACACCGCCGTTCACGCCGAGGGTGTCGTAGCGCTGCTGATCGGTGGTAATGAAGAGAATCTTGCGGCCCATGTCTTACTCATTCCCTTTGCGCTCTGAGATCTTCTGAATCTCATCGAGTGCGCCCACCGTGGCGCCCGCGACGAGCAGGGCCAGGGTGTCCGGCTCGGCGCTCGTGGAGTACACGCACAGCGAATCCTTTTCGCCAAGTTCGATGACGTCGATAGTGGCAAAGTGAAATCGGTATATCGGCGCCGTTATCCGGTAGGCGAATCGCCGCTGGAGCGCGTCGTTGACGAGGATCTCCTCGGGCATGACGAGACCTGAAGCGAGGGTGACGGTGCGCAGATTTCCCTCCACCGTGCACGAGACCACGCCGGGAAACCATTCGACGATCGACTCCGGTCGCGTGATAACGCCCCATACCGTGTCGGGCGCGGCGTCAATCCTTCGTTCGTGTCGCAGTGACGCCATGACTTACCTTTCTAGTATCTGGCCGCAAGGCGCTTCGCCTTAGTCTCTCTTAGTGCCGTCTCTGCTCGCCCTCGACCTTCCTCTGGGACCCGAGCTTGACGTGGCCCTACGACGCTGCGTCGAGGAAAGCGTTGGCTTTTGCGTACTCGACCAGCGACTCTCCAAGCGTCGACGTGCCGAGGACCTTCAGTTGCTCGGAGCGACGGCGATACTCGATCTCGACGGCCGTCACGACATTGCGGGCGGTCGAGCGATCGACGAAGAGATCGGGCTCGTCATGTTGACCTCGGGTTCGAGCGGTGCGCCCAAGGCGGCCGAGTTGTCCTGGGACGCGTTACGGGCGAGCGCGGACTTAACGCAGGCCACGTTGCGAGGCGACACTCCCCCGGTGTGGTTCCCCTGCCTGCCGCCCAGTCACATTGGCGGTCTCGCTGTGCTGCTGCGAGCTGTCTTAAGCGACGCCTCGCTCCTCTGGCGCAGTATTGAGGATCTCGAGGACGCCCCACGCCGGGGAGCGACACACATTTCATTAGTGCGAACCCAGCTCGCTCGATACGACGTCAGTGGGTACTACCGCGTCCTCTTGGGTGGCGCGCGCCCCCCGCAGGTACTCCCCGACAACGTCGTCACCACCTGGGGCATGACGGAGACCGGATCGGGAGTGATCTACAACGGTGTGCCACTGCCGGGCGTCGACGTGGCCTCAGTGAACGGGGAACTCTGCGTGCGCACGCCGACGCTCTTTCGTTGCTATCGCGACGCGCCGCGACCGAACGTGCTCGGTCCCGACGGACGAGACAACTGGTTTCCCACGGGTGACGCCGGCGACGTCGTTGATCAACGGGTCAGCGTCTTTGGTCGAGTCGAGTTCGTAATCAACACGGGTGGAGAGAAACTGTGGCCCGACGACCTTGAGGCGGTACTGAGCACCGTGCCCGGCGTCAAGGACATCGCGGTCACGGGTGTTGACGACGAAGACTGGGGCCAACGTGTGGTCGCCCTCGTGGTGAGCGACGGCGTAAATCTTGACGATGCCCTTCGCGCGGTGGCGGAAGAACGCATTGGTCCTTGGGCCAAACCCAAGGAGATTCGTTACGTCGTCGCGATCCCTCGCACCAGCAACGGAAAGATCCGTCGCGGTGACCTCGTCAATCTTCGTTAACGCACTACACCTGGTCCGTAGTACCCCGACGGGCCACCGAGTCAACCGTGACGGCGGCCAGCAGGACGATAGCGATCACTATGAACTCAACCGCGGTACTCACCTGAATGAGGGCCATTCCGTTGTAGATCGTCGCGATTACCAATCCGCCGATAACGGCGTGGATCATCTTGCCGCGACCACCGAACAAGCTGGTGCCACCGATGACGGCCGCCGCGATGGCGTAGAGCACGTAGGTGCCGCCGGGCATGGCGTCCGACATACCGCCCAAGTTGGACGCATAGAGCAGACCGGCGACGCCTGACGTAATGCCGGCGAAGACGAACGCCAACAGGCGGTAGCGGTTTACAGCGATGCCCGCGCGACGCGCCGCCTCTTTGTTACCGCCGATGGCGTAGATGTACCGGCCGGTCTTGGTCTTGGTGAGAATGAAGGTGCCGATGAGCAGCATGCCAATGTCGATCGGGATCGCGAAGGGCATCCCGCGAATGACCGCAAAGGTTGATCGGTCGGCGTTAAAGACGAGCGCCAGCACCACCCCGGCCACAACCAGGGCAGCAATCTTGGCGAGGGTGAAGTAGATCGAGCGGTAGACCAGTCCGCTCGAGCGGCGCTGCTGGTAACTGCGAAGCATGAATATCGAGGCAAAAACCATGAGCAAGATGAAGAAGAGCCACGTCCACATCACCGTGAAATTGCCATAGACCAAGTTGTACAAGATGTGGTTCTGCACCGGCACCGTGCCCCCGGAGTTCTCACGGTCGATCATGTAGATCAACACTCCTTCAAGCCCGATCTCCATGGCCAGGGTCACGATAAATGACGGCAGTTTCAAAAAGACCACCAGTAACCCTGAGAACAGACTGATCAGGGCCGTCACCGCCAGCGCCGCCGCGAAGGCGAGAACCCACGGCCAGTGCCAGGCCACGCTCGTCGTGATGGTGGCGATGGCGCCGCCAATCCCGAGCACGAAGCCCTGCGAAATGTCGATCTCACCGAGCAGCAAGAGCCAAATCTCCGCCATACCCAGCAGGATGAACACCGTGGACTGAATGAAAAGGTTGGTGAGGTTTTCCGGGTGGAGGAAGACGGGGTTGCGAACGTAGAAGTAGATAACCAGCGCCGCCAGTCCGAGGAGCACCGGTATGACTCCGCTGTCCCCGGTTCGAAAACGCTTGAGCATCGAGGTGAATTCATTGCCGCCGACGGGATTCGCGACGTGAGTGGTGGGCTCTTCCTGAAGGGACGCGGACACTGGGCTACAACCTTTCGATTACTGAGTTGGCGCCAGAATAGATGGCACGCGCGATGACGTGCCAGTTGTAATGAGTTCAACGGCACTGGCGGTGTCGTAGTCCGCGACCGGGCCGCTCGAGACGAGCGAACCAAGGTACATGACCGCCACACGGTCGGCCACTTCGAAGACGTCGATCAAGTTGTGTGAAATAACGACGACGCCGATTCCACGCGACGCCAAAGTCTTGATGAGTCCGAGGACCTGCGCGGTCTGTGAGACGCCCAGCGCGGCGGTCGGTTCGTCGAGGATGACGAGTTTGGATTCGCGAGTAACGGCGCGCGCCACCGCGACGGCTTGACGCTGTCCACCCGAGAGTGAGCCGACCTTTTGACGCACGGATTTCACCGTGGTCACCGCGAGATCCTTGAGCGTCTGAATAGTGGACAGCTCCATCTTGATCTCGTCCAGCATTCCCAGCTTGGTGGGTTCGTTGCCTAGGTAGAGGTTTTCGACGATATCGAGGTTGTCACAGAGCGCAAGGTCCTGGTACACCGTGGCGATGCCCAGATCCGTGGCCGCGCGCGGGGTGTGAATATGTACCTCTTTGCCATGCCAGTAAATGTGACCGGTATTGGGGGTCCATATTCCCGCGATGGTCTTAATTAGCGTCGACTTTCCCGCGCCGTTGTCGCCGATGATGGCGGTGACTTGACCGGCGGGTACGTCAAGATCAATGTTCTGTATCGCCTGCACGGGACCGAATGATTTCGATATCCCGCGCAGGCTCAACAGCGTGTTACCACTAAGGGTGGCTCCCACCCCCGAATCGCTCGGACTTGACGTTCCGTCGCCGGAACTCGTCGCGTCAGATGATTCGGGGGCGGACTCCATCGTTATTCCTTAGCTAATGCCGTACTTCGTGCAGTCTGCAGCATAAGTCGGCTCAGTCTGGCCAGCCACGGTAGGTGCCGTGCTGGTGCAGATGTCAGCCGCCGTCAACCATCCCTGAGCGATGATCGTCGACTGAATCATTGACGCGGTAACCCACGACGACGTCTCCAGGACCGAAGGAACAGACTTGTACTTGTTAATCGTCGCGTCGGGGTCCGTCGTGACCGAATTTACCAAGCCCTTAGGCGGTGTCACCTTGGCACGGAGGTAAATAGCGAGCGCGGCGGCGGCCTGAGCTTCCTTGTAAATCGGCTTGTACACGGTGCCGCACTGGTAACCAGAGATGATGTTCTGGAAGCCTGCGGGCGTCGCGTCTTGGCCGGTGAACGGAATCGTGTCGGGCTTGAGACCCTTCGACTGTAAGTACGTGATAATTGGCGCAGCATTTTCGTCGTTCGGCGTCAAGACCGCGTTGATGCTCGGGTTCGCCGTGTAGGCGCCCTCGAAGTCAGTCAGCGCTTGGCTTGGCGTCCACGTTCCAACGCTCTCGTCAACCGTGTTCGCGCTACCCGTGGCACCTTCGCCAGGCGCAAAGCCGGCGGCCTTCAGGACGGCGTTGTAGCCCTCACCGAAGAGTGTGGCGTTGTTGTCAGTCGGCGAACCGTACATGACGTACACAACGGGCTTCGTCACGTTCCACGCGGTAAGGCAAGCCGTTAGGCCTTGGCCCAACTGCGTACCGACTTCCACGTTGCTAAAGCTGACGTAGTACGAACGCTGTCCACCCAAGGTCAGACGGTCGTAGTCAATCACTTTGACACCATGAGACAAGGCATAGGCCTCGACAATCTCACCAGTGGTGGAGTCTTCAGGGTCAATAATGAGAACCTTGGCTCCGTTGGCGACGTCGGCCACTGCGTCGGTGTAGAAGGTGTTGTCGCTACCCTGACCGTTCTGGATGATGAACTGACTTGGCTTCATGCCAGCCGCCTCCAGGGCCTTCTTCATCATCGGCGCGTCGAAGTCGACGTAACGAGCAGAAGAAGTGGTGTCCGGGAGGATCTCAGCGATCTTTCCCTTACCCTTTTTGACAATCGCCTTCAGGTACTTCATCGTCGAGAAGTTCTGTTGGAACGTCGACGCCGATACCGTCGGCCCCGCTGCCCCCGCGTTACTTACCAACGGTATTGCAAGGACCGTAAACGACCCCGCCAAAACGACGGCCGCTAACGCCCTAGTTTTTTTCAATTTCATTTTCCCCAACCCTTCAGTGGCACCCCAACGATGCCGTTTATTGTGACTACTACATGAACGCCCGGTGACAAGCAACGTCCGGTCGAAAACGTAGCACGTACGAGCGATAAAGAAAGTTCGCCTCTCAGAAATTCACAGGGTCATAAGGCTCGCGCACCCCGAATTAACAAGTTCGTGAGGTCAAGAAACACAGTCCACGCAAATCGGCCAGGCCGAAGCCACGTCTAGAGATAGCTCAGTACGCTGTCCATAGTTTCCATGATTGAAACGCTCTCGTCAAGCGGCATAGAGGGACTTTCTTTCTCCCCCTCGCGAAGACATCGGGCAACTTCTCGGGCCTCGTAGTGAAGGCCGCGACCCGACGTTTCAAAGTCGAAACGACGTCGCTCACCGTTGCGAGTGATGAGCGCAAAGGCCGTCGGTGCGTAGAAGTCACCCTCGATTTCGACGCGCGCCTCCGTGCCCGAAACGCAGGCACGCGTCGCGGTGCGCGCACTCGATGTGCACGTCAACACGGCTTGCGCACCATTGGCGTAGCCAAAGAGCATCGACGCCTGCCCGTCGACCCCAGTGAAGGTCGGATCAACTAGTGCGGTTATTCGTTGCGGAGCACCCAGGATCATCGAGGCGAATGAGATCGGATAGACGCCGAGGTCGAGGACGGCGCCGCCTCCGAGTTCTGGCGCGAACAGTCGAAACCCTGGGTCTCGTGGAAACCACTGACCGTGATCAGCCTCAACGGTAACGATCTCGCCAAGGGCACCCTGGCTGATGAGTTCACGCAACGCGATCACGTGTGGCAAGAACCTCGTCCACATCGCCTCCATCAAAAAGAGGTTCTTGGAGCGCGCCAGCGCCACCAAGTCCCGAGCTTCTTGCCCGGTCATGGTAAAAGCCTTCTCTACGAGAACTGGCTTATCGTGCTCGAGGGCCAGGCTCGCGTCCGCGAAGTGCATGGGGTGTGGCGTGGCGACATAGATCGCGTCGACCTCTTCGTCCTGGACCAGCTCTCGGTACGACCCATAACGGCGGGGAGCGTCAAACTCGTCACCGAAAGCGTCGGCCGAGGACTGCGAACGTGAACCCACCGCCGAAACCACGCCGTCATCTATGTACTGAAGATCCTTCGCGAAGGTGTAAGCGATTCCGCCCGTGCCGATGATGCCCCATCGAAGTGGTTTGTTCACTGCTCTCTCCTGCTGCTCGGTCTCGCCATTTAGAGTACTCAGGGCGCTGTCGACCCTCGTTCGAACTAGAACGTACCAATGGTTCAACTCGCCCAGCCCATCACGACGTCGCGCCTCGTGCTTCGGCGGCCTCGCCTCGAGGATCTTGATGACTTCGTTCTCATCTTTGAACGCGAAGACGTCACCCGCTATCTCTACTGGGAACCTCGCGATCGTGACACCACACTCGAAATCCTTCGTACTCGAGTCGAACGATCCCAAGAACTTGAAAAAGAGAACGTGATACACGTCGCCATCGAACGACGTGCTCAGCCGGGTGTGATCGGCGATTTCATGCTGCGCTGGGAAGAGAATGAACATCGCCAGGGTGAGACGGGGGGTTCACTGCACCCCGACTTCCACGGACTGGGCTACGCCGCGGAGATCTATGGTGCGCTACTCGTGCTCGCCTTCGAGAAGTACCACTTGCACCGCGTAGTCGGCCGGTGCGACGGGCGAAACACCGCGTCGATTCGCTCTCTTGAGAAAGCGGGATTCCACCAAGAAGCTCGCCTTGTCGAGAACGAGTTTGTCAAAGGTGAGTGGACGGACGAAGTCATTATGGCACTGCGACGTGACGAATGGGAACGAGAACACCGCACACGCTGATCATCACCACGTGATCGCGAGTGGATCCACAACGCCTAAGGTCGCCTCGAGGTATCGCCATGCCACTACTGAAAGATATTAAGAGCCAACTTGGTTCTTCCTATCTCTTAGACCACGCGGACAATCCCGTGCAGTGGCGCACCTGGGGTAAAGACGCGCTCGACGAGGCCGAGCTCCGCGATCGACCGATCTTTCTGTCAGTGGGTTACGCCGCGTGTCACTGGTGTCACGTCATGGCCCACGAGTCCTTCGAGGACGTCGAGATAGCCCTGCTCTTGAACGAGTACTTCATCCCCATCAAGGTCGATCGAGAAGAGCGACCCGACGTCGATGCGTTGTACATGGCGGCGACGCAACTCGTCGCCGGACACGGCGGCTGGCCAATGTCCGTCTTCCTCTTACCTGATGGACGGCCTTTTATGGCGGGCACGTACTACCCGCCACGCGATCGCGCCGGGCAGATCGGATTCGGCCGACTGCTGGCGGCCTTGCGCGTTGCCTGGGGTGAACAGCGCGAACTCATCGAAGCCCAGGCAGCAGAACTTTCGCAAGCGATTCAGCGCGAAGTCCACTTCGTTGATCACCTCACACCACTGACCGCGTCGATTGATCTCGTCGTCGTGCGCGACACACTTCGACGAGAACTTGTCGATCGCTTTGACGCGGACGGAGGTTTCGGGGAAGCGCCGAAATTTCCTCGGCCCAGCTTCATTGAAGCCCTGCTTGACTTTGATGACGAGGCGTCGCGCCATGCCGTCTCCGCCACACTGGACGCGATGTCGCGTCAGGGCCTCTACGACCACTTCGGCGGGGGTTTCGCTCGCTACAGCGTCGACGGAGTGTGGCACGTCCCGCACTTTGAAAAAATGCTGAGCGACCAGGCGCTCCTTGCGCGCTGCTACTTCGACGCGGCGCGCGTATTCGACCGGAGCGACTGGCGCGAGGTGGCCCTCGACACGTTGCGCTTCGTCGAACGCGAGCTCAACCTTGGCGACGGCTACGCCTCGTCGCTCGACGCCGACGCGGATGGCGTCGAAGGTTCACACGTGACGTGGACGCCCGAGGAGGTCGCTTCGGCGCTCGCTGCGAGCGATGAAAGCGACGTGCTGGAGCCGGTCTTACACCGATGGCGCATTGAGAGTCCCGGCTTCTTCGAGGGCCGATCAATCCCCCGTCTCGCGAAGGGCGAACCCTTCGCCACGCCCCCAGCGCTCGCTCGCGCGCACCATGTCCTCATCGATCATCGCTCGAAAAGAGCGCAGCCCAGTCGCGATGAGAAGGTAATCCTCGAGTGGAACGCCATGCTGGCGTCGGCCCTCCTGAGTAGCGATGATCCTGACTTCGAGACCCGCGGCATCGAACTTCTTCGTGCTCTTTATGCTTCGCACTTTTCGGACAACGTGTGGTGGCGAACTGATCATCGTCAAGCGCACGCCACCGCCGCTGATGTGGCGTGGTTTATCGAAGCAACGTTGGATGCCTTCGAAGTGACCGGCGACGACCAATGGCTTGACAGCGCCGTGGTCAGTGCGGCGTATCTGTTGGAGCACTACTGGGACGGTCCCGTGCCCAGCGCCGATTCACCGGACGCGGGCCGTGGCGTCTTTAGTCGGAGCGATCTCGTAGAGGACTTGGCGACGAGACCCAAGGAGATTTTTGACGGAGCGACGCCTTCGGCCCACGCGATTTCGACGCGAGCGCTCGCCCGCCTCGCCCTCTGTCAAGGCAGCAGCGATCTTCTTAGCGTGGCGCAACGTCTCGTCGACCTCGCCGGTTCCCTCTTACTTTCGCATCCGATCTCGGTCTGCGACCTCGTTCTCGCGGCCGGCTACGCCTTCGAAGGCGTGGAGGTGGTCGTGCCGGGAATACAGGGCGAACTGGCGCATCACCTACGATCGTTGTCGATGCCGCGCACCGTTTTGATTACAGGCGACGGCTCCTCGCCTCTCCTTCGTGGGCGTGCCGAGGGGCTCGCCTACGTCTGTCGAGGCGGCGTCTGCGCCCTGCCCGTATCGAGCATCGAGGCTCTCGACGCCCAGTTACGAGAAAGTCTCAATCCGTGGCCCTCTTAAGCCGCGACCCAGCCGTTCGAGCGACCAGGCGCCTCATCACCCGGATGCCGCAGCGTTCCTCGGTGGACCTCTCGGGTGGAGCGACCGTGCATGGTCTGGTGCTTGGTTCCACGCACGAATCGACGACCGTCGTGGACCTCGCGAGTCAGGCCATCGTGCGTTGGCGCGTACCGTGGCCGGCGCACATCGAAACGGACCTCGCCGCCTTTGACGTCGTTGAAGGCGACCTGGCAGAAAATATCGAGCGCGACGACCCGGCCCAGCCAGAGGCGGTCACGTTGGCCGACCTGCCACGGCGAGTCGGTACGTACCGGGGACGTCGAGTGCGCGGCTGGCTCGAACAGTTGGCGAGTCCGGCCGACGGTCCACTCTTCGGCTTTCGCGGACCGAGCGCGCCCTACTGGGAGTTTCGAGGCGAACGACCGAGCGTGGCGCTCATAGCCGCCGATCGCGGTCCCCAGCTCCTTCGCCGACCCGACGACGGATCGACGTGGGTGCGCTTTGGTTGGTTCGGTGATGACGTATGGCTGCTCTGTGAGGACGCGCACGCCATACGCACGATCGAAGCGACGCGTCGAACCTCGCTGACGGGAAAAGACCTCGCCACGGCGCTGGGGTTTCGCCCCACGTACGTGCTGACCACGCTCTCGCGACCGCTGGATGGTCACTGCTACAAGAGCTGCACGGGCCTACTGCCGCGCGGCTGAGGAACTACTTCGGAAGTTTCCCCGTGGCGAGCGACTCAGCCATGGCCCAACCAAACACGATGAGTCGCTGACCCTTTTCTGGCTTCAGACCCTTGAAAAAGCTGTCGGCGCCTTCGGGGATGGCGCCTTTTGACGCCACGTAGTCGAGCCCACCCACCGGTCCCGGACTCACGGTCATGACGAAGGTTTTGTCGTCAATGGACTTCTCTGAGCCGAAGCGCTTCGCCAGGCGTCGTCCCCAGGCTCGGTCCTCACCGGTCGGGCGATAACCGAGTCGCGGCACGACGTCGTCAAGGCCGGTAAAGGCCCTGTACCCGTCGGCGGACGTCAGGCGCGCTCCAAGGAGAACGTCCTCATCAGGGAAAGCGAGCAACGCCCGGCGGAACTGATCGTGCAGGATCGACTTCAGTGTCTGATCGGACTTCGCGTTTCGATCGACCAGCAACAGTCCCAACAACAGCGACGGTGTGCCGCCGATTCTCTCGAGGGTGCAGAACGAGTACCCGCGAAGTTTGCTCCCTTCGCGTGCGTGGGTAACCAGTACCCACTCTTCACGTTGCTTGGAGAGAAAACCAATATCGAAGTTGGGCTCTCGGTCAACACAGAGATCGGCCATTTCAGCGAGCTCAGCATCACTAAGGGCAGTCGTATCTTTTGTGGTGACCGTCATTGCCATAGCCACCATTCTACGGGAGTTTCAGACCCCCTCAATCGGGCCTAGGCCTTGATGACGTTTAGGCCGAATTCTGAGCGAAGATCGCCGACCACTCGGGCAATATTGACGTTAAAGGCGGGACCGAGTTTGAAGACCTTTCCCGTCGATCCGGTGTCAACTATTACCGGGGATGGACCCGGATAACGCGTAAGAATCTCGCGCAACGTCGCAATAGAACGCTGCGTTAAGTTCTCTGGCTGAAAAGAGAGTCGGAGTTCGACGTTGACCGACTCCGCTCGAAAGCGCTCGACGTCGACGGCGCTCCAACGAAGCTCTTCATCGTTGTCGCTGAGTCGAACCTTGATGAGTACGACGCTGTCCTTGGCGAGAAAACCGCTGAACCTCTCGAACGCCGCGACCGAGAAGTTAATCTCCATCGAACCGCCCAGGTCCTCGAGCATCACCCGCGCGTAGGGCCGGTTCGCCTTGGTCTGGCGAATCTGTACTTCGCTGAGTATGCCTCCGACCGTGACGGCCTGGCGCGTCTGTGACAGCTCATCGGCGCGTTCACGAATCGAGATCACGGTTCCGTCAGTACGCGTGGCGAGGCTTGCGCCGATCTCATTCAACGGGTGATCGGAGAGGTAGGTGCCGAGCATTTCGCGTTCGAAGTCGAGCTTCACGGAGGGTTCAAATTCGATGTCGGCTACTTCGACGTCGGTACCCTCCCAGTCGTCGTCTGCTCCGTCGCCAAAGGACGCGAAGAGCGTCGTGATTCCGAATGAGAGATCCTTGCGACGACTGAGGGTCACCTCGACGATCTCGTCGACCTTCAGCAGAAAACCGAGCCGGGCCACGCCCAATGAGTCGAATGCACCGGCCTTGATCAGGGACTCCATGGATCGACGGTTCAAGACCATCGGATCGACTCGCCGCACAAAATCGAAGATGCTTTCGAAGGGGCCGTTATCTTCGCGCTCGCGAACGATCTTGTCGACGAGAGCCTCGCCGACGTTTCGTACCGCGGCCAGACCGAAGAGGATCGTGGAATCGGCTTTGAGCGACGGCGCGTACTCGGCGAAGGACTCATTCACGTCCGGTACTCCTACGGTGATGCCCATCTGGCGCGCTTCGTTGAGATAGAGCGCGGCCTTGTCCTTGTCCTCTCGAAACGAGGTCAACAGCGCGGCCATGTACTCGATGGGATAGTTCGCCTTCAGCCACGCGTTCTGATAGCCGATGAGCGCGTAGCCATAAGCGTGGCTTTTGGGAAAGGCGTAGTCGGCGAAGGGCTCGATCTTGTCGAAGATGGCGTCGCCCAGTGCTCGTCCGTAGCCCTGTCGCTCGGCCCCGTCGACGAACTTCGTGCGCTGAGCTCGAATCATTTCGCGGATTTTTTTCGAGCACGCCTTGCGAAGGTCATCCGCCTCGGTCATCGAAAATCCGGCCACGGTCGTGGCCACGCGCATGATGTCCTCTTGGTAGATCATCAATCCGTAGGTTTCCGAGAGAATCTCTTCTAAGTCTCGGTGGTCGTAACTAACACTCTGGCGCAGGTTTTTGCGGTCGGCGTAGTCGTTGTGCACATTCTCACTGAGTGGCCCCGGGCGATAGAGGGCGTTGAGTGCGGCGATGTCGTCGAAGCTCGTCGGTGCGAGGCGACGCATGAGCTGACGCATCTTGTCACCCTCGAGTTGGAAGATCCCGATGGAGTTGCCCTGTCGGAGCATCTCGTAGACCTTGGAATCGTCGAGCGCCACGTGGTCAATGTCGACGCTCACCCCGTGGCGACGCTTGATGTGCTCCAGCGTGCGCTCGATGATGGCGAGGTTTCGAAGTCCCAGGAAGTCCATCTTTAAGAGTCCGAGTTTTTCGATGGCGCTCGCCTCGTACTGCGTGACGATGGGCGCGCCTTCGTTCGAACCGTTAGGAGCGGACTTACGTTGCACCGGCACGTACTCGAGCACCGGTTCTTTGGTGATGACGACGGCGGCGGCGTGAATGCCGTCCTGGCGCCTCTTGTCGACGAAGCCCTTCGCCACGTCCACGACGTGTTTCACCTCGGCGTCGCTGCCATAGAGGCTGCGTAGTTCGCTCGCCTCCCCGTAACGCCCCTCGTAGCCCGGGATGGGAGCGAAACAGGCCGCTAAGGGGAGGTCTTGGCCCATCACCAGCGGCGGCATGGCCTTCGCGATCTTGTCGCCGAGTTGCGGCGGGTAACCCAGCACGCGCGCGGCGTCACGAACGGCGGCGCGCGCCTTGATCGTCGAGAACGTGACGATCTGGGCGACGTGGTCCGACCCGTACCGCTCGGCCGCGTAACGGATCATGTCGCCGCGGTAGCGCTCGTCAAAGTCCATATCAATATCGGGCATCTGACGTCGTCCGGGGTTGAGGAAACGCTCAAAGATCAAGCCGTACTGCATGGGATCGAGGTCGACGATGCGCAAGCAGTAGGCCACGCAACACCCGGCTGATGAACCGCGTCCGGGTCCGACGCGAATGCCTTGCTCACGTGCGTGGTGGATGAGATCCCACACAACCAAAAAGTAGTCCGAGAAGCCCATGTCCGCGATGACGCCCAACTCGTAGTCCAGACGGGCGCGCACCTCTTCGCTCAGGGAGTCGCCGTAACGTTGGCTTGCTCCCCGGTAGGTCAGTTCGCGTAAGTACGTCGTGGCGCCGTCCTTATGAGGGAGATCGAGAAACTCATCGGGCAGAGGAAACTCCGGCAGCGCGTCGTTGTCGAACTCGATGGTCACGTTGGCTCGCTCGGCAATGAGCAGCGTGTTGTCGCACGCCTGGGGAAGATCGCGAAAGAGGTAGCGCATCTCCGCCGCCGATTTGAGGTAGTGCTGATCGCTCTCGAAACGGAAACGATCGGGGTCCGCCACGCGCGATCCGGTGCCGATGCAGAGCAGCGCGTCGTGCATTTCGGCGTCATCATGGCGTACGTAGTGCAGGTCGTTCGTCACGAGCAAGGGAGCTTGGAGTTGTTCGGCGATGCGCAGAAGCTCCGGGTTCGTTCGATGCTGGGAGGCCATTCCGTGATCTTGGAGTTCGATAAAGAAGTTCTCCTGACCGAAAATGCTCTGAAGTCGAGCCGCCAATTCGAGTGCTTTTTGGTCATCGCCCTGTAGGAGCGCTTGCAGCACGACCCCACCGAGACAGCCCGACGTCGCCACTAGCCCCGAAGCGTGTCGCTCCAAAAGATCCCAGTCGAGACGAGGCTTGTAGTAGTACCCCTCAAGAAAAGCCATCGAGGAGAGCACGCGAAGGTTCCGATATCCCTCGTTGTTCATGGCCAGCAACGTCAGGTGGTGATAAAGCTTCTGTCCGCCTTCGGTATCGCCGCCGGTGTCGTCCATCTTGCCGCGTCGCGGCGGACGATCGAAACGTGAGTTCGCCGCCATATACGCCTCGAGGCCGATGATGGGCTTGACGTCGTGTTGGCGACAGGCTTCATAGAAGTCAATAACGCCATAAAGGTTGCCGTGATCCGTGATCGCTATGGCGTTCTGACCGTCAGCCCTCGCCGCCAGCACCATGTCTTCGACGCGGGCCGCGCCGTCGAGCATCGAGTATTCGGTGTGATTGTGGAGATGGACAAATCCCTCAGCCATCAGCCGAACCCTCTCTTTTGGCCTCGCCCTAAATTACACGGATGGGATTTGCAGGTTAGTCTGCCGGTGGACACCACGACACAACGTTCCTAGAGGTAGGTGCCGGCCCGAGGTTCTCGGGCGCCGGGCGAAAGCGATCGGTCGCGCATCTTTTCCAGTTGGGCCGCCGCGGCGGCCTGTTGGGCGAAGAGCGATGCTTGGATCCCGTGAAACAGCCCCTCGAGCCAGCCGACCAACTGTGCTTGAGCGATGCGCAACTCTGACTCAGAGGGAACGTCCGCGCTGAAGGGAATTGACACGCGGCCGAGCTCTTCGGCGAGATCAGGCGAGAGGGCGCCGGAGAGCTCGCGCACGCTGGTCTCGTAGATCTCGCGAAGCCTCGTGCGGCCCGCCTCGTCAAGAGGTGCGCTGCGCGCTTCGTCGAGGAGCTGCTTGACCATGGAGCCGATGCGCATCACCTTGGCGGGCTGGCTGATGTAGTCCGCGTTCGCCTCTTCGGCGCTCTGGGCACTCTCTCCGGGTGCGAGCACTTGGTCGGGATCGACGGTGACGCCGTCGTTGGTCACATCGCTCACTACTGCAGTGTGCCAGACAATTACCCCCGTCGGCCACGACCCAGAGGTGGTTCACTCGACGTCGATAGGATGGCGCCGTGAGAGTATCCACCCGGGGGGACTATGCCAGTCGCGCCCTGTTGAGCCTCGCCCTACGTGAGAACTACTCATCTCCCACCTCGGTGCGCGACCTCGCCGAACGCACCGGACTGCCCCAGCCCTACCTCGAGCAGATCCTGCTCAGTCTGAAGGGCGTGGGCCTCGTTCGTTCCAAGCGCGGGGTCGGCGGCGGCTACGTCCTGGCTCGTCCCGCAGAGGCAATTACCCTCGCCGAGATCGTCGCCGCCGTGGACGGCCCGATCAATGCCGGGGACTTCGGGGAGCCCCATCAAGATGGGGCCTGCGACCACGAAGGCCAGTGCGTCTTACTGGGAGTGTGGGCCGACGTGGGCAACCACATGAGAGAGCATTTGGCGAGTTTTACTTTGGCCGATATGGTCAGCCAGGCCCGTGGCGGCAAGCCGGTGGCGCGCACCCACAGCGGTTGAGGCTGCGATAGTCTGGAGCCGGGTTTTGGGGGCTTGAAAATCGTTTTACCTCGTGGTAAATTAGTAAGGCGCCCATAGGAGAAATACCAGGCCCTGGACGCATCGACTTTGTGCCCCCAAGACAAGGAGATGCCGTGAATACAACCCCCCGCCGATCCGCCGTGAATACCAACGACATGTTGGGACTTCTCATGCGCGACCTCGATCGCTACCCCATGCCCAACTACGACGAGCAAGTCGAGCTGGCCAAGCGCGTAACCGCCGGTGACGAAGAGGCAAAAAAGCAGATGGTGGCAGCCAACCTTCGCCTGGTCCTGCACTGGGCGCGCCGCTACCAGGACCGTGGCGTCGAGATGGTCGACCTGGTCCAAGAAGGCACCTTTGGGCTGCTGCGCGCCGTCGAAAAGTTTGACTGGGAGCGCGGTTTTAAGTTTTCGACCTACGCCACCTGGTGGATCCGCCAGGCTTTGCAGCGCGCCGTCCAACAGCACGGGCGCACAATTCGCATTCCCCTCGAAGTGGGTGAGCAACTCCAGCGCCTCGAGGCAACGACCGCTGAGTTGACCTCGCTCTTGGCCCGTAAGCCGACCGACGACGAGTTGACCGAAGCGACCGGTATGTCGAAGGCCGAGCGAGAGAACTTAAAGGGCCTCGCCGGTGTCACCGCCAGCCTCGACCAGCCCGCGAGTTCGGACTCGGCCACCACGCTGGGCGATTTGGTAGCGCCTAGCCAGCACGACTGGGTGGGCGACATCGAACAGACGATGATGAATGACCAGTTGCACGGGGCTCTGTCGAAGCTAACGGATCTTCAGCGCGACGTTTTGACTCTCCGATTCGGTCTCAACGGTGCGACCCCTCTCTCACTGCAAGCGACGGCCACCAAGATGGATATCGGCGTGC
Organism: uncultured Acidimicrobiaceae bacterium; assembly: GCA_963803745.1. GTDB lineage: Bacteria > Actinomycetota > Acidimicrobiia > Acidimicrobiales > RAAP-2 > RAAP-2. Next base: position 288,772 of record CAWDNL010000002.1, on the reverse strand, counting down.
GTCGGGTGCGTCGTGCCGAAGATGAGGCGCTCGCCACGCTGCGCGATGACTCGAATGTTCTCGCAGCGCACGAGGTCGCTTAGTACTCGAGGCCGTCGATGTTTGACGGCAAGAGTGCTCGAAGGTCCTCAGGCAGTGACGCGTGCGTGGAGATCACCCGCCCGCTTCGCGGATGAGTGAACGTCAACGTCGTTGAGTGCAAGAAAAAACGCTCCTCATCGAGTCGAGCGTCTCGGCGGTGGCCATAGCGCAGATCGTTCACCACGGGATGGCCAATGCTCGCTAAGTGCACGCGAATCTGATGGGTGCGGCCCGTTTCGAGACGAAGGCGCAGCAATGTCGACATGGGCGACTCCTCAAAACGCGCGAGCACTTCATAAGCAGTTCTCGCGGGCCGTCCGTCTGATCGAACAGCCATTAGCGTCGGCGTTCGCGTCGAACGGCCGATCGGTGCGTCGACGACGCCGCGCTCTTCAACGACGAGGCCCTGAACCAGGCCCAGGTAGGTGCGCTCCATGAGTCGTTCGCTCAACTGACTACTCAGGCTCAGATATCCTTCGGGCGTCTTCGCCACGACCAAAAGGCCCGAGGTGCCTTTGTCGAGGCGGTGCACGATTCCTGGACGTGACGGATCGCAGAGGCCCGCGACACTGAGCTCTTGCATCTCTGGGTAGCGGGCGAGCAGGCCCGCGACCAGGGTGCCCTCGCGCTGACCCGCCCCCGGATGCACGACCTGCCCGGCGGCCTTGTTCATGACCGCGAAGTCCTCATCGTCGAGCACGACATCAACCTCGACGGAGTCGTCGGGCGTCACGGCGTCGCTCGAGCGTGGCGGCAGGACGGCCTCAAGACGTTGACCCTCGAGAAGCGCCGTAGAGGGTTTCGCCACAGTTTTATCGTTGACGCGCACGCCGCCGCGAGTGATGACGTCGTGCGCCTCAGATCGCGAGAGTCCCGTCAAAAGAGAGAGCACTCGGTCAACGCGAAGTTCGTGCAGCGACGACGGGACGATGACGTCCAATACTTCGCCGTCGAAGGCTTCTGGTGCGCCAAAGTCACTCATCGAGCGAGCAGTCCTTCTCCACGCAAAGCCGCGACGATCAACACCACGAAGCCGAGCGTGATAGCCACGTCCGCCAGGTTGAAGACCGGAAAGGAACCGACGGCGACGAAGTCAGTGACCTCGTGCGGCGTGGCGGCCAAGCGATCGATCACGTTGGCGATGCCGCCGCCGATGAGTAGTCCAAATCCGATGGTCGGCGCCCCTCGATTCGCGCGAAGTCCCACGACCACGACGATGAACGCGACGACCACGGTCGCGATCGTCGTCAGAAGAGGAAGAGAGTGATCGATCGAGAACGAGATACCGGTGTTGTACTGCAGGCGTAGCCACAGTGGTCCGATGACGTGTTGCGCGTGACTCGCCAGGTGATGACGAGCCCACCACTTGGAGAGGGCGTCCGACGCGGTCACCACCAGGGCCACCGCGAGCACGGTGTAGTTGAGGCGGTACGTTAAACGCTGGCGCGGCACGACACGCAGGTGAACACCGGCAACTGCGCGCGCAGCCTTGGCTGCGAGATGGGCTCGAAGCACTCGTCGCAGCGCCCGTAACTGCCGTCGTCGAGTCGCGCGAGCGCGACGTCGATCTCGTCGACCTTGAGGCGAAGCGCCGTCGCGAACTCCTTCAACTGGTCTCGCTGAATGTCCGACGCCACGCTGCTGCCGTCTTCGTCGTCGTACTCCAGGCGTTCGCGGTCCACCAGCATCTCGTCGGCTTGGGACTCGCTCACGGCAATCTGTGCCGACGTCGCCTCGCGCGTCTCCAGCAGCAGCGCTCGCAGTTCGTCTAGAAACTCCGCGTCCGTGGCGTAGGGCTTGGAGTGCATCTTGCGCTCCAGCGCCTCGAGACGCTTCTTCTCTTCGGCCTCACGCCGTTCTTGGCGCTTTCGCTCTTCGGCCTCGCGCCGCTCGATCTCTCGCAGCTTGCGAAGTTTCTCCGCGTCGATCGCCTTGCGCTTGGCCTCGATTTCTCGTTGCTTCTTCGCCTCTACGGCGGCCTTCTCGCGCGCCTTCTTCGCGACTTCGCGCTCCTTCGCGGCGATCTTGGCCTTGGCCTCGCGCTCCTTTTTTGCCTTGACCGCCGCCACGGCGCGGGCCTTTTGGACCGCAGCCTTCTCTTTGGCCGCTGCCCGCGCTTTGGCTTCGCGCTCCTTTTTTGCCTTCATGGCGTCGAGCGCCTTTTGACGGGCGAGGGCCTTCTGCGCGGCCGCTCGAGCTTTTAGCTCGCGATCCTTTTTCGCTTTCTGCGCGGCCAAGGCTTTCGCCTTTTTTGCCGCCGCGGCCTTTTGAGCGGTGCTCTGTGACGCCGGCTTTTTGACGCTCGACTTCTTCGCCGCGCTCTTCGCCACCACCTTCTTTGGCGGAGCTTTCTTGGCGACCGCTTTCTTTGCGGGAGTCCTCTTTGACGCCTTACTCGCGGAGGCTCGGACGACCCCCTTCTTCGCGACCACCTTCTTCGGGGGGCTCTTTTTGGTGATCTTTGCGTTCGACGCCATGCTTCTCCTCGCGTTCCTCAGAACAAGTGCCCGCCGACCCTAGCAGTCGGCGGCGGAGTTGCTAACGATCGTCGCGAGAAGATTGCTCGAATTTGAGCACTTGAGCGATGGTGGGCTGTGACTGCGTGGGCTGTGACTGCGCCGGTGCCGGTGCCGGCGGTGGGGTCTGGGTAGGACGCGGCGTTGCCGTCGGCGCCGGTGCCGGCGGTGGCGGAGACGATGCGGACGTCGACGATGGGCTGGTGGGTGTGGAGTGCGACGACGACACCGACGACACGGGCGTCTTCGCCGCGCCGGCCTGCAGTGACGTCTGTACCCAGTGCGTGAACTCGGCCAGCACCTGGCTGATGCGGGTGCGTTCGGCTTGTAGCTGATGCGCGAGCGTGTCGACGTCTTCACTAAGACGCTGCTTGAGGCCGTTGAGTCGATTCACTTCATCTTCCGCCCGACTTCTTGCTTCGTTCACGATCTCGCGCGCTCGATCTTGCGCCGCGGCGGTGAACTCACGGGCCTTGGTCTCGGCTTCTTCCTGCGCCTGGTCAATGAAGCGCTGGGCCATGGCGATCATGGAGGTGATCTGTTCGGCTCCTGCCGATCCACCCGTTCGTATGGCTGGCGCCGCGGGCATTGGCGCTGTCGATTCCGGACCCGCCGCGCCACGCGCGTCGAGTTGGCTGATGCGCTCCGCCGCCTGGCGAAGCTGCTGGCGCTGCTGTTGGGCGAGGTCTTTGAGTTGGCGAACCTCTAGGGAGAGTCGTTCGAGAAACTCATCAACTTCGTCGACGTTGTATCCCTTGAGACCGACCTTAAAAGCGACCGTGTCAATGGAGTCAAGGGCCGAGTGTGTGTTGTCCGTGCTGTCCATGACGCCACCCTACCGCCCAAGGCCTCACGCAGTGAAGACGTTCTCGTCACTAAATTATGACGTTGATCACCTCGAGGGCGATGACCGCAACAAGCACGGAAAGGTCGATGCCAACACCGCCGAAACTCGGTCGCGGCAGGATGGCTCGAAGCGGTCGCAGTACTGGTTCGGTCAGGCGGGCCAAGAAACGCTTGGTAGCTTCAAGTCCACCTTGAGGGTTTGTGGTCGGCACCCAGCTCAACAGGGCCGCGATGATGAGAATCCAGATGTACAGGAAGATCAGGTCGTGAACGAATCTCATGCCTGGTCGTATGCGTGATAGTTGCCAGCGCGCAACTGCTCTTTCATCTCGGGTCCGAGGTGCATGCCCTGAGGACTTATCAGGTACACCCCGCGTATGAGCATCTCGATCTTGGCGTTCAAGGCGTACGCCGTACCGGCGGTGAAATCAACGAGGCGCCGCGCCAGCCCTTGATCGATATCAAGGGTGGCCAACACCACGGCCCGATTGGATCGCAGCAGGTCGGTGATTCGTCGCGAGTCGTCGTACGTTCCGGGCGAGATAACGGCGACGTCACGTTCTTGGTTAAAGGGTGAACCGCCTCGTCCCGCGTTCGGGTTGGCGATCGGGCGAACGCGCGACACGCCGTTCAGGCCGTCGTTGAGAGAGATGGGTGCGCTCGAGCTCGAGCGGAGCTTGGCGCTGGCTGGCGTCGGCGAGCGAAAGGGCGACGGGTTCGCGGGCTGGGTTGGGAAGACTCGAGCGGCCGGCGCGGGCGTCGCCACCCACTCCGGTTCAAACTCCTCGGGCTGTTCGGAGAAGGGTCGAGGTGCGTTGCTCGGGCCGTACTCGCTGTACTCGTCTTCGACGAGCCCGAGAAACCCGAGAAACCCTCGTAACTTTTCTTTCATTCACCTCTCCTTGGCAGGGGCGCCCGCATCCATGTTAGGCCAGGTGGCCTTAGAGCACCCGCGGTCCAAAGAGCGCACGCCCTAAGCGGACTTCGGTGCTACCTAGTTCACAAGCAATCTCCAAGTCGTCGCTCATACCCATCGATCGCTCCACGAGTCCGAGTTCATCGGCCAGGTCCCTGGTCTGTTCAAAGGCCTCTCGCGTCGCTCGTTCGCCGCGCGGCGCCACCACCATGAGACCACGAACGTGAAGCGACAGTTCCCTCGCGCTTAATACGAGAGCAGCAACTTCGTGGGGCGCTGCGCCGTTGCGCCTCCCCTCCCCCGTGTAGTCCACCTGGATGTCGACGAGGTGTCCGGGCGAGTGCTTGGCAATCGCGAGGAGCTCTCGCTCTCTCGCGACGCCACTGAGTACGTCAGCGCAGGACGTGGCGCGCGCGATCTTATTGGTCTGCAGCGCCCCTAGGAAGTGCCAACGAAGAGTTGTGACGTTGAGCGAGGCTCGCTTCTCGCAGAGTTCGTCCACGTAGTTCTCACCAATGTCGCGGAGACCGACTTCAACGGCGGCTCGAATCTCGGATTCGCCGAACGTCTTGGTCACGGCAACGATGCGCACGCTGGCGAGATCTCGCCCACTCGAGGCAATGCGCTCTTCTACTCGGGCCAGATTCGCACCGACGCGCTCGAGCAGTTGGTGATCAGCGGAGGAAGCTGGGAAGGTCATCATCGCCACCGACGTCGAAGAAGTCGTCGCTCGTGGAGGTGAAGATGTCGCTACGCGGTCCCTCGGTCATGGACGGTTCGCTCGTCACCGTCGACTTGGCTGAACTCGGATCGAAGCCCGCGGCGATAACGGTGACGCGCACGACGTCGCCGATGGAGTCGTCGATCACACTGCCGAAGATGATGTTGGCGTCAGGGTGCGCGACCGAGTGGATGATCTCCGCGGCTTGAGTGACTTCACTCAACGTCACGTCCGGACCGCCAACGATGTTCATCAAAATACCCCGCGCTCCGTCGATGGACGCTTCGAGCAAGGGAGAGGTGATGGCGGCGCGGGCCGCGTTGACGGCGCGACCTTCTCCGGTGGAACTACCGACACCCATGATGGCGGTGCCCGCGTTGCGCATGACGGTGTTGACGTCGGCAAAGTCAGTATTAATGAGTCCGGGCACCGTAATGAGGTCCGTCACGCCGCGCACCGCCGAGAGCAGGACATCGTCAGCAATCTTGAAGGCGTCGAGCATCGAGGTGTCCGGTGCGGTGACGGAGAGCAGGCGATCGTTGGGGATGACAATCAAGGTGTCAACCTTGTCGCGCAGTAGCTGAATCCCCTTTTCGGCCTGAATGGCGCGACGTTTTCCCTCAAAGGAGAAGGGTCGGGTGACCACGCCGATCGTCAATATGCCCAGGGCGCGGGCAAGTTCAGCCACGACGGGCGCCGCCCCGGTGCCGGTTCCCCCACCCTCGCCGGCCGTGATGAAGACCATGTCGGTATCTTTGAGCGCCTCTTCTATTTCGGCGCGATGGTCCTCGGCGGCCTGACGTCCGATTTCGGGATCGCTCCCGGCGCCCAGTCCGCGGGTCAGTTCTCGGCCGATGTCGAGTTTGAGATCAGCCTCGGAGAGCAACAACGCCTGCGCGTCAGTGTTGGCGGCGATGAACTCGATGTTTTTCAACCCCGAAGTGATCATTCGGTTAACGGCGTTCGCACCACCCCCACCCACGCCGATGACCTTGATCACGGCGTGGTAGTTGCTCTGATTGAGACTCATGGGCTCCCCTTGGCTCTGTCTTCTATTGTTACCGCCTTCGCGGGGGCGGCGTGGGCGAACAGTCATTGAAGGCTAGTCAGTGACTGAATATTGGTCAAATGCTTGGCTTTTCGCATCACGATGGTGGAGTGACGGCTAACTCGTCGGGCACCGTCACGTCCACGACGTCCCCGGGCACCAAGGTGCTGTGCGCGATCACCGATGCGATGGCAACGAACTTGGCGCGCAGGTCGCTCGGGGGACCCAAAACGAAGGTGACGGGCGTCGTCATCTGCAATGTCACGTTGCCCTTCGCGTTGTCGGTAATGGTTGAGACCTGCGTCGTAAAGGCGCGCGGGAGCTGACTCGCCACGTACGCCGCACCGCGCCCGGCGCCTTGGTAGGGCCAGGTGGTGCTCGTGGGATGGAGATACACGAGGGTCGGTAGGTCCTCGTTCAAAGGCGCCGGACCAAGCGCGCGTCCCTCAGCGTCAACGAAAACTAGGTGGTGCGTGCTGGTGAAGGCGACCGCGACGGCGACGCTCTCGTGCACCGTCACGACCACACTGTGGGGCCAGTGCTTGGTCACCTGGACCGAGTTAATCCAGGGAAATCGTGACAGGCTGCGCGTAAGCGAGACGTCGGTCACGCTGAGCATGGAGGGGTGCTTTTCAAAACCCGATGCGCGCAAGACTTCGACGACACCTTCGTGACGCAGGCCGACGAAGGTCACGTGCTGAACGCGAAAGTAGGACTGGTGCAGCGTCCACTGAACGCCGAAGGCGAGTGCCGTCACGAGCACTCCCACGCTCACGAGCCACTTCGTCAGACGAGAAATACTTCGTCGACCCTTCGCTGTGCGCTCGTCCTTCGTCGGCGAGCGGGGCCGCGCGCTCGCGATCGCGCCTGGGCCGCGGCGACTCACGGCGTTACCTCGAACCCGACGAATCGGTTCTCAAGAATCAGCGACACGCCCGAATCTTCCAGCACGCGAGCTCGCACCAGTGCCATGAGGGTGAACACGTCCTGGGCGTTCCCGTGGGCGTCGGCCTGAATGAAGTTCGCGTGTTTCTCACTCACTTGCGCGCTCGCTAGACGTAGTCCCTTGCAGCCCGCGGCTTCGATCAGTCGGGCCGCGTGATCGCCGGGCGGATTTCGAAAGACGCTCCCAGCGTTCGTGCCGCCGGGCTGATGCTCTCGACGCCAACGAACGACCTCGCGGAGACGCTCTTTTGACACCTCAGCGTCGCCCCTCGCCAAGCGCAGCGTTGCGGCGACCACGAGGTCGCTGGGACCAACGGCGCTGGTGCGATAACCCAGCGCGAGTTGCTCCTTCGTCCACGTTTCGAGAGCGCCGTGGCGCCAGAGCGTGGCCTCTTCGATGCACGCCGCAATATCCGAGCCGTGTCCACCGGCGTTCATGGCGAGCGCACCGCCGACAGTTCCCGGGACGCCCACCGCCCACTCGAAATCGATGACGCCTTCGCCGGAGAGTCGTCGAGCGGCGATCGGCAGGTCGAGGCCCGCACCAGCGTTGACCACGACACTCGCATCGTCGTCGCGCCAGGAGAGGCCGGCCAATTCGTCAATCAGATGTACCGCGAGCACGTCGCGTTCATCGTCGGCGATCAACAGGTTGGAGCCGTTACCCACGCACACCCACTCGAGACCCGTCTCGAGCATCAACTCTCCGAGTTCGTTCAAGTCCGCCAGCGATGAGAGGTTGGCCCACAGCCGCGCACTACCCCCCACGCGATAGGTGGTGCGTGCGCCGAAGGGCGCGTGCTCCTCCACGCGACCACGTCCCCGAGCCACCAGCGTGTCAATGGCGTTCACGTCAGACCACCCGGCAGTGTCGCAATGATGGTGTTCACGTCGCCTGCGCCGAAGACGAGAATTACGTCGCTCTCCGCCACGAACTGCGAAAGCACCTCGCCCACTTGTGAGAGTTCGGCGCAGTACAGAGTGTCAAGCGAAGGATCGTATCGATGCATGGCATTCGCGATGATCTCGCCCGTCACGCCCTCCGGATTGGGTTCGCCGGCTGAGTAGAGGTCGGTCACGATTACGTGGCGTGCCCCCTCGAAGGCCGCGGCGAACTGATCGACGAGAGCGAGGGTTCGCGTCACGCGATGTGGTTGGAAGACGACGGTCGCGTGTTCGTAACCGGCCGCGCGCGTCGCTGCGAGCACCGCGGCGATTTCGCCGGGCAGGTGTCCGTAGTCCTCGTACACGTCGACACCTCGCCAGGCGCCGCGGTACTGGTAGCGTCGCGGCGCACCGACGAAGTTGGAGAGGCCGCGCTCAATCGCGTCACGACCGACACCGAGGGCTCGAGCGAGCACCGCCACCACGGCGGCGTTCGCGACGTTGTGCGCGCCGGTCACGCGCAGGTTGACGCCGACGGTCTCACTCGCGCTGCGCAGTTGGAACGAAGCGTGGCGCCGCTCGAGCACGACGTCACTCACCCGCCAGGCCGTACGACCGCTGCTACCCACCAGCACCACGTCACGACTGATCGATCGCGTCACCCGTCGCACGCCCTTGTCGTCGCCCCACGCAACGACCGGGCCACTCGTGCGTTCGAGGAGTTCAGCGAACGCGCGCTCGAGCGACTCGAGGGTTCCGTAGTAGTCAAGGTGATCGGCCTCCACGTTCAAGAGGCCGAGCGCGTAGGGACGTAACTCGCCGAACGTGCCGTAACTCTCATCTACCTCCACCAGAAGGTCGCCCTCTCCCCAGTGACCGTTGGCACCCACCCCGAGCACCGGAGCACCCACCAACCACCCGTCGTCGCGACCGGCGGCGAGGGACACTTGGACCATCATGGAGGTGGCCGTGGTCTTGCCGTGCGTGCCGGTAAACCCGATGACCCTCTTTATGGTGGCGAGTTCGCGAAGGACCTGCGCGCGGGTCAGCAACTCCGCGCCGGATCTGCGCCCTTCGACTAGTTCGACGTTCTCTTCTGACACCGCCGGTGACCAGAGGACGACCTCCGCACCTCGCACGTTGCCCGCATCATGCCCGACGTACGTCGTCACATGACGAGCGTGCAACTCTTCGAAGATCTCACTCTCGGTGAGATCACTGCCACTCACCTCGGAGCCCATCTCGGCGAGCAGTATCGCGAGGCCGCTCATCCCCGCCCCGGCCACGCCCACTACGTGTACTCGTCGCCCGGGGGTCAAAGAACTCACACGTCACCTCGCACGTCAAGGATGACGCCAGCGATCGCGTCCGCCGCGCCGCGGCGCGCCAGGGTTCCGGCGGCCTTCGCCATGGCGTCCAACGTCGAAGGTTCCATCATCGCGTCGAGCGCGATGGCCAACGTCGCTCCGTTACAGTCAGCGTCGCGCAGCACCACCGCGCCACCCACGCCCGCCACCGCTTCGGCGTTCCTCGTCTGATGGTCGCGGGGCGCACCCGGCAGCGGGACGAGAATCGAGGGAATTGAGAGCGCCGTGAGTTCCGCCACAGTGATCGCGCCGGCGCGACAGATGGCGACGTCGGCGAGCGCCCAGAGTTGAGTCATGTCGGCGAAGGCAACGACGCGGTAATCGAGACCCTCGCTCGCTGGTTTGAGCGCCAAGTACTCGAGGTAGTCGCGTCGACCAGTCACGTGCACGATGGCACGGTCGTGTCGCGCGGACCACGCTTCGGCGAGTTCTTGCACCGCGGCGTTGACCCGTCCTGATCCAAGTGATCCGGTCATGACGACCACGACTTCGCGCTCACGGTCGAATGCAGGCGTGGCGTTCGACTTCGCCTCCTGGCGCGCGTGAAGCGATCGATCGATTGACTCGATTCCCTCGCGCAACGGCGCGCCGGTCACGACCACGTTGTTGCCCGATGTGGGAAAGGCGCAGCAGCGCTTTGCCGCGTAACGCTCCAGCAGTCGATGGACCGCGCCCGGCGTGGCGTCGAACTCCACCAACACGAGCGGCGTTCGCCAGAATACGGCGGCCACCGACGTGGCCAGCGCTGCAAACCCTCCCACCGACACGACGACCGACGGCCGCCAGCGACGAACCAGACGAAGCGCCATCAGGGTCGCCGTGACGAGGCCCAACACGGCGCCCAGGTTCACGAGCACGTCCTTGGACTGCCACGATCGGCGTAGGCCTCGACCAGGAAGCACGGTGAGCGACACGTCGCTTTTGGCAAGCAATACCGCCTCTTGACCCCGGCGACTGCCGACGTATCGCAATTCCGCGGCGCTGAGCCCGCGCGCCGACAGCGCCTCGGCCACGGCCTGCATGGGAAAGACGTGACCGCCAGTCCCGCCGCCGGTAATGACGACCGGACCAGCCACTAGTACTCCTGGGGGTAGGGACGCGAGGCGCTGCGACGCTGGGGCGGACGGGAGGTACGTGCCCGGGGCAACGTTTCTCGAAACTTCGTCAATCGGTATTCGCGAATCGTGACGTCGCCCGTGCGACTGCGGTCGTGGGCGATGTTGTAGAGCAGGCCGACGGCCGCGAGCTCGGTGATCAACGCGGTCCCCCCGTAGGAGAAGAAGGGCAACGGCACACCCGTGACGGCCCACCACCCGACCACCGAGGCGATGTTGATCAGCGCTTCGACGGCGATCCATGTGGCAATGCCGACGGCGACGAGGCGATAGACCTGATTCGAGCATCGCTGGGCGATGCGCACAGACACCATGAGAAAGGCGATGAAGAGCGCGATGACAAAGAGTGTGCCGATGAGGCCGAGCTCTTCGCCCACGATCGTAAAGATGAAGTCAGTGTGCGGATTCGGCAAGAGTCCCCACTTCTCGCGAGAGTGCCCGAGGCCGAGTCCACTCAGTCCCCCGGCGCCGAGGCCGATCCTCGACTGCAACAGCTGGTACCCGCTGCCGAGCAGGTTGGTGTTCGGGTGGAGAAAGGAAAAGAACCGCTTCGCGGAGTACGGCTCGAACAAGAGGTATCCCGCGACCGCGGCGCCCGTGAGGAACATCACCGAGCCCAGGAGACGCCGAGAGAGACCCGCCACCGCCAACATGGACAAGACGATGACGAGCACCACCGACGCCGTGCCAATGTCAGGTTCGAGCACGATGAGTCCGCAGCCGAGCCATACCGGCAGCGTCCAGACAACCAGCTGCACCCAGTGATTGAGTTCGTCGTGGTGATGCTGCACGAGCCACGCGATGAAGAGAACGCAAAAAAGCTTGAACAGTTCGCTCGGCTGAAGGTCAATCACCTGAAAGTTCAACCAGCGCTTTCCACCGTTCGCGCTTATCCCGACCGCCTTGACGGCGAGTAACAACACGAGACCCACCGCGATGAGCAGCGGCGCACTCTTAACCAGTCGATTGAGACGAACCCTGGCCGCCGCGTAGAGCGCGAAGAGTCCAAGACAGAGGTACGCGATGTCATGGATCATGATCGAGAAGGCTGAGCCACCGTTCGCCGCCGACTGACCTTCACTCGCCGAGGCGACGAAGATCGTCCCGAGCACGACGAGCGCCGTGGTGACGATAAGCAGCATGCGACCAGTGGCGTTGCCCCGGGGCAAAGGGTGGAAAAAACCACCTACCCGCGGAGCCGTCGGTCCCGCTCGAGTGCCTTCGCGTGTCGACACGATTACACCACCTTCGCGATCTTTAAGAAGTCGCCGTAGAAGATGCCCAGCCCGAGCATGGCCAGGAGCCCCGCCAAGATCCAAAAGCGAATCAATACCGTCGTCTCGGGCCAGCCGCCGAATTCAAAGTGGTGATGAAAGGGTGCAATACGAAAGATCCGGCGTCCAAAGACTCGGTAGCTAAACACCTGCAAGATCACCGACGCGGTCTCGGCTACGAAGAGACCGCCAATGATCACGAGCAGCAGATCGAGATTCATGAGGAGACAGAGCGCGCCAAGACCCGTACCCACGGCCAACGAGCCGGTGTCGCCCATGATGATGCGCGCCGGCGGCGCGTTCCACCACAGAAAGCCGAGACAGGCGCCGACGAGCGCCACCGCGAGCAGCCCTAAGTCCAGCGCCGCGTGCAGGTGGTAGATGTCGAAGTGACGAAACTGCCAGTAGCCGATGATCGCGAGCACCCCAAAGCAGAAGGTAGACGAGCCGGCGGCCAACCCATCGAGGCCGTCAGTCAGGTTCACCGCGTTCGAGGTACCGACGATGATGAAGATGGCAAGCACGATCCATCCGCCGGCCGTCAGGTTCCATCCCGGCAAGGAGAATCTGGTGAAGGAGAGGTTGGTCGAGGTGTGCACCCAGTCGATCGCTAACACGGCGAAGGCGGCGGCGATCACGAGTTGCCCCACGAACTTGGCGCGCTTGTTCAACCCCAAGTTGCGTTCGTTACGAATGGCCAAGAAATCGTCGACCAATCCCAACAGCCCCGAGGCCACCATCACGAGCACCGCCAGGATGCCGGACCTCGTGAACACCACGGACGTTCCAATGTGTCCCATGGCGTAGCCCATGACCGCCGCGAAGACGATGACGACGCCCCCCATGGTCGGAATACCCGCCTTGTGTTGGTGCGTGGAGACGTACTCGCTGACGTGGTGACCGAAGGATCGGGCCTGAACGAAACGCATCCAGAACGGCGTGAGAAAAAGCGCCAGGAGAAAACCCACGCCGCCGGCCTCCATCAGACTCAACACGAGCTACTCACCCCAACAGTTCCTTCGCTACGACCCGGTCGTCGAAGGGCACCACGCGATCGCCCGCTGTCTGGGTAGTCTCGTGACCCTTGCCGGCGATGACCACGACATCGCCGGCCTCGGCTTTGTCAATCGCGAGGGCGATGGCTCGACGGCGATCGCCCTCTCGGAGAACTTGTGCCCCCGACTCGACACCCGACATCACCTCATCAATGATGGCATCTGGCCCCTCGGATCTCGGGTTATCCGAGGTCACGACGGTGAGATCCGACAAAGCCGACACGACACGACCCATTTCGGGCCGTTTCGTTCGGTCCCTATCCCCGCCCGCTCCGAAGACCGCGATAAGGCGTCCGTCGGGTTGGAGCGTTCGTACGTCGCTCAACAGACGGCTGAGTCCTTCGGGAGTGTGCGCGTAGTCGACTACGACCGTGATGCCGTGTCCGTGGAAAACGTCGAATCGTCCCGGCACCGACGAGACGTCTGCCATCGCGGCCGCCACATCGGCGTCGGGTGCTCCGAGTGTGCTCATGATCGCCATGGCGAGCAGAGAGTTGTCGACGTTGTAGTCGCCCACCAGCGGCGAGTTGACTAAGTGGTCGCGCCATAGAAACGCTGAGCCGTGCAAGGTGGAAACGACTTCCTCGGCGTCGCGGCGCGACACCGGCGTCACGGGAAGCGCCGTCGACTCGGCGAGGCGACGCCCGTAGTCGTCGTCGATCCAGATCACGGCTCGCTTGGCGAACTCGTTCGTAAAGAGAGAGGACTTCGTTTCGAAGTAGCGCTCCATCGTGCCGTGGTAGTCCAAGTGGTCGTGACTCAAATTGGTAAACGCGGCGATGCAAAAGCGCAGCCCGTCGACACGATGTTGATCGATTGCGTGACTTGAGACCTCCAGTGCTACCAGCGACTTAGACGTCGCCGCTCCGAACCGCTCGACAATGGTCGCGAGAGTGCGGTAGAGCTCCGGTGGCGCCGGCGTCGTTCGTTCGTTCGTCAACGTACCGATGCTCGAGGCGTTCCACGACAGGGCGCTCGCCAACGAGGACACGATCGAACTCACGCTGGTCTTGCCGTTCGTTCCCGTCACCCCGATTAACTTGACGCGCGTCTCGGGGTTACCCACGATCGTGGCGCTGGCGTGCGCCAAGAGCGCGGGCAGTTGCGTCGAAGGCACCACCACAACGGGAACATCGAGCGTGAGGCGCTGATCTGAAACGACGCAACTCGCGCCGCGAGCAACGGCGTCGCGGGCGAAGGCCGCGCCGTGGAGCTTGGCGCCGGGCATCGCAAAAAAGAGAGTCCCGGGCTCGCACGAACGTGAGTCGTTCTCAACGCGCGTGATTTCGAGGCTGCTCGTCGCCACATCGAGCGAGAGGTCGTCCAAGATATCGCCGAGCTGCATCAGGTCACGTCCGAGGAGATACTGGCGCTCGCGCCTGTCAGTGGTTTCTGGACGGCGCCGTTCGATGGAATGCCGTAGTGGTGCAGGGCGTAGGACATCACCTCTTGAAAGACCGGAGCAGAGACGGTGCCGCCGTAGATGTCATTGAGGGGCCTCTCGATGACGACGATCATCGAGAGGATCGGGTCGTTCGCCGGAGCGAAGCCGACGAAGCTCGCGTTGTAGTCGTTCGTGAGCGCGTCGCGTCCCGGAAAGGGAATCGTCGCGGTCCCCGTCTTGCCCGCGACGCTGTAACCCGGAATGATCGCGTTGGTGCCGGTGCCGTCCAGCACCACCTGTTCGAGCATTTTGACCATCGTGGCATCCACGCTCGGCGACAACACCTCGTGCGTGGCGCTCTTCGGGGTCGCCTTCAGCGAACCGTCGGCGTACACGTAGGCGCGCACCAGTTTGGGTTCCACGAAGACGCCCCCGTTGGCAATGGCGTTGTACGCGTCGAGCACCTGAATTGCCGGTACCGCGTCAACCTGACCAATCGGCAGGGCCACCCGGTCGCTCGCGTACCAGTCGTTCGCGTCAACGAGAAGACCAGGGGTCTCATCGGGGAAGTTGACGTCGGTGACCTGACCGAAGCCCATGCGCTCGACTTGGGACAGGATGCCCGTCTCGCCTACGCGCAGGCCTATCTCATAGGTACCGATGTTCGACGACTGTGCCAAGACTTCGGTGGCGGTTAGGTGTTCGAGACCGTGGTTCTCTGCGTCGTGAAAGTACCGCCCACCAACGACAACGGAGTTGGGCACGGCAAATACCGTATCGGGCGTAATTAATTGGTCTTGCAGCGCCGCCGAAAAGGTCACCACCTTAAAGACCGAACCGGGTTCGTAGGCCTGAGAGAACGCCAGGTTGTTGATCGTCTGCTGGATGCCGGCGTACCCGACGCTCTTGCCCCACGCCGGGATGGGTCCGAGCGCGCCCGCCTGAGTCTTCGTATTCACCAAGGACGCGTCGGCCAGGATTTGACCCGTCTTCACGTCCATCACGACCGCCAGGCCCGTTAGGCCGTCTTCGAGTTGGAGTTGCCGTGCTAAGTCGCGTTCGGTCACGTACTGCAGCGACGAGTCAAGGGTGAGCTCGAGCCCTACACCGGGCTTCGCTTTCAGAACGACGGTGGAGTGCGACGCGGGCAAATTGACGCCCGAGGCCGACACGAAGGCGCGAGTTATTCCCGTCTGGCCCGCGAGAAGTTTCTGGTACTCGTACTCAAGGCCCGTGGTTCCGGCGCCACTGGCGTTCACCCCGCCCAGCACTGACGTCGCGAGGGTGCCATCGGGGTAGGTGCGCACTGAGGAGTTCTGCACGACGATGCCCGGGAACATGAGCGAGGAGACCTTGCGCCCGTCATTGAGGTTCAGCGCGCTTTTGAGTACGACGTAGCCGCTCTTCTTCGATAACAACGCCGTGAGCTTCGCCACGGGCACTTGAATCAGCGGCGATATCGCGCGCGCTTCGGTGGTCGGGTGGGTTATCTGAAAGTCGTCGGCGATAACGAGCGACGTGGGGCGCGACACGGCGAGCGTCTCACCGTAGCGGTCGTAGATTCCCCCGCGCAGCGCGGTGGTGACGATATTTTCTCGGACCTGCTCTACCGAGAGTTTGGCGTAGTGCGCGTGGTCGACAATCTGTATGTAGAAAAGTCGAACACCGAGTGCGCAGAAGCCCAACGCGAGCACGGCACGAAGTAGCAACAAGCGACGTGGCCCCACGGACTTAACGTGAGGAGCCTCACGTCGAACTTGGGTGCGAGAGTGCGTCGAAGTCTGATGGACACTCACCGAATCGTCCTTGACGTCGCCGGTGCGTAACCCAAGAACTTCGGTAGCGGCAGAGGTGCATCAAGAGACGTAGAAGGTACTTGCGTAACCGAAGTGGGATCGACCAAGTGCAACGCCCCAGCCTGTGTCGCTATTTGACTTGGCGCAGAGAGATTGGTCAGTGAACCTACTTGTACGGCGTACGTCGACTGTTCTTGGAGCAACTGACTCTGCAGTTGGTGGATCTCAATCTGGCGGTTGGCTTCGACCATGGAGCCGGCGAGTGCCAGGATGAGCGCGACCACGACGATCGTGGCGGACTTACGAGCGCTGGAGGTGCCCCGCCAGCGCTTCGCCGCCACTTCGCGTCGTGGTGCCCTTGCGCGATGTGTTGTTGTCCGAGACGGCGCCGGACGGGTGAGCGGCTGGCGAGGATCGGCGCGCCGCGGAAAGCTAATGACGCTCATGGCGCCACCTTTCGCGCGGCACGAAGGCGAGCGGCGCGCGCCCGTGAATTCGCGGCGACCTCGTCGGGCTTCGCCAGTTGTGCGCTGGACTTAAAGACGCGCACGCGCTTGATCGCACCACACACGCACCCCAGTTCGGGCGAGCAGCGACACCCACCACTCTGCTGCTCCGCGAAGAAGGCTTTGACCGCCCGATCTTCTCCCGAGTGATACGAGATCACGACCATGATGCCCTCAACGCCGAGTACTTCGAGCGCCGCTTCGAGTCCATCGCTGAGCTGTCGCTCCTCGTCGTTCACCGCGACCCGCAGCGCTTGAAAGACTCGTGTTGCCACGTGTCCTCGTCGTCGCGCTGCCATCGGCACCGCGCGGTCGACGGCGTTGCTCAGTTCCAGGGTCGTCTGCGGCTGACGTTCTAAGACC
Organism: uncultured Acidimicrobiaceae bacterium; assembly: GCA_963803745.1. GTDB lineage: Bacteria > Actinomycetota > Acidimicrobiia > Acidimicrobiales > RAAP-2 > RAAP-2. The sequence goes on along the minus strand of CAWDNL010000002.1, from coordinate 271,954 downwards.
GACTTGGCAATGGCCCCGGCGAAGCGTGCTTCACCGTTGTCACGTAGGAGGCGCGCGAACTCGTGCTGGTCGACCCGAGCGAGGTACTGCGCCGCCGTCTCGCCCTTCGTGGGGTCCATCCGCATATCGAGCGGAGCATCAGTTCGAAACGAAAAACCTCTCGTCGCCTCATCGAGTTGGTGCGAGGAGACACCCAGGTCCATGAGGACTCCGACGACGTTCTCATCGCCGAGGAAGTCCTTGTTCTCTTCGATCACCACTGCCAGGTCAGCGAAGGTGGCGTCTACGACCCGTACCCGATTCGCGAAAGCACGTAATCGATCACTGGCCACGGCGCGAGCGTCAGGGTCGCGATCGACACCCAGCACTCGCAGTTGAGGCGCGGCTGCTAGCAGCGCCCCGGCGTGACCTCCACCTCCCAAGGTGGCGTCGACCACCACGCCAGCAGGCAAGCTGGCGAACAACTCGACGATTTCATTCGCAAGTACTGGTTCGTGGAAACTGTCTCGGGCCATCCGCAGCCTGTCAATCGGGACAACTAGCGAGAGGGCGGAGGAGGAATCCCGCGTCGCTGTCACGATTGTCAGGCTGCGCGTGGTCCGCGGCCGGTACTGCTGAGTTGCTCCCGTCACTAGTCACTGCCCTGCTTAAAAATCTCTTCGGCGATGCTGACCTTGTCCGCGTACGTGGTCGGATTCCACAGTTCGACGTGATCGATGGCGCCGACAATTAACACGTCGCCGGAGAGTTGACCGTAATCACGAATCGCGTTGGGCAGTGCAAAACGACCCTGCTTGTCGAACTCGACGTCCGAAGAGTTGGAGGACCAATAACGAACCTGCTGACGCGCGGAAGAACCGCCGTTTCGGCTCTGCTGGAGACGCTCTTCCATCTGGCGAGAGAACTCACCGAGCGTCCAGAGCGCCACGCAGCCCTCAGTGTTGGGACTTAAGTGACCGCCGCGCTCGAACTCGGGGCGAAACTTCGAAGGCAGGATGAGTCGACCTTTGGCGTCCAGCGAGTGCTGAAACTGACCGACGAACCCGAGCATCCCTGTCCTTCCGCGGGATCACCACTCTCCCCCACTTCGTGACACAATACACCACTTACCTCCACTCGCCACCAAATCGTCGTCCTTTTGATCGATTTTTGGGTGCGCGCGACAACGCCATTGGACGCGACGCTGCGAGGGCGATCATCTGTTCGTATTGGAGCGCTAATTGGTGAGAGCAAACTCGCGATAGTCCCAGGGACCACTGAGGTCGCCGAGTCGAGTCAGCAGATCAGAAGTGTCGCCTAGACGCAACGACGACAGGGCGTGATGGTCCAGCGCGTCGCTGAGCCCCTCGGGCACCTGTGTCAGGTAAACCAGTACGTCACTCGTGGGATCCACGTGCAGCACCGAGGAGAGAAAGACTCCTTCTCGCACCCGCCACTGCGTAAGTCCCACGGCCTTTCGATCGTCGATGAAGACTTCCCCGGGGCCCCGTCCGGCAAAACAGACGACGCGAAACGCGGGGTCTCCCTCTAACGATCCCTGGTGCACCGTCACCTTGGCGTCGGTGTCGACTCGAAGGGTCACAGCCCACCAGTTCCCGGTCTGGATCGAGCTAGCGTGCACGTCCCCTCTCCAACGCGGGTCGCCCGCCGGGATCCACCAATCGACCCACAGATCCTGGGGGCGTAGCAACACCAACCCCCCTCCACCTCGACGCCGTCGCAGCGACGTGGAGTTCAGCGCGGCGCGGTTTATCACCTCAAGTGACTGACTACCCCCTAGGACCAACGTGGGGTGCGCGACCTTCGCCACGAACATGGTGGCCTGGGTCAGACCTCGTAGAACGCTGTAGTCGTATAGGTCCTCGACCTCACTCACGACGCTCGAGGAAGATACGGCGCCCAGAGGGGGTCCGGATCGGGCACGTGGCGCCAGCGCCACCAGGGCCCATCGGGCACCCTCGGTTCAAAGTGCATCCGCCACCCGATCTCTTCCAGCAGTCGATCACCCTTTTGCATATTGTGACGTCGACAGGCCGCCACGACGTTCGTCCATTCGTGGCGCCCACCGCGTGAACGTGGAACAACGTGGTCAATCGTGTCGGCGTGCTCGAGACAGTACGCGCAGCGATAACTGTCGCGCAGTAGCAGCGAGCGGCGCGTCAAAGGAGGCGTTCGGATCTTGCTCGGCAATTTCACCATCTCGTGCAGTCGAACGATCGCGGGGATCTCCACGATCACACTCGCCGAACGACACACGCTCGGTTCGTCGGGCATGGCGATAGGTTCGGCGCGGCCGGCCAGCATGAGCACCACGGCTCGACGTTCCGACACGAGCTGCAGGGGCTCGAAAGTAGCGTTCAGCAGCAGTACTCGGCTCACGGACTACCTTCTCTCCCGCTGGCGAAGCGCCCACGTGGCCGCGTCGACGATCTCTCGCGCACTGAGCGTTCCCGACGTCGAGCCGGTCGCCGTGATCATGCGAAAATTCCAGTAGGACTCGCCTGGCAATGGTAGGTACGGTGCGTGGCGCCACCAGTGGCGTTCGCGAAGGCGCCACCCGGCCCGCAAAACCAGGGGTACCTTGGCGGGGTGAAGAGCGAGGTAGCGCAACATCCCTCGAAGGTCGATCCCGTTCACGACTGTCCTCGCCATCCAACGAGAGCGGCGCCGAGCAACGGACCGTCGGCGCCGAGCGACGAGCGACGAATATCGACGTCGTGCGAGTACGACATCATCGCCACCGTTCTGGCCGCCTTGTTGGCTTCAGTAAAAAACTCGTCGCCGTAACCCAACGCCACCGAGCCCGCCACGAAACAGTGACGAAAGTCCAGCACCGAACTCAGTGTGCCCACCGCGCGTCCTACCAACTCGGCCGTGCGCAGGCGCGTCGCCTGATCGGCCTCCTCAGCGGGCCGCCCGGTGCGCTCTTCAATGGCCCGACCCGACGCCTCGGCCTCGAGACATCCATAGGCACCGCACGAGCAGAGGGCGCCGTTTCGCACGACGTTGAGGTGACCCACGTGGCCGGCGTTTCCCGTGTCGCCGTCGAGCAGGTGATCGTTCAGAACAAATCCCCCACCGATGCCCGTGGAGACGACCATCGAAAGGTACGACGACGTGTCCCGCGCTCCCCCGTAGACGCCTTCGGCCAGAGCGAGCGCGCGAGCGTCGCCATCCACGTACACGTTGACGCCCAACGCGTCGAGCAGTGATTGACGAAGAGGGAACTCTCGCCACGCGGGAATGTTGAGCGGTGAGACCGTTTCGCCACCGCGCGTCATCGGACCCGCGCAGCCCACGCCGATCACGTCGAGGTCGTGGTTACCCGCGACCTCGCGCACAAGCGACACGAGCGCCTCGAAGAGATCCTCAACGTGCTCGCTAACTTCGAGGCGTCGACGATTAGTGAGGGTGCCGTCGCGCGAGACGATGGCGGCGTCGACCTTGCTGGCCCCTACGTCTACCGCTAGACACGGAGACGCGCTATGCGCGTCTCCGATGGAGTTCATTCGCTTTTATGGCGATGACGCGACAACCAGTCGCGGAGCGAACTGGTACGAGGACCGTAGTTCGCTTGGGCGTCGTCGCCCTGGCCAGAACGCGTAATGTCCTGCCACGACGCACGCCCTAAGAGGCGAGCATTCCGCTCAACAACAACTGCAGAAATGAACATCAACGCGACGCCCAAGAGGCCCAAGAGCACCGAGTGGGAGAAGCACAGGACCAAGATAATCAGCCCCGCCACGAACCCTGCGACGCCCCAGCGGACCCGTCGCCCACTATGGGAGTAAACATTGGTTTCTCGGACGCTTTTCGCAAAGCGCGGGTCCTGCTTTGACAGGGACTCCTCTAACTCGGCCAGGATTCGCTGTTCGTGCTCTGACAAGGGCATCGCGTCTCCTTCCCGTTAGGCCTAAACGTACTTTATCTTTCTACCCATAACATTCGCACGTCGCGCGTCACGATTTGGGTGACCGGACCGCGAAAATTGCCTGGGAGGAACGTGTTGGGTCGGAAGTTCCACGTGGCGACGATCTGTACGGGAAATATCTGCCGCTCACCCATGGCCGAGGTCGTCCTAAAACACCTCGTCGCCGAGGACCCGTGGTTAGAGGATCGGGTGAGTGTCTCGAGTGCGGGCACTGCTCGCTGGCACGTTGGTGACGCCATGGATTCGCGAGCCCGCGCGGCCCTGGATCGGGCGGGCTACCATCTCCCCGGCTCCCCCGGCGCCTACGCCGATACGGCCTTGCTCGAACGTCAGGATTTGGTCGTGGTGATGACGCGAGAGAATCGCTACGACGTGCAACAGCGGTTAAAGAAACGCTCGGCCGAGGTTGTCCTCTGGCGCAACCTCCTCGAGCCGGGACTCGATCTCGATCTCGCCGATCCCTACTACGGCGATGAGAAAGACTTCGATGACTGCCTCGCAGTCCTTGTGAGTGGAGGGCCGCCACTTCTCTCGCTCATTCGCTCGCGCTTCGTCGACGAATACCGCTAGCCGCATTCGCAATGTGTCGCTGATGAGGGTTCACTTGGGGTGACTCGGCTGAGTATGTTGATGCCAAGGATTATGAAAACGCGACTTAGCAACCTTTTGGGAATCGACTACCCCGTGATGCTGGCGGGCATGGGCGGCGTCTCGTACAGCGCCCTCGTTGCGGCCGTCTCCAACGCCGGTGGCTACGGATGTCTGGGCGCGTCAACGATGAGCAGTGAAAAGCTCGCTCAAGAGATTGCCGCCACGAAGACGCTCACGACGAAACCCTTCGGCGTGGATCTGCTCACGGCGTTTCCCGACACGTTGGTAAAAAACGTAGAACTTCTGATCGAAGGCGGCGCGAGCACCCTTGTCGCGGGGCTGGGCGTACCGACCCACGTGATCGAGCTCTGTCACAGTCATGGTGTGCTCGTGATCTCGATGTGCGGCAAGGTAGAGCACGCCAAACGAGCACTTGACGCGGGCTGCGACGTCGTAGTCGCTCAAGGTACGGAAGCCGGCGGACACACCGGCACGGTAGCTACGTTCCCACTCGTTCCACTGATCGTGGACGCCGTGAACGGGGCGATTCCCGTCGTCGCGGCGGGCGGCGTGTACGACGGACGTGGACTCGCCGCTGCCCTCGCCCTCGGGGCCGACGGCGTGTGGGTCGGCACTCGCTTCATCGCCACGCCTGAGGCACGCGCGTTACCGGGATTTAGAGAGAGCATCATCGAAGCGCACGAAGACGGCACGATCATCTCTCGGGCGTTCAGCGGCAAAACGATGCGCGTCATCAAGAACGACACCACCGAACGTTATGAAAACGATCCCACGTTGCTGAAGAAGTTTCCTGACCAGCTCTTCGTGTCTCACGAAGACGGCACGTTCCACCTTGGTGGGGACGAGACCACCCAGGGCGTCGATCCTCGACGAGAGGGATACCCGGCGGGCCAGGCGGTCGGGGCCATTAGCGAGCTGATTCCGGCCGGGGACATTGTGCGTCGAATGGTCGACGAGGCGGACGACATTTTGGCCCGACTCGCCACACTCTGAATCGAGTTGTTGTTCGCGCGTGAAAGCGTCCTTTCTTATTGGGCACTTAGAGTGAAACGCCTCTCATTCACTAGATTCTTACTAGGCACACCATGATCAACGTCGAACATCTCACGAAGCGCTACCAGGACACGCTCGCAATCGACGACCTCAGTTTTGAAGTCCATCCCGGTGTGGTGACCGGATTCCTCGGTCCGAACGGCTCAGGCAAGTCGACGACCATGCGCGTCATCCTCGGACTCGACCATCCGACCAAGGGTCGCGCGACCGTCAAAGGTAAGCGCTACGCCGAGCTGCGCGACCCACTCCACGAAGTCGGTGCGTTGCTCGACGCCAAAGCCATTCACCCCGGCCGAAGCGCCCGCAACCACCTTCGAGCACTCGCCGCGTCAAATCGGATTCCCTTTTCTCGCGTCGACGAGGTCCTCGAATTCGCGGGCATCGCGTCGGTGGCCAACAAGAAGGTCGGCAACTTTTCGCTCGGCATGAGCCAGCGCCTCGGCATCGCCGGTGCGCTGTTAGGCGACCCCGAAATCCTTCTCTTCGATGAACCCGTGAATGGACTGGACCCCGAGGGCATCCGCTGGATTCGCGAATTTTTCCGCTCACTGGCAAACGAAGGCCGCACCGTCTTCGTCTCCTCACACCTCATGAGCGAAATGGCCGTCAGCGCCGACCAGATCATCGTTATCGGTCGGGGCAAATTCATCACGCAAGGTTCGATCGACACCCTCACCGCGACCGCGAAGGGAACCGTCTTTGTGCGCGCCGCCAATCATCAAGTGTTGCAGAGTGCGTTGCTCGATCATCACGCCACGGTGACCGGAGTCAACGACGACGGCCTCAGCGTGAGCGACCTCAGCGCCGAGGAGGTGGGTCAGATCGCCTTCGACGCCGGCGTCGTCCTCTATGAGTTGACACCGCAGCGAGCATCCTTGGAGGAAGTCTTCATGGACTTGACCTCGGACGCCGTGGAGTATGGCTCCTCTGGGGTACGCCATGAGTCGTGACGTGTCACTCTGGTCGGTCGTTCACTCGGAGTGGATCAAATTCCGCAGTGTGCGCTCCTCGATCATCGGTGTAGCCATCACCTTCGTCTTGACCATCGGCCTGGGGACTCTCGTCACCTCGCTCGTTCGCGCGCACTGGAACACGACCGCCCTGGCACAAAAAGCGACGTTCGACCCCGTCGCCACCAGCCTGGTGGGCATTCTCTTCGCCCAGTTCGCGGTTGGCGTCATCGGCTCGCTCTTCGTCACGAGTGAGTACTCGGCTGGTTCCATTCGCACCACGCTGGCCGCGGTTCCCAAGCGCTTCGAGCTGGCGTTGGGCAAACTCATCGTTCTGGTGGTGTCGATGCTCGTGGTGGGCGAAATCGTGAGCTTTGCGGCTTTCACCCTCGGACAAACGATTTACTCCGGTGTCGTACCTACGGCGTCACTTTCCAATGGCACGGTGCTGCGCGCGGTGCTCTTCGCCGGTCTCTACCTCACCTTGCTCTCGTTACTGGCTTTCTCACTGGGCTTGATCTTTCGACAGAGCGCGGCCTGCATCAGCGTCTTCGTCTCGGTGCTGTTGATCATTCCCATCATCCTCGCGTTTCTACCGCAAAGTTGGCAGCACGACGCGCGACGGTTCCTTCCTTCGGAGATGGGTCACGCGATGGTCTCAACGGCGAGCGTGCCGAATGATTTTGGCGCGATGACGTCCCTCATTATTCTCGTGATCTACGTGGTCGTGCTTTTCGGCATCGGTGTGACCATGTTTTCTCGTCGCGACGCCTGAAGGCCGCGACGCCACGTTCTAGGGTGACGTCGTGGAGCTTCGCGACGCACTGAGAACGACGGGGTCTATCCGCCGTTACACCACCGAGCCGGTGGAAGACGGCGTCATCTACTCAATTCTCGACGACGCGCGTTTCGCACCCTCGGGCGGGAATCGTCAGGCGTGGCGTGTCATCGTGGTAAAGGACCCCGAACGCCGCCGAGCGGTCGGCACGGCGTACCTCGACGCGTGGCACGACTACGTTGGCCACGTCCTCGCCGGGCTCATTCCCTTTTCTCCTCTGGCGAGCGACGACGATCGTCAGGTGGCGGCCAATCAGCGCAGCGCGGCCGAAGCGAGATCGACACCCGACGGCTTCGCCGAGACCCTCGCCGAAGTGCCCGCCATGCTGGTCGTCGCCGCCGATCTCACGGTGCTCGCTGCGACCGACCGCGACCTCGATCACTACCACCTCGTCGGTGGCGCGTCGATCTACCCCTTTGTGTGGAGCATTCTCCTCGCCGCTCGAGAATGCGGACTCGGCGGCGTCATGACGACAGTGGCGTCACGCAACGAAGCTCAGCTTCAGGCCATTCTGGGTCTGCCCGAGCACTTGATCATCGCCTCGATCATCGCCCTCGGCTATCCCGAATCCCGACACACCAAACTCACACGACACGCGGTCAGTGAGTTCACGACGATTGACGCCTTCGACGGTGACGAGTTTCGCGCCTAGTCGCTGACGCGTCGAAACACTTCCTCGTTGTCTTGGCCGAGAGCGCGCGGACCTCGACGAATAGGTGGACGGCGCCCGTCGATGCGAAGGGGCGAACGAGTCGCACGGGTCTCACCGCTCGGGGTCGGCATCGACCCGACGAAGTCCCCTCGCGTGATCTGGTCCTGGGCGAAGGCACCCGCGACATCCAAAATCGGAGCACAGGGTATTTTTGCCGCCTCGAGCGCGACCAGCCAGTCGGCGGTACTCTGTCGCGTAAAGAGGCGGTTCAACTCCTCGCCCAGCAGCTCTCTCGACTCGACTCGTGCCGCGTTGGTCGCCCACTCCACTCGGCGCGTCAACTTCGCATCACCGAGTGCTTCGACCAACGTGGCGTACTGGGCGTCCGTGCCGACCGCGAGCAGGAGATAGCCGTCGGCCGTTTTCACCGGTCCGTACGGCGCGATGCTCGGGTGATCGTTACCGAGACGCGCAGGGTTCTCGTTCGTTGAGAGGTAACCCTGCGCCTGATTGATCAGAGCACTCATCGCCGACTCGAGGAGGGGCGCCTCGTAGTGATGCGCTCCGCGGCCCACGGCGCGCGCGAAGAGACCGCTTAAAAGGGCCACCGAGGCGTACAGTCCGGTCACCACGTCGGCGATCGGTGCGCCCACCTTGCTCGGCGCACCGTGAGGGTCGCCGGTCACTCCCATCAGTCCCGAACGCGCCTGTGCCAACAAGTCATACGACGGCGAGTCGGCCAGAGGACCGCCGACACTGGCGGGGGTGACGCTCACCCAGACGCTGTCGGGATTGAGTTCGCGAAGCCGATCAATGCCCAGCGCGCGCGCCTGGCGAGGCAAGTAGTTCTCGATCACGGCGTCGGCGACTTTGACCAACTCGCCCACCAGGCGAAAGTCGTCTTCATCTCGCAGATCCGCCACGACGTTGCGCCGGTGTCGATTCACCGACAAGTAATACGTCGCGTCGTCGCCCAAGTAGGGCGGCGCTAGCGAACGCACGGGGTCTCCTTCGGGACTCTCCACCTTGATAACGTCCGCACCAAGATCGCCGACGACCATTGCGCACAACGGCCCCGCCAGCACGCGCGAGAGATCGAGCACTCGCACACCCTCTAGTGGTAGTCCGGTGCCGACGTTGGTTGGATCGAGGTCCCAGGTCACGAGTGAACCTTAGAGATATTGTCAACCCTCGCGATAAAGCGCAGTGCCAGGCTCTAGGAAATCGCTGCGTTGATCAAGATTTTGCCCAGCGCCAGCGCACCACGACCGACCCCCCATTGGGCGAGAATCGCCCGATAGGTACCGTTCTCGACGAGGGTATCCAAGGCGGCTTGAATCGCGATGGCGAGTTCGTGGCCGGTGGACGTTTTGGCAGTGGCCAGTCCGTAGGGCGCCACGTCGACGGCATCGCCCACCAGTTCCAGTTGGCCCTTCGACAGCGAGACGAAGTATCCGGCGACCTGACTATCGACGAAGGCTTCTTGAGCCTGGTCCGAGAGGACCGCGGCTTTGGCGTCCTTCTGAGTGCGATAGGCGTGCACGGTGAGCGAGTTGCCCGGCGGACACTTAGCGACCTCGGCGTTAGCCGCCGTTTGCTCGGCGGTGTTGTCGACGACCGCAACGGTGAGACTGCAGAGACTCGAGAGGCCGCTGAAGGTGGCCTGCGTCCCCGCGACGGCGTAGACGCCCTCGCCGCCGCGGAAGTAGTCAACGAAGTTGACGGACTTCTCGAGGGCTTTGGTGTCGAGGAAAGAAGAGTTGCCCACCTCGTACTTGCCCGACTTAATGCCGGCGATTATCGCATCGAAGGTGACGTTGTTCTCGTGAATCGTGACCCCGAGCGTCTTCGCAATCGCTCCCATGAGGGCGACATCAAAGCCGACCATCTTCGTCCCACTCATCCACTCATCGGGAGGGTAGGACGCATCGGTCGCAATCTCCCAGGTCACGTCCTTGAGCGAAGTCGGGACGAGGTTGGCATCAGTGAGATCGAAGGCCGCTCTAAGGGGCGCCGCGCCGACGGCCACGTTCGAGGCGAGCAGCAGCAAGAGAACCCCCGCCATCAGCAGAAATTGACGAATGAGTGAGATCCGCTGCACCAGCTCTTTCAATATCTCTCTGCTCCACGACGGACGCCATCGGGCCTCCATTGTTACCAGATATCGACTTCAAAGTGGCTTCGGGTCAGGCGACGGGGCTACACGTGCACCGGGGTCGCGACTTCTCGCGTGGCCTGGATTTTGGGCGGACGGGTGAAGACGAGCATGGCCGACGGCTACGTGTCGCTCGAACTGCTCGAAATCAACTTCGCCACCGACCGTGACGAAACGCTCTCGACGCTACGTGACGGATTCCGCTAGGGCGTCGTATTTCAGGTCGCTCGGCCAGTACCCGCGACGATCGGGAGTCAGCAGCATGTCGGTGAGATCATGACGGAGGTGTCGCTGTCGCCAGAGCAGTTGTTCTTGCGCCGCCTGCAGCACGCGCTCACTGTCGCGACACTCGGTGCGCCACGTGGGGTCAACATCAAGGTCGTAGCACCGAAACGATCCGTCGCCAAACTGCACATAGGCCACGTCCTCACTGACTGATACGGCCAGGTTGCGCCGTGCTAAGTGCTGAGGCGGCGGAGAGAACGTACTACCGAGCAAGAAGTAGCGGCTATCCCACTCGTAGTGCGCGGCTTGGCGCCATTCAATGTCCTCGCCGGCGAAGAGTGCACCGAGGGAGCGTCCGTCGCACTGCACGGGCTGCTCGACGCCGAGTGCGTCGGCCAAGGTCGGCAGGAGGTCCACGTTCTCGGTGTAGCGGGCAATCGACTGACCGCCCGCTGCTCGAGGGTCACGCCACAGTCCGATGATGTGATAGCTCTGTGGGAAGAAGCCGAGCTTCTCGATGAGGCCGTGATCGCCGAGTTGGTCACCGTGATCCGAAGTGACTACGACGAGTGTCTCTTGCCATTCCCCTCGTTTCTCTAGGCGTTGGACAATCCTCCCGAGTTGGAAATCGACTTCAGAGATCATGCCGAAGTACTGGGCTTTCAAGGCACGCATGGCGTCGTGATCAGTGGGCGCGGCCGCCTGCTTCCAGGTGAGCGCGGCTTCGTGCAACGGGTGGCGAAGACTGGCGTCAACTGGCGCGATCGGCAACGACACGTCGGCCGGGTCGTACATGGAGGAGAACGCTCCGGCCGCAGCGTAGGGCGGGTGGGGGCGAAGATAACTGAGGTGAGCGAACCACCCGCTCTCTTCGTGTTCGAGCCACTCGAGGAATCGGGTAGTGAGAAAGCCACTGAGCGAGTCCTCCGCCGGACGGTTCGGCTCTTCGTAGAGCAGCTGTTGCCAGTTGCCGCGCACGTCGTAGCCCTTCTCTCGCAGATACTGCGTCCAGCCGGCCTGGCTCTCTGGTAGGTACAGTCCGACCGAAAGCCCCGGCAAGATGCCGTCGTAGTCGTTCAGGCGAGGGTCGTCCGCGCCGTTCGCCCGGTACGGGTCGATGCCTTGATCGGTGTAGCCGAAGAGCGTCGGATCGTAACCGGCGCGCCGCGCGACATAGGCCAGATTGTCAAAGCCGCTCGCCAGCGGCGTTCCATTCGCCACGACCCGGTTGTTCATTTGATACATCCCGGTAAAGAGCGCGGCGCGTCCCGGGGCACAGGGCGCGGCCTGTGAGTAGTGACGCTCTAAGCGCACCCCTTCGGCGGCGACGCGGTCAAGGGTCGGGGTCTGAACGAGGGGGTGTCCCGCCGCGCCGTAGGCGTCGCCGCGAAACTGATCCAGCGTGATAAAGAGGACGTTCACGAGGCCGCTTCCACTAAGCGGTGCACGTGCGAGGCCAGGTCGTCGAGAATCTCGAGCGCCTCGGGCACGACGCCCCCCAGTTCCAAGAAGCCGTGCACCATGTCCTCGGCCTCAAGCAACTCGACAGGCACGCCAAAGTGGCCGAGCAGACCGGCGTAGGCGACGCCTTCGTCGCGCAGTGGATCACACTCGGCCACCACCACCACGGCCGGAGCCACTCGTGAAAGATCGGTGCACAAAAGAGGCGTTACGCGAGGGTCCGTGTGATCAACGAACCCGTCGAGATAGAGCGCGTAGTCGTGGCGAAGGCTTTCCAGATCCATGAGGTAACCGGTGCCGAAACGGTTCGCGGAATCGGTCACGAGCTCCGGCCCGAGCGTGGGATAGATGAGCACCTGCGCCGCAATCCCCAACTCTTCGTCACGAAGCTGTGTGGCCGCGACGGTCACCAGATTCGCCCCCGCCGAGTCGCCCATCATGATGATCGAAGCGGTCCTCGCACCGAACTCCTCAGGGTGTGCCGCGACGTGGCGAACGACGTCCGTCGCGTCATCGAGGGCCGCCGGAAACGGGTGCTCGGGGGCGAGGCGGTAGTCGATGGCCAACAGTCGCACGTCCGTGTCGAAGGCGAGGCGTCGACAGAGCCAGTCGTGCGTCTCCAGATCACCGAGAACGAAGCAGCCGCCGTGAAAGTAGATGATGAGGGCCGAAGTCTCTTCGTCCAGGGGCACGTACAGACGCGCACCCAAGGTTCGACCTTCGAGCTCCAGTTGACGATCCTCCACCAGCGCCATGGGGGCTAACTCGCCTCGAACCGCCGCGGCTTCTCGTCGAAAGGTCCGTCGTCGCTCGTCGGCACTGACACTCGACGGTAACGGTTCGGGGTTCTCGCGGGCCTGGCGAATGAAGGGCTCGAACGCTGCATGGACCATGACCACCTCCCTGTCCAAGACTAGACACGTCGACGAAAACGGTGGCGGGCGATATGTGGCTGGAAGGCCGACCGTGGCGATAAGGCAACATCGTAGGGTGACTTACGTGAGCACTACTCCCCCATCACCTCGTGGACGTAGCGCAACACCTTGTCGGTGGCCAGTGACGGTGCGTAACTCGCCGTGAGTTTCGCCGCCAATGCGAATGCGCTCATCGAGCAGCTCACCTCGCACCCCTACGACGCGCGCGCCGAGGAGCTCATTCGCTATCGCACCGACGCCAACGACGACGCCCTCGCCGCCATCCTTCGTTCGGCGTCGATGCTGAGCCCGGACGATCGCGGCAGTTTTCGCCGCGGCCTCAGCGAGCAAGAGTCCAACACGGTCCGCCTCTTTGGAATGCGACGAACACTGCAAGCGCGTCGCGGAGCCTCGCTCGGTCTCTCCATTGAGGCCCTGAACGCGTTCGCTCTGCTGCCTCGACCGGCGGACGTGCCGTGGGAGTCCTGGGTGAAGGCGGCGCTGTTTGTCGCCCGCGCTCTCGGTGGCGACCCCAGCATGATGCGAGCGAGTTTCGCGGATGTGGCAGGCGAGAGAGCGCTGGCGCGCTTCGACGTAGCCAACGAGTCGATGGGCCGGCTAGAAGATCTATCTCAGTGCCACATTGCCGAGGTCACCACCACCTACGGCACCGGTTTTCTTGAAACACTCGTCTTTAGCGGCGTCCCCTCCTTTGGCGTCTTCGGCGCGCCGAGTCGTCTGGGCGTCAACGAGGTCGCGTTTCGCCCCACTTCCAACCTCGCGCAACTCGCGGTCACGCTGGCCGACGCCCTCGACGCCACCAAAAAAGTCGTCACGGGTCCAATTGGTCAAGATCAGTTAGCCGCGTCGTCGTTCTCACTGACGGTGCCGGGATCCTACGTGGCGACCGCGGGATGCTTGAGCTTCGTTGCCGATGATGAGAGCACGGCAGCGTCCTTCACGGCGTTTGTAGCCGAACTCGAAGACGATGATGATGACGAGTATGAACATGAGATCATTGACGCGTCGGCGTTGGCGAGCGCGGCGAGAGAAGTCGACGGGCAGTCCGCCGTATATGACAAGCAGCGCCTCATCGTCCTCAGTCCCCAGCCACAGTTTGACGACGACGAAGATCGCGCCGTCGACCTTCACGAGTACGACGACCTGGCGAACTCCGCTCTGCACGATCCATCGAGTACAGCCTGGAAACCTCGCTAGCGCTGCAATATTTACAGCGGGCAGGCGAAGAAGCCGAAGGTCACGATGCTCGTGTCGTGAGGTCGGACGACGACCCAGCGCACGTCGCCTTGGTACGTAGAGATGACCTCATATCGACCTGCGGGCACAGTGAATGAGAAGGTCCCGCTCCAGGGCAATCGCGTCGAAAAGGCGATCGCCTGGCTGGCGTACGCCACTCGATCGTGCACGAGGATCACCGACGCGGGAGTGGGCGACGGTGCGGGATAGTCAGGCGCCGCCACGATAGGTCCTGGTCTACATTCGACGACTTTCCCGGTGATGACGCCCGAGGCTCTTGGCGCGGCACTGGCGTTGAGCGCGAGCGCGCCAGTTATCGCCAGTAGCGAGGACACCACAGCGGTGAATCTCTGCCTGAGGGACCACCTTTTCATCGATCGACACCCCTTCACCGTCTCGCGTCATCGAACACTGCTCGGAGTGAAATGTAGGCCGACTCTGTTAGTTCACTGAGCAGGGTTTCTTGGAGCGGACGACCGGGCTCGAACCGGCGACCTCGACCTTGGCAAGGTCGCGCTCTACCAACTGAGCTACGTCCGCGTGGTGGGTCAATTGTAGCCGAGACCTACGGTCGAACCAAGCGAGCCCTAGGGTGTCGCCGCAGCAATAAGCGAACTGGCTTCTTCGGATATGTAGTCACGCAACTTCGAAAGATCGTCAAAGCGATCAGCGCAAGCGAGTAAACCGAACTCTAAATTCTCGCCAAAACCAAGGACGGTGACGTTGAGCGAGAACGCTCCAAAGAGGGGTCCAAAAGGCGTGGCCGAGGCGACGCGGTGGCCACTGAGCCACAGGGGAATCGGGGGACCGGCGACCGAAGAGATCATGACGTTCGCCATGGGCACTCGATCAAACAGATTAAACGCGGAGATGAACTTGCCTCCAAGAGAGAGCAGCGTAGGACCGAGGACGCGAGGCACGTCCTGGAAGATCTTCGCGCGATGCGCGCGCTGTTCGCCGAGAGTCTTTAGCGCGTCACTCGAGATGGCACGCAAGCGCTCTTCGGGATCCCTTGCATCGGTGTGAAGTGCGACGAGCATCCCCGAGACCTGATTACCTAGGGCAGCCGTGTCGCCCTCGCCTCGCACGTTGATGGGCACGAAGGCAATAAGGTCGCGCTTGAGGAGCTCACCGCGATCGTCAAGGAACCGTTTGAGGGCGCCACTGGTCGTGGCCATGACGAAGTCGGTCACCGACACGCCGCGCGCTTTGGCCGCGCGTTTGACCTCCGCCAAGGGAATCCGCGTTCGAAGGTACGCCTTTTCAATGCCGGCGGCGCCGTTCAGCGACGTCGCTCGCGCCTCAAAGAGAGAGGGCTGATCGGGCGTCGCGTGGCGACGGCCCCGCAGCGCGAGCACACTCACGAAAGCCCGCATAATTTCATAGAGCCGACTGCCCCATGACGCGAGGCTCTCCAACACGATCTCGGGCCGGCGACGAATCTTTCCGAGCCCTTCGCGCAACAGACCGAGCGACGTCGTCACGGTGTCGTCAACGTCATCGTCCTCATCGCGTGGCGCCGCAGGGCGAACTTCGGGCGAGATATCGAAAAGATTGGCAAAGGTCTCGGCGAACGACACCCCGTCGGCCAAGGCGTGGTGAGCTTTGAGGACGAGCGTCGTGCGACCGTCGTCAAGACCCTCGATCACCAGCAGCTGCCAGAGTGGCCGTTGGGGAGACAGCGAACGTGAGAGAAACTCAGCCACCATTGCGTCCAACTGCGTTCGCGAACCCGGCGTCGGCAGCGCGACGCGCACGACGTGTCGATCAAGATCGAACTTCTCGTCGTTGATCAAAATCGGCCACGTCATGTCGAAAGGGGCTCGCACCACGCGTTGGGTAAGCACGGGAATCTCGTGAATCCTTGCCGCGATGTTGTCTCGAATGCGCTCGAATCGCACTTTGGGATCCGCATCGTCATCAGGCTCGAGCTCGACTACAGCGCCGATGTTCATCGACGTACCGGGCGTTTCGAGCAGGATGAACGCGCTGTCGAGCGGGTCAAGGAACTTGGTCATCGCCCGCTACTGCCAAAGCCACCCTCGCCGCGCAACGCGTCGGGTAGATCGTCAACTACGAGAAAGTTTACGGTGGCCACCTCGAGTACCACGAGTTGAGCGATGCGATCTCCCTTTTCAACGTGGTAGTCACGTTCGGGATCAAGGTTCACGAGGGCCACCTTCACTTCCCCGCGATAGCCGGGGTCAATGAGCCCAGGCGCGTTCGCGCACGTCACCCCGTAACGCGAAGCGAGACCACTGCGGGGCAGAACGAAACCGCCGTAACCCTCTGGTATAGCGACCGCCAATCCAGTAGCGACGAGAGCTCGACCTCCACCGGCGCCAAGGGTGACCGGCTCGATCGCGACGAGGTCGCAACCGGCGTCGCCGTCATTGGCGTAGTGGGGCGCCACGGCGTCGGGGTGCAGCAACTTGGCGAAGATTTCCATAGCGCGAAGGCTAGTCACGCCTCGGGTCGTCTCTGATTAAGTAGTGTCGCACTGTGCTGGTGTGGATGGATTTAGAGATGACGGGTCTGGAACCCGAGCGCCACGTCATTGTTGAAATCGCCACCCTGCTCAGCGACGATCACCTCAACATCATCGCGGAAGGTCCCGATCTGGTGCTGCACGCGTCGCCCGAGCAGTTGGCGCAGATGGGACCCTACGTTACCGAGATGCACACTAAATCGGGCCTCCTACCCCAGATCGTCGCGTCGACAATTAACGTGGAGGAGGCGCAGCGCGCCACCATCGAGTTCCTCAAATCCGAGCACGTCGAACCCGGCGCGGTGCCACTGTGCGGTAATTCGATCGGCACCGACCGGCGTTTTCTCCAGGAGTACATGCCCGAACTCGAGTCGTACTTTCACTATCGCAACGTGGACGTTTCGACGATCAAGGAGCTCGCTCGACGCTGGTACCCCGACGCCGTAGCGTCGCTGCCCGAAAAAGACTCGTCGCATCGGGCGCTTGACGACATACGAGAGTCGATCAGCGAGTTAGTGCACTACCGCGACACGCTCTTTCAGCCGATCGAAGAGAAGAAGTAGCCACGTCCTCCATGAGTGACGAAGAGATCACGCTGGCAGAAGCAACGCGGCGCCTCACGGCGCCGGGGCAGGTCTTCGAAACCGAACGTGCGAACGTGAACGGCCTCGAACTGACCGTGTGGAAGCACGCCCCGGCGACGCTTCGCCAGATCCTCGACTTGTCGCGCCACCACGGGTCAAAGGACTTTCTCGTCTACGAAGACCGGCGATACACCTTTGAAGAGCACTACCTGCTCGCGGCGACGCTCGCGCAGCGACTCATCGAGTGCGGGGTGACCAAGGGAGATCGCGTGGCGATCGCGGCGAGAAACCTTCCGGAGTGGGTGATCGCCTTTTGGGGTTCGGCGGTCACGGGGGCCGTGGTCGTGCCGCTCAACGCCTGGTGGACCACCGATGAGCTGCTGTACGGATTGGTCGACTCTGGCACGTCGGTGCTCTTCGTCGACGAAGAGCGCCTCGAAAGGGTACGGCCGCGACTTGACGAACTGGGCGAGCTAAAGACCGTGGTGGTACTGAGCGAGGAGGCTGGTCGCGTAGCGCGTACTGGTGAGCCTGACCCTCGCATCACCGCGTTCCACGACTTTGTCGGGCCGATTGAGTCCAGCGCGACGCCTCCGGACATCGTGCTCAACGCGGATGACGACGTGACCATGATGTACACCTCTGGTACGACCGGACATCCCAAGGGCGCCGTCGGATCACATCGCAACATCATCACCAACTTCATGAATCTCGCCTTCTCCGCGCAACGATCGGCCTTGCGATTTGCCCCACCGGCGAGCAACGGATCCGAGAGCGTCCAAAACTCCGGACTTCTCAGCATTCCGTTTTTCCACGCGACGGGTTCTCACGCGGTCCTCGTGCCGAGCACGGCCGCGGGCGGAAAAATCGTCATGATGCACCACTTCGACGCCGCAAAGGCGTTAAAGATCATCGAAAGCGAACGAATCACCAGCATCGGGGGTGTACCCACGATCGCCATGCAGATCATCGATCATCCCGACTTTGACAAGTACGACACCTCCAGTGTCAAGAGCATCGCGTACGGTGGTGCGCCCGCGCCGCCCGACTTGCTAAGGCGTCTGCGCGCGCTCTTTCCCCTCGGTCAGCCGAGCAACGGTTACGGGCTCACCGAAACATCGGCCGGCATCAGCGGCAACGCCGGGGCCGACTACGTGAGCAAGCCCGAGAGCTGCGGCCCGGCGTACCCGGTGAACGAGGTGGCGATCGTGCCCGAAGACTACGAGGGCCTTGAGCCCGGCGACGAACTTCCCCGAGGGCCCGACGTGGTCGGAGAACTCTGGATCAAGGGGCCCAACGTCATTCGGGGCTACTGGAACAAACCCGAGGCCACGGCGAAGGCCTTCACCAACGGATGGTTACATAGCGGCGACGTGGCCCGCATCGACGACGAAGGTTTCATCTACATCGTTGACCGGGCCAAGGACATGATTATTCGAGGCGGCGAAAACGTCTACTCGGTCATCGTCGAAGCGGCCATCTTTGAACACCCCGACGTCGCCGACTGCGCCGTGGTGGGACTGCCCCATCCCACACTGGGCGAAGAGGTGGCCGCGGTGATCGTGCTTCGTCCCGGTCGAGTCATCGAAGGCGAAGAGATCTCACGACACGTGGCGACGCGTTTGGCCAGATTTGAGGTTCCCACTCGCGTCATCTTTCGCTCTAGCCCCCTGCCCCGCAATCCTCAGGGCAAAGTGCTCAAGCGTGAGCTTCGCAACTCACTCGTCGAAGAACTGAACCTCGGGGCGTAACGGGCGAAAGAGCAGAAACAACGTCGAGGACGTCGCGAGCGGCCACCCGTGGGCGGCCGCTCTCCCGTGTTGAGTACTTATTTGTTCGGTTGCGGGGTGAAGCGCAGGTAGTCCTTCACCTTGCGAAAGCCCTTGGGAAACTTCTCCTTGGCCTCTTCGTCGGTCACCGCCGGCGCAATGATGACGTCCTCGCCGTCCTTCCAGTCGACCGGCGTCGACACCGGAAATTTCGCCGAGAGCTGCACCGAGTCCAGCACCCGAACGATCTCGTCGACGTTGCGTCCCGTCGACGCGGGGTAGGTCAAGGTCAGCTTGACCTTCTTGTCCGGGGCCACGATAAAGACGCTGCGTACGGTGAGGGTGTCGCTCGCGTTGGGGTGAATCATGTCGTAGAGGTCTGCAACCTTGCGGTCCTCATCGCCGATGAGTGGAAAGTTCAGTTCGGTACCTTTCACTTCGTCGATGTCTTTCTTCCAGCGGTTGTGGGACTCAACGCTGTCGACCGAGACCGCAATCAACTTGGTGCCGCGCTTGTCAAACTCGCCCTTGCGAGCGGCGAATGCGCCGAGTTCCGTTGTGCACACCGGAGTGAAGTCCTTGGGGTGTGAGAAGAGAATGCCCCAGTCATCGCCGAGGTACTCGTAAAAGTTGAGGGTACCTTCGGTGGTCTCCGCCGTGAAGTCGGGGGCGACGTCGCCCAATCGAATTGCCATGATCGCTCCTTGCCTGCAGTGCCGGTCACTCGACCGCACGCGCACACCTTAGCGGTCCTTTTTTGATTCTCGCAATTTACAATTAGATTTATAGGTTATTCACACTTCGTCCTCCAGCGGCCCTGTGAGACTGAGGTGGTGAGTACCGTTTCGCCGCCGATCGTGGCGGCCTTCGACCTCGACGGAACGCTCAGCGACGGCGGCAGCGTCTTTAAGTGGCTTCGTTATCTCCGAGGTTCACGCGCGACGTACGCCGCGTCGGGGCGACTCGCCCTCCCCCTGCTCGTAGGGGCCATTCGAAGTGGACCCTGGGCCGACCACGCGAAGGAACAACTCTTTGGCCGGCTGCTGATCGGCCTCGACGAAGACGACGTGCGGGCGACCTCGCGCGTGTTCGCCATTCAACATTTCGAGGCGCACGGTCGTCCCAAGGTGCTCGAACGCCTGCGTTGGCACCTTCGTGAAGGTCACGACGTGGTGATTGTCTCGGCCTCGCCCCAGATCTACGTCGACGTGGTGGTGGAGATGTTCGACGCCGACGGGGGTCTCGGTACTCGACTGGCGGTAGACGCCCGGGGTACCTTGACCGGCAGTTATCTCGGCAAAAACTGTCGTGGCAAGGAGAAACTGCGACGCCTCACCGAGTTGACGCGGACGCGTTTTCCCGACGTGGAACCCACGATCTACGCCTACGGCAACTCTCGCGGCGATCGCCGTCTTCTTCGCGGCGCGACGTATCCCTTCAACGTGGGACGCCTCGGTCCTTTAGGTGCGCTTCGCCAGTTTCCCCGACTCAAGGGCAGCGAGAGCGAAGTAGAAACTACTGCTGGCGAATAGACGCGCCCAGTTCCACGATGCCGCCTTCGCGGCCGTCGTGGGTGACCTGGATTGATGCGGCCTTCTCGCTCCAGGCGATAACGGTGTGGCCGTGGTGATCGAGCACGCCAACGTTGAGGTCATAGATCCCATCCAAGAGCGGAACCTGCGCGAGGTCGATACCAATGACGTTTCGCCCCGGGAGGAGATTTACGGGCGAACCCTGGGCGTCGCTGCGACTGATCAGCAGTCCCCCGCGGGTGAAGAGTTCGATGATGAAGTTCCCGCTGTACGCGGTGCGAGAGGTAACAGCGG
The DNA here is from genome assembly GCA_963803745.1 of uncultured Acidimicrobiaceae bacterium. Lineage (GTDB taxonomy): Bacteria > Actinomycetota > Acidimicrobiia > Acidimicrobiales > RAAP-2 > RAAP-2. Next base: position 251,239 of record CAWDNL010000002.1, on the reverse strand, counting down.
CCTCGAGGTGCAAGCTCGAGCCGCTCTTGATATCGAAGGATCCCTCGGGCGTGGTGACCGAGTCGATGGTGATCGTCCCGAGTAGTTGTGCGCTGTCGTGAGCGACCGCGTCTTGCATGAGGTGCTCTCGAAAGATTCGTAGAGAGTCTTGGGTCGGGCCGTCGGCGATCATGTCGCCGCTGTCGAGCACCACGGCGCGATCGCACAGTGCACGTACCTGATCCGCGTTGTGGGTCACGAAAAGAATCGTGCGACCCTCTTCCTTGAATCGTTGAATGCGATCGACGCACTTGGCTTGGAAGCGCTCGTCGCCCACGGCGAGCACCTCGTCAACGACCAAGATGTCGGGGTCAACATTTACCGCGACGGCGAAGGCCAGGCGTACGTACATGCCGCTGGAGTAGAACTTCACCTGGGTGTCGATGAACTGTTCGATCTCGCTAAAGTCCACCACTTGGTCAAAGATCCCGTCGACCATCCGTTTGGAGAAGCCCAACATCGCGCCGTAGAGGTAGACGTTGTCGCGTCCGGAAAGTTCAGTTTGAAAGCCGGCCCCTAGTTCAAGCAACGCCGCCAACGATCCGCGGAGACGAATCTCGCCCGAGGTCGGCTTCAAAACACCACAGATGCATTTGAGCAGCGTCGACTTTCCCGAGCCGTTGTGCCCGACGATGCCGACGGTCTCGCCCTGGCCCACGGTGAAGCTAATGCGGGAGAGTGCTTGAAAGTCTTCCGTCGAACCGGTGCGCGGGTGAAGGAGACGCTCCTTGAGCGACTGATTTCGCTCGTGGTGGATCTTGAAGGACTTCGAGACGTCTTGGACGTCGATCACGGCAACCATTACAGCTCCGACTCGAAGTTGCCTTCAAGACGTCCAAAGATGGCCTCGGCAATAAAGAAGAGCGCGATGGTTACCACGAGGAGCGCCGCGTTCAGCGCGAGAAACTTATCGAAGGACCACGTCGGCAGGATATTGATCATCGGATACGGCGCCACCGTGGACTTCACGATCGTCTTGACGTAAAAGACGCGCTGGAAGGTCATCACAATCAAGGTGATGGGGTTCACGAAGTAGATCAGTGACAGTCCGTGGCGAGAGAGGTGCGGCGCGATGGAGTGCTCGTAGGAGTAGACGACGGGCGTCAACCAGAACCACAGTTGCAACAACACCTCCATGAGGTGCTTCATGTCGCGCAGGTACACGTTGATCGCTGACATCACCATGGCCAGCGCCGACGTGAAGAAGTAGAGCGCCAAGAACGAAATAGGCAAGATCAGAAGAAAGCGCCACGCTGGCGCATGACCAATCGCGGCCACGAAGATGATGAGCACCGCCAACTGAACCAGGAAGTAGACCACGGCCGCGCCCACGTTCGAGAGCGCCAGGATCTCACGGGGAAAGGAGACCTTTTTGACCAGCGCGGCGCGATCCACGATAACGCCCGTGGCGGTGTTGATCGAGTTTTGGAACATGTTCCACACCACGAGGCCCGAGAAAAGGTAGATCACGAAGTTGGGGATGCCGTTTCGTAAGAAGACCGCAAAGACGAGAAAGTAGACCCCCAGGGTGAAGGCCGGCGAGAGCATCGACCAAAAGATCCCCAGCGTTGAGTTCTTGTATTTGATGCGGATGTCGGAAAAGATCAGTCCGAGCAGTAACTCTCGCCGCGACCAGAGGTTCTTGAGACGCGTCGCGAGAGTCGGTCGCGCGCTGACGACACGCACCGGGGTGTCCTCAAGCGAACGATGTTGTTGGCCCACCGAGGGGGCTTCGCTCACTAGACGCCTTGGCGAATGGCCGAACGCTCGATAACGGCGTCAATGAAGCCGTAGTCCAGCGCCTCGTGGGCCGTGAACCAACGATCACGGTCCGAGTCGGCCTCGATGCGCTCCAACGGCTGTCCCGTGTGAAAAGCGATGCGCTCCGCGAGGGTCTTCTTCATGTAGATGATCTGCTCCGCTTGAATAGCGATGTCCGAGGCCTGACCCTGCATGCCACCAATGGACGGCTGGTGCATCAAAATGCGACTGTGGGGCAACGAGAGTCGTTTGCCCGGCGCACCGGCGCAGAGCAGAAACTGGCCCATTGAGGCGGCCATGCCGATGCAGATCGTGCGCACGTCACAGTTGACGTACTGCATCGTGTCGTAGATCGCCAGTCCGTCATAGACCGAACCGCCGGGTGAGTTGATGTAGAGACTGATGTCCTTGTCGCGATCTTCCGCCTCCAGTAACAACAGCTCCGCGCAGATGCGGTTGGCGGTCTCTTGGTCCACTTGGGAACCCAAGAAGACAATGCGCTCTCGTAAGAGACGCTGATTGAGATCGTTTGCGCTAAATCCTTCAGCCAATGAGGAGGTAATCATGCGACCAATCTACCGTGTGAGACTCATCATTCCCCCGATCGAGGCGTAGAGTGGAGTCGCTCGCGGGCGTGGCGGAATTGGCAGACGCGCTGGTTTTAGGTACCAGTTCTTCGGAGTGTGGGTTCGAGTCCCTCCGCCCGCACGAGATTCACGATGGTGACTGAGGGGTGTGGTCGCCTGCTAAGATGGAAAACGCTGTTTCGTCGCATCTCGCGATAGAGACCGATTCGACTTTTTCTGCGAGTTGGGCTCACCTCAACTCGTAGGAGTTTCATGTCCCTGTCTTTTGCCGACCTCGGCGTCCCCTCACGCCTCGTCGAACGCTTGCGCGCTCGAGGCATTACCGAGGCCTTCCCGATTCAAGAGGCGGCGATACCCGACGCCCTCGAGGGTCGTGACGTCGTCGGTAAGGCCATTACGGGCTCGGGCAAGACCCTCGCCTTCGCGCTGCCGCTCCTGGCGAATCTCACCAAGGCCCGTCCCCGCAAGCCCGTCGCTCTGGTCCTCGTACCGACTCGCGAACTCGCGGCCCAGGTCCAAAAAGAGATCGCCCAACTGACCGACGACCACGGTCGTCGCGTCATCTGCATCTACGGGGGCACGTCTTACAACGTCGCGCGCAAAGCGCTCAACTACGGCGTTGACGTCGTGGTCGCCTGCCCGGGACGTCTCGAGGACATGCTCGAACAACGAGGCCTCGACCTCGGTGACGTGAAGACTGTCGTAGTCGACGAAGCCGACCGCATGGCCGACATGGGATTCTTACCCGCCGTTCGACGCATCGTGGCGGCCACCTCGCCCGAGCGACACGTCATGTTGTTCTCCGCCACTTTGGGGCCCGACGTCTCGTCACTCGTGCGAGAGTTCACGCACGACGCGGTAATTCACGATGTGGTGGGCGACGAAGCGCCCAATGACGTCGACCACTACTTCTGGCGAGTGCCGCGCGATCGCCGTCCCGATATCACGGCCGACATCATCGAATCCTACGAGCGCGCCATCATCTTCACTCGCACCAAGCACGGTGCTGACCGCCTCGCGCGTCAGCTCGGCGAGCGTGGCATCTCAGCAGTGCCGCTGCACGGCGACCGCTCACAGGCGCAACGCGAGCGAGCACTGCGCAGTGTCAAAAACGGTCAGGTGAAAGTGCTGGTCGCCACTGACGTCGCCGCGCGCGGTATTCACATTGACCTCTTGCCGGTCGTCGTGCACTACGACCCACCGGCGCAGGCGACCGACTATCTCCACCGCTCCGGACGTACCGGGCGAGCCGGCGCTACCGGCGCCGTGATCTCACTCGTAGGCGAGGACGTCATTGGGCAAGTCAAGCGTCTTCAGCGCGCTCTGGGCATCAACCCTTCCATTGAACTGCGTGAGGACGCCCCGGCCATTCGCTTGGGCGCCGTAGATGACGCGGTCGCGGCGGAGCGTCTCGACGACGCGCCGAAGCGCCGTGTCGAAGCACCACGCGATCGCGCGCCGCGCAGCTTTGAGCGTCGCGAGCCTCGCGAACGAACGACTTCGACTCGACGTGAACACCCTCCGGTCGCGAGCGCGACTCGCCCACCGCGGAGCTTCGAGCGTCGCGAGAGCCCACCCGTTCGCAGCGAGGTCAACGCCCGCGCTCGCGGCAAGGAAGCCGTGGTGAGTTTCTTTAACGACTCCAAGGGTTTCGGCTTCGCCAGCGATGACAAGGGCGACGACCTCTTCATCCACTTCTCGAACATTGTCGGCGACGGCTTTAAGTCGCTCAGCCAGGGTCAGAAGATCACCTTCGAAGAGGCTCACGGTCCCAAGGGCCGCGAAGCGAAGAACGTACGCGTCGTAGGCGCTGGACGTTCGCGACGCTACTAAGGTCCTACGACGTGTCAGAAAAGCCTACCGTCGAACCCCACCTCGGACCGGCGCCCGATGAACTCCTCATCGAAGAGATCATCGTGGGCGACGGCGACGAGGCGACGCCCGGTCAGACGGCGGTCGTGCACTACGTGGGTGTGGGCGCGACCAGCGGAGAAGAGTTTGACGCGTCGTGGAATCGCAACGAGCCCTTTGACTTTCGCCTCGGCGCAGGACAGGTCATTAAGGGCTGGGACGAAGGGGTCGTGGGCATGAAGGTCGGTGGACAGCGCCGGCTGGTCATCCCCTCGCGCCTCGCCTACGGCGAGCGTGGTGCTGGAGGCGTGATCAGGCCAAATGAGACCTTAATCTTTGTGGTCGACCTGCTCGAGCTTCGCTAGATGAGCGGCGCGCGCAGTTCGTCGATCGCCAACATGCGCTGGTAGTCGCCGTAGCGCTCACAACAGATCTCGGCCACCAAGCGAAGCCGGTCGTTGGGATTGCTCAGGCTCAGCACTTTGAACTGGTCGAGAATCGACATCGGCGTCAACGCACACAGTTGCCAGCTACGCACTCGCGCGTCCGCGTCCATCGGACAGTCGCGCTGAAGACACTGATCGGCGAAGATCTCACTCTGTAACGTGCGAAGCGCGCGAACCGCCGAGCCAGTCGACTTGAGCAGCCCGAGCTCAATTGAAACCTCGTCACAGCATCGCTGTCCCACGAGCGCCTTCGGATAGGGATCGTCGTCGAGCCACTGATCGACTTCGAAGCATTCAATGCCTTCGACGACGATGAGAGTTTGGCCGTTGCTCAGCCGATGCGAACCAAGAATCTCGACCAACGTCCCGACGGAAGTACGTTCGTCGCGCCCACCAACGTCGGAGCCTTGCTCGATGAGACAGGTGCCGAATCGACGTTCGTTTTCAACGTCGAAGAGCAGCTGGTGGTAGCGCGGTTCGAAGACACACAGTCCCACCGTCTGATGGGGAAAGACCACCATCCCTAAGGGGAACATGGCGAGCTCTCCATCCATCACTCTCCCACCCTACGGGTGATCACTTCGCGAACGCCCTATGAACGCGCGAACTTTTCCGCGAACGCTCGCAGCGCGATGCCGCGATGCGAGATCGCGTTCTTCTCTTCAGGGGTGAGATCGGCCAAGGAGCGACCATTAGCCCCAGCGGGAGCAAAAATCGGGTCATAACCGAATCCGTGTTGCCCGGTACGACCAGGTAAAATAGTCCCTTCGAGGACACCGTCGACGAACCACAAGGTTCCATCGGGATTGGCGAGGGCGATCACCGTGCGAAAGCGTGCCGAGCGGTCATTTCCCTGGACCCCTTCAAGCTCCAAGAGAACCTTGCGCACGTTGTCGTCGAAACTGGCGTGCTCTCCCGCATAGCGCGCGCTGAACACTCCCGGCGCGCCGTCCAGCGCGTCAATGAAGAGACCGGTGTCATCGGCGATCGCCGGCGAACCGGTGGCGACGGCGAGGACGTTCGCTTTTAGCAGCGCGTTGCCCTCGAGCGTGTCAGCGTTCTCCACTACGTCGGGTACGTCGCTCGGGCGCGGCAACAACTCGATGTCGTAGGCGGAAAGAACCTGTCGTATCTCTTCAGTCTTGTGCGGATTAGCGGTAGCGAGAACTACTGCTCTCACGACACGCGTCGCGACGGTGGCGTCGCGAGTAGCACGCGCTGCGCGTCGTTGATCCGAGCGATGCCCAGCGCCGCCAAGTCCAAGAGTTGATCCAGCTCCGCTCGATCGAAGGACTCGTGTTCGGCGGTGCCCTGCACTTCAATAAACCTGCCCGATCCGGTCATCACCACGTTCATATCGGTGTCGGCTCGGACGTCTTCTTCGTAGGGCAGGTCGAGCATGGCGACGCCCCCCACGATGCCGACCGACACCGCGGCCACCAGATCGGTGGACGCGTGTTTCGGGATCGTTCCATCTTGCACCAGTCGAGTCAGTGCGTCGTGCAGCGCCACATAGCCACCGCAGATCGACGCCGTGCGCGTGCCGCCGTCGGCCTGCAAAACGTCGCAGTCCACCAGAATCTGGAGATCGGGCAGTAGTTCGAGGCTCGTCACGCTCCGAAGGGATCGACCAATCAGGCGCTGAATCTCCTGAGTGCGCCCCGACTGCTTGCCCTTGGCCGCTTCGCGGGTCGCGCGCTCAGGGGTCGAGCCCGGCAACATCGAGTACTCAGCGCTCACCCAGCCGCGGCCTTTGCCCTTGAGCCAGCGCGGCACGTCACTGTCGACCGAGGCCGTGCAGAGTACCCGCGTGCGCCCGAAGCTCACGAGTACCGATCCGGCCGCCATCTCGGTGAAGTCACGCTCAAACGAGAGAGGTCGTGCCTCGTCGTTCGCTCGCCCGTCGGTCCGTAGTGCGGACATGTCGCTCCTCTAACTGCACGATGAGTGCGTGACCACGGTAGTTGAAAACTCGACCGGTAGGCCCTAGAAGTAGATGGTCGCCCTGGCGCGTTCGACGACCTCGTCGAGGTCGTCACTCCAGGCCCCGGTGGAGAGGTACTTCCAACCGTCGTCGGCGATGATGGTGACGATCGTGGCCCTCTCGTCATCGCCGACGGTCGCCGCACACTTGACGGCTCCCGCCATCGCGGCCCCCGACGAGATGCCGACGAAGAGGCCGACGTCGGCGAGGCGGCGCGTCCACTCAATTGATTCACGGGGGCGAACGATGACCTTGCGATCGAGCAGCTTTTCGCCGTCGTTGTCGGTGAAGATTGGTGGGACGTAGCCATCGTCCAGACTGCGCAGGCCATCGACCATTTCGCCACTCGGTGGCTCGACGGCCCAGATCTGAACCTCGGGACGGTGCTCCTTCAGATAACGACCGACCCCCATGAGCGTGCCCGAGGTGCCAAGACCCGCCACGAAGTGCGTGATGTCGGGCACGTCGGCGAGGATCTCGGGACCGGTCGTCTCGTAGTGAGCAAGGGGATTTGCCGGGTTCGCGTACTGGTAGAGAAAGACCCACTCGGGATGCTCTTCGCTGAGTCGCTGCGCCAAACGCACCGCGCCGTTGGAGCCCTGCGGTCCGGGCGAATCGATGATTTCGGCGCCAAAGACCAACAGGAGCTGACGTCGCTCGGGCGAGACGTTGGTGGGCAAGACAACCTTGAGGTGGTATCCACGCAGTCGACAGACGAGCGCCAGAGCAATGCCGGTGTTGCCAGACGAAGGCTCGATCAGCGTTTGGTTAGGTTCTCCGGGAATGAGGCGACCGTCGCGCTCGGCCGCCTCAACGAGTGAGAGCGCGACGCGGTCCTTGACGGAGCCAGCGGGATTACGTCCTTCAAGTTTGGCGAGAATCGTGACGTTCGTCTTGGGCGATAACGCACTCACGTCGACGATTGGCGTGTTGCCAATGAGATCGAGAACGGAGGCGTATCTCGTCACTACCAAACGCCGCCCGCGACTGCGGGCAGAAGGGTGATCTCGTCGTCGTTCGCGATCAGAGCCTCAACGCCACCGAGGTAGCGCACGTCATCGTCATTGACATAGACGTTGAGAAAGCGGTGTAGGGATCCGTCGTCGTTAAGCAGCTGGCCCTTAATTGACGGGTAGGTCTTTGTCAACTTCAAGAGAACTTCGCCCACGGTGGAGCCCTCCACGGCGATGATGGTCTCGCCGCCCATGGCCGGACGGAGAACGGTGGGGATTCGCAGTACCGCCGACATGTCGCCTCTTTCGACTCGTGGTTGATTCCTGACCTACTGAGTCAACATTATCGGTTCAGCGCACCGTTGTGTCCAAATTTTTCTCAGTCTCTCAGCCCTCAATGGCCAGTGATTCAGGGGAAACCACCCCGTCGTTCACGCGGTAGCTGCGCAGGTCAATGGGCGTCTCGGCCAGTGAGACCAGCACGTAGTGCCACGCGGGATCCGGCGCCTGGCGAACGTCGGTGGGACTGGGGTACGCCTCGGAGTGGGTGTGCGAGTGAAAGACGCCGAGCACCACGACGTCCTCCGCATCGGCTCGTCGAAACGCCTGCAAAAGGACCTTGGGATCGATCTCGTACACCCTTGCTGAGTCGGCGATGTTCTCGCTCGAAACGACTTCGCTCACGGCTCCTTCGGAGGAACCGAGCAGCAACCCGCATCCCTCATTCGGCAGGGCACGAATACACGTCGCGAATATGGCGTCGCGTTGAGACGACGTGAACGTAAGCACGTGGCCACCCTACCGGGACGACTTTTCAGGGCCGAGCACGCATCACTACGCTAACGAGGTGGCACGAGCCAAACAGATCCAAGGACGGCGGGCCAAGAAACGCGAAGAGGCAGCCAACGACAAGGTCGTGGCCACCAACCGTCGCGCCCGACACGACTACGAAATTCTCGAGACCCTCGAGTGCGGCATTGTCCTCATCGGCTCCGAAGTCAAATCGCTGCGCGAAGGAACCGCCCAGATCGCCGGAAGCTACGCGCGTTTCGACGAGGGCGAACTGTGGATCTTTCAGATGCACGTGCCGCCGTGGAGTTACGCCGTCGGCTTCGGGAGCCACGATCCCGATCGAAAACGCAAACTCCTCGTCCATCGACACCAACTCGACCAGTGGAAGCGAAAGGCCGAAACCCAGTCGCTCACCATCATCCCTCTACGGCTCTACTTCAAAGAGGGACGCGCCAAGGTCGAAATTGGCTTGGCCAGGGGTCGTAAGCAACAAGACCGACGACAGGCCCTCGCCAAGCGTGACGCGGAGCGTGACATCGCACGGGCCGCTCGTCACGCCGAAAAGTTGGGCTGAGCCTGCGGCGTCATGTCGTGGAGTTCACCAACAATTCTCAACCCGGTACACTCATAAAGCGGTCCATACGACCGCGAGGTAACGAGGGGGTGATTGGTTTCGACGTCAGTCGTCGAGGTGAAAGAAGCGAGCCGTGGTCTCCGGAGCCACGTTAAAGAGCCGGAAATAAAAAATAAACGCCAAGCCTCAGCTTGCGTTTGCTGCTTAGGTAGCAACATCCGCCTAGACCCGGCCCTGCGGTTTAGTAAACGGGTGTCATAAAGCAGGGCTTACCGACGGAGTTCGTTAGTGACTACTTCGGAACACTTCAGCTAACTACGGAGCGCCGCCGTCGCTGGCAGCGATGACGCTCCCGACAACCTACGGCCAGCTGCGCTCGGAGAATGTTCACCAAGAAGTTGACGGACCGGGGTTTCGATACCCCGCACCTCCAAGGACGCTCAGGGTTCGCTCTGCACGTTGTTGGAGGTGAGACCACTCCCAAGCCGTCGCCCACGCGCCGCGTACGAATCCACGATCAGGTCCCAATTCGAGACCAACTTTTTCATCAATCGATCGTCGACCGAGAAAACTAGACACAACGTCGAATTTTTTCAGGAGACCATCACCGTGTTCATGTCGTGGGCTCGCGCCCTCACCGCCGTCCTCGGCATCGCCGCACTCGGGACCATGCTGCCTCACGGCGCGCCCAGCGCGAGTGGCGCGTCAAACGCACCTTCGTACTGCAGTGACGTCGCCAGCGTCAGCACCATTATTGCCCCTCCCCTGCCGAAAAACGACTCGTTTAATACCCTCAGCGCCGCGTTACTTCGATTGCCGGGAGAGCTCAGTGTCCTCGCCCGCGACCGCGCCAAATTGATCGCCGCGACCCCGCTGGCGCCAAGTGCGCTCGCACAGGACGTGTTGCGTAGCGCGACTGTTGAAGTAGCCGTCGAGTCCGCAGCGCTGAACAACGCGGCCAATCAGGAGTTGACTGCCGCCTTGCTGTCGAGCGGCACGTCGACGGTGATGAGTCTCGCCAAACAGTTCATCGCCGCTTCCAACGCCGCCGCCTCGGCTAACGCGTACTTACGGGTGGAGCGAATGATCGCGCCGAGCGTGTGCTCCTGACACGCGAGAGACCTCTAGGAGGGTAGACCGAGAGCTCGCACGAAGTCGTCGGGGTTCTCGACCGTGACGATGAATCGCCGCTTGCCTTTTAGCTGCACGTCAAGCGCCTCTCCTCGCCGCGTCACCATCGCCGCTCTGCGAATAAGTGTGAGGCTGCCGCGATAGCCCCAACCACCCATCTGCAGGATGGAGTAGTTCCTCGCCTGCGCCGCGACCAGTCGATCGGGCCCGAAGACTTGACGAATCAATCCGCCGGGGCCGTAGACAACCTCGAGTGTTCGTCCCAGCGGTGCCTCCACGACGCGAACCGTGATTCGAGCGAACATAAGCAGCGCGGTGATGAGGAGTATGACGACGACGCTCTCGATGATGTAAAACGTGGCGGGAGGCGAGCTGGCGCGGGTAGCGAGCGTGATGGACCCGCCGACGAAGATCACCGCCACACCCAGGAGCGTCAGCACAAGTCCCTTCGTACGAAGGCGTTCCTCGATAATGATGACCTGTTCTTGCACGGACGAATCCTACGGCGGGTCGATTGCGCCTGATGGCGAGGGAGGGGCGTGAACGCGGAATACCGCGGTCACGGCCTCAAGGCAGCGGGAGAGAAGTTAGGCGGCGGTCAATGTCTCCTTTGTGAGTCCAAACGATCGAAGAAAGTTTCGCACCCTCACCACCTGGTCTTCGGTTAGTTCACGCGTGCGCGACGAACCAAACGAGACCGTTTCACCTTCAACCGTCACGGCCCAGTTGCCACGGTGAGTCTCGTGGACCTCACCAAAACGTGCGAGCAAGGAACACACGTCGTGCCACTGAATGTTGTGATTCAGCGGGTGACAAAACAGCTTCTGGGCGGTAACGCGGTGGTGATGATCTAGCTTGATCGACATACTCAACCCCCTCAGCGGGCGCCGAGACTTTCGGCTTCACCAGCACTATCTACCTTTTACGAGGGGCTGTCAAGGAGCGCAACAAGCTCCACGTGCTCGGTCATCGGGAAGAGGTCAAATACCCGCAGGTCACTCAGGACAAAGCCGCTTCCTAAGAAGTCTTTAAGGTCACGCGCGAACGTGGCCGCGTCACACGACACGTAAACGGCGCGGCGCGGCGCGCGGCGCGCGAGGCTCGCGCCGACACCCTTGGCGAGGCCTTGACGAGGCGGATCGAGTATGACCACCGAATCTGGACGCACGGTGTCATTCACCGAGCGCGCCGTGACCGACCACTCACGCACCTTGAGCTGCTTTAGGCCAACGGCGTTGGCGCGCGCATCGCGCACCGCGAAGGGTGAGGATTCAACGGCCGTCACTCGTCCACTTGGCCCGACCGCTTTGGCCAACGGGACACTAAACAGGCCCACTCCGCTGAAGAGGTCGACGGCGTCGTCGCCGGACTGCACCTGCGCCAACTCGAGCACGGCATTGAGAAGAACTCGGGGCGCGTCGCGATGCGACTGCCAGAAAGAAAGAGGGCCGACGGCGTAGACGTGATCGACCACGCCTACGCGTGACTGCACCGAGGGATCGATCGGTGCCCCCGTAAGACTTCGATATTCGTACGTCGTGCCGCGCTCGCTCTCGCGTTGAGCCACCGCGAAGGGCTCACCCTGACCGATGGCCCGTAGCTCGACCTCACGCACGCCGTGCCAGGAGGTGCGAAACGCCGGAGCGAAGGCTTCGTCGCTGATCCAACACGGATTCACCGCCACGAGATCGTGCGAACGCGCCTGACGAAGGCAGAGGTGGCCCTCGTCGTCCACGGCGCAACGAAGCCGAGTCCTCGATCCTTTTTGATCACCCGGCATGGCCCTCACCTCGACTACCACATCGACGCCAGCAATGCGGCGCAGATGCTCTTTCACCAGCGAGGCTTTCCACGACAGTTGCGCGGCTCTCGACGCGTGCTGTAGATCGCAGCCCCCACAGCCCCCCGGGTGCGCGTATGGACAGGGCGCTGTCACTCGCTCGGAACTCGCCTCAAGAATCTCCACCGCGTCGCCGCGGTAGAAGCTCGACGTGGTCTCGGTAATGGCGACACGGACCAATTCGCCCGGCAACGAGTGACGAATGAATATCACACGACCATCGACAGCGCGCCCCACGCCGCCACCCGTCGCCGGACGTTCGACGCGGATGACTTGCGTCTCGGTCGAGTTCTCTGTCGAGGGGGTCACTTAGGAGAGGCGGCTTAAAAAGAGGTCAACGAGAATCTGTGCGCGCTCTCGGGCCGCCGGCGTTTCGCGGGCTGTTTCGGCGAGGAGTGCTTCCACGTCGAGACCGAGATCTCGTGTGTCGTCCTCGTCGGCGGCCAGCCACTCTTTTAACTGTGCGTCATCCACTTCGGGGTGAAACTGCACGCCGACGCTCACCCCGATGGCGAAGGCCTGCACCGCGCGCGGCGACGTGGCCCACAGCTCGGCCTCTTTCGGAAGCGCGCAGTGATCAAAGTGAAACTCGAACCAGGGACCCCTGGGCAGTGCGACGTCGCCGCGAACGTCGATCTCGAACCAGCCGACTTCACCGTCGGTGGCGCGCGTGACCGTACCGCCGTAGTAGCGACAGAGCGCCTGCGCACCGAAACAGATTCCTAGAATCGGCAGCGACCTCTCGTCGGCCTCGCCGATAAGGGCCAACTCGCGGTGAAACCACGCCGCTTCAACTTCGTGGTCGTACACCGCGCACTTCGAACCGAGAATGACCAGTACGTCGTAGCCCTCCAGCGAAGGCGAGGGCGTGGAGGCGTCCATCATGACTACGTCGAGGTCGAACCCGCGCTTTTCGAAGGCCTCGCCCACCAATCCGGGGTTGTCTTCAGGGTGATGTCGGAGGACTAATGCGCGCGCCATGGTCCCTTCGACTCTAGTGATGGTGACTTCAACCTTCGCTCTAGCTCTGCGGCAACGACCAACCCAGCGACTCAGCAATCTCTTTACACGTCGGACACAGGGGGTACTTCTGCGGATCTCTTCCCGGCACCCAAATCTTGCCGCACAGTGCCCGTACGGGCGTCGCGTTGACCATGCCGTCGACGACGGAGTTGTTCAACGCGACGAACTCGCCGTCCTTTGGCGTATAGCCCTCGAGGACTAAGTGCGTAAAGCGGTCGTGGTCGCCCTCGTCGAGTTCGGTGGTCGAGTGAACGACGACTTCAGTTTCAGCCTGGACACTCACGCCTACAAATGTAACGACTCACCTAGTGTGAGGGCCATGAAAAGTCGGCGTCGGCGTCAGCCCACGACCCGCCCCCTAGGGCGGGTCGCCTCTCACTTCACACGCGAGGGCGTGCCGAAGAATCCGTACCGCACCGAGCGTGAAGCCCTCAGCGCCGCGCAATTGGCGTGGACCCTGAGCGGCGCCGATCTCAACGCGTATCGCTGCGACTACTGCCACCAGTGGCACGTGGGCAAGCGGTTTCGCGACGATTAGCGAGCAGATAAAAAAACGGGCAGTATGGAGACACTCGAAACGAAAGGTTCATCATGGCGGTACAGGCGTACATCTTGATTCAGTCCGAAATAGGTTCGAGCGAGAAGGTAGTACTCGCGACCCGCGCCGTTCCCGGCGTTCTCGAGTCCTTTGAAGTAACGGGACCCTACGACGTCATCGTTCGTTGCGAAGCCGCGAGCGTGGACGACCTCGGAAAGTTCATCGTCGGTGCTATTCAGAAGGTCCCCGGCATCACCCGCACCCTGACGTGCCCGGTGGTCAATATATAGCTAACCGCGCCGTCGAGGTGTTCGCATCGATCTCGAGGTGACTTAGTCCCACCACAGATCGTGGCCCAACACGCCGCGCGCGATGAGCCCGAGTTGTACCTGGCTCGTGCCTTCGACGATGGTGAGTTGTGGCGCGTCACGGTAGTACTGCTCGGTGGGGTGATCTTCCATGTAGCCCGCGGCCCCCAGCAGTTGCACTGCGAGCCGAGACGCCCTCACGGCCACCTCGGACGCGTAGTACTTCGCCATCGAGAGCATGGGCACGTACTCTTTGGTGTACTTGCCCTGGTCGGCCAGCCACGCCGCGCGATAGGTGAGGAGGCGCGCCGCCTCGATATCGGTCGCGCATTTGGCAATCTCCCACTGAATACCCTGGAAATCCGCGATCGTCTTGGTGAAGGCTTCTCGTTGTTTCACGTACTCCGTCGCGTACATCAGCGCCCCCTCGGCCAGTCCGATGCCGCGAGCGGCCACGATGGGTCGCATCGCGTTCAGCGACTCCATGGCCAGCGCGAATCCCCCACCAATGATGTCGTGCGGCCCCACTTTGACGTTGTCGAACACAATCTCGGTCGTGTCAATGCCCTTGACACCCATTTTTTTGTCGACGCGAGGGCGGGTGACGCCCGGCGCGTGGGCGTCGACGAGAAAGCCCCAGATACTTGTGTGGTGGCGTGACGAGGGGTCACCCACTTTGGCAAAGACCACGAACCAGTCGGCCTGCATCCCACCAGAGATCCAGCACTTGGTGCCACTCAGGATAAAACCGCCATCATTATCGGGATCCTCAAGGGCGCGCGCGCGCATGCCGGCGACGTCCGAGCCGGCGCCGGGCTCGGAGAGGCAGAAGGCGGCGCGGGTAGAGCCATTCGCGATGCCCGGCAAATACCTCTGCTTTTGCTCCTCGTTCCCGGCGATCATGATCGGACCGGTTGGTAAGCGTGTCAAGAGCAGCATCAGTCCTAAGACGTTGGAGTATTTCGTCACCTCTTCGATCGCGATCGTGAGGCCCATGATGCCGGCGCCCGAGCCGCCGTACTCCTCTGGAATGCATAGACCAAGCAGGTCGGCCTTCTTGAATTCGTCGAAGATGTCTTGGGGGTACTCGCCGGTCTCGTCGATCTCGCGCGCTCGTGGCTTGATCTTGGCCTGCGCCAGCTGGCGAACACTCGATTGAAGTTCGCGCATCTCGCTCGATAGTTCAAAGTCCATACCCAGCAAGTTAGTGCGGGGCGTGTGCCAACATAACTGGGTGACGGGATTCCAACGCGCCGACCAACTGCGCGCGCTGAGGAGATCGCGCTTTGACGTCGTCATCATTGGAGCGGGAATGACCGGCGCGGGCGTAGCGGTTGACGCCGCGTCGCGGGGACTTCGAGTGGCGCTCATCGACGCGGGCGACATCGCTTCGGGAACAAGCTCGAAGTCCTCGAAGATGGTGCACGGCGGCCTTCGTTACCTCCAGCAAAAAGAGTTCCGGCTGGTCTATGAGAATCTGCGTGAACGTCAGCGTCTGTTGGAGAACGCCCCCTACCTCGTGCAACCTCTGCCGTTCCTTATTCCTCTCTTCGGCTCTAACGGCGTCGTCGCCAAGGCGATCGTGAAGGGCTACGCCACGGCACTGCGGATCTACGACCTGAGCGGTGGCTGGCGAATCGGACACCGCTATCAAAAGATCACCCGCGAAGAGACGCTCGCCCATCTACCCACGCTGAACTCCGATCGACTGGTCGCCGGGTTTCTCTACTACGACGCGCGCGGTGACGACGCGCGCGTCGCGCTCACTCTGGCCAAGACCGCGGGTCTTGACTATCAGGCGACGGTGGCCAACTACGTGCGCGCCCTCAGCGTCAGTGCCACCGACGGCCGAGTAGACCAGGTGCACTGCCGCGACGAACTCACTCAAGAAGAGTTCACGGTGGCGACCCGAACGATCGTGAACGCCTCGGGTGTGTGGGCCGACGACATTTTTTCGATGACCGAGCACGAGGCCTCGCATCGCATCACGCCGGCTAAGGGCGTCCACGTGAGCGTGGCACGAGCTCGACTCCCGGCCGACGTTGCCGCGGTGCTCAGCGTGCCCCACGATCGTCGCAGTGTGTTTGTGGTCCCCTTCGACGACGCACCCTTTACCTACGTCGGCACGACCGACACTGCCTATCAAGGTTCACTCGAGAGTCCGACCTGCACGCCCGAAGATGTGGCGTATCTACTCGGCGCCGTGAACGCCTCGACGTCCTGCGCTCTCACGACCGAGGACGTCACCGGCGTGTGGGCCGGGTTACGGCCCTTGCTCGCGTCCAGCAAAGGCAAGACACTTAGTGAGCGCACGGCCGATCTTTCGCGTCGACACCACGTGAGCGACAGCGGTGACGGCGTCGTGCACGTCACGGGCGGGAAGTGGACTACCTATCGTCAGATGGCCCAGGACGCAGTCGACGCACTCGCCCCCTACGTCGAACATCTCGCTCGCGTTCGTACGAAGTCGCTAGCGCTTCACGGTGTCAGCGGTTGGCGCCCGATGGGCGAGCTCGAGACGCACCTCTATCATCGCTTCGGATCCGACGCGCGAACAATCATCGACATGATCCAAGCGGACCCTTCGCTCGGTCTCGCGCTCATCGAGCGCCAACCCTACGTGGGCGCGGAGTTCCTGTTTAGCTCGCGCGAAGAGATGGCCACGTCGCTCGCCGACCTCCTGACGAGACGAACCCGAGCCCACCTGCACGACACGCGTGCCACGCTCGCCGCCGCGCCAGCGATCGCGCAACTCGTGGCTGGTGAGTTGGGTTGGGATGACGACGAGACGATGGCGCAACTCGACGCGTATCGCGCGTTGGTGGAGTTCGAACTCTCCAGCGCCGGGCTTGAGCTGTAGCGATGAGCCGCGAACCCACGATGCCCAATCACTACCCTTCGTCCACCCTGAACGCACCAGCGCCGCTGGCGAATGACGTGCTGAACGATCTGCGCGCTAGCGGTGTGGCCCTTAGTGTCGACCCCCTTGAACGCGCCGAACACGCGCGCGACTGGTGGCCACTGCTCATCCCCGACACCGCGCGCGGACATGTCGAGCGATGGCCGGGTGTCGTAGTGACAGCTCACTCCACGGCCGACGTCAGTGCCACCCTGCGTGTCGCCAACGAGCACCGAATCGCTGTCACCGCGCAGGGCGGTCGCTCGGGTGTCGTCGGTGGAGCCTCGCCCTCCACTGGTGCGATCGCGCTGGATCTCACCGGTCTCAGCCACATCGTCGACCCGGATGAGCGTTCAGCCACGGTACGCGTCGAAGCCGGTGTCTTCGGCCCGGAGCTCGAGGCCTTTCTCAACCCGCGAGGCTTCACGGTCGGCCACTTTCCTCAGTCCTTTGACCTCGCGACCGTGGGCGGGTGGATAGCGTGTCGCGGCGCCGGTCAATACTCAAATCGCTGCGGCAAGATCGAAGACATCGTGCGCGGACTGACCGTGGTCTTGGCCGGTGGCGAGGTGATTGCCCTTGGCGGACACGGCCCGCGACAAGCGGTCGGTCCGGATCTCACGCAACTCTTTGTCGGCTCCGAGGGAACCCTCGGCGTGATTACCGAAGCGACGTTGCTCGTGCGCTCGCTCGCGCCGTCTGAACAGCGTGCCGCCTTCTCGTTCACCTCGTTCTCCGATGGCCTCGAAGCCTGCCGACGTACCCTTCAGCGCGACGCGCATCCCGCGGTCCTACGCCTCTACGACGAGACGGAATCGAAGAGGAGCTACGACGTGGCGGGATGCGTGCTGATCGTGCTGGACGAGGGTGAAGAGGGCTTCGTCGACGCGACGATGATGATCGTGCGCGAAGAGTGCCGAGGGGCAACGGTCCTCGCTGAAGCCCTGGTCGAGCAGTGGCGCCAGCACCGTAACGACGTCAGCGCCCTAGCGCCCCTCTGGCAGCGGGGACTCGTGGTGGACACGATCGAGGTGTCGGGACCGTGGGCGTTGCTTCCCGTGCTTCATGCACGAGTCAGCACAGCCCTGAGAAACCTCAAAGGCATGATGGTCGTGTCGGTTCATCAATCCCACGCGTACCTCGACGGCGCCTGTCTCTACTTCACCTTCGCCGCTCAGCCGAGTGACGACGTCACGGCGTACTACCGAGCAGCGTGGGACGTCGCAATGGAACAGGTCCTCGCGTTGGGTGGCGCGATCAGTCACCATCACGGCGTCGGACGCAACCGCGCGCGCTTCGTTCCCGACGCCTTGGGCGGCGCCTTCTCGGTACTCGAAGGATTGAAGGACCAGCTCGATCCTCATCACATCTTGAACCCGGGCGTGCTCGGGATTGGCGGTGAAGCGTGGTAAAGGCCCTCGCTATTGACGTGGGCTCGTCGTCTATCCGTACCGCCTTGGTGGACGAGCTCGGCCAGGTCACCCACGAACACAGACAGCACCTGAGCGTACGCACGCCGAGTCCCGGCTTCGTCGAACTCGACGCCGACCAGATTGCCCGCAGCGCACTCGAGCTCGCTTCGCGCACGCTCGCCGACGGTGGGCCGTGCGACGGCGTCGGCATCACTAATCAACGCGCGACCACGATCGTCTTCGATCCTCTGACCGGCATTCCGGTCGGCCCGGCGATCAGCTGGCAGGACCTGCGCACGGTGATCGACTGTTTGATATTCCAGGGCGAAGGCCTTCGACTCGCGCCCAATCAGTCGGCTACCAAAGTGAGGTGGCTGGTTCAACAGGCCAATCGATCGGCCAATGAACTGCGCTTTGCCACCGTCGAAACCTGGATCGCCTGGCACTTAAGTCGAGGTGAGACCTACGTCACCGATCGATCCAATGCAAGTGTCAACGGACTCATCAATGAGTCGCTCGACGGCTGGGACGAGCGCACACTCACCCTCTTGGAACTCGACGACGTCATGCTCCCCCAACTGGTTGACACCACCGGATCGTTCGGGAACGCGACGGCCCTTGCGGGCGCACCACCCATCGTGGCGCTGATGGGCGACCAACCAGCATCGCTCTTTGGACAGTCCTGCGTGCATTCCGGCGCGAAGATCACCTTCGGCACCGGGGCGATGCTGGACATGGTGCACGGCACCAAGGCGCCCACGACGTTGCGACGGTTTGATTCGGGCTGCTACCCCACTGCTCTTCGCAGCACGGACGACACCGTAACCTGGGGCATCGAAGGCATCGTCTTTAGCGCAGGGTCCTGCGTGGAGTGGCTCGTGGACTTGGGCCTCATCGACGAGCCCCGCCAGAGTGAGGCGCTCGCCACGTCGGTGGCAAGCAGCGAGGGCGTCTCCTTCGTGCCGGCGTTCTCCGGACTCGGCACGCCCCAGTGGGACTTCGGCGCACGCGGGGCGTTCTTTGGACTGACCCGCGGTTCTTCGCGCGCTCACCTGGTACGTGCCGTCTTGGAGGGCATCGCCCAACGCGGTGCCGACCTCCTTGACGCCGCCGAACGCGAGATCAAGAGCAACCTCGACGAACTTCGCGTCGACGGAGGGATGAGCGCTAACGAGTTCTTTGTGCAGCGTCTCGCCGACGTGTCCGGCCACGTCGTCTCCGTCTCTTCTGAGCTCGAGGCCACGACTCGCGGAGCGGGACTTCTGGCCCTGGTGGGTACCGGACAGCTCTCCTTAGAGGATGTCGAGGGACTGTGGTCGCCGGCCTTCGTGGCGACACCGAGGCTGACGAAGAGCGAACGAGAAGCACTGCGCGCGAAATGGCTGGTGGACGTGACGCGTGTGGAGCGCACCATTCCGGAGCTCTCCGGCGTCTCCTTCTAGCTACTCCAGGGCGCCATTGCCATCGCCTCGGCCAGCGTGGTCGGCGATTCGAGTAGTACATGCGAGAGGGAAAGATCCCGTGGTTGGCTGAGCGACACGGCCCCGGTAACGGCCCCTTCGCGTGAGTAGAGCGCGAGCCACTTTCCCTCCGCGAGGCTTCCGCTGACGCGCACGACATCGTCGGTGGAGTGCGGGTAACCCAACTGTTGAATCTTCTTCCCGTACTGATCGGACCAGAAGTACGGAACGGTGATGGAGGTCGCGCTCTCCCCGCTCATCCAGAAGCGCGCCAGCTGCGCCGCTTGATTGGTCGCCACCTCCCAGTGCTCAATGCGAATCAACTCCTCGCCCGCGCTGTTGGTAAAAGGAAACCGGGCCACGTCACCGATGGCTGCCACACCCGGGGCCGCCTGAAGGTCGCGGTCGACCACGATGCCGTTATCGAGGTGAAGACCGGAATCTTCGAGCCACTCCAGCTCAAGTGACGACCCCACGGCGGCGAGCACTGTCCCCGCTTCAAAACTGGCACCGTCGGCAAAGTGCAGACGAAATCCGGCCTCGCTCTTCTCGACGTCGAAGAGTTGTTGGTTGGTGCGCAACTCCACGCCGAAGTCACCAGCGAGGCGAAGCAACCAGCTCGACACCTCTTCGCCTAACACCTCGAGGAGTGGCCGCGACGCCGCCTCAATGACCACCGGCGTAAAACCACGGGTGTGCAGTGACGTAGCCACCTCCGCCCCGACGAATCCTCCCCCGATGATGGCGACCACACTCTGCGGCTCGAGAGGTGCCAGCGCCCCGTTCAACTGTTCCAAGTCGTCTCGACTTCGCAGCGACGGTAAGACGCCGCTTGATGGCATGCGAAGTGCCCGAGCCCGACAACCGAGGGCGAGGGCGACTCGCGAACCTTCGACTGTTGATGAGTCGGCGAGCGTGACAGACGTCGTGGCCACGTCGAGCTTGGTCACGGCCGCCCCCAGACGAAACGTGGCGTCGAGGGTAGCGATGTGGTCGTGCGTTGCTAACGACGCCTCCGCGATATCCCATTTTCCTGAGAGCACCTGCTTGGAGAGTGGCGGTCGGTCGTAGGGCGGGTATGGCTCGTCGCCAATCAGTGACAGTGCTCCTTCGTAACCTTCGTTTCGCAGCGACTTAACGAGACGCCATCCTGCGAGACCGGCTCCGACAACGATGACGTGATCGGACGATTGAAGTGGCTTCACGAGGCGAACATGGCGAGCCACAGCTCGAGCGTGCGTGGCTCGAACACGTAGTTTCGCCGACGTACCTCGCCCATCGGCAACGACGCCTCAGGTGAGTAGAGATGACCGGGAAAGAGCACCGTCTCGTCGTCCACAAACGCCAATCGTTCGTGCAGGGTTTGAAACATCTCTTTCGGGTCGCCCCCGGGAAAGTCCGTCCGTCCGCAGCCGTCGATAAAGAGGGTGTCGCCGCTCAGCAAGCGGCCCTCCACGAGCAGGCACTGGCTCCCCGGTGTGTGACCGGGCGTCAAGAGCATCGTGATCGCAATCGAGCCGACACTCACGACATCGCCGTCGTCGTGGGCAACCAGTTGGTCGGCCGAAAGTCCGGCGCGCTCGATCAACCAGGGAACCTCCGGCTCTTGAACGTGCACAGGCACATCGACGATGTCGAGCAGCTCTGCGACGCCCGCGACGCGTTGCGGGCCGAACAAGAATCCACCAACGTGATCGGGGTGAAAGTGCGTGGCGAAGACGCCGACCACGTTCATCGCGTCAGCGGCGACCAGGTCGACCAATTCGCTGGGTTGATACGCCGGATCCACTAAGACGGCGTCGCCACTTTCACGATCGCCGAGGGCGTAGGTGAAATTGCGCATTGAGGTCGCGACGTCATCGCCTATGGCGAAGTCGTGTCCGGCAAGCAGTTGACGAAAGTACAGTCGATCATTCATTCGTCGTTGGCAACCTTGGCAATGCGCGGCGTGAGTTCGTCGACCTTGGCTTTGGTGGCGCTCAGACGCTCTTCGAGCGCTTCGATTATGGCCGTGGCCCGCTCTAATTTGGAAAACAGGTCGTCGACCGAAACTTCGCCTTCGTCAAAGGAAGCCACGATGGCGTTGAGTTCATTCGCCGCTTCGTTCCAGTCGCCTACGTTGCTCATGATCTTGATCCCTTCATATCCTTAACCTGCGAGCGAAACGACCCGTCGCTGACGAGGACGTTCACGTCGTCACCAATTGAGACGCTTTCTATTGACGTGACGACGGCGCCGTTCGCGTCGGTGACGATCGACCATCCCTGGGCCAGTCGTCGCGCGGGATCGTAGGCGGCGAGGAGTTGTCGCTGACTCGCCAACAACTGCGTGGCCGACGCCATGAGGTGGCGCCCTTGGATAACCAAGCGCTCGCGCGTGCTTGCCAGGTGGCGTTCTTCCGCCCGCAGTCGATCTCGCACCGCGAAGATCATGGTGCGCCTGCGTTCACCAACGTAACTCTCGGCCTCCTCAAGCACGTCAAGCGTCGACTCGAGCACGCGCTGCGCGGGGTCACGCACGTTTCTCTCATACCAGTCGGCCACAATGGCTGCGATCTCCTCCCCCAATTTGGTTGGGGTGATCGCGTGGGTGTGTGCGACGAGGTCGGCCACGGACTCATCCCCCGTGTGGCCGATCCCGGTAAAGACAGGGGTCGCGCATGACGCGATGGTGCGCGCCACGCTCTCATCATCGAAACACGCCAGGTCTCCTTTGGAACCCCCGCCACGCACGACGCAGATGAGATCGACGCCGTACTCGTCGAGGGTACGAAGGGCGGCCACGATCTGCGGTGGGGCACCATCGCCCTGGACCAGGGTCTTGATGAGCGTGACCTGAAAGCCATAACCCGAGTTGAGGAGTTGACCGGTGAAGTCTTGATAGCCCTCGGTTCCCGGACTGGCCACCAGTCCCACTCGTAGTGGCACCGCGCTCAGGACTGTCTGGCTGTTGCGATCGAGCAAGCCCTCTTCGCGAAGGCGAAGGATGAGCTCTTGGCGGCGGCGTGCGACGTCGCCGAGTAGGCCTTCGACATCGATCTCGGTGATCGAGAATCCAATTCGGCCCTGGGGGGCGTAGACGTCCACGAAGCCGAAGAAACTGACGACCATGCCGGCCTTTAAGGTCACGCCTTCGCTGGCGAGGCGGCGTTTGAGGGGCGCCCAGGGTGTCGCCCAGCAGTGGGCGTTCAGCACCGGTCGCTTCGTGTCCGAGGAAGCCGAACCAGCGTCAACGAGGTCCACGTAGACGTGACCCTTTTCGTAGACCTTAGAGATCTCTCCACGCACCCAGTGGGGTCGTCGGCGCCCAAAGCCCGCTTCCAGGTGCGCCGTCAACAGTTGATAGAACTCGCCGACTTCGAGAACGGGTTCGTCGTCTGATGCATCGCTGATCACGTCGTGAGGTTACCGCTCAGCGGTGACAGGATTGCCCGATCGCGTCTCGCGAAATTGTTGCTTGTTCGTAATAAAAAGTTGTGTCAGACTTGTCGTGGATGGTGAGTCGGCTGAGTGGCCGCACCGCCCGGCAACGGGTGGTGAGGAAAGTCGGGGCTCCAAAGGGCAGGGTGCTCACGAAACGTGAGTCGCGGTGACGTGCAGGAAAGTGCCACAGAAAAGAGACCGCCGATGGCTTGGGAGACTAAGAACAGGTAAGGGTGAAACGGTGCGGTAAGAGCGCACCAGCACCTTGAGCGATCAAGGTGGCTCGGTAAACCCCACCCGGAGCAAGATCAAACATGGGAGGTCGCCCGCGCGCCTCGTAACAGAGGCACTCCCGAGGTAGATCGCTGAGATGGATGGTCACTCATCCTTCTTTCGAAGGTGGACAGAACCCCGCTTATAGGTCGACTCACCATCCCTTTCGTACACATTTACTCACTATTCGAAAGTTGCATTGTGCCCCATCTGCCGTACCAAGAACTACCGGTGGCTGACCCCGGCACGCCCGGAACCCGCTCGCCGGCTGGGTATCTGGCGTGGCTCGCGCATCACCAGCGCTGGCTCTTGAGCCTCAACGCCCTTTTTGGCATCGGATGGATGGTCTCCCAGGCGCTCGTGTGGGCCGCCGTTGGCGCGGCGATCGACCACGGCGTCGAAAGGCACAACGACGGACAGCTGCTCAAGTGGGTCGCCATCGTCCTGGCCCTCGGACTCTTTCAAGCGGGTTGCGGCTCGCTGCGCCACCAACTCGCCGTAACCAACTGGATGAACGCGTCGTATCGCACGATCCAACTGATCGGCCGCCAACTCGCTCGAACGGGCTCGGCCATGACCGACGAGATTCCCGCCGGCGACATCGTCAACACGGTGGCCGCGGACGCTATGCGCATTGGCAGTGCATACGACAGCTTCGCTCGCTTCTCGGGGGCCATCGTCGCCTGGATTGTCGTGTCCTTTATTCTGCTGGCCACTTCCGTGCAACTCGGACTCATCGTGCTGCTCGGCGTGCCCATTCTCGGCTCCCTGACGATGCCCCTCATGAGACCGCTGCACCGCACGCAGGCGGCCCAACGAGAACAAGCCGGTCGCCTCGCGGCACTGGGCTCGGACACGGTCGCGGGCTTGCGCATCCTTCGTGGGGTGGGCGGTGAGGAGGTCTTCTTAGGCAACTACCGCCGACAGAGTCAAAAGGTTCGCGTCACCGGCACGCGTATCGCCTCACCTCAGGCCGGTCTGGAGTCCGGACAAGTCTTGTTGCCCGCCATCCTGACCGGACTGGTGACGTTCCTCGGCGCGCGTGACGTTATGAACGGCACGCTCCAACCCGGACAACTCGTGGCCTTTTTCGGATACACCACCTTCTTGACGACACCGCTGCGCACCGCGATCGACTACATCATCATGTCCACGCGCGCCTACGTCGGCGCGGGCCGCGTGCTTCGCATCATGGACGTCGAGCCAACCGTGAGCGACCCCGACGACCCGCTCGCCTGGCCGGTTCGCCTCTTTCGCCTCGAGGACCGACGGAGTGGCCTCAGCCTGGCGCGCGGTCAGCTGGCGGGTCTGGTAACCGAAACTCCCGATGAGGCGGCCGTCCAAGTGGATCGGCTCGGACGCTTCGTGCCCGATGCCGAGGGCGTCTTAGTGAACGGTGTCGCCATCAGTTCCTACGCCCTGGGTGACGTGCGCTCGCAGATCGTCGTGAGTGAGATTGAGCCACGCCTCTTTTCGGGCGAACTTCGATTCGAGCTCATGCCCCACGGGCTCGTCGACGATGAGCGGATCTTTGAAGTACTGGTGGCGACGAGTTCACTGGACGTACTCGACGCACTGGAAGATGGCCTCGCCACCACCGTCGAAGAACGCGGTCGCGGGTTCTCGGGCGGTCAACGACAGCGCCTCAGCCTGGCGCGCGCCATTCTGACGAACGCCGAGGTCTTGTTACTGGTCGAACCGACTTCCGCCGTGGACACGCACACCGAGGGACGCATCGCCGCGCGACTTCGCGAAGTCCGTGGAGAGCACACCACTCTCGTGACGACGACCAGTCCTTTGCTGTTGGAAAAGATGGACATCGTCTTTGTGGAACTCGACGGGCGTGTCATCGATCAAGGAACACATGACGAGTTGATCTCGCGATCGGCTACGTATCGACAGATCGTCCTGCGAGAGGAGGGCTGATGTCAGATCGAACCGCGAATCGCAACCCGGGGCAACTGCCCATCGCCACCTCCAAGGAAGTGATGGCCTACGCGCGCATCTTGATGCGATTTCACCGAGTGGCGCTCATGCGCATGCTCTCGCTCTACGCACTGGCGGCCGTGATGGCGCTGATCCCGGCATGGGTCATCGGTCAGATCACCAACTTCGCCTCCGAACACCAACTCACCTCGCGCCGCATTGACGTCTACGTCGGCACGCTCGTGGTGTCGTCTCTCGGTTGTGCTCTTTTGACCTTCTTCGCGCGACGACGAAGCTACGTCTTGGGCGAGACCGTCTTCGCGCAGTTGCGTGAAGAGTTCCTTCAAAGTGTGCTGGCGTTACCGCTCCTCGAAGTGGAGCGGGCGGGCACCGGAGACCTCTTAAGTCGTACCACCAACGACATGGAGTCGCTCTCTCGAACCGTGCGCTTCGCGATGCCTGAGTGGCTCGTCGCCATCCTCCAAGCCATCCTCACCATGGGCGCCATGCTGCTCGTGAGTCCCCTCGCCAGTGTGGCCAGCCTCATCTCCTTGCCGATTCTCTTCTTCTCAACGCGCCACTACCTGCGCTACGCCACCCCGGGTTACCGAAGAGAGCGCATCAGCTACGCCACGATGTCCGGTTCCGTCGCCGAAACGGCGGAGGGCGCGCGTACCATCGACGCCCACCGACTCGGGCCACGCCAAGTTCGCCGCATCGAGGACAACGTCCGCGAGTCGTTCTACTCCGAGATGTACACGCTGCTGATGCGAATGGTCTGGTTTCCCACCGTGGAAGGAGCCTTCGCGCTGGCCGTCGCCGCGACCTTGGCGTGGAGCGGTTGGATGGCGATCAGCGGCCACGTGACGATCGGTGCCGCGACCACCGTCACCCTTTACGTCGTGCAGATCAACGATCCCTTGGACCGCATTGTCTCTTGGCTCGACGAGTTACAGATTGGTCAAACGTCACTCGCGCGCCTCGTCGGTGTGTCGGTGGTGAAGGACGACCGACCAACGAGTGGCCCCGAACCAACTAACGAGAATATCTCCATGGAGAACGTCTTTTACGCCTACCGCCAGGGCCACGACGTCCTCAAAGGCATCACCCTCTCGGTAAAGCCCGGGGAGCGCCTCGCCATCGTGGGACCCTCTGGCGCCGGAAAGTCCACCATCGGGCGACTCTTGGCGGGCATCGACGCGCCGCGCAGCGGCTCGGTGCGAGTGGGAGAGGTCGAACTCGCCCAGATGCCCATGGCGGACCTGCGTCGTCACGTCGCCCTTGTCACTCAAGAGCACCACATATTTATTGGCACCGTGCGAGAAAATCTCGCGCTCGCGCGTCCCGAGGCAACCGACAAGGAGATCGTCAATGCACTCGACGCCGTCGACGCGCTGGAGTGGGTGACGCTTCTGCCCGAAGGAGTCCACACGGAACTCGGCACCACCGGTTACGCGATCACACCCGCGCAGGCGCAGCAGCTGGCCCTTGCACGGCTGGTCTTAAGTGACCCGCACACCCTCGTGCTCGACGAGGCGACGGCGCTACTCGATGCGCGAGCCGCCCGTCATCTCGAACGATCGCTTCACGCCGTGCTGAAGGGCCGAACGGTAATCGCCATCGCTCACCGGCTGCACACGGCGCACGACGCGGACCGGGTCTGCGTCGTCGTTGACGGCGAAGTCGCCGAGTTGGGGACACACGACGAGCTGGTCGCGCTGGACGGAGAGTACGCGGCGCTGTGGCGAAGTTGGCGTAACGAGAAGCCGGCCGCCTCGTAGGCTTTCTTCGTGTCCGAGTACCTGCGCAGCGACGAGATACTCGCCTGTGTACACCGCGTCGCTCTTAGCCGCGGCGCACCCTTTGATTTCGTCGCTCCGCCCGAGACCCCAGAGATGGCACGCCGTCGCGAGGGCGCTCGCGTACACCGGCGCTCAGTCCTAGAGCAGTTGCGCCTCCTTCATCCCGAGGCGCTCACGCCAACCAGCCGGAGCGCGACCACGTCGCTGCTGCGCGAGGGTGCCGAGCTCATTTTGCTGCCGCATCTCAGCGACGACACCGAGGGCCGCCGTGCGGCCTCGGTGCACGCCCTGATTCGCGTGGGCCGGGTGAACGAACGCTTCACCTACGCGCCGCTGCTCATCAAGAACCACGAGGTCGTCGAGTCAGCGAGCACGCGGCGCACCCTTGAAGGCTCGCTCGAACATCTTCGACCGAGCGAGGCCGCTTATCTCGACGGGGTGGGCACGCGCGCGGCACCGCCGATGACGCGTACCGGCCTCTCGCTGGCGCACGCAACGCGAGTCCTCGCCGCCCTCGGTCACGGCGACCCGTCCGCTCGAGGCGCGGTGATCGATCGACAACGAAGACTCTGGTGGTTCGAGTTGTCGGACGAGAGTTACCCGCGATTCAACCTGGCGACGTACGACCAACTCCGTGACGAACGTCGCGACGTCATACTCGCCCACGACGAGTGGCGAAGATCTAAGGGCGCCTTTCCCACCGCGCCGTACTGGCACCGCGACTGCCCGGAGTGCCCGTACAGCGCGTACTGCGAAGAGCAGCTCGAGAAACTCGATGACGTCTCCCTCGTGCGCTTTACCTCCTTCGATCAGCAACTCCTGTTGCGCGAACACGGAGTGGAGAACCGAGCGCAACTCGCGAGGCTCGACCCGCTGCGGGCTCGTCACGCTCGCAATAGGGCCCTCAATCCCTTGGAACCCCACGAACGTGAAGAGATACTCGCTCGTTCCATCGACAAACTCGACGATCTGATTTACCGGGCCCGCGCACACGAACGGGGTACGTCGCTGCGTATCGTCGACGCCGAGCAGATGGGCTGTACCACGGCGGACGTCGAAGTGGACATCGACATGGAGAGCTACGACGACGCGACGTATCTCTGGGGTGCCCACATCACGATCAACAGAGCGACCACCGGCGTGGAGTCCGGCTACCGCGCATTTGTCGAATGGGGGCGGCTCGATCACGAGTCCGAAGCGGCGATCTTTCGTGACTTCTGGGCGTGGTTGAACAAGTTGCGCGCCGCCTGTGAAGACCAGCGTCGCACCTTCTCGGCCTACTGCTTTTGGGCCCAAGCCGAGGACGGCGCCATGAATCGCGCCGTTACTCCCCCACTTGTCAACGGACCGACGATCGAGGACTTGACGGCCTTTCGACGATGCCAGCCCGCGCAGTGGATCGACCTCCACGAGGTCGCCAAACGTCAACTACAGACCGAAGGTCCCTTAGGGCTCAAGCAGTTGGCTATGGCCGCGGGTTTTCGCTGGCGCGACCCCAATCCGAGCGGCGAAGCCTCCATCCTGTGGTACGAAGAGGCAACACGAGGAAACGCCAGCGAAAAGAGTGCGGCACGTGCACGACTCGTCGCGTACAACGAGGACGACTGTCGAGCCACTAAGGCGCTGCGGGACTGGCTCAACGGTCCCGCGCGCGAACTCGCGCACCGCGACAACCAACTGTAGGCACCAAAGCGACCGTTAGCATTGCACGGTGGCTCTCGCAACATCGGAACGTTCTACGAGTCTCACGTACAACCTCAGCGCAAGGGTCATCGGCGTGCTCTCCAGCGTGCTCGCGCTCTCGCTCGCCGTACTCAGCGCACTCGCCATCACCGACGTGGCGCATCACAGTCTCACCAAGGGTCTCAGTCTTCTCCTAGCGGTGCTTCTCGTGCGCGGTTTGCTGGCCTTCGCCGTTGAAGAGTGGGGTAATAGCGCCACCGCGCGTCTGCGCTCTCGATGGCGTCAGTCGCTCGTCGGCCACTTCGAGGTGCCTCGTCGCGAGGGAGAACGGGCGCGCGGCGACCTGGCTCTCGCCATCGAGCACGCCTCTGAAGCACCTTCGTTGGAACGCCTTCGCGCAAGCGCAGCCAGTGGTCTGCTTGGTGTGGTCGTCATTTTCATCGCCGCCGGTTGGCTGGCGTTCCTCATCACGATCGCTCTCCTGGCGCTGGCCGTTCCCTTTTATCGACGCGCGGGCCGTCGCAGTGAAGCCATGGCGCAAGAGTTTCAACTGCGCCGGGCGCTCCTTGAAGCTCGTCAGTTAGAGGTTCTTCAGCACGCGCTCGAACTGCGCGCCCTCGGCGCCGTGAACTACGGCGCCGACGAAATCGCCGCGATCTCCGACAGCGAACACGCACTGGCCCTGCGAGCCATTCGCGTCGCTCTGGAGTCCTCGTTGGTCACCGAATTTCTGAGCGGTGTCAGCATCGGACTGGTCGCCATGGTGGTGGGCTTTGCGCTCCTCGGAGGGCACATCAGCCTGCTGCGTGCGCTGGTGGCCGTCCTCGTCACCAGTGAACTCTTCGTGCAGGTGCGACGTTTCGGCGTCGAGTTTCATCGACGTGACGACGCCGAAAGGGCTCTGGCGACATTGGATGCGTTGGCCCCAACGAGCACGGCGCTCCCGAGCGACGAGCTCGTCGTCGCCCGAGAGCTGGTGACCGAGGCCAATGCCGGGGTGATCAATCTGGGAGTACGCGCGGGAGCGCGCGTCGTTATCACCGGACCATCCGGTGTCGGCAAGACCACGTTGCTGCACTCACTGCTCGGTTGGCGCCACCCACGATCCGGCTCGGTCGAGCGAACGGCCGCGCCGATTGGTTACGTCGGTGTAGAGAGCGCTCTCCTCTCGGGATCGCTTCGCGACAATTTGGCGTTGGGCGCCGCCGTCGATAACGACCTCATCGCCACTCGCCTGCGCTCTCTCGGTCTCGCCGGTGAGCGCTTTGACGACCTCGACGCGGAACTCTTGAGCGACGGACTCGGAATGTCCTCGGGCGAACGTGTTCGTCTCGTTCTCGCTCGGGTGCTGCTAAGCGACCCTTCGTTGGTCGTGCTCGACGACGTCGCCGGCGTCTTGGACCTGGAAGCGCGAGAACGCGTGAGATCGGCCCTGCGGGATCTGCCAGAACTGGCAATTATCGAGGCCACCGTCGATACACCGTTGTTGCTCGAGGCGACGCAGCGAGTGGAGATTCGACCGTGAACAGCGACCTGGCGAGGCTACGTCGCTGGCTCGTAAGAGCTCAACCACCGCGCTCACAGCTGACTCGTGCGTTGATCGCGGGATTCATCGCCACGGCCACCAACGTGGCCCTGGTAGTCGGTGCGGTCGCGCTCTTGGTGGAGAGCGCGAGGCGCCCCGGACTTCACGCGGTTGCTCTCGTGCTCGTGGTCATCGAACTCTTCGCCTTCTTACGCTCTCCGCTTCGCTTCAATGAACGCCTGGCCACTCACCGTCTCGGTTACGCCGCGGTCACGCGCTGGCGACGTTGGCTCGTCGTGGTGGTCGGGCGACTCAACTTCTCCCAATGGCGCACCTACGCGTCCGGCGATCTGCTCGAGCGAGCCTTAACCGACACGGACGATCTTCAGGACCTCTGGCTGCGCTTCGTCGTGCCATTTGTTGATGTGGCCGCCGTTATGGTGCTCGGTGACGTCGTCGTGGCGGTGCTGCCGCCGCACGGCGACTGGTGGGCCTACGCGATCAACCTCTTCGTTTTGCAGATCATCGGCGTACTAGCGCTCTCGAAGTTGGCGCAAGTCGATCTTGCTCGCGATCGTGAAGTGCGAACCGCCCGAGGCCTTTACCGCGCACAAGTGGTGGAGCTGAGCGCCGTCACGCCAGAACTCACGCTGCTCGGACGAGAAGATCTCGCGAGGACGCGCCTCGACGAGGCGACTCGACGTCTGGAACGCGCCGAAGTACGGCTTCGCCGTCACCGCCATGCCTCCAGTGCCGTCGTCCTAGCCATTGGTCTGCTGTCATTGGCGGGCGTCGTGGAGCACCCTCGGACCTCCAGTGTCTGGCTGGTGGTGGCCGCTCTCATCGGACTCGCCACCTACGAGGCGCTAAACACCCTTCGTCAATCGCTTATCGCGGCGGTTGATGTCAGCGGCGGCGGCGAACGACTGGAGACCCTAGAACGAAGTGTCCGCCACGGCACGCAATCCTGGCCTTCCGAGGGCACTTTGCGACTGGCGAACGTAACACTGAACGAGGGTGCTCGAGTGTTGGTTCACGACGCGACGCTCAGCGTCGTTCCAGGCCGTCGTGTAGCGTTCGTCGGCGAGTCGGGCGCGGGCAAGTCCACTCTGTTGCGAGCGCTCGCCGCGTTAGATGAGACGACCAGCGGTTCGATTAGCGTGGGCGGCACCGCCCTGGAGGAGATTTGTGAGGACGATCTGCGTCAGCACGTCGCCTACGTGATGAGTGAGCCCGGCTTCACCCGCGGCTTCGCCCTCGATGTCGTGACGCTCGGTCGCGCGAGCACGAGGGAGTCGCTCGAGGACCTGGCCGCGTTGGGACTCGTCAGTGAGCGGAGTACGCGGTTCGAGGAGCTCTCTCGCGGCGAACGGGTTCGTGTCGCCCTCGCACGTGCTCTCGTCACCAACCCCGACGTCTACCTACTTGACGAGCCGACGGCCGGACTCGGGAGTGAGGAAACGATGACCGTGCTCTCAGTCTTGGCGTGCACCAGCGCCACGATCATCGTGGCCACACACGACGAACTGGTCATCAACTGGTGCGACGACGTCTACGAACTTCACGACGGAGCGATCGCGCTTTTCAACCGTTGAGGTTCAACATCCCCGCCGCGTGATAGCGGTCGCCTTGGACGGCACCGCGGGGCACGGCGGCCTCCAGTTGGCTAATGTCCTCGTCGCTGAGTGAAATTTCGGTCGCCGCAATGTTCTCGAGCAGCCACCGGCGTCGCTTCGTGCCGGGGATCGGCACGACGTCGTGGCCCCGTGAGAGGACCCAAGCGAGGGCCAGCTGCGCGACCGTCGCGTTCTTCACGGTGGCAATTTCCTCGAGCTTTTTTACCAGCCGCAGATTGTGCTCGAAGGCCTCACCGGAAAAGCGAGGGTTGCGACTTCGAAAGTCGCGCTCATCAGCGGGACGAGTCGCGGCCTCGGCCGTGAGAAAGCCCCTCCCGAGGGGGCTATAGGCGACGAAACCAATGCCGAGCGCTCGACAGGTAGCGAGCACTCCGTCTTCGGGGTCGCGCGTCCACAGCGAGTACTCGCTCTGCAGGGCCGTTACCGGGTGCACGGCGTGGGCTCGTTCGATCGTCTCCGACGACGCTTCGGATATGCCCAGGTGGCGGACCTTACCGGCCTCGACGAGGGATTTCATCGCCCCCCACGTCTCTTCTACCGGCACGTTGCGATCAACGCGGTGCTGGTAGTACAGGTCGATTACGTCCACACCCAGTCGGGCGAGCGAGGCGTCACACGCGGCGAGCACGTAGGCGGGTGTGCCGTTGAAGCCGAGGTAAGCGCCATCGGCACCGCGCTCGTTACCAAACTTCGTCGCAAGCACCACCTCATCACGGCGCCCCTTGATGGCTTGGCCGACCAGGAACTCATTCGTAAAAGGCCCGTACATGTCGGCCGTGTCGAGGAAGTTCACGCCACGCTCGAGCGCTTCGTGAATCGTGGCGATCGACTCGGCGTCATCGCCGACGCCGTAAAACTCGCTCATGCCCATGCAGCCGAGTCCCTCGGCAGAAACCTCTAACCCCTGACCCAACGTTCGACGTTCCACGATATTCCCCTCATGTGAACTTGCTCACAACAGCGCGTTTCAAGGCTTTCTCTAGCACAGTAGTGGTTGAGGACGAACTAATTTCTTGGCTATTGGCTGGGGGGGCCAAACATCGATAGCCCGCCTGTTCTGGCAACGGAGCAGGCGGGCTCCGTTGTCTCTAAAGACACTGAACCTGAGCCTTAAGGTGAAAGAGTGACCACCACGGTGTTGCCCGCGCCGACACGCCCCTTACTTCGAGGCTGGCTTCACGTGGCGGGCGCCATCGTCCTCGCCGGCTGTTCGCCGATCCTGATTGCACGGGCTCACTCCTGGGTTCAGGTGGGTTGGGTTCTTTGCTACGTCGTAGGAGTAGAGACGATGCTCGTGACCAGTGCGCTCTATCACCGTGTGCGCTGGTCACCGTCGCACCGTCGGGCCTTCCGGCGCGCCGATTACTCGACCATTTTTCTCGCCATCGCCGGCAGCTATCTGGCCGTTGCCGGACTCACCATGCACGGAACGATTCGCCTCGTTTTACTGCTGGTCGAGTGCGGTGGCGCGGCCGTCGGCATCGCTGGTCGTCAGCTGAATCTCGATACGAAACGGTGGATCAGCACGGTGCCGTATTTAGCGGTTGCGTGGGCCGCGGTGGCGGTAATGCCTCAGATCTATCGCGGCGGTGGGCCGTGGTGCTTCGCTTACGTTGTCGCCGGCGGTCTCGCTTACACGCTGGGCGCCATAGCGTTTGCCTTCAAGCGCCCCCGCCTCGTGCCCCGCGTCTTTGGATTTCACGAGTTCTTTCACGCCAGCACGCTCATTGGCGCCGGTTTCACTTACGGGGCGATTTACGTCGCGCTTCGTTAGTCGCTGAGCACGGGTACCAAATTGAATCTCACGAGTTGCGGCGTCGTACCTCGCGTGGCGATCGTCGTGATCGAGCCGTTCTCGAGTCGCGTCCGCCACGCCGTCGATGGTGCGACCCCGAGAGCCCAGACCACGGCGGACTTGATCGGCGAGACGTGACTCACGATGGCGAGGTGGCGACGCGACGAGTGCAAAAGACTCAACTCGTCGCCAAAGAGGGCGTCCAGCTGCGCGTGGACTCGCCGATCAACGGCGGCGAGCGACTCTCCACCACCGAAGGCCAGGTCGTGACCGTGTTCGAATCCGTGCCACTGCTTGGGTGAGATCACGCTCACCGGCTGACCGTCGAGGTCACCGTAGTCCACCTCGATGAAGGACTCGGCTACCACCGCCGCCACATCCGGCAGCGCAATGGCCGCGGTCTCGCGGGCGCGTGCGAGCGGCGAGACCCACACTTCCTCCACGCCTTCAAGGTAGGGCGCGAGCGCACGTGCCTGGCGCTCGCCGAGCGAGGTGAGATGGGGGTCACTACGTCCGACGAGCAGACCCTCCGCGTTGGTAGTCGTCTGACCGTGTCGAATCAGAATGATCATGGAACGAGGAGACGCCCGCACTCGGGACAGTCCATGAACGTGTCGAGAGGCAGCGACTTGAAGCGGTCGTAGTCAAGCGGCGAGAGCGCGAGACGACAGCCGTCACAACGTCCCTCGATCACCTGCGCAGCGCCCGACGAGCCCGCGTGAACGAGCGCCGCATCGTATCGCGCCAAGAGCGCCGCCGGGAGCGCCGTCGCTTTCACGACGCGTGCATCTTTCAACGCCACCAGCTCGTCGTCGAGAGAGCTTCGCAACTGCGCAATCGTTTCGGTCAGTTCACTTCGCCTCAGAACGCCGGGCTGCGCGCGCCGCTTGATAGAGGCCACCTCATCTTCGAGCGGCTCCACTCGCAACAACAGGTCGAGTTCGCGGTCTTCGCTCTCACTGAGGAGACTTCGCACGTGCGTGAGTTCGCCCTGTAGAGCAGTGAGTTCTCGGGCGTGAGCCGTGGAGGTCGCCAAGGTGGCGTCGAGGTTGCGTGCACGATCCTTCAGGCGCTTCGACTCGCGGGCCACCTCGTCGTAGGCGCTTTTTACCGGCGCCAGCGAAGCCTCGGCCACCTTGAGTTCGCCCAGCAGTTGGCGCAGTACGCTCTCGAGCGTCGCGAGTTCCGCCATTTCAGGCAGACGGGTCTTTTGAACGTTCACCCGATCAATCCAACGATCGGCCTCCATTAGGGCGCGAACGTGGTCGGTCTCACTCACGTGGTCAGTCTGTCACGCCTAACGCGTCGAGCGACTCGCCCAACTTCACGAGTGCGGCAGAGAGCGTCGCTTCGCCACGTTGCGGCGCGACATCGAAGTCGAACCAAAACACGTCTGGACTCTCATGCTCGGGCGGTGTCGGATCGAGCGGATCGGCGAGAAGGACGTAGCGCAGATCGTAGTGAGTGTGGCCCTTGGGACCCGGGTGCACGTCGACGTGAAAGAGTCGAGGTGGTTCGAGGTGTCGAACCACGAGGCCCGTCTCTTCGGTTGTCTCACGCAGGCAAGCCTCCTCGGGCGACTCACCCGGGTCTACGTGGCCACCGGGTTGCACCCAGATCCCAAGTCGCCGGTGGCGATGGAGGATGACGCCGCGCGACGACACCACGAAGGCCGACGCCGTCAGGTGATGCTCGTTCTCACTCTGAGAGAAGGGATCACCGGGCCAGGTCAGACGGTCCAATGTCAGTGCGAGCGAAAGGGCCTCGCGCTCGTCCACGGGCTCGAGGTGCGTCAGTATTTCTCCAAGTTTTGAGCCGGTCACGCCAAATCCAGCAGCTTCCTCACCGACGCGGGCAGGTCGAGCCCCCCACTCGCCATGGCGCCATTCACGTAGGGCACGGGAGCGTCGAAGACGAGACGGGCGGGCACCGTGCCGGACCAGACAGCGAGTTCTTGATCCTCGAACTCGTCGTCCGTGGGACCAGAGGAGATCTTCGCCGACGCCTCCTCAATGGACAGCGCGACCACCATGGTGAGGCGGCGTTCTTGTTCACTCATGGGACGCACCTCTTTCGCTCGTCCCGGGAGGACTCGATCGACGAAGAGATCAAGAACCCTGGTCTTCTCCGCGTCGTCAAGCACTTCCTTCGCGGGACCGACGACCACGACCGATCGATAGGCGATCGATGACTCGAATCCGCTTCTCGCCAGTCGAAGCCCGTCGTAGAGGGTGGCGGTGACGAAGGCTTCGCCGGAACGAAGAATCGACTTCAACACCTCACTCGAGGGGCTGCCGTGCAGGTAGATCGTGTGATCCTCTCGAGCGTGCAACGTCGGTAAGGCGACGGGCTTGCCGTGCACGGTCGCGGCCACGTGACAGAGCCTGGCCTCGTCGAGAATCGCAAAGATGACCGCTTCGTCGTAGCTCGCCTTCTTCGCTAGACGGCGCACGCGCGTGCGCGGTCCCGGCCCCAACGCGTTGTCGCTCACGGGAGTATCTCACCACTGAGAAACGTCCGCGCCATGCCCGCGACCTCGACGTTTTTTTCGAACAGCCGTGCGTACATCATCCCGCCGCGAGCGCTCGCCTGGCGCACTACCACCGTGGGCGAACCCACCTTCTCGACCCACCACGGCGCTACGGAGCAGAGCGCGCTACCGGTCACGGGGTCTTCGTTAAGACCGAGGCGTGGTGCGAACACCCGTATCGAGACGTCGGCGTCGGGTCCGCCGTAACAGGCCGCGATGATGATCGAACTGGGCACGACGAAAAGGCTCAAGGGGTCGAGACTCAGTCCGCAGAGTGCCTCGTAGTCCTCCACGATCGCCAGCAGCGTCGAAGGGCCCGACTGGTAAGCCTCGTGCACCTCACCGAGTGTCCCGTTGAGCACCGAGGGATCCAGCGGTTCGAGGTAGGCCCTCGGTAGATCGATTCCCAAGAGACCGTCGGCGTGTGAGCGTCCCGAGAGAACACCCGCACGCGTCGTGAAGAGGTGCTCACCTTGGGGCGCGTCGAGTTCGCTCAGCAACACGTGTAGTGCGGCCAGTGTGGCGTGTCCGCACAAGTCAACCTCGACGGTGGGGGTGAACCAGCGAAGCGACCACTGATCCCCCGCCCGGCGTAAGAACGCGGTTTCGGATACTCCCATCTCGAAGGCGATCTGTTGAAGTTCGTCGTCGGGCAGAGGATGCTCGAGCAGCACCACCACCGCGGGGTTTCCACGCTCCGTCTCACCGATAAACGCGTCAACCCACCACAGTCGGTGCCCGAACGTCACGTCGACGAAATCCACCATTAGAGACTGCCACATCGAGGAGAAGCCCTCGCTAGTGTTTAACGGTGCGTGTCGCGACGTTTAATCTTCACGCCGGTGTCGACGGGTGGGGTCGACCAACGCGCGCGCTCGACCTTGTCAAGGAGCTCGACGCTGACGTCCTCATCCTCCCCGAGCTGTGGCGCTCGGATGAAGGTCACGATTTCTTTGAGGACCTTCGACGTTCACTCGGCGTCGAGGGAGGCTTTGCGCCGTTAGCGCGCGGCGAACGCGTGACGACCGGCGCGGGTGCGCCGAGCTGGCAACCGCTGCTGGCCCACTTCAGGGGTGAGCACGGTCTCTACTTTAAAGAACACCGTCCACTCACCCGCTCCCAACTCGCCAATCGAGCCTTGCTCGAGGACGTGGAGAAAGGCACGTGGGGGGTCGCCGTGCTGAGTCGATTTACCGTCGAAGAGTTCAACGTCGTCTCCCTCGGACGACTGCCGCGTGAAAAAGTACAGCGGGCCCTGGCGGTGGTGCGTCTCAACTCCGGGGGCCGGTCGTTCTACGTCCTGGCGATTCACGGCGCCCACATCAGCCACGGCTCGTACTTGCAGTACCGAAGAGTCAACGCCATCGCCGCGTCGCTTGAACCAGGCGTCGCGGTGTTACTCGGCGGCGACTTCAACTCCTGGCGACCGCTGCTTCGAGTGTTCTTACCGGGCTGGCGATCATTGGCGAAGGGCCGTACGTGGCCGGCCGCACATCCCCACTCTCAGATAGACCACCTTTTCGGGCGAGGTCCCTGGATCGCGAAGAGCAGTTTTACGCGCGACGGCGGCAGTGACCATTTGGCGTTGGTGGCCGACGTCGAACTTCGCTAGGTCAACTCCATCGCCGAACTCTCGGGCAGGCGCTTCACTAAGAACAGCAATGGCAGTAACGGCAGGAACGTGAAGAGGGCCGGAAGGCGAAACGAGCCCGCGCCGGTGATGTGCACGCTGTCGCCAATGAGTCCAAAGACCAAGAGCCCGAACACCGCACCGAGGACACCCGCCACCACGATCCAGCCGGCCGCCGTCGCTCGAAACGAGTGCGAAAACAGTTCGGTACCCATCGCCGCGATCGCCGGCGCCAAGAGACCCCCGGCCGCGACCCCGCTCATGTAGCCCACCACGAACGCCGTCTTACCGCCGCCATAAGCGATGGCGGCGGTCAAGGCGGTCGCGAGCGTGCCGAGTACCACGGTCCAGCGCCGACCGAACACGCGGGCGCAGTAGCGGCTCGCCAAGAGTCCAAGCAGTCCGGTCACGGCACTCAACGTGACGACGAGTGACACCACGTCGGGTCGAATCTTGAGCACCCCCTCGCCGTAGACAAAGGTGAAGCCGCTGGCCGGACCTTCCATGACGCCGATGATGAACACGACGAGACCGACGATGGCAACGCGTCCTCGTACCCCCTTCGGCACCGCGCCCAGTCGCGCCAAGGGCGTGCTGGAACTCTGAAAAGCGGGCTCGGGTACCGCTCGCAGCATCGGACGCAAAAACAAGATCGGCACCAACGCCAGCGCGAAGAGCCATCGAAATGAATCGGCACCTCGAATCAGACCGTGCAGCACTGCGGCAAGACCCGCTCCAATCCCCGCGCCCGCCGAGACGATGACCAGACGATCGATGCGCCGCTTCGTGCTGGAGAGTTCGACCGAGATGACTTGCACGAGCGTTGTCGTCGTGGAGAGCAGCGGACGTGCGAGAGCGAAGCAGAGAACGAAAATCCAGTACGAAGGACTGAGTGACGCGCACGCCGTGATAATCAGCCCGACGAGGAGCGTGCGGCGCAGCACCGAAGTGCGACCCCAACGATCCGCCAACGACGCGAGGGGCAACGCGCCGAGCGACGCGAAGCGAAGTATGGCGAGGCCGATGCCGAGGACCGAGCCGGAGAGCCCGACGACACTCTGGATGGTCTGGCTCGACGCGTGGTGACCGAAGTGGCGCGCGACGTCGTCGAGCGAAGCAACGGCACCAAACTGGGCGAAGCCCGCCACCAACGCGATAAGAAACAGCGCGGCGGTGACGCGCTGCCAGTCACGACGGGCCGTCGCGTCGAGCGTCACGTCAGCCAAGGAGCACGCTCTCGTCCACCTCGACGAGGGTCTTGCCGTGGTTCTCACCGCTGAAGAGAAAGTTGAGCGCTTCGGGAGCTCGTTCGAGTCCCTTCACGACGTGCTCTTGGTGGCGCAACGCGCCCGAATGCACCATCGGTGCCAGCTCGGCGCGCGCTTCGCCAAAGCGCGAGGAGTAGTCGAGCACGAGGAAACCTTCCATCTTGGCTCGGCGAGTGATGAGCGCTGACGTATTCTCGATGCCCCGCCGCGGCCCCGTGGCGTTGTACTGCGAGATCGCGCCACACAGCACGACGCGTGCGCGCATCGCGAGATTGGCAAGCACCGCGT
Source organism: uncultured Acidimicrobiaceae bacterium (assembly GCA_963803745.1). Classification (GTDB taxonomy): domain Bacteria; phylum Actinomycetota; class Acidimicrobiia; order Acidimicrobiales; family RAAP-2; genus RAAP-2. The sequence continues at coordinate 211,862 of CAWDNL010000002.1, read as the reverse complement.
CGAGGATCTCTCCTCCTACGTTATCGAAGTAGAGATCAACGCCCGTGGGGCACGCGGCGCGTAGGCGCTGACGAAGTCTCTCTTCGCGGTAGTCCAAGCACTCATCGAAGCCGTAACGTTCGACCACTTCGGCACATTTCTCCGGTCCGCCGGCGATACCGACGACCTTGGCGGCGCCGCGAGCCTTCGCGATCTGACCCGCGACCGAGCCCGTCGCTCCCGCGGCACCCGACACCACCACCACGTCATCAGGCTTCAATGCCCCAACATCCACGACGCCGAAGTAGGCGGTGAGTCCTGTGACCCCCAGCACGTTCATCACCGTGGCGAGATCGAGCCCGAGGCCCTTCGGCAGCACCGCAAAGCGGTTGTCGTCGGTGGCGAGTGCCCACTCTTGCCAACCGGTCATGCCAAAGACCACGTCACCCACGTGGTAACGCGGCGTGCGCGACTCCACGACGAGACCGCTGCCACCACCTCGGATCACGTCACCCAATTGGATTGGCGGCATATAACCCGGTGCGTCATCCATCCACGTGCGAATCGTCGGATCGATGCTCAGCATCGCCACTTTGATCAATGCATCGCCCTCCGCGCAGACGGGCACGGGATTGGAGATGAGTTTCGTGGTCGAACTCGTGACCTGACCCACGGGTCGCTCATTGAGCACGATCTGTCGATTGTCCACAGGACTCCTTGCCTTACGGGACCCAGCGGCGCCGCGGCCTTAATTCTCCCACCGCCACCACGCTCCATCCGTCACCACGCCCTGGCAACCGGTTCGCCCAGGAATGTGTTCCTACGAGAGGCGAAGGCGCACTCGGGCAATTACGTCATCGACGACCTCGATGGTCGAGGCCTCGCCACCGAGATCGAAGGTGCGTACTCCGGCGGCGGCTGAAGCCAGCGTGGCGCCACGCAGTGCAGAGGACGCCGCCGAACATCGCGGGTCGCCGCGGTAGCCGGCGTGCTCAAGCACCGCCGCGCAGGCCAACAGCATGGCCATAGGATTTGCCACGTTTTTGCCTTCGAGGGACGGCGCCGTACCGTGGGGCGCCTCCGCCATGGCGACGATCGGTTCGAGGTTGTCGTCGAGCGACAACAAGACCGACTCGGCGCCGGCGATGGAGCCGAACATCGCCAAGACCAAGTCGCTCAAGCAGTCGCCGTCGCGGTTAAGCGCGGGAATGACGACCGGTACCTCCCACCCTTCGGTGATAAGTCCGGCGTACGCCGCGTCAATGAGCATCGGTCGGTAGGGAACGTCCCGGTGGCGCGCCGCGGCAGCGTCCATCTCCTCTTTCAGCATTCCCTCGTACACCGCCGACACCGTCCACTTCGGTCCCCCGTACACCAACCCACCGAGCGACTCGGCCGCTCGAAAAGAGAACTCCGCGACGGAACGACAGACGGAGCGATCGATGCGTTCGGTTCGCCACGCGCTCTCCTCATACGAGTCGGGCTCACCCTGTCGCCCCTCGGCCGCGCCGTAGGCGTCGCCCACCGCCATGCGCACGACCACCACGGGGTACGACAGTGCGACGATGGGCGTCACTCCAGGAATGCGACGACCGGTCCTCACGATGACTTTGCCGTTAATGCCCTCGCGCAGTATTCGATTTGGCGAACCGACACTGCCGATCTCGATCGGCGTGATGGTGGCGGCTTTGAGACCGAGGCCCGTCTCTTTCATCCTCTTGGCGGCCTCGTAGACCACGCGGTTACCGGTTCGTTCGCGCGCGCTTAGCGAAAGGTCAAAACGCTCCAGGACAAGTTCGAAGCCGAGCACTGATGGCTCCAGCGCGCGCAGTGCCGCCTCGAGCAACTCTTGACCGGTCTGGTCCCCTTCACAGACGACGATCGTGGGCGGAATTGGCATGGCGAGCACTCCTGCAAGAGGCGAAAGAACGTACTGTTCACCTTAATATTCGACGTGAAACGTTCTTTCGAGGCAGAGCAGTAGAGGAAGGTCCGTCGCGCTAGGCCACGCGAGTGATTTCGACCACCACGCCGAGCGCGCTGGAGGGGTCGCCGTGGTAGATGCCTTTGAGTGGTGGCACGTCACCGTATTCGCGGCCCTTGGCGACGATCACGTGGTGCAGTCCGATGGGTCCTCCGTTGGTGGGATCGATGCCCACCCAGTCACCACAGAAGTACTCGACCCAGGCGTGGCTTTCGCCCACCACCTTCTCTCCGACCTCTTCGTTGTCCTTTGAGTACAAATAGCCGGACACGTATCGCGCCGGGATCCCGAGATGGCGCAGTAGCGCAATGGTCACGTGCGTGAGGTCCTGGCATACCCCTTCACCCTGCTCCCACACCTCGTGGGCCGTCGTGGAGACGCGGGTGACGCCTCGAACGTACCGTACGCGCTCACGGACCCACTCGGTCACGACGTTGGCCACGTCGTGCACTTGCTCGCGCCCGGCGACTAACTCAAAAAGTTCCTCGACCACTTCGGGCGACATCGTTGTGCGAGGTGTGGGCGCCAAGTACTCGGCGTAGCGATCGATCGTGTCGTCGTTTCGAAGCGAACTCAACGCCAGATCACTGTCGCTCGTGGGTGTCACAAACGTTTCGACGGTCGCTTCGGCCACGACCTGGAGGCGGTGGTGGCGCTCTTGAAGGTCGAAGGTGGTCACGATGGTCCCGAAGTAGTCACGGTACGTGGACTGCACTGCGAAGGGATGGACGCTCATGGACGACTCGAGGACCCGCTGGCGCGTCAGTGTGGGCGGCGTCATTCTCGCTTCGTTGTACGACGAATCGGCCACCCCGTCGTAACTGAATCCGGTCACGTGGCGAATCTTGAATCGCGCTGAGCGCTCCCCGTCGGTCACGTACCCACCTCGCTCGCCCACAACGTCGGAAGGCCCGGGCGAAAGTAGCTGGACGTGATTTGATTGTTCGCCGTGGCGCTCGTCTTTTCCAAGAGCATGAGGATCTCCGAGAGGTTGGTAAGGAGCGTGCGGGGGTCCATGTACTCCAGGCGCGACTGCGTGGTGCGAATGGTACGACGCGCCTGGTCGATGACGTCCAAGTGCGTACTCGCTCGGGTGAGCTCATCGAGACACTGATCAGCCACACTCAAACTGTGGTAGGCCGAGCGCGGAAAGACACGATCCAGCAGCAAAAACGAGGCGATTGCTTCAGGGTCCGAACGTCGCACTGAAGCGCGCAGGTAGGACTCCATGGCGCCGGCCGCACGCAACAAGGTGAGCCAATCAGGTGAGTGCTCGGCCGAGAGCAGGCGTCCTTGAAGGAGCCGCGCCGTCATGTCGATGCGCTCCAAGGTTCGCCCGAGCACGAGGAACGACCACGTCTCGTCGTGACTGATGGTCGCGTCGGTCAATCCAGCGAAAAGCGCCGAGCGGTCACGAATGAAACGCAGGTAGCTCGCCGGACCCACGCGCGCTGCCTCTTCTCGCTGGGCGGGCAGTTCATTGCGCGTCGAGTTGAGACAGACCCACATCTCAGAAGAGATCACCTCTCTCGCGCGCCGGGCGTTATCGTGCGCGCCCAAGATCGCGCCAGTGATCGCACTGGGATTCTCCGAGTCGAAGACGAGCTGGTCGAGCAAGGCCTGCACGGTTGCTTCTGGCGCCGCGACGTCCATGCCGAGGATCGCGAAGAGGGAGCGACAGGTGACCTGCGAGTCGCCAAAAGGATCTTCAGCGATGCGGTGGATATAGGCGTCGACGATTCTGGATGTGTCGTCGGCGCGCTCGACGTAGCGTCCCGTCCAGTAGATCAGCTCCGCCAGCCTCGCCAACATGCCCTTCGTCATTGGTCGGCGCCCGACTGGGGCGCGGGGCCGTGCTGACGACCGCTCCTTTGAATCTGTTGAGCACTCAAGTCCGCGATCGACGTGGCGGGGCGATTGACGACTTCATCTCGCGGCGTCAAATTAGCGTCCGCGAGCACCCAGGTGTCCTTTGATCCACCACCTTGACTCGAGTTCACCACCAGTGCGCCCTCGGGCAGGGCCACTCGCGTTAGACCTCCGGGCAGTACCCAGACCTCGCGTCCGTCGTTAACGGCGAAGGGGCGTAAGTCCACGTGTCGCGGCACCAACTGATCGTCTACGAAGGTGGGCACCGTAGAGAGTGCCACCGTTCGCTGCGCCATGTACCCTCGAGGATTCTCTAATATCGCTGCTCGAAGCTCGGACAGCGTTGCCTCATCTGCTTGAGGTCCGATGACGATGCCTTTTCCGCCTGACCCGTCGACGGGCTTTACGACGTAGCGCTCGAGATGCTCGAGCACTTCATGCAACACGTCGGCTTCTTCGAGTCGGTACGACTCCACGTTCTCCAACAGTGGCTCTTCGTGCAGGAAGTAGCGAATGATGTCCGGAACGTAGGTGTAGATGAGTTTGTCGTCGGCCACGCCATTGCCAATGGCGTTCGCGATCGTGACCGTTTTGGCGCGCGCCGCATTGACGAGACCGGCGACGCCCACCACCGAGTCGGGACGAAAGTGCAAGGGATCCAGCCACTCGTCATCGACGCGACGGTAGATGACGTGGACGGGCCGCTCACCCTGGGTGGTGCGCATGTGGACGTTGTCGTCGACGACGCGAAGGTCGCTACCCTCGACGAGTTCCACGCCCATTAAGCGCGCGAGCAACACGTGCTCGAAGTACGCGGCGTTGTGGACCCCGGGCGTCAAGACCACCACGGTGGGATCGCGCACTCCCTCCGGCGCAGAGAGACGCAACGCGCGCAAGAGCCGCGCCGGGTACTCGTCAACCGGGTGAACGCGGTAGTGCGCGAACAACGAGCCGAAGCTCTGAGTCATCGCCCGTCGGTTTTCAATCACGTAGGAGATGCCCGAGGGGATGCGAACATTGTCCTCGAGGACGCGCAGATTCCCTTCTTCGTCTCGAATGATGTCAATGCCCGAGACGGTGATGCGCGGCCCAAAGCGCGGGACGATGCCGACGGCCTCACGTCGAAAGTGAAAGCTCGAGGTGACGAGACGGCGTGGCACCACGCCGTCGTTCAGACACTCCCCTGGTCCATAGAGGTCGTCGAGGAAGGCTTCGAGTGCCCGCACTCGTTGACGTATACCCGCTGAGAGTAGGTCCCACTCGTTGGCCGCGATGATGCGTGGGATGAGATCGAGAGGAAAAGGGCGCTCCTCGCCTCCTAAGGCAAAGGTGACGCCGCGTTCGGCGAAGGTTCTCCCCAACTGTTCAAATCGCGTGCGGATCTCGACAGTCTGGAGATTGGCGAGCACGTCGACAATCTCCTTGTAGAGCGGTCGTGGCACCCCCGACGCAGAGAACACCTCGTCCCACGCCAAGGACGCGTCAATGTCTACGAAGGTTGAATTGATGTTCTTTTCCTATCACGATCATGTTTCCGCTGCGTTACTGAAACCAACCGTTAACTTAAGTTCGACACAAGACGATCGGGAGGGTTTGACGTGGACTACGTGGCACTGGGCACGAGCGGTCTGAAGGTCTCGAGGATCTGCCTGGGTTGCATGAGCTACGGCGAACCGGGCCGAGGTAACCAACCTTGGTCACTCGATAAGGACGCCGCTGAGCCGTTCTTTCGCCAGGCCCTCGACGCCGGTATCAACTTCTTCGATACCGCCAACGTGTACTCCGCGGGCAGCAGTGAGGAGATCACCGGTTCAACGTTGTTATCGATGTCGCCGCGCGACGAACTGGTTATCGCCACCAAGGTGCACGGGCGCATGAGTCCAGGACCCAACGGTCAAGGTCTCTCGCGCAAAGCCATCCTGAGTGAAATCGACAACAGTCTGCGCCGACTCGGTACCGACTACGTCGACCTCTATCAGATTCATCGCTGGGACTACGACACACCCATCGAAGAGACCCTCGAGGCGCTGCACGACGTCGTCAAAGCCGGCAAGGCGCGCTACATCGGCGCCTCGTCAATGTACGCGTGGCAGTTCGCTCAAGCTCTGTACCTCGCTGACCTCAATGGATGGACTCGATTCGTCAGCATGCAGAACTACTACAACCTGCTCTATCGCGAAGAGGAGCGTGAGATGCTCCCGCTCTGCGAAGACCAAGGCGTCGGGTCCATTCCTTGGAGCCCGTTGGCTCGCGGTCGACTCACTCGCCCCTGGAATGAACAGACGAATCGATCTGAGAACGATGAGTTCGGTCGCAGCCTCTACAGCGACGACGACCGGACCATTGTCGACACCGTCATCGACGTTGCCCGACAGCGTGGTGTCGCGCCCGCGCAGATCGCTCTGGCTTGGGCGCTGAAGAATCCAGCCGTCGGCAGTCCCATTGTGGGCGCCACCAAAGCTCAGCACTTAAGTGACGCCGTGGCCGCCATCGACCTCCAACTCGATAGTGTCGAAATTGAACGGCTCGAGCACGACTATCGTCCCCACGGCGTCGTCGGTTTTCGCTAGTCGTTGGGTTCCCTCGAGGAAGCCAAGAGGCTCGCACGAGCAGACCCCGCCGTGAACGCCGACCGGCTCATAGCCGTAGCGATGCACCGGTACTGCGCCAAGGGCGCCGTAGTGTTTCCGGACTTGAGTGACTAGCCGATGAACTTCTTGACGTCGGCGATCAACTTGTCTTCGATCTCGATATTCCAGAGCGAGTCGGCAAGGTCAACGACCAGAAAGAGTTCTGAGAGCAGAAGCGTTTCGATAGCCGCGACACCTAAGTGCTCGAGCCACTTGCCAATACCGAATCGCACCTTAAAGTCGGCGGAGCTTCCGGTGATGGTGACGGTCAGCGCACGGTCCGCAGCGACGACTTCACGAAGGAAGCCACCCTTCTTGGCCTGAATCACGGTCCCTTGGTCACTCGCGGCGGACGTTTGAACCGTGAAGCCATCGTTCTTTAGATACTCTTCAATGTGCGACTGCAGGGCACTGATGTCGGTACCCTTGCCTTCGAAGTGTTCTTCCTTGTCACCTAGCACGGTGTCCTCCTCGTTTTGATGCGCAACCGCACCCTAGTTGACCAACTTCGTATCTCCGTAAGAAATGAGAAAGAATCGGCGACTTCCGCACTTTGTTTTGAGAATGCGTTTGCGTTCTCGCCACATCCGGCAAGGTGAGAACATGTGACAATTGGCACATGGAGATAAGTCGAGGGAGCCAACCGCGTTATCACGAAGTTCTCGCGCATTTAGGTGAAGCGGGGTCGCGGCGACTCGTGGCCACTCCCGCTCTGGTCTGTGACCTCGACTTGCTGTTGAACAACGTGCGACGGATGGCAAAATTTGTCGCGGCATCGGGCGTGGCGCTGCGTCCGCACGTGAAATCGCACAAGTCCGCGTTCGTCGCGAGGCTGCAGCTCGACGCCGGGGCGGCCGGACTGGCTTTCGCCAAACTCTCGGAGGCCGAAGTGATCGTAGACCGACTGATGGAGGACGGAGATAATGTCCCGCTGTCAATACTTGTTACATCGCCACTGGTCGGCGACGACCTCGCGCGAAGGGCGCTCACACTCGCACAGCGATGTGAATTAATAGTGGTCGTCGATCACTCCGATGGAGTGGACGATCTCGGTCGCCACGCCCGCGAACACGAGGGCGGACTGCGGGTGCTGTGTGACGTCGACGTCGGACTTGGCCGCACCGGCGTGGTAAACGCCAACGAAGCGCTTCGTGTCATTGAGCGCATCAACGAATATTCCGAACTGGGATTCTCTGGTGTGCAGGGATACGGCGGCCATCTACAGCATGTTGCGGGTCGTGACGCTCGCCTCGCCGTTACCGCCGATTCAACGAGGCGCCTGCAGGAGGTCATCGATACGCTCGAGGCAGCAGGCCACCGAGTCGAGCTTCGAACCGGTGGCGGAACCGGCACGGCGAGTATCGACATCGAGTTGGGGTGTCTCAACGAACTGCAGTGTGGCAGCTACGTCTTCATGGATCGCGAGTACCGCGACGCGTTGGGAAGCGATCCCGAGGGCCAGTTCGCTCAAAGTCTGACAATAACGACCACGGTGATCTCGACCAATCAAAAAGGATTTGTCACGGTAGACGCCGGACTTAAATCGATGGCCACCGATGCGGGTGTGCCCGTGGTCGCGGGCGACGCCGAGACCTCTCGTTATCAGTTCTTCGGAGACGAGCAGGGCCTACTGACGGATAGGCCAAGGCCGCGACTGAAGCGCGGTGACCGGGTTGAACTCGTGCCGCCTCACTGCGATCCGACCGTCGATCGCTACGACCTAATCTGGCTCGTTCGCAACGATGTCGTCGTCGACGTCGCCGCGGTCGATGCGCGGGGCTGCTCGCAGTAGCTTCCTCGAAGGCCCGAACTCTCTAGGGCGAAAGGCCCATCGATGGCGATTCGCTGACCGAGTTGCGATACTTACCCACGATGGCGGTCGTCCTCGCGATCGATTCGCCAACGGGTAGCGCCAGTAACGAGGCGAAGAGCAGTGTGATCGAGGTGGTGTGCACGTTATGAATGCCGTCCTCGGCGGAGCGCAACACAACGAGTAGTCCGAGGAGTGCGTACTCGGCCCGGGAGCGCGTCAACACCACGCTCCTGGAACTCTTGATCGCACGAACGAACTGCACTCGCGAGCGGAGCATCCCGATGGGCACGCCGAGCGAAGCGCCCACCAAACCCGCGACCACATGCCAAGCGCTCACATTCAGTTCCTGCGCGAGCACCGGACCGACGACGATGACTGACATGAAGGGATCGATGATCTCGAGGGCAAGAGGACGTATGCGCTGACGAGGGAGAAGGTAGGCCGATTGGGGATCGGCCCGTCCTTTCCTCACCAGCGTGGAAGCGGCCACCGCGAACACGATGATGGCGACAAGCTGCACGCTGTTCTCGGTCTGCGTCAGAGTTGCGTTCAAGAAGTACCGTCCCGTCGTGAATGCTATCGATTCGACCTAAACACTCCTTCTGCCAACGCCTAGGAGGGCATACGTCACCCAGTGTTCTCAAGAAGAGGGGCTGGAAGGCGTGCGTGGTTGGGACACGGCTGGATTCCCCTCGAGAAAGTATCGGGAAAGTCGCTCTTGTTCTTTTGAAATACCGATTCGACGCGACCGGGCGACCCGTACTGCCGCTCCCCTCGGACGAGCGCGAAACGATATTCGAGAACCGATCTCGTCGCAACAGTCACTTCCGCTGTCGGCACCGGTAATGCCCAGTCCCTTCGAGAAGTTGCCGGGCCCACGCAGCAAGATGGAGTGACTCTCTACTTCGGCGTCATTGACCTCAACGCTCACGATCTCTGCCGCTCGAAGCAAGACCGCGTTCGCCACGCCCTCGATGTCGGTGACGACGTTCACGCACCAATGAATGCCGTAACTGAGATAGACGTAGAGATATCCCGCGGGTCCGAACATGACCGCGGTGCGCGGTGTCGGCCCTCGAAACGCGTGCGACGCGGCGTCGTCCAACCCACCGTAAGCCTCGGTCTCGACGATCATCGCTCGCAGCACACGGATATTGTCCCGAACGACGATCAGCGAACCAACGAGTTCACGGGCCACCACGTCAGAAGGCCGGGCAAAATATTCTCGAGTGCAGAACGCGGCGCGGTTCGATTCACTCATGTTGGAAAGCCCACGGAGTTTTTAAGCCTCGAGCTCCTCGGGTGCATGATCAAGAACGACGCACGAAGTTGTGCTCGGGGAACGCTTTCAACGAGCTGACGCGGCATGTAAAACCGCCGTTCGAACCGGTAATTGATGGATTGACCAAGGCCTGAAAAACATCGGAAGTGGGTCGACGAATCAGCATTCCGACTTTCGCCTCGGCAACCTTGGTCATCTCTAGAGCGTCGCTGGACATCGAGTTCTTCTTGGGGTCAAGTAGTGGCGACGATCACCTTATTGTCGGTGAGGCTCGTCACGCCCTTCAGGGATATGTGCAGTTTCACTCGACCCGACAGATAAGCCGCCGCGACGCTCGCACGCCGTAGGGCGAGCGCCGAGTCGCCCTTGGCATAACCTGTGCAGGTCACCGAGTCACCGACCTCGAGCTTCCTCGCCAACGTCGCGAGAACCTTCTTGTCTGCGGCGTTCAGCGCGCTGCTCGACGAGGTGAAAGTGACGGTGACCGGCCCTGGTCGCAAAATTGTGACCTTGCCGGCGAACGTGATGGTCGTGGCTGACGACGAAATCGCAGGATTCGATCCACTCGCTGATCTGGTGGCCGTGACGATGCACGTTCCGTCACTTTTCGCACTGAGTTCATAATCCGTGATCGAACACCCCGTCGCGGTGCCGTTGCTGACGGCGTAGCTGACGGCGCCGCCGTTGGGGTCGCCACTCGTGCCCAGGGCGAGAGGCGTTCCGACCCGGCCGGACAGAGTCGTAATCGTCAACGTCGCCGGAGACGGAAGCGTGGGCGGCGGTGGAGGCGGCGGGGGCGGTGCGATGACGCCCGTACCTGTCAATGTGACTGTTTGAACGCCATTACCGTCGTTGCCCTCCAAGAGCCATGTCGCGGACGCCGGACCCGTCGACGTGGGAGCAAACTGCACGGTCTCAACGATCGAAGTGTTCGGAGCGATGACGTCGCCACTGCCTGAGAGCTGCGTGAAAGGGTTGGTCAGCGCACTGAAGCCGTCCGAAGTAGGCGGTGTCGACTCGGTGATGGTGAGCGGGATCCCTCCTTGGTCGCCGAGGTCAAAGTTGAGCATCGCCGAAGAGCCCAGGTCGACATCGCCGAAACTCAGCGAGTTTGGAATGGTCGTGATTTGCGCAGGTGGCGCCGCGGTTCCTTCAATCGCTTCGCCGAAGTCGCCCACGCTTGTATCGAGCGTCGTCACGCCGTTGAAGTCATGCACGAAGTCTCCCGAGGATCCAGGAGGGGCGAAGTCAACGGTAAAAGTTAGTGAGTCACCGGCCTCGCCGTTGGGTTCGAGCGTCAGGGGGGTGGTCGGTACACCCGTCAAGCTGAAGGGAAGTACTGGTGAGGAAATGCCAGTGACGCTAATGGCGCTAGAAGAGATATTCGTGAACGTGACCGGGATACTCGCCGTGGGTCCGGCGATCGGTTGCGGCACAAAATCGACCTCGTCTGGTGACACGCTGAGGCTCGCCGTAGACGTCTGTCCCTGGCCGCTCAGATCAATCGTTGAGGCGGCCCCTGTGACATTGGCGGTCAGTGTCCCCGCGTTTGCGCCGAGTGCGGTAGGCGTGAACGTCACCGGTACCGTAATGGACTGGTCGGTCGAAAGTGCCGCCGGAAGCGACATGCTGGGCGTGCCCAACGTAAATGCGCTGCCCGCCTCGACAAAGGACAACACTGTGGTCGGCGCACTCGCGGTAAAGGTGGCATATTCGGTGACCGACTGGGACACGACGGTGGAGGGAAAGTTGGGACTCGTTGCCGCGAGTGCGGGCGTCGCCGCCGCAAGAGCACCGAAGGCGAGAAGGGTGCCGTCCTTGGTACCGACGTAGACGATGCCGTTATCAACGCCCGGTGCGGCAAACACAGTGGAGGTGAACGTTCCCGATTGCCAAATCTGTTCGAGCGTGCCATCCGATCCGGGGTTCACCGGCACGGGATTAAAGGCTTCAAGTTGGGAATCGGCACCGCTTAGTTCAGTTGCGTGAATAATCCACACGGTGGCCGAGCCCGATGTCGTGCCGTTTGACGTGACAATCGGCGCCCCCGAACCGTAGCCAAAGGTGTTGCCGGAATTGACCGTCTGGCCCACGAGTTGGAACGAGACGATGCCGGTCTCACTAGCGCTTTCTTGGAAGACGTTGAGCGACCCACCGTTCGTCTGAAAGCCTGCGGTCCCCGCCGTGGGCACATAGATGTAACCACTCGGGTCGCTCGGGGTAGAAGATGACGGCCAGACTGCCGGTTTTGACCACACGCCGCCGTAAGAGTCCGCCGTTTCAAAAGGTACGTCGTCGCTGTCGTCGGGACCCTCTTGATAGCCACCGAGACTGTTCATGTTGAGAGCGTAGAGAATGCCCTGTTTACCGTCTTCCAAGATGACACTCGGCTCCTGCGTCGTCCCCATACTCGCGGGCAGAGCAACCGGTCCTCCTGAGCCAAGGTCGCCGTCTTGGGAGTTGAGTGAATCGGCGTCCGCGGCTATGAAGAAGTCGACAACCTGTAGTTGACCGCTGGAATTGGTATGTAGTTCAACCACCGCTTCGCCGTAGGTGGTATTCGACGTGTCGGTGCCCGCCTCAGGGCTTGAGGGATCGTCGCCGTTGCCCGTTGCCACGAAAATGTCCCCATTGCTGTCGACAACGGGTGCCGAGCCTGACTGCCAGATGCCTCCACCCGGTTGATGCTCCCCCGTGAGCGCTACGTCTTCTTCGGTGGACCACATGGTGGTGATGGTGTGAGTCGACTCAGACACACCGACGATCCAGCCTTCCCAGTCGTCGTCGTCACACTGTGAACCAAACGAGGCGTACACCACCCCATCGACCAGTACCAACCCGGGTCGCTCAGTCTGATATTCCCCGTTGAACACCGTGTCGGGATCGCCGTCAGAGCTGCCCTCAATCTGCACGCCGCCCGTCGGCCAACCCAACGGAGTCGTGCCCGTTTGGACGTTGACGGCCTCCATGAACCACTGGGTTGCGCCAGCCGGACTAGTTCCGGAGTCTTTCGCGGCGACGAAGTAGGCGACGTCGGTCGAAGGATCGATGACGGGCGTGCCGGTGATCCCCAAACCTGAGCCGACATCACCGCAGCCGATCTGTGCCAAAGGATCCGCGGGTGGGCCGAAGTTGTCTTGCCACTCGATCGCGCCCGTGGTGGAGTTGATGCCATAGGCGTAGTCGTTCTCGGTCACGGTAAGAACCGTCGGCTGGACAATGAGCGGCTGCGCGTAAACCTCACCATTAAGCGGCGTGTCGAATAGTTCTCCGAAATCGCCGTCGCTGACATTCGCGGGCGAGAGTTCCGGCTCATTCGGATACCAGCCGGTCGACGAATTATCCGACGACATCTGCAGCGTATTCGCTTTGGCAATAGTGCTGATGGCGAGAGGAGCAACTGCGAGAGCGACCACCGTCAGGGTGACGAGCCCACTCACCGCAATTCTTGTTTTGAACAAGCGCAGAGTGGTCAACGACGTCGTACGCCGTCCACGATCGGTCACTCCCCTCCCCGCATAGGCGATACGGTACTAGGGAAGTCGAGACGGAATTATTAGTTGTAAATGCGCGACTTTACGAAGCGAAAACGCTATCGCCGACGACGCTCACCCTTGCGACGTTCCTCTTTGCGGCGCTCAACCCCGTCTTCGGGACCGGCGTTCCCTTCGCGTCGATCCTTACCTCGTCGCCGATCCCCGCTTCTTCGTTCCTCGCCCTTCGGCGCTTCAGGGTCTTCGTTGGTCTCGGGACCGTCCACGAGGCCATGTATAACACCACGAGTGCGCCTTTCGATTGATATCGCTCTCCAAACGTTCACATTCGAAGACCACCGTGGCATTTCATGGCGTTCTGCGCTCGCCGCGCCAACATCCACTGACCACGGCGATTAGCCCGAGGCTTTACTCATTCGCTTCTCTGACGCGCCGTCGAAAGACGAGGTGGGCGTCACGCCTTCGAAGAGATTGACCCCGTGCTCTTTCGCGTGCGCGATCAAGAGTCGACTGGTGACACGCGACCACGCCTCCGCGTCCTTTGGGGGAAGAAGATCCAACAGTTGGGATACCTCTGTCTCAAAGGTCGCGCCCACCCTGGTGACCAGCGAGCGACCTTCCCTGGTAAGACGGACCATCGCCGCTCGTCGGTCCTTCGCTGAGGGGATCCGCTCGACGAGACCGCGCCGCTCCGCTCTATCAATGAGCCCAGTGACACTCGATTTGTCAAGTTCGAGAAGCGTCGCCAATTCATTCATGCTCGGCGTTCGATCGCGCAGTACGCCCAGCAGTCGGGTCTGAATCAACGACAGACCGTACTGCGCCGCGAGCCGAGAGAGGGAGTTTTGGATCAGGAACGACAACTGCACCGCTCCGTCGACCGCACTCAACTCCCCGTTAATTGAAGATGCGAGAGACGTTCGAGGTGTCATCACACCACTCTACTTGATTTAGTACGTGACACCAACTATATTGGTACGTGACACCAACTAAATTTCGTACTTCCGAAGGAACTAGCCGCATGATCAAAATGAACGCAGCCGTCGTCACCTCGTTCGACGAACCACCGCACTATCAAGAGTTCGACGTGCCACAGCCCGCGACGGTAGACGAGATGCTCGTCGACGTCCTGGCGGTGGGCCTGCACCCGCGCGTGCGTTCGGGGGCTGCCGGCGCTCACTACACCAGCACGGGTCAACTGCCTTTAATCCCGGGTATTGACGGCGTCGGTCGACGCCCGGACGGTAAGCGCGTCTACTTCGTCACTGACGACGCTGTGTTCGGCACGATGGCGGAAAAGGTCGTGGTCGATGCCCGACGTGCCATCGAACTTCCCAAGGACGTCGACGTGGTGAAGGTCGCTGCGGCGATGAATCCCGCAATGTCGTCGTGGGTCGCACTGCGTCGTCGAGTCCCACTCATTCCGGGACAGGGCGTGCTCGTACTTGGCGCAACGGGCAACGCGGGAACCATGGCGGTGCAGATCGCAAAGCATCTTGGAGCCGGCCGCGTGGTTGGAGCGGGACGTGATCTCACTCGACTCAGTGCTCTTAGCGCCTTGGGTGCCAATGAAGTGGTCCAGCTAACCGACGACGCCAACGAGACGGCGAGAGCGCTCGCCGTTGCCGCGGCAGACGTTGACATCGTCATCGACTATCTGTGGGGTAAGCCTGCACAGGAGACCATGATGGCGCTGCTCACCAATCGCACGGATCGCAGCCACGAGCTGAACTGGATTCAGATCGGGGCGATAGCCGGCCCCACCATTGAGCTGCCGTCGGTGGCGTTGCGTTCTGCGAACTTTCGACTCCAAGGTACCGGCCAAGGCGCCGTTTCAACGAGGGCCTACCTCGCCGAGTTGCCCTCTCTCGTAGACGAAATTGATTCCGGAACCATCGCCATGACCGCAAACGTTCAGCCCCTCGCGGACGTCGAGAGCGTCTGGCTCCATGGCGAGGTGCCCGGGGAGCGCATCGTGCTTGTCCCCTAGATACACCCAGGTCAAGCTTGTTGCCCCAGTCAACATCCATCACATGTTGACCCAGTGTGAGATCCACCATTCCCCGTTGGCGTCAGCCTCATTCCCGCTCAATCGAGAGCGAGACGCTCCGCTATGGCGATGATCACCCTGGCGCTTCGCTCGATGTCCTCATGCGTGGTCGCCCAGCCTGAGATGCTGATCCGCATGGCCGGGCGCCCCATCCAGATGGTCGGGCCACACCAACACGTTCCGTCCCTTTGAACGGCGTCCACCAGACCCAACGTCAGGTTGTCATTCGCGCCACGCACGATCACTTGATTCAACACCACCTCGTTGAGAACTTCCAGACGCGCAATACGAAGTTCGTCGGCCATGTGCCGCGCATGATCGCACGACCGTCGCACAAGATCGGCCACGCCCTGCCGGCCAAGAGTGCGCAAGACCGCCCAGACCTCTATCTGACGGGCCCTCTGAGAGGCCTGCGGCGAATGGTGCATGGCCTCGAAGCCCACGTCAGAGGGCAGGTAGGCGGCGCCAATGGCGAAGCTGCGTCGAAGATCTTCGGGGCGCCGGACGAGACAGATCCCAGAGTCATACGGGACGTTGAGCCATTTGTGCGCATCAACGGACCAGGAGTGCGCGCCGGACAAGCCGGCGGTGAGACGCTCGAGCGAGGGTTCAGCCAAAGCCCACAGCCCAAAGGCCCCGTCGACGTGCACCCAGGCATCGCGTTCGGCGGCCCAGGCCACGATGTCGGGAAACGGGTCAAAGGCGCCCGTATTCACCTCACCCGCCTGAGCGCAGATCACCGTCGGTCCCGTGACCTGTCCTGGCAAGCAGTCGGCTCGCATGCGGCCCTGGTTGTCGGCGGGTACCTGAATGACCCGGTTTCGCCCCAGGCCCACGACCCCGAGGGCTCGGACGAGGGTGGAGTGGGCCGCCTCTCCGATAACCACAGTGAGCTCGGGCGCGCCGAAGAGTCCCTCGCTCTGAACATCCCAGCCCACGCGTGCGAGCTGCTGGTCCCGTGCTGCTGCGAGCGCGGTGGTGTTGGCCATGGCCGAACCGGTGACAAACGCCGCCGCACTGCCATCAGGGAGGCCGAACAGATCGAGCAGCCATCTGGTTACCACATCGTGGAGCCGCGCCGAGACGGGCGACATGACAGGGAACGCGGCGTTCTGATCCCACGCGGTTGCCAACCAATTCGACGCGATCGCGACTGGCAAGGAGCCCCCAATGACGAACCCGAAGTAACGTCCGCCCGCACTCGCGATGGTGGCCGGTGAACCAACGTCGTCGAGAAGCGCCAGCGTGGCCCGTGGATCACCCGGTGACTCCGGTAACGATTCGTCGAAGGAGAAGAGCGCGCCCAGCGCCGACTGGTCGGGAACGACCGGCCGACCCGCGAGGTTCGCGAGATAACGACGGGCGCGCTCGCTCGCGTCCTTCAGCAGTGCATCGGTGTCACCCTCGTCGGTCGACAACATGGGCACAGTCTTGCCGAACAAGAAATACCCTGCTCGGTCCGGTGCCTCTGCATGAACACCGCTTCGCGCACGGTCCGGATCGGTGGGCGCTGAGGGACTCGAACCCCCGACCTGCTGAGTGTAAATCAGCTGCTCTAGCCAACTGAGCTAAGCGCCCGAAGTAGACAATCCTAGAAGGTTCCTGCGTCTCGCATGAACGACGCCAGTTCCGCGGTAGCAGCGAACACTGGTCGGCGCCGTACTCGCTCGGTAGTTACCAGCTCCTCTTCGTCAAGGTCCAGCGCGAACGCGTTCGCTTCTCGGACGATGAGCAGCCCACCGAGGTAGTCCCACGGACTTAGACGTGACGCATTGGCGACGGAAAAAACGTCTAGTGAGCCGTCGGCCACGAGACAGATCTCCAGACTGGCTGCTCCGAGCGAACGGTACTGCGCCCAACCGAGGTGACGCTGCGGGAGACCCGAAAAACTGACGATCGCCCTGGTGAAGTCGCGTTGAGCACTCGGTGAAATCGCCTCACCGTCGCAAAACGCACCACCGCCCTTCTCGGCTTCGTACATCGACCCCGTCACTTGATTCATCACCAGCGCCGCCACCAGCTCACCGTCACGAAGAACGGCAAGACTCGTCGCGTAAAAAGGGACGCCGTGATCGCAGTTCGTCGATCCGTCAACGGGATCAACGACCACGGTGTACTCTCCGCTCCCTGACACACCTGACTCTTCGCTCACCACTTGGAACCCGGCACCGTGAAGAACGCGCAATGCGACTTCGTCGGCCGCGATGTCGAGGTGATACTGAGTCGAACGCACTCCAGAGAATCCTTCATGACGTCCCGCTCGCACGACAGCGCCAATCTCGTGCGCGCACTCACGAAGTGGTGACAAAAGCGTCTCGTGCACGCAGTAACGCTACTGGGGTTCGCGGCTAACCTGATTAGTGATGGCCGCTATTGACGTTGCAGGATTCGTTGCCGACCTCAAGGACCACGCGGTGACCCACGGTTTTCACGTGCACGATGAGCGCCATTTCGTGGAGACCTACTCGCTACGCCAGGCCTGGGAAGTCGATCTGCACCCCGAAGACGGCTGTGGCGGTCCGGTTGATCTGCACATCGAGCTCGACGTGGATCCAAGAACGCTGCTCGCCTTTGAGGACGCGGTGCTCGGACTTCCCGACGAGGTCGACCCCCCGGACGAGTTTCATTTTCCTCTGGTTTTAACCTGGAGTCTGCCGCCGATGCCCCACGGGCCCGATCTCCTGCGACTAGCGATCGATTTGGCGCCCATCGGCGGGCTGGAGATGCCGCTCGAGGTGACCGCCACCGACGCCTTCGCCTCCCCCACTGAGGCCTCGGAGCGACGCATCTCCATCGTGGCGCGCCGCGCGATCTCCTTAAGCCAAGTGGCCAAAGGCGAAGATCCGTTGTGTGACATTTTTGAGCGCGGACGAAGCGTCAGTGACTTCTTGCTCCAGTCCGCCGACTCGTGGCTCGGCTAGCTCGACTTCTCTGCGCCCTGGCGACTCTCACGGTGGCGAGCGCGTTGCTCAGCGCGTGCGGAACGAATGGAGCGGTCGCGGACGCTCGAAAAAGTTGCGCCGAAGTCAAGTTTGCGCTCACCATACAGAAACAAAGTGAGCAGCCCGGACTGAGCGCAGGCGAACGAAACAAGCTCCAAGCCCGAGCCATGTCCGAACTCCTAAAGGCCACACCATTCGCCGCCGCGGCCACCTCGATCGACGGAAGTTGGAATCCCCTCATGACGACAATCAACGAAGCGGAACGCGTTCCGGTGAGCGACCTGGTCGCGTCACTGACGCGGCTCTGCAAAGTCGCTGACTCTTCGACGCCCTATCTCTAGTTTTCCTGAGACTCTTCGGACTGGCCTGACTGCTCGGGCAGGCGATCGTAGAGCCAGGCGAGGGAGTTTTCTTCAAGCATGGCTTCTTCCCAGCCCTCCAACAGGTCTTCGAGGCCGGCCAGAGACGGCACCTTACCTATAACGACCACGGTGAGATCGTTCACCGGTTCGTCAGACACCAAGAAGTCGCCGAACATGTCCTCGGTCACCACGGCGTCGGGCTCCACCATCAGGTAGAGCTCGCCGGTGGCTTCCACCCACGACAGCTCGTACTCGTTGTCGGCGGCGTCGGTCCACTCACTGCCAAACTCAAACTCGGCGCTCTCGCGCCGCGCTTCATTCTGTTCGTAGAAGGCCTCGATGTCCATCGGCCCAGCCTACGTCGCCACTATGTGCGCTGCTCTGTGCGCGGCGAGGTCAACTCTAAGAGCGTGAAAAATGGAGTGCGCTCTGGCGTAAGAACGTTTGTTGCGAGGTGCGTGGTCGGACATCAACTGGGCTCCATGACAACCAAAACTGACCTCTTAGAGAATCTTCGACTTGAGTGGCGCCGGTTCGGACGAAGTCCGCACGCCCAAGCCAGTGCCCGGCGCCTCGCCGAAGGACATCGCGAGCTGTCCCTCGATGCCCAAGGCGATCTCTGCGACGTCGTGGCCCTCTTAGAGTCGCGCGGAGGCCGTAACGTGCTGGAGCGAGCAGCGATCGTTCGTGCCCTTCTGCAAGAGGCCAGTGATCCCTACATTCATCGAGCCCTCCTGCAGACGCTGTTGCCGGGAGTGGTCAGTGTCTGTCGACAGCTGCGCTTCGGTGAGGGCATCATCGATGACCCCAGCGAGACCCTCGCGATGGCCATCTCACTTTTGAGTGAGTTGCTGGTCGACTGGGCGGGCCAGTCACGCCAGTACGCAGCGCCAGACCTCTTAAGTGCGTTGCGTGGACGTCTACGTCGTTGGTTGTTAAAGGAGAAGGAGGCCCTTGTTCGGGTATCTCGGTTTGACCACGTGGAACGAGCCGCCGAGGAATCCTCGCCGTTGCTTTCGCGTCTGGAGAGCCTGCGAGGGGGTGAGCACGATCGCCTCGTTCGACTGACCTACGCGCGCGTCTTCGAGGGTCGATCGCTACGCGAACTCGCCGCCCACGATCACAGCGCGCCGGTGTCGTTGCAGTCAGAGCTCCAACACTTCGCTATGCGCTACTTGCTCTAAAAGTTGACAAAGGTTGTGAATGAAAAAAGTTTTTCCGCCCACAGGGCCAGTACCCTGCGAGGATTCGTATGAGACCACTTCGTTCGCTCAAAAGCACGCACTGGGTGATGTGGTCGAGCCCCCTCTTGTTACTGGTACTGGTCTTCACCTTGACGGCGTCGGGTCGATCGACACCGGCGCGCGACGACTTTTCGATCTCGACGACGACGACAACGACCGCCCTCACGATCACCACGACTACCACGCCGGCGCATCGCTCACGCGCTCGGCAGACGACGACCACGAGGCACGCGATGTCAACGTCCACCCCGACGACGAAGCCCATCGTCTCAGCGACGACCCGAGTGGAGACGAAGGTGAGCCCGTCGACGAGTGGACATTCAGGCGACAACTCGTCGAACGCGACCGCTTCGAACGCACCGTCTATCGCGAGCGCATCCGCCGAGAGCGTCGCGAGCGGAGCGCTGAGCGGAAAACTCACGCCGAACTTCGACGTCGCCGTCGTCCCTCTCGAAGGACCCGGAACCTGGACACTCGCCGCCAGCGCACCCGTCGCGATCACGCTTCACTGTCCGGGCTTATCGATCAACGTCCAAACTCAGTTCGTGATTGGCGCGAAGGAGCAGTGCGAGGTGACGATCACTCCCGCAACAACGACCACCTCGCTGACGTGGCAGTTAGTTCCCAGCAGCTGAAGCGACCCGTCGCGACGCCGGCCCGCGGCGCCGCGTTGGTGCTTTACTTCACTTTGCTCCCCTACGTAGTTGTCTCTAAATGGCGACAGTCCAACGCGGAGACCAACGGCCTCTACGTGCGAGCGATGCTCGTGCTCTTGGCACTCTTTTGGTTCGCGTTCCTCTGCCATGTCGCCCTCAACGTGCGTCGCTTGCGGCGAGGTCGACACGTGAAAAGTGGAGGCAGCGCGTGGTTAGCCGGGCTCGTCGTGGCGCTGATAGCCCTGATGGTTCCCTCCTCGCACGTCACGCACGAACCAGTGGCAATCAGCGTTCCCTACCGCACCACGGCCCCGGGCCCGCCCTCTCCTCGTCACGGCGTGCCGAGTCCCCTCAGCGGACTGGCCAGCGTGCCGATGGCTCTCATGGCCAAGCGCCGTGATGACCTTCTTCGAGAACCCAGTGACGACGCGTCGGACTTCGATGTTGACGATTCCATACAGCTTCTTCGTGCGCGGGATCCAGAACTCATCGCGCATCTAGCGTGTCTCACCGGTGACGCGCCAGATGGCGTGCTCGACGTCGCCGAGGAAGCGACCTCGACGTCGGTCATAGCGCCGACAGTGCCGATCGTGGCCTGTTCGCTCGGACCGAGCGCCACCGGCTCGTTGGTTGGCTTTGCCCGCGAAGGCGGTCGACTACCGGTGCGTCCGTCGTGGTGCAGTGATGATATCGAGCGCCACGTCGTGGCACTGCACGAAGGGCGCGTCTTGTTCGTGCGAAGCGAGCCAGAGCTCCTGCGCGCGTTAGCCACGAGAACGCTGCGTCAAAGCGTGGTCGTCTACCTCGGACCAGCGAATGAGCTGGATGACGAGCTGTGCGCCTGCGCCATTACGGTACGCCCCTACGTCGATCGAGCCACGTCCTTCAATCACTCCGTTACCCCGGCTCCTGCACCGCACGCGAGCGATCTACGCGTCGAACTCTTGCGCGCCGATCCCCAAGTCGTCGGCCTGGTCGAACCCTTCACGGCGACATTGCGACGACGCTGCGTCGAGATGGTGGCGTACCTCGCCTTGCACCGCCACGAACCGGTCACTGGCGAACGACTCCGCACGCGCGTTCTCACCCGCGCCGACGTCGACGCGTCACTTCGTACTCTCGCCAACACCGCGAGCGCCGTTCGTCGGAGCCTCGGTATCGACGCACACGGTCCGCGCCTGCACCCCGTCTCAAACTCTGGGCTCTACGTCACGCACGGGCTCTCGAGCGACGTCGAAGTGTTTTCGACGTTGGTGAATCGAGCGCGCCAACTCCCCGTCGCCGACGCGTCGGCTCTTGCCCATCAGGCTCTCCTACTTATAAAAGGCGAACCACTCGCCAGCGCCCTGCGGGGCTTCGAGTGGTTCCTCGCCGAAGGTCACGGCGCGCGCCTGGCCCGCGACGGAGAGTGGGCGGCACTGGCGTTGCATCACGAGTCAATGCGCCGGGGAAACTACGAATTGGCCTTCTGGTCACTGCAGCAAGGGATGTTGATCGATCCTTACAGTGACGTCCTGAGCGAGGCGCTCAGTCGCGTCCCTCGACTACGCGAGTTTGGCGGCGATGGATCCCGCGCTGCGCAGCACCATTCCGTCAGCGCCCGCGGCGCTGTAGCGATGAGCTGGTCGCTCGCGCGCTTCACTCAGCAGGTCTTTAAGTAGCGCCGAGAAACTCAGCGGTGGATCCACGAAGAGATACTTCGCCAGGGATCCGGGAATCGTGTTGATTTCATTCACGAAGAGTTCGGTGTCGTTCGCGAGAAAGTCGAGTCGGGCGACGCCGCGCACGGCACAGAGCGAGGCCACGGCACTCGCGTAGCGTCGAACGTCGTCACCCTGGGTGCCGGGAAGCTCTGCAGGCAACTCCCGTGGCGCACTGACCATCCCTTCTCCCCCGACGTACTTGTCGCGGTAGTTGAGGAACTCGGCACTTTCCGTGCGTCGCAGGGGACGCTCGATGGCCGAAAGATTCAGCGTGGGGTAGGTGCGAATCGCAATCTGCACGTCACTGAGGTCCTCGCGATACGGCTCGACGACGCAGCCGTTGGCCAGATGCGTGTTGGACTTTAGGCGCGCGTACGCGGTCGCGAAGTCGGCGACCACCTCGATACCAATCGACGAGCCGCCGTAGCGCGGCTTCAGTATGTACGGCGCGTCAAAGGGCAGCGACGTGACGTCACTCGTCAACAGCGCTCGCGGCAATGTCGAAAGGCCGGCCTGGGCCATCAACGAGCCGAAGGTCCACTTGTCCATGCCGAGCGCGGCGCCGGCCAACGTCGGGCCGGTGTAGTTGAGTCCCGCGAGGTCGAGCGCACCCTGTAAGGTGCCGTCTTCCCCCGGCCCGCCGTGTGTCGCGAGCACGATCGCCTCGAGCTCGAGCGGACGGTCACGTCCGAGGCGCGCACCGCTGGCGTAAAAGCCGCCGTGCTCGCCGAGTCGCAGCGTCAGCTCGCTCGATCCCTTTGGTACACCATCGACGAAGGCCTCGGCTTCGACGTCACTGGACACCGAATAGAACGATCCGGTCTTGGTCCAGTAGATGCCTCGAGTGGCGGCGTCGCCGAGACTGAGTTCGCGAAGGGCCTGGAGTCCAGTGAGAATCGAAATGTCGTGTTCGGGAGTGGGACCCCCAAAGAGCACCGCACTAGTCATCGAACACCTCGCCACGACGTCATCAAGATCTCAAGGGTAGTGGTCGGGCAGATCGTTGAGATACAAGACGCCGTCACCGGGTCGAAGCGTGTTGCGAACCCAGTTCACCGCTTCATCGCGCGTGTCAAAACGCGTCGGCGCCTTCTCGTAGCCCTCGATCAGCGCTACCACGTTGGTTCGACCCACGACCACGAGTTCCGCGGGCAGAGCCGCGACTCGTTGGGCCAGGCGAAGGTTTTCCCCGTACTGATCGGCGCCGAGTTCGACGAGTCCGGGCGTCACCACGACGTGACGACCAACAATGTCGAGCGAGGAGAGCACTCTGAGCGCGGCAACGGCGCTGACCGGATTGGCGTTGAAGGTGTCGTCGATCACGAGCACCCCTGACGCGGCGCTCACCACGTTCAGGCGATTCGATACGGCGCCAACTCGAGAAACACGCTCCTCCATTGAGTCGGCGCTCGCACCCAGGGCGAGGGCGCCGGCAATGGCGCAGGCAAGGTTGGTGGGCTGCACGCCCACGACTTCGTCCAGTGTGGCGACACTCTTCCCCTCGACAACGATCGTCCAGCGATGCGAGTCGACCTTAACGCGAATCTCGACGTCGTCTCGCTGCGAACCCGCCGTGACAACGTGCTTACCTTCGGCCCGAAGAGACGCCGGCCACGTCGCTAACCGAGGATCGTCGACGTTCAGCACCACGGTCGTGGCTCTCTCGGTGATCTCTCGCTTCGCCGCTTCCACGACGTCGAGGGTTTTCATTCTTTCCAAGTGCACCGGACCGATGGCGGTGACGATGGCGACCTCGGGTACGATCCACGACGCCAGATCGCGAAGCTCACCGGGACCGTAGGTACCCATCTCGGCAATGAAGATCTCCGTCCCGTCGGCCAGGTTCTCGTTGATCGCGCGCGAGAGGCCGGCTCGGTTATTGAAACTGCGCGGCGACGCGACAACGACAAAGTCAGGGCTCAAGATCGCCGCGAGATGGTTCTTCGTCGACGTCTTCCCATAGGAGCCGGTGATGGCCACGACGCGCGGCGCGACCTGCTCGAGGCGGCGCCTCGCTTGATCGGCGAACGCTTGAGCTTTTCGACGTTCGAGCGGCTCCAACAAGCGTGTGGAGAGATCGAGCACGGGTGGCACCGCGACGACCATGACGACCGCCCCAAGGAACGGCCTCGCGCTCAGCGCACCGAGCGCGCTGACGAGAAGTGAAATCCCGAACGCCAGTGCGCCTACGGCACGAAGCCGCCTCGTCCATTCAAGCGGACTCGTTCGTCCCTTGATGGAAAGACCCCAGGGAGTGAAGAGGCCGTACAGAGCGCACAGAATGACCAGCACGTACTCGGGGTGAAAAAACACGGCGACCACCATGGCAACCACCAGTAGGTGGCTGAGCGTCACGGGCCTGCGCGAGCGCGCGCGCCGCGTGGCTTTGGCACCGCTAGAGGTAGGAGATGTCCAGCGACCAAGAAAACGAAACAGCGATTGAGGGTCGTAGTGTTCGCGCTGGAGCACTCTCAACCAGCGCAACATCTGTGCGCCGTAGGCCAGCGCGAGGAGTATCGCGAGGAGAACCGCAGCGACCACACTCACCGAGCGAGGGCCTTTTCGACGCTAAGCGTGAGTGCATCCGGTGCCTCGAGCGGAACGAGGTGACCGACGCCAGGTAACACCCGCAGAGAGTGTTCGCTTCCGATGAGTTGCGCCGCACGCTCCGCGACATCGAGTGGAACTTCTCGGTCGGTCTCACCCCAGAGCAGCAACACCGGCACGCGCAACGATGAAAGTTCCGACTCGTAGCTTTCGTTGACGCTCGCGACGAGGACTTGGCGCAAGACGCCCTGAGCCGCGCGGTAGTCGCTGGAGCCGTATTTTTGACGGGCCGCTTCGAGGCGCGATTCACCTAGAACACCTCTTCGGTGCAACCAACGAGTCGCTCGATAGGCCCTGGGCGGTCGCGAGGCTGGTGCGTTTCGAAGGAGCGGAGCGCCGATAAGTACTAGGGAATCGACCAACTCCGGATGCTCGCTCGCCAGCACCGTAGCGACAGTGCCCCCGAAGGAGTGCCCGACGAGCACGAGAGGCTCGACGGCTAGTTCGCGCAGTGCAGGCAAGATGATTTCGGCGTAGTGGCGCGCTCCCCCGGCCGCGCTCGGCAGCGGCGACGCGCCAAAGCCGGGCAAGTCCAGGGCGACGGAAGCGACGCCGCCTCGAGCCAGCGACGTCGCGGCCAGGGTGAAGTCCTCGCCCCGCCGCGCCCATCCGTGCAGCCATAACACTCGGGCAGGCCCCTCACCGTAGGACTCACCGAAAAGGTTGACATCGCCGTAGGTTCGAAGCACGTTCTTCAGGTTAGTGAGGCGCTACCCGCGCCTATAGCCAAGTCACGGCCTCCCGGTAGCGTCGTAGACACCATGAGTGACGAGACGACATTTTCCCACGAACTACTCGTGGGGCTCACGCCCGAGCAACGCGAAGCCGTCATGTCCCCCACCCGACGCCTTCTCGTACGAGCGACCGCCGGTTCGGGGAAGACCCACGTGCTCACGCTGCGAATCCAGCGTCGCGTCGCCGACGAGGAGGTCGCGCCCGATCAGATTCTCGCCATGACCTTCACCCGCAAGGCCGGCGACGAACTGCGCCGGCGACTCTTTCGAGCCGGCGTGCGCGACGTGCGAGCGGGCACGTTTCACCGCGCAGCACTCAACCTCGTCACGCAGTACCGCGAGGACCACCATCTGCGACCCCTCACCCTCGAGCCCAACCGGAGAAAACTCGTCGCGGCACTGGCCAAGCAGCTGCGAGAGAGCGGCGAATTGAAACTTGAAGATTGGCAGCTTCCCCGCCTCGAACAGGAGATCGGCTGGGCGCTCAGCCAGGGCTACAACGGCACGCTCTACGCAAAGAACGCCCGACGACTACGTCGTGACGCGCCCCTCGCTCCCGCACAACTCGCCGAGGTCATCGATCGTTACGTCGGACTCTGTCGCAGCCGCGGCCAATTAGATTTCGACCTCTTGCTCAGTGAAGCAGTGGCGTTGCTACGCGACGAGCCCGACGTCCTGGCCTCGTTTCGCTATCGCAACAGGTCGCTCTACGTGGATGAGACCCAGGACATGAACCCGCTGCAGTTCATGCTGTTGCGTCAGATGGCCGGTGATGATCCCGATCTGTTCTGTGTCGGTGACCCCAACCAATCCATCTACGGATTCAACGGCGCGAACCCATCGCTCATCAACGAGCTCTTGGCGACCTGGCCCGACACGGTCGTGCTCGACCTCACGAGGAATCACCGCTCGACGGCCAACATCATCGCCGTCGCGAACGCCCTGCTCGAAGAGGGCGCCCGCGGCATCATGCCGGCCCAAGACGAAGGCGAGATACCACTCGTACGCGCCTACAACACCGACGAGGAAGAGGCTGAGCACGTCGCGACGTGGTTGGCCGCGAAACATCAACCAGGAACTCCCTGGAAGGCCATGGCCGTGCTCGCGCGAACGAACGCGCAGCTCGAAGTGGTAGCGAGTTACCTCGACGCCGCCGGCATCCCCAACGAACGGCGGGGCCCGGAACACTCCCCCGCCTCCGATCTCCTGGCGAGTGACACGTCGCGTCGCCTCGAGGAGGTCGATCGCGACGCGGTCGCGCTGTCCACCATTCACCGAGCGAAGGGCTTGGAGTTTCAACACGTGGCCGCCATCGGGTGGGCGGAAGGGCAGCTCCCCAACTACAACGCCACAACGGCCGATCAGTTGGCCGAAGAGCAGCGACTCGCTTACGTCGCGCTCAGTCGCGCGGAACACTCTCTCTTGATCAGTTGGAGCCGCGGACGAAACGACCCGCGCTACCCGGATCGCACGTCTTCACGTTTTCTCCCGCCCATCGAAAAGGTCGTGAGCGAGTTAGAAGCGCGCAACGCGCCGCTTCGCGGCGATGAGCGAAAGGCGCGTCTCGCCGCCATACGAGCGTCGCTCGCCGAGAGCCTCGAGAAAATTGAAAGCGACTCGTCACCGTCAAAGTAATCAGGGGCCAGCGGTATAGTTCGCTCCGAGTCGACGCACGTACTCCGAAATGAGGTCACTGATGAACGGAGCGCACGCCCTTCTCGCGACGCTGCAGGAAAACGGCGTGAATGTCTGCTTCGCCAATCCCGGGACCTCAGAAATGCACTTCGTTGCCGCCCTGGACGACGCGGCAAAGATGCGCGCGATCCTCTGTCTCTTCGAGGGAGTGGCGACAGGTGCGGCCGACGGCTACGGCCGAGTCCGCGGCACGCCCGCCGCCACCCTGTTGCATCTCGGACCAGGACTCGGTAACGGGTGGGCCAACTTACATAACGCCCGTCGCGCCCGCACGCCCCTCATCAACATCGTTGGCGATCACGCGACGTACCACGCGGTTTATGACGCGCCCCTGCAGAGCAACATTGAAGAGCTCGCCCGTCCCTTGGAGGGGTGGTTCCGACGATCGACCTCATCGAGCGCCATCGCGGGCGATACCGCGGCCGCCGTCGTCGCCTCCTACGGTCCCCCCGGGTGCGTAGCCACCTTGGTCCTCCCCGCGGACGTGTCGTGGAGCGAAGTGCCGACGGAGAGTCTCATTGTAAATGCCACCACCCCGGCGACGCCTCTCCCTTTTGATGACGTGGCACTCGCCAGCGCCCTCGTGGCTCTGGGGTCGAAGCGGTGCGCACTGCTCGTGGGCGGACAAGCACTCACCAAGGCGAACCTCGAACTCGCCCAGCGGGTGGCGAGGGCGACCAAGTCGAAACTGCTCATGGAGACCTTTCCCGCCATCATGGATCGAGGCGCCAACGTCGCGAGTCCGGAACGACTCATTTACGTCAGTGAGTTCGCGCTCGACCAACTAAAGAACTGCGACGCGGTGATCTTGCTGGGCGCCCGAGAACCAGTCGGCTTCTTCGCCTACCCCAGCGTGCCGAGCAGGCTCGTGAGCGAATCCTCTGAGCTCATCGACGTCGCTCCGCCGGGCAGCAACGTGAGCGGCGCTCTCGAGATGCTGGTCGACGCGCTGCGCGCGCCTGGACTCTCAGCCGAGAACGGCGAACGTCCAACGGCCCCCGTGGGCGATCTGACAACACAAAGCTTTGCCACGGCCGTGGGGGCAACACTCCCCGAGGACGTCATCGTCGCGGACGAATCCAATACCAGCGGTGTGGCGCTCTTTGGGGCGACACGATTCGCGCCCGAGCATCGATGGATGACCTTAACGGGGGGTGCGATCGGCTATGGACTTCCCGTGGCGGTAGGCGCCGCCGTCGGATCGGGCCGCCGCGTGCTCGCGTTGGAGTCCGATGGTTCCATGATGTACACCCTGCAGGCGTTGTGGACGATGGCCCGTGAAGGTCTCGACATCACCGTGGTTGGTCTCTCCAATCGCAGCTACGCCGTGCTCAACTTCGAGTTGACGCGTGTGGGCGCGACCAGTCAGAGTTCGACAAGCGCGCGCATGCTCGAACTCGATGACCCCACGCTCGACCTCGCCGGTCTGGCGCGCGCCCAAGGCGTGCCGAGCGTTCGGGTGAGCACGGCCGAAGAGTTAGTGACCGCGCTCGAACGCTCTTACGCCACGCCGGGCCCGATGTTCATTGAAGCCGTGCTACCCAAGGGTCTGCATTAGAGCGCAAACACACCCACGACGGGTGCGTGATCGGACGGCTTTTCGCCCTTGCGCGCGTCGCGGTCCACAAAACTGTCCGTGGCGAGATCGGCCAGCGCGCTATCGACGAAGAGCAGATCAATGCGTAGCCCCCAACCCCGGTGAAAGGCGCCGTTGCGATAGTCCCACCACGAGTAGAGGGTCTCGTCCGGGCGTAGCCGTCGGGTGAGATCGACGAGTCCCGCCGCCTCGATGGCACGCAGGGCGTCTCGCTCGGGTTCACTCACGTGGGTCATGCCGACGAAGACGCTCGGATCGTAGACGTCGAGGTCGCTCGGCGCGACGTTGAAGTCACCGCCTACGACCACGTGCACGCTGGGGTCACGGTTCTTCAGCACATCGGCCAAGGTGGCAAGCCAGCGCAACTTGTACTGATAGTGAGGATCTTCCAGCGCGCGGCCGTTGGGTACGTAGCACGAGTAGACCTGCAGAGCGCCGCAGCGCGCACCGATGAAACGCGCTTCGGGGTCGTCATCGCCGAAGCCGCGCGTCACCTCTTCGAGACCGACCCTAGAAAGAATGGCGACGCCGTTCCATTGACCCTGTCCGTAGTGAACGGACTCGTAACCGATCTCTCGCAGCGCCTGAGAAGGAAACTTCGCGTCGGTCTGCTTGGTCTCTTGAATTAACAACACGTCGGGGTGCTTTTCCTCGAGCCACGCCGACACGCGTGGCCATCGGGCAGTGAGCGAGTTGACGTTCCAGGTTGCGACGTTCACGGCGAATCAGCGAGGATAAATAAAATCTCGGTCTCGGCGGCGAGCACGCCGTCGACACTCGCGCGTCCTTGGCCCTTACCTCCTCGGGCGGAGAGTTTGGTCATCTCGCACTCCAGATCGACGGTGTCGCCGGGAAAGACCTGGCGACGAAAGCGTGCGTTCTCCACGCCGCCGAAGAGTGGCAGGCGCCCGGCGTATCGCGGGTCGGCGAGCACGACCACTGCGCCGCACTGGGCGATCGACTCCAGTAACAACACACCGGGCGTCGTCGGGCGGCCGGGAAAGTGTCCGGCGAAGAACCACTCGTCGCCTTGGAGCGTCCATCGTCCGCTAGCGCGGACTCCCGGCTCGATACTCAAGAGCGAGTCCAAGAACAAAAAAGGGGGTCGGTGAGGCAGCCAGACCTTGGGATCGAGGGAGAGCTCACTCATGAGAGAGCGAGCTCCGCGATTCTTCGTTCGCTGTCGACGTTGACGAGGCGAAACGTGCGCTGGTCGCCACGCTTGAGAACGTCTCGCGCTCGGGCCGGAGGCGGCGAGCCCAGCGAAGTCGTCGGCGCGTAGCACTCGACCTCTTTATCGCCCTTCAAGCGCACTTTGATAACGGCGCCGTGTGAAGTAAAAGCAGTGACCTCACCCGGCACGCGCGAACCCACCCGGTACGTATTCATAAAGAGCGTGAAGTCAGCCTCGGGGTTGACGGGATGGCGACCGCGCCGAAGGGCCACCGCAGGAGCGGCGAGTGGTGCGCTCGGCGACGCCTTAGCAATCTTCTTGGCCGCTTTAGTGGTCGGCACCTTCGCGACCTTTTTTGCCGTGGTCTTTTTTGGGGCCTCAGGTACCTTCACCGACTTCTTGGTCGTTTTGGTGGGCGCCTTCGCGCCGGCCTTTTCGGCCGCGTGCTCCGCCTTCGTGGCGGCCTTCTTTGCGGGAAGAGTCTTCTTGGCGGCCTTCACCGGCGTCAACGTGGTCCCGATGGTGGGCTTGGCGCCGCTCGGCAACGTCACTGCCAACTTCTTCACGCTGCGCGTCACCTTGACGTTTCGAACGGGCAGTCGGGGCGTGAACACCCAGCCCACGCCTCGCACCGGCTTGCCCCCGATCAATCGTCCCACGTCAAAGAGCCAGGGGTACTCGTCTTGGAACTCCTGGAACGAGTCGTTGCTCAGGACCACCCCGTCGATACGATCGGCGATCTTCAAGATGAACGCGTCACCCCGACCGACGGCGCCCGCCGGTGGCGTCACGATTTCGCCGGCCAAGACTGCGTCGTTGAAATGTGTGCGCTCGTTTGCGGCGGCGCGGTGTTCGAACGTGGCGTCGGCGACGACGATGATCTCCGCGCCGGGGTTCTCCTCGCTGAAAGCACTGACCGCCTCGTCCAGTTGCGTGAGACTTGGGGTGACCCGTCCTTCGGTGGCCAGGTTCGAACCGTCGACCACGACTCGAAGTCGCGGGCTCTTCGCGGGACTCACCCGACTGCTCGCACCAAGAGGTCAGCCTGTTCCGCAGCGTGCACCAGTCCACTGCCGGTCGCCGGACTGGCCGACTCGGCGCGCGCGACGTGTGAGACCTTTAATTGACGCAGACGGTCGTGCATCGCGAGGTGCACGAAGGGCCAGGCGCCCATGTTCTCAGGCTCTTCCTGCAGCCAGACGACGTCAACGAGCTGAGGGTAGTTGGCGAGTGCTCGTTCGATCTCCTCCACCGGCCACGGGTAGAGCTGTTCGACGCGCACAATCGCGACGTGACTCGCGCCGATCTCATCGCGTCGAGCGAGCGCTTCGTGGACCACCTTGCCCGACGCCAGAACGACGCGCGTGATCGACGCCGCGTCGTTGACGTGGTCGTCAAGGACACTTCGGAACGCACCGTGTTCGAACTCATCGATCGACGAACGCGTCGCCGCAGCGCGCAGCAAGGACTTCGGGGTGAAGACAATGAGTGGCGTCGGGTGCTCTCGTATCACTTGGCTGCGCAAGAGATGGAAGTACTGCGCGGCGCTGGTCGGTTGGGCCACGCGAATATTGTTGCGCGCACTCAGAGAGAGGAATCGTTCGATTCGACCACTCGAGTGCTCAGGACCTTGCCCTTCGTAACCGTGGGGCAGGAGCATCACCAGCGAGGCGTGTTGACCCCACTTGTCTTCGGCGGCGACCAAGAAGTTGTCGATAATGATCTCAGCGCCGTTCGCGAAGTCGCCAAACTGCGCTTCCCAGGCGACCAGCGTGTTGGTCGCCTCGACCGAGTAGCCGTACTCAAATCCGAGCGCGGCAAACTCCGAGAGGAAGGAGTCACGCACGGTGAAAAAGCCTGGCGCACCCAGGTTGGCGAGTGGCACGAACTGCGAGCCGTTGTCGTAGTCGATGAACGCCGCGTGGCGGTGTGAGAACGTACCGCGCCGAGTGTCCTGGCCCGTGAGACGGACATTCGATCCCGACTTCACCAGCGATCCGATCGCCAGCGCCTCAGCGAAGGCCCAGTCGACTTCGCCGGACTCCAAGAGCGCCAGGCGCTGAGCGAACTGACGCTCGAGTTTCGGGTGAATGGTGAATCCTTCGGGGGCACTCACCGCGGCGTGAGCAATCTCGAGCAAGGTCGAACGATCGACGCCGGTCTCGGGAGCCGGCAGATCCTTTGGCACCTCCGCACCCGGCACTTTGTTGAGTTTGGGCACCGGGACGGTGCGCACCTCATCGAGCACACTCTGCAGTCGAGCGTTGAACTCATTGAGCGCCACTTCGGCTTCGTCGAGGGAGATATCGCCACGGCGAACCAGTGTCTCGGTGTAAATCTTTCGCACCGAGCGCATCTGGTCGATGATCTTGTACATCTGGGGCTGGGTGTAGCTCGGATCGTCGCCCTCATTGTGTCCGAAGCGGCGATAACAGACGATGTCGAGAACCACGTCGCGTTGGAAGGACTCACGGTACTCAAAGGCCAAACGTGCCGCTCGCGCGCACGCCTCAGGATCGTCGCCGTTGACGTGAAGAATCGGTGCCTGAATCATCTTGGCGACGTCGGTCGGGTAGAAACTCGAACGCGCCGACTGCGGTGCGGTGGTGAAGCCCACTTGGTTGTTCACCACGATATGCACCGCGCCGCCGACGCGGTATCCCGAGAGTTGCGAAAGATTGAGTGTCTCCGCGACGACTCCCTGGCCGGCGAAGGCCGCGTCACCGTGAATCAAGATGGGCAGATACGGATGCTCCACAAAGGGCTGTTCGATGTCCGTGCCGTCACTCGGGCGAATCACCAGGTCCTGCTTGGCGCGGACGATACCCTCCACTACGGGGCTCACCGCCTCTAAGTGCGAAGGGTTCGACGCCATGGAGACGTCGATCGTGACACCCTTCGGATTCTTAAACACGCCTCGGGCACCCTTGTGATACTTCACGTCGCCGCTGCCTTGCACGCTCTCGGGATCGAGGTTGCCCTCGAACTCCGAGAAGATGTCGCTGTAGGACTTGCCCACAATGTTGGCGAGCACGTTGAGCCGCCCACGGTGCGCCATGCCAATGACCGCTTCTTTGACCCCGCGGTCAGCCGCCTCGTCCAGCACTGTCTGCAGCGCGACGATTGTCGACTCGGCACCTTCGAGGCCGAAGCGCTTTTGACCGACGTAGCGGGTGTGCAGGAACTTCTCAAACACCTCGGCCTCACTCAGAACATTGAGAATTCGTCGCTGCTCTTCGAGGCTCGTCGACGTGTTCACGCCCTCCACCCGTTCTTGAATCCAGCGCTTTTGGGCCGGGTCCAT
Source organism: uncultured Acidimicrobiaceae bacterium (assembly GCA_963803745.1). Taxonomy (GTDB): domain Bacteria; phylum Actinomycetota; class Acidimicrobiia; order Acidimicrobiales; family RAAP-2; genus RAAP-2. The sequence continues at coordinate 178,743 of CAWDNL010000002.1, read as the reverse complement.
GATGTGGCCGTACTCAATGCCCGTGGTGCGACAGTAGGCGTTACGCAAAATGGCCAAAATCTTCTCGAGCGTCGCCTCGTGCAGACCGGCTAGGCCGTCCACCACGAAGGATCGCTGCAGGTCCCAGATCGTGAGACCATAGAACGCCAAGTCCAACTCGGGGTGCAGCGGCGGCGGTTCGATGCTGAGCGGGTCGAGGTGCGCGTTCAGGTGTCCGCGAACCCGATACATGTTGATGAGCTCTTGCACGCGAATCTGCTTGAGGATGCGCTCGGCTTCGGCCTCGTTGGTTGACGGGTTCAGGTCGTTCGCCCAGCGGGCCGGCTCATAGGGAACGCCGAGCGACGCGAAGATCTCGTCGTAGAAGTCGTGCGCCCCCGTGAGACACTCGGCGACGTACTTCAAAAACAGTCCCGACTCGGCGCCTTGAATGATTCGGTGGTCGTAGGTAGAAGTGAGCGTGAGAACTTTGCCCACGCCGAGTTCGGCCAACGCGCGAGGGTCGGCGGCCTCAAAGCCCGCGGGCCAGTTCAGCGCGCCGACGCCGAAGATCACGCCTTGTCCCGGCATGAGACGGGGCACCGACTGCACGGTGCCGAGCGTGCCGGGATTGGTGATCGACACCGTCGCGCCAGCGAGATCGTCGGCACCGTAGCTGCCGGCGTGTACTTTTCGAACCAGGTCTTCGTAAGCCAAGAGAAACGTGCGAAAGTCCATCGTGTCCGCGTTGCGGATAACGGGCACCAAGAGGTTGTGAGAACCGTCCTTCTTTAACACGTCGACAGCGAGGCCGAGCCCCACGTGCTCGTGACGTCGCACCCCCGGTGTGCCCTTGTCATCAACTGCTTCAACGAAGGTCGCGTTGAGGACGGGGATCTCCTCCAGCCCTTTCACGAGGGCGAAGGCAATGAGGTGCGTGAAGGAGACTTTGGCGCCGCTGGAGCGCGCGAGCGACTCATTCAACGCGGCCCGGTTAATCTCCAGGAGTCGCGCCGCAACGGTACGAACACTCGTCGCGGTCGGTACCGAGAGACTGGCGTTCATGTTCGTGACAATGCGCGCGGCCGCTCCGCGCAGTGGCGTGGCTTCCGCGTCAATGTTGGCGGCCGACGTTGGCGCGGGCGACGTCACCGACGTGGCCGCGGTCGCCACATTCGGCAACGTCGAACGCTGGTAGTCGGCGAAAAACTCGCGCCAACTTTCGGCAACAGACGTGGGGTCGGCTAGGTAACGGTCGTAGAGGTCATCGACGAGCCAGGCGTTGGGCCCAAAGGACCCCTTCGCGGCGGAAGTAGACGATGATTCGGGGGGCGTTGTCACCCTTCCAGCCTAATGGGGGTAGACATTTTTGCCCGTGAGGAGAGAATCAATTGGGGACGCGGTTTCGAACGCCGGTAGGTTCTCATCGTGCCCTCCCCCGCGACGAAACCGCCTCGCCTGCACTTCATCGCCAACTCACCAGTCAAAGGCCTCGCGGTTGCCGAACGTCGAGTAGACCATCCCGCGGCCTGTGTCATCTGCGTGCACGGAGCGCTCGATCGAGGGGGATCATTCGCTCGATTGGTGCGACGACTCACTTCGTTCGACGTCATCGTCTACGACCGAAGGGGCTATCAGGGTTCACGGAACCTCGCTCCGGTCGACCTCGCCCACCACATTGAAGACCTCAGAGCCCTCGTCGCGCGCGAAGCGCAACGTCACCCCGTCATCCTCTTTGGCCACAGTTTCGGTGGTGTCGTGACATTGGGTGTCGCGTTGCGCGCCCCTTCAATGATTCGCCTTGTCGTAAATTACGAGTCCCCTATGGCCTGGATTCTGCCGCGCGAGGGATTTCGCCCACCATTGAGTGACGACCCCCAGGCGGAGGCGGAACGATTCTTTCGCCGCATCATGTCCGATCGCGAATGGGATCGACTCAGTGAACAACAACGAGAGTCACGACGCCTTGACGGCCCCGCACTCTTGAATGACTTGTCGGTAGTGCAAAGCCGCGAGGCGCCGGGCGACGTAGCGGACCTGAGTGTGCCCTTTACCTATGCCTACGGCGATGGGACCAACGCGCCGTACTACCGCACGCTCGCAACTGAACTCGTGCGAATAAATCCGTCTATCCAAACAGTGGAGATCGATCACGCCGATCATGCGGCGCATCTGAAGAATCAAGACCAACTCGCGGCGATCATTCAACAACGTTGGAAAGTGTTGTACCCATCGGCCTAGTCCGTGACCGGCCAGCAACTAGCACCTCCAGTACAGTTGTCATCAGCACTTAGATGTGATTCGGCACATCCCACCCACCATTCCGGTAGTTACTGGCAGGCACTTACACATGAAGTTTGACCTCAAGTTGAAAATTGCCGTCGTACTCCTCGTCGCCACCAGTGCTCTGGCGCTTGGTTTTGCATCGCCCAACGTGAGCGGCGCGAGCGGGACCGGCGCCACGATTACCTTCGCCGAGGCGCCGGGGGCGGCGCCCGACTGGATTTTTCCCTACACGGGCTATCAGGACTTTTCTGCATCGAACCTCAATCAGTTCCAAGAGCTGATGTACCGACCCTTGTACTTTTTTGGTCTGGGGGCCACCGCGGCCTACGTACCGTCGCTGTCACTCGCCGAGACTCCCGTTTTGGCAAACGGTAACAAGACCATCATCATCAATCTGAAGGGGTGGCGCTTCGCCGACGGCCAGATCGTCAACGCACAGTCGGTCATGTTCTTTTTGAATCTCTACAACGCCGATCCGACCGGTTACGGCGAGTACACGCCGGCCGTCGGCATTCCGGATCAAGTTGCGGGCGTGAGTGGATCGGGACTTCGCGTGGTCATTCACATGAAGGTTCCGGTGAACCCGAACTGGATTCTCTACAACTACCTCTCGGAGATCACGCCATTGCCCAACAGCTGGGACGTGAGCGCACCCCACGTCAATGGATCGTGCGCGACTGGCACGTATGGCGCTGCATCCACCACGGTCTCGTGCAAGGCCGTGGAGGCCTACCTCGACAAGATGGCGATTGCCACGAACACCTTCGCGTCGGGTTTCTGGCAGAGCGGCGATGACGGACCGTGGCGTCTGACAAGTTTCAACGCGACGGGCAACGCAGTCTTCCAGCCGAACAACAGCTACTCCGGTCCACAGCCGGCGCAGGTGCGATTCGTCAAGGAGATCGCCTACACCTCTGAAGCGAATGAGTTGAGCGACTTGATGTCGGGCAAAATCGACGTGGGCTACGTCGACACTTCAGATCTCACGTCCCCGGCCCCCAGCCCCGGTGCGCCGGGACCGAACCTCGAGTCGCTCAACGCGAAGTACCGACTGAGCGTGGTCACGCCATACTCCTTCGACTTCGCGCAGATGAATTTTTCGTCCTCGAATCCACTTGAAGCGGAGTTCAATCAGCTGTACTTTCGCCAAGCGCTGCAAGAGTCCTTCGACCAGACGAGCGTTCTCAAGAGTGTCGACAACAACTACGGCGTCCCTAGTTACAGTCCTCTTCCCCCCACCGCGCCGCCGACGGTGAGTAAGACGCCGACGAATCCCTACGCGTTCAATGCGGCGAGCGCCAAGACACTGTTGACCTCTCACGGATGGAGCGAAGAGAACGGGGTGATGACCTGCACCAACCCCGGTGTCGCGGCCAGTGAGTGCGGCGCCAATATTGCCTCGGGCGCCCAGTTGAGTTTTTCCTTCATGTACGTGACCGGCAGCCCTACGGTCGACAACACCGTGGACGCACTCGTCGCAGACTGGGCCAGCATTGGCGTCGACGCCACCGCCAGTGCGAACACGTTCAACAATTTGGCGTCGGCGTGCACGGTGGGTAGTGGTACACCGTGGTCCATCTGCTGGTCCGGGGAGAGCTGGACGTACGAGCCGAACTTCTATCCCTCGGGTGAACAGACGTTCCTTTCGGGCGCGAGTTCGAACTGGGGAGGCTACGCCAACCCCGAGATGAACGCGCTCATCAACGCCGACACCCGAGGCCCGTCATCACTCAGCGCCTATGAGCAGTACGCCGCCAACCAGTTGCCGGTGCTCTACATGCCCAACCTTGTCAATTTGGTGGAGACCAATCGACGCCTCCAGAGCACCATCGGCTGGGCACCGAACACGCTTCAGAATTTCCTACCCGAGTACTTGCATTACTAAGTAACTCGTCACCTTCGACCCCGGTCTCGCCTGGTAGCGAGGACTCGTAGACAAGTCGTAAGGGTCCTAATGAAGCGCAACCGATGTCGTAATAAATCGTCATAATCAGCCCTCATCGTCGAAAGATCAGTAATACGACGGATATATCTTGATCCACCACCGGCTCGGCGCACTCACTGACCCCGCTGAGTACTGGCGCCTAACTTGTTTCGTCCGATGACTACCGATACAGTTGCCTTCAGTCATCCTTGAAGGATGTGATAACTGGACGTGACCAGAAATGGTACGGGGAGGCATTATCAATATGCAATTCAAACACAGGATGCGGGTTGTGGTGACGGTCGCATCGGCAGCAGCCGCGTTGTCACTGAGCCTGATCGGATTATCCGCGGGAGGAGCCGGGGCAGCGAGCAAACCAACTGGCACGATCACTTTCGCTGAGCAGATCGGTACGACCCCGAACTACATCTTCCCCTACATGACCTGCGCTACCTTCTCGGTCGCAGATATCGACGGCTTCGACCAGCAGCTATATCGTCCGCTGTACTACTTCGGCCTCGGTTCCTCGGCGGCAGTTCAACCAACCCTCTCGCTGGCCAAGATGCCGGTCATGAGCAACGACAACAAGACCTCCACGATTGATCTGAAGGGCTGGAAGTTCGCCGATGGCCAGACCGTCAACGCGGAGTCGGTCATGTTCTTCTTAAACATGTACCGGGCTGTTCCTTCGGACTACTGCGGCTTCAACGGCAAGTACGGCATCCCCAATATGGTGAAGAGTGCGAGCGGTACGGGCGATACGGTCACGATCAACTACACGACCTCGGTCAACCCGTACTGGATTCTCTACAACTACCTGGCCGAACTGACCCCGATGCCCAACACTTGGGACATCACCGCTCCGGGTAAGGCGTCCACCTGCGCCTCGGGCGTCTATGACGCCGCGTCCACCAACGCGGCGTGCGCCGCGGTCTACAAGTACCTGAACAAGGAGTCGTCGAACACCTCGACCTTCACCGACGCCATGTGGCAGAGCGGCGACGACGGACCGTGGAAGCTCACCGCGTTCGACAACCTGGGCAACTTGACCCTCGTGCCCAACACCAAGTACTCAGGCCCCCAGAAGGCCCAGGTTGCAGAGGTGAAGGAAGTGGCGTTCGCGTCGGCCACCGCCGAGGAGGATGCGCTGCGCGCGGGCACGATCGACATTGGCTATGTGGATAACACGGTGCTGACCTCGAACGGAACGCCGACCAAGCCCGGTGCCAACTGGGGTCCCATCGCGAACACCTACACCATCAAGGTGGCGTCGCCCTGGTCGGTTGACTACGCCGCCTACAACATGAATCCGTTGAGTCCCCAGGCGCCGCTGCTTGATCAGCTCTATATCCGCCAAGCGCTTCAGGACACGATCAACCAGCCCGGCATCATCAACAAGGTCTTCAAGGGCTACGGCTTCGTGCAGATCAACCCGCTGCCGCCGATAACACCGTCGTCGATCGATTCCGGCGTATCGACCAAAAACCCGTATCCGTACGACCCCGCCAAGGCCCAGAGCCTGCTCAAGAGCCACGGCTGGAAGATGTCGGGCACGACTCTTGAATGCGCCAGTCCCGGAACGGGGGCCACGGATTGCGGTAAGGGCATTACGAGTGGTGAAAAACTCGACCTGAGTTTCATCTACGACTCGGGGGCGCCGGTGACGGCGCTTCAGGTTGACACTGAGGTCTCAGAGTGGGCTTCCATTGGCATAACCATGAAAGTCTCCTCAGCACCATTTGACACCGTCATCTCGGAGTGCTCGGCTGACTCAGGCAAGTGGAGCATCTGCTACTGGGGTGCGGGATGGATCTACTCCCCCGAGTACTACCCGTCGGGCGAGACGTTGTTCACGCCAGGCGCCAGCTTTAACATCGGCGACTTCAATAACGCGACAGTAGATGCGGAAACGAATGCGACCGACTTTGGTACGGCCAGCCTGGGCGCCTTCGCGAATACCACGGCACAAGTGCTGCCTGACATGTGGCAGCCCAACGTCACCAACGACTTCGTCGCGGGCGGCATTGGCGAAGTCATCAACACCCTGAAGAGCAAGATTGGCTTCTCGCCGAACCCTCTTCAGACATTCACACCGGAGTACTACTACTGGTAGTCAGGTTGAACAACAGGGCCTAGGCCCAATGAGGAACGGCCCCCCTTCGAGGGGGCCGTTCCTCATTGGGGAAGGACACTCGCTTGAGTCTCCGTTGTCCGCGTGATGAGCGATCCAGCGGGAGCTGAGGCCGCTGGTAAACTCTGCCGGTGTTCAATTACATCTTGAGGCGGCTCGGTCAGTCCTTCATCGTGCTCCTGCTCGTGATGCTCATTACTTTCACCCTTCCCTACTTCGAAGTCGGCGGTCTCTTGGCTCCCGCCTACGCCGTGCTCGGCACGCACGCCAATCCGCACAATGTTCACCTGTGGGGCTTGCAACACGGAATGTTCCGCCCCTACTTCGTTCGATTCTGGGAGTACATCGATCAGGTATTCATCCACTTCAACTTGGGTCATTCGTACAAGCAGAACCTCTCCGTGTGGCAGATCATTTCGCTCTACGTGCCACGAACGCTCTGGCTGGCGCTCTCATCACTCATCTTCACCGTCTTGATCGCACTCCCCTTAGGTATCTACCAAGCCTCCAAGCGCAACACCACTACCGACTACGTCGCGACCGCCACCGCATTCATCCTCTACGGCATTCCCGCTTTCCTGCTGGGAATCTTGATGTTGCAGTTCTTCAGCTTTGGTTGGCCCCACCTTCCCACCTCTCCCCCCAACGGTGTGGCGCCGTGGGCCATGTTCACCAGTCCCAAGGGCTTTATCCTGCCCGTACTCACCCTTACTCTCTTGAGTATCGCTTTCCTCAGTCGTTTTATGCGTAGCGCCGTCCTCGAAGTTCTGGTGCAGGACTACATACGTACCGCCACTGCCAAGGGCTGCAGCAAAGGCCGGATGCTCATCCATCACGCATTTCGCAACGCCCTCGGTCCCATCGTGATCATCCTCGGGCTCTACTTCCCGGGGCTCTTGGGCGGCGCCGTCGTGATCGAAGCCGTCTTCAATTACAGCGGGTTGGGTATACAGGTCGTCAACGCCGCCACCATCTCTGACGTGCCGACGGTACTCGGTATCACACTGCTCGTGGCCATCTTGACGCTGCTCGGCAACCTGATGGCCGACGTCGCACTCGGCCTTGTGAACCCTCGAATTCGTATCCAGGGCACACGATGACCAAGATTGAGAAGCCACCACTGGAACTCCACAGCCTGGTAACCGATAATCTCGCCGACACCGAAGTCCCCGCTGAAGTCGTGCCGATGTGGAAACAGCGAGCGCGCATTTTCGTTCACAACAAGCTCGCGGTGACGTCGGTGCTCTTTCTCATCGCGGTGGTCTTGTTTTGCTACCTGGGCCCAATCTTGTATCACACGAATCAAACAGATCAGGCCACGGCCCTCAACGTGGCTTTCAATAGCCCGCCGTCGCTCAAGCACTTGCTCGGCACCGACAGTTCGGGGTATGACGAACTTGGTCGAATCATGTTCGGTGGCGAGTATTCGCTGAGCCTGGGCATGCTCGCCGGACTTGTCACTATCGTGATCGGCACCATTTACGGCATGGTCTCTGGTTTTCTTGGCGGAATAGTCGACACCTTGATGATGCGATTGCTCGACGCTTTCTTGTCAATCCCGCTGCTCTTTTTGCTCATCACACTTATCTCGGTCTTCCAGCGTTCCACGGTCTTTCTCATCTTGATCATCGGCTTCACGGGATGGTTCGCCAATGGGCGCATCATTAGAGGTGACGCCCTTCTGATCAAGAAGCTGGAGTACTCCCAGGCCGCCACCGCCATGGGAGGGAGCAAGTGGCACATCATCTGGCGCCACGTCTTTCCCAACTCAATGAGCAATATCGTCACAGTGGCGACCTTTTCCGTCGCCGACGCGATCTTGTTCCTATCAACGCTCGGTTTCCTCGGACTCGGCATCCAGGCTCCCCAGACTGACTGGGGAACGATGATGCAAGCGGGATCGGTCCAGCAGTCGAACGGCTTCTGGTGGGAGATCTACCCGACCGCGTTACTGTTCGTGCTGGTCATCGTCGCCATCACCTACGTAGGAGAAGCGTTGCGCGACGCCTTCGAGGTGCGTCTCCTCGAACGCTGATTCGACTCTGTTTCGACGTGTCACCCGGAGGATGAACTACGTTCGGCGCCCAGCGTGACGGGCGTCTTCAGTGGAAAGTGGCAGGCCGCCTCTTGGGTCGCACCGAAGCTACGTAAGAGCGGTTCTTCTTCGGCGCAGAGTTCCTGAGCCCTGGGGCACCTGGTACGAAAGCGGCACCCGGAAGGCGGATGTACCGCCGATGGGAGCTCCCCGCGCACCTGGATGCCCCGGCGCTCACGAGCCAGTGCGGGGTCGGGCACGGGCACGGCGTCCAGCAGTCCCTGGGTATAAGGGTGCGCCGGCGAGCGAAAGACCGACTCAGCGTCGCCCAACTCCACAATCTTGCCGAGGTACATCACGGCGATGGTATCGGCCATGTAGTAAATCACGGCCAGATCGTGGCTGACCATGACGTAGGAGAGGCGATGCTCGCGCTGGAGCTCCTTCATGAGGTTCAGGATCTGGGCCTGTACGGAGACGTCGAGAGCCGAGACCGGTTCGTCGGCGACGATCAGTCGAGGATTGAGCGCCAACGCCCGAGCGAAGCCGATCCGCTGGCGCTGTCCGCCCGAAAACTCGTGGGGGTACCGATCAGCCGCCCCTCGGTCGAGGCCTACCGACGCGAGGAGGTCGTACACCCGATTCCTCTGTTGGACCTTGTCACCATCACCCTGCACGGCGAGAGGTTCTCCGATGATCTGGGCAACTTTCATGCGCGGATCGAGTGACGAATAGGGATCCTGGAACATCATCTGGCGATCGCGACGTTCGACCCTCGACGGCTTGTGTCCGCGGGCCGACACGAGCTTGTCGTCAAAGAAGATCTCGCCACCTGTTAGGGGTTCTAGACCCACCAGCATGCGCCCGATGGTGGTCTTGCCGCAGCCCGACTCTCCTACCAACCCGAAGGTCTCACCTTCGGTGAGGGTGAAGCTGACGTTTGAGACCGCGTGAATGGCACCGACCGTGTGACGAATGACCCCGCCCTTGACCGCGAACTCCTTGACCAGCCCAACGGCGCGCAAGAGTTCGGTCCTGGTTCCCGCCGCCGTTACGACCGCCGCAGACGAAGGCACGGCCGCCGCAAGCGGCAAGGGTCCGCTGGTCGGATGAAAACAAGCAAAGGCGTGCTCGCCATCGAGGCTTATCGGCGGATCATCGCTTCGACACTGGTCCGTCGCGTAGGCACAGCGCGGCGCGAAGCGGCACCCGACGATCTCCCTTGTGAGGGCGGGTGGCATGCCGGCGATCGACGCCAATTTGTGCTTTGAGGTGTTCTCCAAATTGGGCATGGACGACAAGAGCGCCTGCGTGTAGGGATGACGCATCGAGTGAAAGAGATCTGACGTCGTTGACTCCTCGGCCTTCTTGCCCGCGTACATGACGACCACGCGGTCGGCGCGACCCGCAATGACTCCCATGTCGTGGGTGATGAGCAGCATGGCCATGCCGAGTTCTTTCCTCAAGTTATCGAGAATGTCGAGAATCTGAGCCTGAATGGTCACGTCTAACGCGGTCGTCGGTTCGTCAGCAATCAGCAGCGTCGGACTACACACCAGGCCCATGGCGATGATCACCCGCTGTCGTAGTCCGCCGGACAGTTCGAAGGGGTACTGTTTGAGCCGCTCGGCGGGACGGGGCATCTCGACCATCTCGAGCACCTCGAGCGCTCGTTTCGTAGCCTCCTCGTCACTGGCTCCTTCGTGAATTCTCAGGCCCTCACCAATCTGGCGGCCAATCTTCGTGGTTGGATTGAGCGAACTCATCGGATCTTGTGGAATCAGCGCCACGCGACGGCCGCGTTCGTGTTGCATCTCCTTTTCGCTCAAGCCCGCGAGGTCGACACCGTCGAGCACGACGTTGCCCGCGACGATCTTCCCCGCGCCCGGTAGCAGACGCATGATGGCTAGGCCCGTAGTGGTCTTGCCACAGCCCGACTCCCCTACCAGACCCACGCACTCCCCCGATGAAATAGTGAGGGAAAAGTCATCAACGGCGGTGGCGACAGAACTGCGTGTGGTGAACTGAACCTTCAAATTGTTGACGCTCAGCAACGGACACATAGGTAAAAATCATAGTCTTACTTCAAGAATTCGCCTGTTCGTTGGTCGCCGCGCCCTTCGCGTACTGCGAGGATTATTCTAGTCAAGGACTGTGGTGGGCCCCACTCGGGTCCGCCCTCAATGACTCTTCGTCACGCAGTGGCTTGGGAGTCACCCGGTCGAGGTCAGCCCCCGTGGGGCGGGTGTCGAGATAGTCACAGCGAAGGGTTCGCGCAAGGGAAAATGGCAGGCGGCCAGGTGACCGCCCGCGCCAAAGGCTCGCAACGGCGGCTCCTCGACAGCACAGATTTCCCTGGCGGCCGGGCATCGGGTGCGAAACCTGCACCCCGAGGGTGGGTTCACGGCGCTCGGCAGTTCACCTTTGATCGCCACCACAGTTTTTGATCGCTCCCGATCGGGATCGGGCTCGGGAATGGTGGCGATGAGGCCGGCGGTGTAGTGGTGCACCGCCCTCTCATATATATCGTCAGCGGATCCCGTCTCCACCAGTTTGCCCAGATACATCACGCCGATCCGGTCCGAGAGGTACTTGACCACGGCTAGGTCGTGTGAGATCACCAGATAGGTCATCCCGTGGGTGTCCTGTAGTCGTTTCATCAAGTTGAGGACCTGGCTTCGGATGGAAACGTCGAGCGCCGAGACCGGCTCGTCGGCGACAATCAATTTGGGACTGAGCGTGAGGACGCGGGCCAACCCGATGCGCTGACGCTGGCCCCCCGAAAACTCATGCGGGAATCGCTCCACGGCGTTGGGCGGGAGGCCGACCTCACTCAGTAGCTCCTGAACCACGGCCTCCTGGCTGCGCCGATTGCCGATACCTTGGATCTCCATCGGCTCGCGCAACACGGCGCCGACGCGCATTCGCGGGTCCAGTGATCCGATGGGGTCTTGGAACATCATCTGTATGTCGCGTCGAAAGCGGCGAAGGGCCCGCTTACTCAGGCTTGCGATGTCGGTGTTTTCGAACACCACCTGACCACTGTCGGGAACTTCAAGCCCCACCACCAACTTGCCCAGGGTCGTTTTGCCACACCCAGACTCGCCCACGAGACCAAACGTCTCGCCACGCCCGACCGAGAACGACACGTCGCTCACCGCCTTTACCGAGGCGGTCTCGCGTTGCAGAATCATTCCCGAGGTGATCGGGTACTCGCGCACCAGGTTGTCCAGCACGAGCACCGATGCGCTCTCGTCAGTACCGTTAATCGCCGCGACTACGGGTGAGCGACGAATGCCCACCGCCACTTCGGCCGGACCGTCAACGGGGTGCCAACAGGCGAAGGCGTGATCGCCCCTGTCGGGCGAAAGAGGTGGCTCATCGATCACGCACTTCTCGGTGACGTAACGACACCGGGGCGCGAATCGGCATCCGGGCGGCGGCGCGGTGAGATCGGGCGGGATGCCGGGGATGGAGAATAACTCGATGTCAGGGTCTTGCGTGAGTTTGGGTATTGAGCCGAGCAGCGCCTGGGTGTAGGGGTGGTGCATGTGCCTGAACAGCGGTGACGTGTGAGCCGTCTCGACGATGCGCCCGGCGTACATGACGTTCACGCGATCAGCCCGTCCCGCCACTACACCCATGTCGTGTGTGATGAGCAAGATGGCCATACCTAGTCGCGCCTTCAGATCATCGAGCAGGGCCAGAATCTGAGCCTGAATGGTGACGTCAAGCGCCGTGGTCGGTTCGTCGGCGATAAGGACCTTGGGGTCACAGGCCAGTGCGATGGCGATCATCACCCGCTGTCGTTGTCCTCCGGAGAGTTGATGCGGGTACGTCTCTAGATGAGTTTTTGGCTGAGGAAACCCCACCAACCCGAGCATCTCCGCGGCCCGATCCAGTGCCTCAGCCTTCGAAGCCTCGCGGTGAAGTTGGAAGGGCTCGGCGATCTGCTCACCGATGTTCATGGTGGGGTTGAGCGAGGTCAAGGAGTCCTGGAAGATCATGCCGATGTCGTTGCCGCGAACCGAGCGGATCTCGTTCTCGCTCATGGACACGAGTTCTCGGTCGTCGAGCTTGATGGAACCTCCGACCACGTGACCTCCACCGGGCAGCAATCGCATGATGGCCAGCCCCGTCATGGACTTGCCGCACCCCGACTCTCCCACCAGGCCGAGGGTCTCCCCGGCCTCAATTGAGAAACTGACGTTGCCCACCGGATGCACCGTGGAGCGCGAGAGCTTGATGTCAACAGACAAGTTGTCGACCTGGAGGAGTGACATGGTCGGTGTCCTCCTCAGCGACGCCGCATGCGCACATCAACGGTGTCACGCAGGGCGTCGCCGATGAAGTTGAAGGCCATCACCACGAGAACGAGGCAGGCCCCTACCGGGTACACCAACCACCAATAGCCATCCTGAAGGTAGGTGAGGCCGCCCGAAAGCATGTCGCCCCAGTCCACCTGGGGATAGTTGAGTCCGAAACCGAGAAAACCGAGGATGGCCAAGAAGTTGATGGAGTCGGCCACCTGGAAGGTGATGTTGACGATCACGACGCCGAGCGCGTTGGGGATGAGGTGCTTATAGATCAGGCGACGTTGCGAAGCGCCCATCGTCCGCGAGGCCAGCACGAAGTCGCGCACCCGCAACGTGAGCACCTCGCCGCGCACGAGACGAGCCGAGACGAGCCACGAGAAGGCGCCGATGATGACGGAGAGCTTCACGACCGAGGCCCCGTAGTGAGCCGAGATGATGAGGATCACGAAGAGAACGGGAAGTGACAAAAGAACGTCGACGATGCGCATGAGGAGCCCGTCCAGAAAGCCGCCGACCAGCCCGGCTATCGCGCCGACCAACGTTCCAATGACAGTGGCGATGAGCGAAGCGAACAGGCCAATCTCCAAGGCGGCTTGTCCCCCTAGCATGATGCGTCCGAGTTCGTCGAACCCGTTGCTGTCGGTTCCGAGAGGCGCACCCTTGCCCGGCGAATCGAACGCGTTCAGCACGTTCGTATCGATCTGGTTGGTGTGATAGAAGTACGGACCGAGAAAACAGAACAGCAAGAAGAACACGATGATGCCAGCTCCTACCACTGCGAGTTTGTTCTCCAGAAAGGTCGACAGAGCGAGACGCCATCCGGCCCGGGTACCTTGGATCTCACCGCCTTCGGGCGATGATGGGGCGAGCAGACCCTCCGAGGCGTCTCCGATCAGCACGATTAGGCGATCCTGATTCGCGGGTCGGCCACGCTGAGCGCAATGTCGGCCACGAAGTTACCGACCACCGTCAATACCCCACCGATGAGGACGAGGGCAATCACCGTTGGATAGTCCTCATTATTGAGCTCATTGATGAAGAGAAGTCCTAGGCCATGAGAGTTGAAGAGATTCTCGACGATGAGGTTGCCGCCGAGCAGGGCGGGGATGGAGAGCCCGATCAGCGTGATCATGGAGAGGCTCGAGTTACGTAACAGGTGACGGCGCAACACCCGATGCTCGGGCAGTCCCTTCGCCCGAGCCAGTCGGATGTAGTCCTGGGCATAGGCGTCCAAGGCCGAGGAGCGCATATAGCGCGAGTATCCAGCCACTGAGGTCAGCGTGAGCACCAGTATGGGCAGGAACATGGCGTGGATGTCGGTGATGTAGGTGACCATGGATTCAGACTGGGGCGCCTCGGCCGGGAACCAGCCCAGGTTGATGGCGAAGAGCCCGATAACGATGAGCCCGAGAAAGTTCTGCGGCATCGAGTAAGTGGTGAAGGCGCCCGCCGTGAGAGTCTGGTCGGCTATCGAGTTGCGCTTGACCGCCTGAAAGATCCCGAGGGGAAACGAGATGAAGATGGCGAGAAAGAGCGACACACCCGAGAGCCACAGACTGCGAAGTACGTTCTCGGCGAGGAGTGAGTCGACGGTCTGGTTCAACTTGTAGGAGTAGCCCAGGTTTCCGTGCAAGAGCTGACTCAAGTAGGTGAGGAACTGAAAGAGAACCGGCCGGTCAAAGCCGTGCGCTCGGTTGAAGGCATTGACTGCGGCCGGGGAGGCCCGATCGCCGAGCAGGGCGCGACCCGGCGTTGGCGACAGGGCGTGGAGCATCACGAAGGTTAAGAGAGCAATGCCGAAAATCACGACCAGCGACGCCAGCCCGCGCCGGACTAGGTACGCGGTCACTGCTGACGCATGTGCCGGTACCGAGTCCTACTACTGCGTGGTGACGCCATGATGCTGATTACGTATTCTTAACTCTTCTTGAAGTACCAGTACTGCGGGACCGGTTGGTATTCCGACAGCGACTCGAAGCTGGACTTGGGACCCGACAGGGTGTTCTTGAAGGCGAAGACCATGTCCGGCTCGATCTGGAACAGTCCAGGCATCTCCTTTGCGACTTCGTCAAGCTCTATCTTCACCGCGTTGGTGTTTTGGGAGCTCGCCGAATTCAGAATGTCCTGATCGACTGTCGGGTTGCTAAACCCTCCCAAGTTGAACGAACCGGTGGTGTTAAACACCTCGTTCGTGCTGGGATAGAGGTCATCGCTGAATCCACCGAAGTCGTCCATCGCCCACAAGTTGTCGTTGTTGGGGTTTGAGACGTCCGACAGGTTCGAGATCAGGTAGTCGAAGGTCTTCCCGGACAAACTGATCGTGATGCCGATCTGCTTGGCCGCCGACGCCAGTTGCTCGTCTTGAGACGCGATGACAGCCGGCGAACTGGAGTAGAGAAGATTCCAACTAAGTGGCGTGCCCTTCGGTATGCCCGCTCCGCACTCATTAGAACCGGTTCCCGGTTTGGCGCAGGTGGTAGTTCCACCCGGCTTCACGTCCCAGCCGTGCGACTTCAGGAGTGTTGAAGCGGCCGAGATGCTGTAGGGATAGGGGTTCACCTTGGCGTTGGCCGGCGTATAGGGCGACGTGGGCACGGCTGGCACTGAGGCAAACGCCTCGCCGCCCGCGTTGTCAAAGACGCCCTTTGACTTGAGGAGCGCCGGCTCGTCCTGCAGATGCGCCAGTGCCTGGCGTATGTACAGCTGGCTGATGATCTTGCCGAAGTCCCCCGTCTTGTCTTTGAAGTTGTAGACGATGTACTCCCAGCCGAACTCCGGGTAGCCCCAGACGTTGTAGCCATCCTTTATGAGGGTCGGTACCTCGGCCAGGTCGCTGAAGTCTACGTAGCCCACATCGAGTTTTCCGGTGAGTAGTTGGTCGAACTCAGAGGACGTGGACGTGAAGGCGAGCTCATCGATGCCCGCGATGTGGGGCTTCTGGGTCCCGGTGTACTTCGTGTTGGCTACGAGGTCCGTGGCGTCGGTCGAGGGATCGAACGACTGGATCTTGAAGGGACCGTCGACCACTTGCCAGAGCGGGTTAGTGCCATACGTGGACAGCGAACTCGACTGGGCGTTCAGGTACTTGTAAATCAACTTGGCGGTTGCCGGGTCCTTCCAGTTGACAATGGGCCCGCTGGCACTGGTCTTTGACCACGCTTGGGCTGGCAGAGGCTCGAGAGCGCCCAACTGGTCCAGCTGGATGAACGGTTGGTTGTAGGTCTTTGAAAGTTTCAGGACCAGCGTCGTGGCGTTGGGGGCCGACATGGAGACGAGATTGTCGGGGAAGAGTCCCGGCGTGTAGTCACCGTCGTTCGCCGGGCTGATGGCCACGGCCGCTTTCAAGAGATCGATCATGAACTCGACGTCGGTGGAGGTCACCGGGGTGCCGTCGGACCACGTCCAGCCAGACTTGAGCGTGATGGTGACGGTCTTGTTGTCATCACTGTACTTAGGGGCCAGACCCACGCTCTCGCTGTAGTCGACCTCGGGAGTCGGTCCCTTGGGAGACCACCACAGCGGCGCCCAGAACAAATCCTGGAACTGGTCGACGTCAAAGACACTCAGGTCTGAAGCGGGGGTGATGGGAAAGATGTAAGTGGGGCCGGCGCTTGGCTGCTCAGCAAAACTGACGATGCCGCCCTTGGCAGGCTTACCGGACTCCTTGGGGAGACTGCCATACTGACCTTTCAAACCGCCGGCCGAGGCTGGTGCCGCTCCCAAACTGACCGCGAAACCCAGGGTCAGCATGCAGGCCGCAGCGCCGACAGTCCCCCACTTTCGAACTGCGCCTATAACTCCCATTGCTTCCCCCTATAGATCCAGCCGCCTCGTCGCGGCACGTCCCCCCAATATATCCGGGTCAGACCGCCCCCACCGATCGCTTGCTCACTCACTCGCCACACAAAGTTTGCTCAGGTCTTCTTCGCTTTGTGCGGACGATCCACTCTTTCGAGATGAGGATCGGAGCCAAAAGTTGACTCTCTCCTCCCGTATCGGGCCTTGCCTTTTATAGATCGGCGACGCAGAGGGTCGCCCGGGCTGGCACTAGCATCGTCCGATGCTCGCGGCGTCTCACCACGCATCTTCGGCCGGCTTGGTAGTGGGACTGGTGATCATTGCCCTTTTGGTGGTGTGGACGAGAAGCCGCCGGCGCTAGGGGTTACCGTCGCTCGTAATCCACCTCGTTGTGTCCCCAGCGAGTAACGAGGTCCTCGATTTGGCGGAGCGCCCGACTTATGTCGGGCAGCGCGTTGATTTCATCACGAAAACGTTCGGTACGGTGGCGATGCTCGACGCGGCCTAATAGATGTTCTGCCGCCTCACGAACTTGATGCGGCGTGACGCTCACCGCGTCGAGGGTCTGTCCAACGCCAAGTTCAGTGCAACGCTGTGCGTTGTAGGGCTGATCGGCACCCATGGGGAGAAGGAGTGAGGGCAGACCGTGAGCGAGCGCGCCCATCAGCGATCCAGAACCCGCGTGCGAGATCACCAGGTCGCTCTGGGGAAGGACCTCGTCTTGTGGAATAAACCGTTCTATTCGGATGTTCGAAGCCTGAGGGCCAAAATCGTTCGGGTCCTTCTGCTCGCCGATCGTCATGACCACGTTGAAGGGGAGTTCGCTCAGTCCCGCGAGGACCCGCGCCTGCAGCTCATGGATGTTGTCGTACGTGCCCAGGGTGAAGTACACGCTTCGATCGTGCGCCGGAGTGATGAACGTTGTTGCTGCCGGGCGATAGGAGAAAGCGGTGGGCGGTAATGGAGTCACGCGAAAACTCGGCGGGAACGGTGAGAGAACAAGGTCGCGTTCGAGCATCGTGAGCTCGCGATCAGAGGTAAGCCCGACTTCCGAGCGCAGTTCGTTGAGCGGTTCGGCGACGAGGCTCTTCGTGGGAAACGACCCCGCGGCCAGCACGAGGACAGTGACACAGGGGATCTCGAGGAGTTCGGCGACGATCGCGGTGCCGAAGTCAACCTCGTCGCGTACCAGGACGTCCGGTGCCCACTCGCGGATGATGGCGGGAATCATCGTGACGTGTCGCCGTGCTCCCGCCCCCGCAAAACCGGACCGCATGGTCTCGTTCTCACGTTCGAGATCAATGGGTTCGACTTTCTCCAAGGGGGAAGATTTGGGTTTCGCACCGACCTCGCTGGTGGGAAACGCAGTGAACCCGTGGGCTTTAATCGAAGCGACCATGCTGCCCGAACCCGCTATAGCCACGTCGTGACCGCGTGTCGTCGCGGCTCGTGCGATCGCTACCAGTGGAAGCAAGTGGCCGGCGCCCCCGGTGAAGGTGAAGAGGATTCTCATTGTAGAAAGCTGGCTCCTAGGGTTCTTCCCCAACTCCTAGTTCGCAGGGAACCTTTAAGTTCCACGTGACGCGGTGATAGCAGCTCGGTCCCAACTCGAAGAGCGCCCGAAGATGTTGCGGTGCGCCGTACCCCTTATTATCCGCCCAGCCATAGGGGGGGAACTCGTCCGACAGCCCGACCATGGTTCGGTCACGATGAACCTTGGCCAGGACCGATGCAGCCGCGATTGACGCACACCGTTGATCGCCCTTGATAAGTGTCGTGTGGGACAAAGAGGCGTAACGCAACTCGGGCGCGTTGTTCCACTCATCCTCGAGACGAAGAGGTGCATCGAGCAAATTAAGCGGCCCATCCAGCAGGGCGTGGGTTGGTGAGACGGAGAGTCCGTCGATGGCGCGCGTAGCGGCCACGGCCAACGCCAAGCGAAGTCCCCAACGATCGATCTCACTCGAGCTCACCGATCCGAGCGACCAGTCCGTCGCCCACAACTCCAGCGGTCCGATGAGCGCCTCCCGTTCGCTGGGCGTCAGGAGCTTGGAGTCAGTCAAGCCCTTGGGCGCCTTCGTCGCGTGAGTAAGCACCACTGCGCCGACGGTGAGAGGTCCGGCCAGGGCTCCGCGACCGACTTCGTCAACCCCGACCACCACTTCGCCGCGCTCGACGAGTGCCCGCTCGTGGACGAGAAGATCGGGTCTCTTACGTGGCACTCCCAAATGGTACTGAGGTCGTTGGCGCCTACCATTGATCCCCATGGTGAACGAGGTCTTTGTGGTGCCGCTGAAGCCCTTCGATATCGCCAAGAACCGCCTGCGCCAAGGCGGCGTCAACGACGTCACTACTCTCGCCAGTGAACTCGCGACAGGGGTGATCCGAAGTTGCGCGCCGCGACGAGTCGTCGTTCTCAGCGAGTCAACGAGCGTTACCCGATTCGCTCGTGACCTTGGTGCGGAAGTTCTCGAATCGGCGGCCACCAACCTGAATGAAACGGTGCAGAACGCCTACGAGCGCCTCGGAAAGCTCTACGAGCGAGTCATCGTGGTCCACGGAGATCTGCGTGAGCCCGACGGCCTTGGTCAGTTTCGCCCCGACTCCGGCGTCACGATCATCACTGACTATCTACTGCGCGGTACCAACGTGCTGGTCGTGCCGACGGGCGTCGACTTTCACTTCCACTATGGCGCGGACTCAGCGGTGAAGCATCGCCGCGAGGCCGAGCGACTCAAACTGAGTGTTCGAACCATCACCGACAGTCCATGGCGCTTTGACGTCGATGAGGCGAGCGATCTAGAGCACCCCTAGGCGGCATTCGAGGGGGCCTTTCGGCCCCCTCGAACAACAACCCTCAAAGGAGAGTTGACTACTTCTTGGCAGCGGCCTTCTTTGCAGGGGCACGCTTCTTTGCAGCCTTCTTCGCCGCAGGACGCTTCTTCGCGGCCTTCTTTGCGGCGGGACGCTTCTTTGCAGCCTTCTTCGCCGCAGGACGCTTCTTCGCGGCCTTCTTTGCGGCGGGACGCTTCTTCGCGGCCTTCTTAGCTGCAGGACGCTTCTTCGCGGCCTTCTTAGCTGCAGGACGCTTCTTGGCTGGAGCCTTCTTGGCTGGAGCCTTCTTCTTCGCGGCTGGTGCCACTTTCCCTCCTTGGGACTCAACGTTGAATCAAATTGGGACCCAGAAGCACCGAAGTGGTGTTCTCAAGACAGTCACCGCATTGATATCTCATGAACTCGGCCATGTGCCACCCAACCTCACGGCTGTACGGCGACTGATCGCAGTGCACGGTCCTACACGAAGGAGCGTTCTTCATTGCGTTACAAACAACGCAGAGAACAACGTTCGCCTCCTCCGCAGAAGGACATACAAAAGTTCAGTCGTTATTCACACCAATGTCAAGCATTTCGAAGTTTTTTACGACCGATGGTGAAACGTGATTTCTTGCCACGGCGTCTACTTAGGACGAGGTGCAAACGGAAATGCGATGAGCGGTCACGAACGTTCTGCACTCGTGTTGGGACCAACACGAAGTGGAAAGACGACATCAATAATAGTTCCGAATCTCCTGATGACAAGTGACGCGTGTATCGTCACGTCGACGAAGAATGATGTCGTCACGTTGATGGCACGCGCACGTGATGATGGTGCAACGTTGCTCTTCGATCCTTCGGGAACAGTCGCCACACCACCTGGAGTACATCGAATTGGCTATTCACCTTTAAGACAATCTTTAAGTTGGGACGGCGCAGTTTTGGCTTCAAGGAGCCTTCTCGACGTCGCAAGACGGGGTCGAGGCGATCACGGCGATGATCATTGGAGCGAACGTGCGGGCGCTCTGGTTGCTCCGATGATGCACGCGAGCGCGTTGCGAAGTGAATCGCTCGGTCAACTGGCGGCGCGAGTCGACGGAAGATCGTGCGATGAACTGCTGCACGAACTAAGCGAACGTCACGGTGATCAACACCCCTCGGTGACGCTGTTGCGCGGTGTCTTAGCGACCGAAGAGCGCGAGCGATCGAGTATCTGGTCGACCGCTGCAGGACTCTTCGCCGGCGTGCGCACCGAAGCCGCTCGTGCGTCGGCGCGTGAAGCGCCGCTCGACGTCGAAGAGTTCCTGCGCGGGCCTCACCAACTACACATCGTCGCTCCCAGTCGTCACCAAGCGGTCTCCATTCCTCTCGTAGTCGGACTCATCGAGGAGTTGGTGCACGCGACCTACGACCGTCACCTCGAAGGGGCGCGACTGTTGCTCGCGCTCGACGAACTCGCGAACGTCGCGCCACTGCCCCGCCTCGCCAGCATCGTCTCCGAGGGCGGAGGCCAGGGCGTGCTCACCCTCGCCTGTCTCCAGGACCTCAGTCAGGCCCGCAGCCGTTGGGGCACGTCGGCCGAGGGATTTCTTTCGCTCTTTCCGGCGACGATGGTCCTGCCCGGCATCGCCGACCGCGCCACTTTGGAGATGCTGCGCCACCTCGCCGGGCGAGAGCTGACGCCTTCGCCAAGCGTGCAGCGAGACCGAAGGGGGCGCACCCTCGGTCAATCAACCACTTGGGTTGAACGAGACCGCGTCAGCCTCAGCGAGTTGGCCCAAGGACGAGAGGGCTACGCCCTCGGTCTCGACGCCACGAACCACCTCCAATGGGTCCAACTGACACCGGCCTTTCGCGATCCACGCTTTCGCCCCTATCTTGAGCGACCCTCCCGAGAGCGAGACATTTCTCGCGAGCGTTGACGCCAGTCCTCAAGCGCTCCTCTCTCAAGGGGTCGGGGACCTATTTCACGCACGTTCGCGATCATTCGCGCGTCGCGCACGGGAATCGTACGCTCGCGAACACCTAGTCCTTGAAGATCGGGGTAGATCTCATCAATCGACCGGACGATCTCTTTAGGATCCTGGCCGAATCCGGCCGCGTCGGCCCATGCGGAGACAAGGTGGCGTCGCGCCACGTCATAGCGTCCCTCGAGGGAGCCAGCGAAGCGATGTTCATCGAGGACGTCACGTCTCGCGGCTGGCGCGTTCACCGCGCCGAGGGATTCAAAGCGCTCACGATCTCGAGCCCACGACGAAAGGGTCTCCTCTCGACTCCACGACAGTTTTTCTCCTCGCTCGTGGTGGTGTCCCGGCCAGAGTGCTCGATACCCTTCGTCGAGTCCGAGCACCCGCTCCACACCTTCGAACGATCGCCAGGCGGTCCACGGCGTGCGCTGGCTGAGTTCGTGACGAAGTGAAGCGCGATAAAGAGCGTCCGCGGCGCCCGCGTGCGCGTAGAGCGCTCGAGAGTCGAGCACGTGACGTTGACCCGCGGGCCGCGCTCCCACCAGCACGTGATCGTGCAGATGGGGTTCGCCGTGACGATTGAGTCCGTGCGTGAAGGCGACGACACTCTCCCACGAGGCCGCGTGGTCGCGATCGATACCGCCGCTTCGCTCGCGAACGACCAACGCACGATCTTCCAAATATGTCATGGCCGCATGAACCGAGGCGCGATGTGCGTCGACCACGCCACGGGCGTGCTCCGGATCGACGGCGAGCAAAATCGATATCGGTCGTGGCGCCGCGATCACGACGTCGTAGCCCTGCACGTTCGCTCGCTCGCTCGTGACGAGAACGCGCTCGACGGAAGTTGGATCGCTCGTGTCGCCCGCGCCCCGTAACCACCACCCCGGGCCACCGCGGCGCACACCGTCGAGCTCGCGTGCGGCGTCGCCCGTAAAGTACGTGACGTCGTTCGATCGACGAGGAAGTAAACGAAGCACGGGCACCAACTTTCGGTGCCCAACGGTCGTCTAGAGCTGCGCGGCGATCCTCTGGGCGAGTTCGTGACCGGCCGTGGCGTACTTCTCGGTCGCGACGACCGCTCCTGCGCCGGCCCGTAACATCAGGTAGTCAACGAAACGTTCGTCGGAGGTTCGAAACTTCACGGCGTGACGACCGTCGCTGAGCACGAGCCACTGCGCGCCGGGCAGTGGCTCAAAAAGCCAGCGATTCGCGGCCTCGACGACGACCACGACCTCGTCGCCCTCGTCGCCCACGCGCGTCAGCCAGTTCGTCACCGAGTCGACCGCACGCTTCTCCGTTGCCGGCGACGTCGCGAGCACGGCGTTGATGCGATCGACGCGGAAGGTCCGCCAATCCTCGCGACTCGTGCAGTAAGCCCGCACGTAGGTGTGACCGTTCAGGACCTTCATCTCCCGGGGTTCGATAGCGCGGGCGTGTGACTCATCGCTGACTCCCGAGGTGTACTCGATCTTGATCTGCGCGTGACTCTCAATGGCGTCTTCGACCTGGGCCAGAAGCGACTCATTCGAGGCCATCTCGACCTGGACCGGCGCGCTCGTGGCGCGCTCGATCTTCTCGATAGCCGAGAAAATCGCGGGGTCCGTGTAGATTCGCGAGGCCTCGCGCAAGGCGATGTTCAACTCAAATAAGTCGCGCCACATGAGGGAGGAAGGACCCTCCGCACCGGCCGGCAGGTCGGAGAAATCGGCGCGATAGACGGAGTCGTCGTGGGCTTCGTCGTCCCAATCGTCGCACTCCTTGACCACGTGGGCGGGAAAGGTGCCGGTGCCGTCCGTGCGATCGGCCATGGGCTCGAGCGAGACGAGACGGTCCATAATGAGACGAACGTGATCGGGGCTGAGGGAAAATCGCGTCGCCAGTTCGCTGATGCGCAGGCCGTCGTCGCTCAGGTAGACCGCGTGCAACAGTTGCAGGGTCTGGCCCAAGACGTCGTTCGTCGGCGCGGCGTCAAAGGAGAGTGCCGCGACGTCGGGCACGTCGCCTTGATTGACGTCGGCAAGCCATTGAAGGAGCTCGTTCTTCAGCGATTTGGGCGACTCGAGTCGCACCCGATCGGCACCGTCAATCACGAAGCGAAGAGCCGCTCGAGGACTTTCGAAGGTCAGACCGACCTCCACCTTGCCGTTGCTCTTGGTGGCCGAGATCGCCTCAGGATACTGGCGCACCAAGAGGTCTGCGTAGTTTTCATTCGTCGACACCACCACGTCGATGGGGCGGGGCGATTTGGCGTACTCGGGTCGCCAGGCGCGCGCCATGGCCATTGCCGCTTCGTCAACTTCAAAGCTGTCCGGCAGGACGACGGGCATCGAGGTAATGCGAGAAAAGCGATAGCCCTTTATCTCATCCGTATCCTTCACTCGCGCCACGAGATAGCTCGCGCCGTTGAAGACATCGATGACGAGCGGCTCCACGAGGCGCGCCTTGCTCGTCGCCGAGAGATAGTCAAAGGCAAGGGCCCGGTGCACATTCAAGGCCCGTAGCACCGGGGTGTAGTAGTTCGACGCCTCCAGTCCACCGTCACTAGCCGGCACGTCATTAAAGACGCTGAAGGCGCCCGACGTGCCAAAGCCGCAGAACGACAGCGACAGCTTGACGACGCGCTCCTCCGCGGGGGTGAAGTAGAGCAAGGGTGCGTACCCGCTCCTTGGATCGATCCGATACCCCACCGACCCGTCGTCATTGGGAAGCGTCTCGATCTCGAAACCGAGGTCACGAATGCGAGCCTTGTCGCGCTCAAACTTTTGGCGCACGGTAGCGTCGGCGCCTTCGTAGGCGGGGATCTTTCGCGGCCCCTTCGCGGACGCCGGGTACTCATCGATTTTGAGGTCACGCAGGATCTCGTCCTGGGTGAGCGCCCCGTACTGGTACGCCCGTTGGAGGAGCAGAACGAGCGCCACGAGTCGTTCGCGGCTCTGCTCCACGCCTCCTCTGATTGTGCTCATTGTTCTCCCGTTATTACTTGTCACGAGGGTAGTGGTCAAAGGGCGCCGGGTGGCAGCCCACAGACGCCCTATTCACCACAACCGCTTAGAGCGCGGGCGACTCCTCGCGGCGCCACGTGCCAGAACGTCCGCCCGTCTTCTCCCAGAGAGCGACGCGCTCAATGGTCATGGTTCGGTCACTGGACTTGCACATGTCATAGATGGTCAGGGCGGCCACCGTCACCGCCACGAGGGCTTCCATCTCCACGCCGGTTCGATCAATGGTGTCCACTTCGGCTTCTAAGTCAATGTACGTGTCGGCGATCGTGAAGTTGACGTACACGTTGCCCACCAGCACCGGGTGCGCCATCGGGAGCAACGTCGAGGCCTGCTTGGCGGCTTGAATGCCCGCCACCCTCGCGGTGGCGAGCACGTCACCTTTGTTGAACGTATTCGCCGCCACGGCGGCCGTGGTGGAGGCGAGCATGGTGACGCGACCGCGCGCCAGGGCGCGACGCGCACTGACCTCCGAAGGACCAACGTCACGGGGAAACGCTGCGCCGCTCGGCCCACCTCGTCGTAGTTGGTGGAAATCGTCCACCGCGTAATGCTACGCCAGGATCGAAGCGTGACCTTCTCCCGGTAGACTGCACTAACCCAGTTGTACATCCGGAGTTGCCAATGCCCACTTACGAATACGAGTGCCAACAGTGCCACGAGCGCGTGGAGGCCGTGCAGAAGTTCTCGGAGCCTTCCTTAAGCGTCTGTCCGTTGTGCTCTGGCGAACTGCGCAAAGTCTTTTCATCGGTGGGCATCGTCTTTAAGGGCAGCGGCTTCTACAAAAATGACAGCCGCGCCACGAAGTCAACCACCAATGAGACGTCGAGCACCAAGACTGATTCGAGTGTCACGGCGGCTCCTACGACTCCTGCGGCTCCCGCGGCGGCAACCTCGAGCGCCGGATCCTCTAGTACCAGCACCGACTAGAACCGCATTACACCTTGCTCCTTTAGTTCAGGGCGCCCTTTCGCGTTCTGGATGCGCCAGAGGGCCAACGGTAGGCTGGGCTTCGTGATTCTGCCGTCCATCGAGACCCCCGACGACCTTCAACCGCTCTCCTACGATGAACTTCAACAACTCAGCCAAGAGATTCGCGAGTTCATCATTTCGAGCGTGACCAAGACCGGTGGTCACCTCGGATCCAACCTCGGCGTCGTCGAACTCACGCTGGCGCTGCATCGCGTCTTCGAGTCGCCCAAAGACATTCTGCTCTGGGACACCGGACACCAGGCGTACGTGCACAAACTGATCACCGGTCGTCGATACGGTTTTAAGAACCTGCGCCAACGAGGTGGTCTGTCGGGCTATCCGAATAGGTCCGAGAGCCAGCACGACTGGATCGAGTCCAGTCACGCCTCCACCGCCCTCTCCTACGCGCACGGCCTCTCGGTGGCGCTTCAACAGCGAAAGGAACTCATCGGTCACGGCGGCAAGCGCCACGTCATCGCCGTCGTCGGCGACGGGTCGCTCACCGGGGGCATGGCCTTCGAAGCGCTCAACAACCTGGGTCACTCTAACCAACGCGTGGTCATTGTTTTGAACGACAACGGCCGCAGCTACGCCCCCACCATCTCGAAACTCTCCGAGTCGCTCACCACGCTGCGACTCAATCGAACGTACTTAACCGCTCGCGAACGCATCCGCGGAATCGTGCCCCGTCTCCCCTTCGGCAAAGCCGCCTACCTCGGCATCCACGGGGTCACGTCGGTGGCGCGCGAGATCGTGACGCCGCACGCGTTCTTTGAGAACCTCGGCGTTCGCTACGTGGGTCCAATCGATGGCCACAACATCGAGGCGCTCGAGAGCGTGCTGAAGAGTGCCGCGGAGTGGGACGGACCGATCGTCGTGCACTGCCTCACGCAGAAGGGACGGGGTTACGAACCGGCCATGAGCGACGATCTAAAGATGCACGACTACAAGCTCCCCGCCTTCAATGAGGCCAGTCCGAACGTCGCGTCGTACACCCAAGCCTTCTCCGAATCGCTCATTGCCCTCGCCGATCGCGACGAACGGGTCGTCGCGATTACCGCAGCCATGGCCGGCCCCACCGGCCTGTTGGACTTCGAAACGAAGTTTCCGGATCGATTCTTCGACGTGGGTATCGCCGAACAACACGCCGTCACCGCCGCCGCGGGAATGGCCATGGGCGGGCTCAAGCCGGTCGTTGCCCTGTACTCCACTTTCTTCTCGCGCGCCTTTGACCAGGCGAACCTTGACGTGGGTCTCTTAAACCTGCCGGTGGTCTTCGTCTTTAAGAGTTCGGGCATCACCGGTGACGACGGCCCGAGCCATCACGGCATCCTCGACATGGCGTTGTGCCTGGCGATTCCCAACATGACAATTTTCGCGCCCTCCAGCGCCGAGGAGATCCCCGTCATGCTGGAGACGGCGCTGTCCATGACGACGCCGACCGCCATTCGCTACCCTAAGACCGACCCGCGCCCCTTTGACGGACACGTCGGTGCCGGGCTCGACGCTCGCGAGATCGTGCGCGGTGACGGATCGCTCTGCGTGTTGGCCGTGGGGAAGATGGCGCCTTCGGCCTACGCGGCGCTCGATCTGCTCGGTGAGGACAAAGAGCGCGTGACGCTGTACGACGTGAGGGTTCTGCCCCCGGACGCTCGCATGATCGACGACGCCGTCGCTCACGAGCGGGTCATAACGATCGAAGACGGCACCCGACACGGTGGGGCGGGGACCTTCATGGTTTCGGCGGTGCGCTCGCGAGCCCAGGTACTCGAACGCCCCTTCCCCACGACGCGGATCTTGGGAGTGCCTCGGGCGTACCTTGAGCACCACAAGCCCGATGATCTTCTCGGCGAACTCGGCCTCGACCCCGAGGGCCTCGCTAGGGCCTTTGCTCGTCTCCTGGCGAATGAGCCAGAGTTCCCTCCCGTCATCGCCGAGGCGCCACGACCGAATTACTTTTAGACCCCTGCCGATACCAGCCCCTTTACACTGAACGCGTGACGAACGAGGTCGAAAAGTCCGACGCCGAGTGGAAGGCCGAACTCTCGAGTGACCGCTACGCGGTCTTAAGGAAGGCGGCCACCGAGGCCCCCTTCTCCGGGTCGCTGCTGCACGTCGACGCCGAAGGTGTGTTTCGATGCGGTGGCTGTGAACAGGTTCTCTTTAGGAGCAGCCAGAAGTTCGACTCGGGTTGCGGCTGGCCGAGTTTTGACTCCTGCGAACCCGGGACGGTCCTCGAACGAGAAGACCGTTCGCTCTTTCGAAGTCGCACGGAAATACTCTGCGCGAAGTGCGGTGGACACCTCGGGCACGTCTTTGACGACGGTCCCACGCCCACGGGTCTGCGCTACTGCGTGAACTCTCTCGCCCTCGACTTTGACGAAACGAACAACTAGACGTCGAGAAAGCGACGGATGGCGATCGCCGAACCGACCGAACCAATCACGACCCCCACGACAAGCACGACCAGGTTGGTGCCGACCAACTTCGCCGTATCGAGTTGAAACTCGTTGTGCAACGGGTACCACGTGTGCAGCGCGGTGACGAGCAGAATCGCGACGACGGACCCGAGCAGACCCTGGATAAAGCCTTCAGTTATGTAGGGAATGCGGATGAACCAGTTGGTGGCGCCCACCAACTTCATCACCGACACCTCGCGACGTCGCGCGAAGATGGCCATGCGAATCGTGTTGAGAATGAGCACCGTCGCTGAAAGCAACAGCACCGCGGCGAGGGCCAAGAAGACGATCTGTAGGACTCGAATGACCTTGTTCATTTCACGAATCTGTTGTCCCGGCGTGGTGACCTGATACACGCCCGGTTGGTTCTCAAAGATGTTTTGCACGCCAAAGGCGTCCGAAGGAACGACCGGCACGCAGCGAAAAGACGACGGCATGACCGAAGGCTTCAACACCTGCCACTCATTCGCCGGTAGCAGGATCTTCGCCTGGGCGTAGTCTTCGGCCTGGGTGTAGAACTTACAGCTCTTCACGATCGGAAGGTCCTTCAATTGACTTTTGACGCCCCCGATCTCACTCGTTGAGGCGGTGGGCTGCATCCAGACGGTTACTCGAGTTCCCTGTTGCCAGAGGACCGACGCCTGGGCGGCACTCTGCTTGAGCAAGAGCGCCGAACCGACAAGGGAGAGTGACACCGCGACGCACAGGATCGCCGCAATGGTCATCATGCGGTTACGCCACAGGTTGGAGAACGTCTCTTTGATGGCGTAGCCGAAATAGACCCGCATTAGATCGCGACGCTCTCGTCGACGCCGTAGACGCCGCGAACTTGGTCTCGAATCACCTCTCCACGATCAAGCTCCACCACGCGACGTCGCATCCGGTCCACGAGGGTCTTGTCGTGAGTCGCCATGACCACCGTCGTGCCGGTGCGATTAATGCGTTCGAGCAGAGCCATGATGGACTCGGAGTTCGACGGGTCGAGATTGCCGGTGGGCTCGTCGGCCAAGAGAATCAGTGGGCGATTCACGAAGGCTCGCGCCACCGCCACGCGCTGCTGCTCTCCGCCGGAAAGTTCGTGGGGCAGGTTCTTCGATTTGTCGCTCAGCCCGACGAGTTCGAGGATTTGAGGCACCTGCGACTCAACGGTCGAACGCGGTCGACCGATGACCTCGAGGGCAAAGGCCACGTTCTCGAAGACGGTCTTGTTGGGTAGCAGGCGAAAGTCCTGGAAGACGCAGCCGATGTTGCGTCGCAGGTAGGGCACGCGCCACTTGGGCAGCTCTCCGATATCGCGTCCGGCCTCGAGGATGCGACCTTGATCGGGGTGTTCCTCGCGAAGCAAAAGACGAAGGAAGGTGGTCTTGCCCGAGCCTGAGGCACCCACCAAGAAGACGAACTCCCCTTTGTCGATGTCCAGTGAGATGTCTTTGAGCGCCGGCGTGCCGTTCTTGTAGGTCTTGCAAACGTTTTCAAATCGGATCACGGCGTCACCCCCTCGGGCTTAGTAATTGTGGTGCGCTTCGGGCACATCGACGCCAACATTCTAGTTTGGGCTTCTTGTGTCTTTAGACCACGATAATCAAGCATTTGTGGCATATGGAAACTCTCAGGAGGCGCTGCGCTGACGGCGAAGCTCCGCTTCCATGAAGTCATCGAGGTCGCCATCGAGCACGGCGTCCACGTTGCCCGTTTCGTAGTCGCTGCGGTGATCCTTCACGAGTTGATACGGCGCTTGCACGTAACTACGAATCTGCGAGCCCCACGCGTTGTCACCACGATTACCGCTTAACGCGTCCATCTCCGACTGGCGCTGTGCGCGTGCACGTTCGGCCAACTTTGCTTCAAGTATCTGCATGGCGCGCGCGCGGTTTTGATGCTGCGAGCGCTCGTTCTGGCAGGTGACCACGACTCCCGTTGGCAAGTGCGTGATGCGAACCGCCGAGTCCGTCTTGTTGATGTGCTGGCCCCCCGCGCCCGAGGAGCGAAAGGTGTCGACGCGCAGGTCTTTCTCGTCGATCTCGACTTCGGCGGCGTTGTCATCCAGCAGGGGCGTTACGTCGAGACTGGCGAAACTCGTCTGTCGACGAGCTTGCGAATCAAAGGGGCTGATGCGTACGAGGCGATGCACTCCGCGCTCGGCCGACATCCAGCCGTAGGCGAATCGACCCTTCACGATGAACGTGGATGAGAGCAGACCGGCTTCCTGTCCCTCGCTCGCCTCGTCGATCTCGACGCCGAAACCTCGTCGCTCAGCCCAGCGCGAGTACATGCGCAGCAGCATCTCGGTCCAGTCCTGCGCGTCGGTGCCGCCGGCGCCGGCGTGGAGTTCAACGATCGCGTCGTTCTCGTCGTAAGGACCGCTGAAGAGGCTCTGCGTTTCGAGGGCCGCGATGGCGTGACGCAGATCCTCCACCGACTGGTCGAGTTCGTCGAACACCGAGCGATCCGCCTCGCCCGAGCTAAGCGAGTCGCCGGCAAACTCGGCTAAGACCACCGCGTCGTCGAGTGCGCTGCGCAGATCGTCGAATGACTCAAGATCGTTTGCGAGGCGTCCGAGTTCGGTCGTCACCTCGCGAGCGTGGTCTTGATCGTCCCAGAGATTGGGGTCCGCGGCGAGCTCGCTCAAGAGTGCGTGACGGGCTCGGCTCGCGTCGATCTTGAGATAGTCACGCGCCGCGGCCCACCTGGTCTCGAGCTCTTCTATGGCCGAGAGAGCGAGACGGAGGGCGTTTTCCGCCTTAGGGTCGGCCATGGCACTGCTTGAATTTGCGCTTCGAGCCGCACCAGCACGGGTCGTTGCGGCCGAGCTTCTCGTGCTGGGTCGCCGGTCCCTTGGTGGCGCGCGGCGCAGCAGTCCCTACGGCCTTCGGCGCGTCGTTGTGGACGGGCAGTTCCGTCGCGCCAGGCGCCACTTGAACGGCGTTGGTCAGCGCACCCTCGAGGCCTAAGTCTTCGTCTTCTACCTCACTCGGTGCGGGTGCCGCTTCGACGTGGGTGATGTAGCGAACGTAGTCAATGTCGACTGAGTCGAGCAGTTGCTCGAACATCAAGTAGCCCTCTTTTTGCCACGCCGTGAGCGGGTCTTGCTGGGCGACCTGGCGGAGGTGAATGCCGTCTCGTAGATAGTCCATCTCCGAGAGGTGATCTCGCCAGCGCTGATCGAGAATCTGGAGCATGACGTCTCGCTCAATCTCCTTGGCTGTGTCGAGTCCACCGGGGTAGTTCTCCGACTTGTGCTCGTACTGCGCGACGGCTTCGTCGACGACCAGTCCTATCACGTCGTCGACGTTGTCGTAGGCGCTCAGTGTCTCGACGGTGAGTTCGGTCGGGTAGTACGTCTGGAGATCCAAGGCGAGGGCGTTGAGGTCCCACTCCTCGGCAAAACCGGTCCCGATGTGTTGGTCGACCACGTCGGTAAGACGCTCCTCGATGAGTTCGATGGTCGCGTCGTGAATGTCTTCGCCGTCAATAACTTGCTGTCGACGCTTGTAGATCACCTTGCGCTGTTCGTTCATCACCTCGTCGTACTTGAGTACGTCTTTACGAATCTCGGCGTTGCGAGCTTCGACGGTGTTCTGGGCGCGCTCGATCGCTCGCGAGACCATCTTCGCCTCGATGGCCTCCTCCTCGGGCATCGTGCGGTCCATGACCCACGACACGGCGCCCGTGGCAAATATGCGAAGCAACTCGTCTTCGAGGGAGAGATAGAAGCGGCTCTCACCGGGGTCGCCTTGACGACCCGAACGACCACGCAACTGATTGTCAATGCGGCGAGAATCGTGTCGTTCCGTGCCAAGAACGTAGAGTCCACCGACTTCACGAACTTCATCACCCTCGGCTTCGGTGACGGGCTTCCACCTAGCGAGTGCCTTCTCGTACGCGGCGCTATACTCCTCGGTCCCCGGCGTAAAGCCCTGACCAATCGCGTCGCGCGCAGCCAGGCCCTCAAAGTTGCCACCCAAAATGACGTCGACGCCACGTCCCGCCATGTTGGTAGCGACAGTGACGGCGCCCTTGCGGCCAGCCTGAGCCACGATCTCTGCTTCACGGAAGTGCTGCTTCGCGTTCAGAACTTCGTGAGGAATGCCGGCTTTGGAGAGTTCGCGCGAGAGCAGTTCCGATTTTTCAACCGAGGCCGTGCCCAGCAACACTGGTTGACCGATGTCCGATCGCTCACGAACGTCCTCGACAATGGCGGTGAACTTTGCCGCCTCGGTCTTATAGATAAGGTCCGGCTCATCCTCACGAATGGCCGGCTGGTTCGTTGGAATCGGCACGACCGAGAGTCCATAGGTGTTGCCGAACTCGGCGGCTTCGGTCTCTGCGGTACCGGTCATGCCGGCGAGTTTCTCGTAGAGACGGAAGTAGTTCTGCAGCGTGACCGTGGCCCAGGTGTGATTCTCTTCTTGGATGCGCACGCGCTCTTTGGCTTCGACAGCCTGGTGCAGACCGTCGCTCCAACGCCGGCCTTCGAGGGTTCGACCGGTGAACTCGTCGACGATCTTTACTTCGCCGGCGTCCACCAGGTAGTCCTTGTCGCGATGAAAGAGCTCCTTCGCCCGCAGGGCTTGACCGAGTTGGTGCACGTAGTTGGTCGCCACGGCGTCGTAGAGATTGTTCACCCCGAGTTGACGCTCCACCTTCTCGATACCGGACTCGGTAGGCACGACGGTCTTTTTCTCCTCGTCAACTTCGTAGTCGACGTCGCGCGTTAGCGAACGCGCAATGGAAGCGAACTGGTAGTACAACTTGGTCACGTCCGAGGCCGGTCCCGAGATAATGAGCGGCGTGCGGGCCTCGTCGATCAGGATCGAGTCGACCTCGTCGACGATGGCGTAGTGATGACCGCGCTGGACCATGTGTTCCGCGCGCCGGGCCATGTTGTCGCGCAGGTAGTCAAAGCCGAACTCCGTATTCGTCCCGTAGGTCACGTCCGCGGCGTAGGCGGCGCGCTTGTCCTCGAACTCCTGTAAGTCGGGGCCCACGCGGCCGACGGTAAGTCCAAGAAAGCGGTGAACTTCGCCCATCCAGTTAGAGTCGCGCGTCGCGAGGTAGTCGTTTACCGTGACGATGTGGACACCCTCGCCGGCGAGAGCGTTTAAGTACACCGGCAGTGTCGACACGAGGGTCTTGCCCTCACCGGTCTTCATTTCGGCGATCCACCCGAAGTGCAGGGCCATCGCTCCCATTAGCTGCACGTCGTAGGGCCGCTGTCCGAGCACGCGCCAGGCCGCTTCGCGCACCACGGCAAAGGCTTCGATCAAGAGATCGTCGAGTGTTTCGCCCTCGGCCAGGCGTGCGCGAAACTCATCGGTCTTGGCCCGTAAGTCAGCGTCGCTGAGGGCCGCCGTCTCCTCGGCCAGGTCGTTGATCGGCCCGACCAGTTCTGCGAGTTGACGAACTCGCTTGCCCTCGCCGGCCTTCAATATCTTCTGAAATACGCTCATACCGTGCTTCACCCTACCGGTCAATAAGGGACTTCAAGAGAGCTACGAGCGCTGACCTGGTCTTTGACCCCACACTTGCCTGCGGCGGTGTCCGTGCGCACTCCGGGCAGCTTTCGCTCTCCCAGCGTGATACCGCACACTTCACCGGCTCCCTCGATGATCGCGTTGATCACTTCGGGGCAGGACTTACTTCTAAACCGCGCCATGCTCAGCGTCGATGAGACGCCTTACGTGGGTCGTTTCGCCCGCGACTAGCATCGACTTGCAACCACAGACCACTCGTAGCCCAGCGTCAAGTCTACGCCGCGCCCTCTAAGCCTTGGGACGAGCGGCAAGCACCAGCATCAGGCGCACGCTCAGCACCACGCTGGCGAGTGGTACGAGCGCCCGGCGCCAGCCCCGGGCCGTTTGAAACTCAAAGCGAAGGGCGCTGCGGTGATGCGCAATGAGCATCTCGCGCGACACTCGAGCCCGCGACACACCTTCAATGTGCGTGACGGTCGCGTCGGTGCTGGCGGCGACACTAAAGCCGTGCTCTCGTAACTGCCAACAGAGTGCCATGTCCTCGGCGAACATGAAGTAGCGCTCGTCAAAGCCCCCCACGAGCTCAAAGTCCGAACGTCGCACGAGAAAGCACGCCCCCGACACCCAATCCACCGTGCCGTCGCTCCTCGTAGAGCGGTAGCGCTTTGTCGCGGGATTCCCCGGCCAGAGCGGCGACAAGAGCGCGTGCAGACCAGCCAGCCAGACGTTGGGAAAGACCCGCTGCGAAGGATAGATGGTCCCGTCGGGGCGAAGGATAGAAGGACCCACGAGCGCCACGTTCGGATGTTCGTCTAGGTAGTCGACCAGGGACTTCACGGCGCCGGCGTGCACCACGACATCGGGGTTGGAGACAAGTACGTAGGTCGTGCGAGGCGCGAGGGCGACGCCGCGATTCACCCCACGGCCATATCCCAGGTTGACGCCCGGTGACACGACGACGACACCGAGGTCAAGCAACGACGAAGGCACCGAGCCAATTTCGCCGTTCTCGACGACGACGATGTGCATGACTTCATTGTCATTGAGTGAACGAACGCACTCTACGAGCACTTCATCGGCGTGATAGTCGACCACGACCGCCACGACGTCGCTTCCCACGTCGCTCACGTCGTTGCTCCGAGGTGACGCCGGTCATTTACGAGGCGCTCGATCGCGGTGTGCCACTCGGGCAGCGCTTGCCACCTTGCCGCAAACTTTTCGGTGTCGAGGTCACTTCTGGTCGGTCGACGTGCCACTTGGGATGGCCCCAACTCTCGTGACGCGATGGGCGTGGCGAAGTCCCCGTCACGCCCGAGCAGTGATCCCACGTAGGCGGCGATCTCGTACCACGTCGTCGCGCCGGCGTTGGCCACGTGCCACAACCCCCCGGGCCGCTCCCGTACGAAGTTGACGAGCGCTCGCGCCAGATCACTCGAGGCGGTGACAGTGCCCATCTGATCATCCACGAAACGAACACTCGCGCCCGAGGTCGCGCGTTCGGCGATGGTGTGCACCACGTTCTTGCCGCGCACACCCATTACCCACGAGGTGCGCACGATGGAGTCATTCGGTGCACACACGAGTTCACTCGCGCGCTTTGACGCACCGTAGATATTGAGCGGGTGCGTTTCGTCGTACTCGATGTACGCCGCACCTTTCATCCCGTCAAAGACGTAGTCGGTGGAGATGGCAATCAGGTGCGCCCCCACCTCGTCCGCGGCCAATGACATATTTTCCGTGCCTCGTTCGTTCACCGAGAAACAGGCCTCGATGTCGTTCTCGGCCCGGTCAACCGCCGTGTAGGCGGCGAGGTGAACAACGACGTCGGGGCGAGTGAGCGCCAACGCCTTTCTCACCGCGTCGCGGTCACTGACGTCCAACTCGCGGTGCGTCAGGCCTAGGACGTCGAACTCTTTGTCGTCGACGACTCTCCCGTCAGGCTGAAAGCTGGCGTCGCCGCCGAGTGGCGTGGTGCCGGATAACACGTCGAGCATGTCGACACCGACCTGTCCGCCCGCGCCAGTGACGAGCACTCGGGTAGCGCGACTCACCTTCCATCACTTTCGCTCACGCGCAGGTGTATCACGTCGCCCACGCTGAACATCCGAATCTCGCCGTCCACATCAACGAGCAACTGACCCTCATCGTCGATCCCGACGGCACGACCTTCGAAGGTCTCTTGTTGCTGCTCGACGCGCACGTAGGTTCCTACGCTCGAAAGTGCCCGCTCGTACTCTCTACGCAGCGCCGTTCGGCCCTCATCACTTTCGAGTTGCTCTCGTCGCGTTTCCAGCGCCTCGAGAAGGATGTCCAGCAGCGCCCGTGGAGCGATCGTGAGACCCGTCTCTCTTCGAACCGACGTGGCGCTGACGTTCTCTGGACCGTCGAAGGTCAAGTTAACCCCGAGTCCCACGACGACGGCGAAGCCGTCGGCCGTCCCTACCATCTCCGCGAGCAGTCCCGCCAGCTTCCTATCCCCCACCACCAGATCGTTCGGCCACTTCAGCTGTGCTCGAAGACCGCTCAGTCTCTCTAGAGCCACCCGCAACGAGAGCGCGACCGCGGCCACCACGAGCTGCAGTTGACTGGGCTCGAGCGCCGGACGCAGCAGCAGCGAACAGAGAAGCGACGCGCGCGGCGGCGAGGCCCACTCGCGATCCAAGCGCCCCCGCCCGGCGCGCTGGAAGTCAGCCACCACCACCAGCCCCTCATCGAGTTCGTCGTTAATGAGTTCTTTCAGGTAGGTGTTCGTTGAATCAATCTCGTCAAAGTGTTGAACGCGCCAAACAATGGGACTCACATCCAAACATTAGGGTTTGGTGGGCGAGTGCTAGAAAATGACAGGCTCGCAACGGAGGTTCGCGTGTTAAAGAAAGTGCTCATCGCTAATCGGGGAGAGATCGCGGTTCGCGTGATCAGGACCTGTCGCGAAATGGGCATTGCCACCGTGGCCGTGTACTCCGAACTCGACCGCAACGCCCTGCACGTGCGCTTAGCCGACGAGGCGTACGCCCTCGGGGGCCAGAGCGCCGCCGAAAGCTATCTCAACACCGAGGCGATCCTGGATGTGATCGAACGTTCCGGTGCCGATGCCGTGCACCCCGGTTACGGCTTCTTCTCTGAGAACACCGATTTCGCCAGGGCGATCACGTCGCTCGGCGTCACCTTCATCGGTCCCCCGCCCGAAGCGATCGAGATCATGGGCGACAAGATCTCTTCTCGCCTCGCCGCCGAAGCGGCCGGCGTCATCGGCGTGGCCGGTCGCAGTGAAACCCTGCGCAGCGCCGAGGAAGTCGTCGTTTTCGGCAACGAGTTCGGCTGGCCCGTCGCCATCAAGGCCGCCTACGGGGGTGGCGGACGCGGCATGAAGGTCGTCAACGAAGCGAGCGAGGCGACAGCCGCGCTGGAGAGCGCACGACGTGAAGCGTTGAACTACTTCGGCCGCGAGGAGTGCTACCTCGAGCGCTACCTCACCTGGCCGCGACACGTCGAGATGCAGATTCTGGCCGACGGACACGGCAACACGCTCTGGCTGGGGGAACGCGACTGCTCGGCACAGCGACGACACCAGAAACTCATCGAGGAGTCCCCCGCACCAAACTTCCCTGACGATATTCGCCACGCGATGGGCGAGGCCGCCGTAAAGGTCTCACGGGCGTGTGGTTATGTGAACGCCGGCACCGTTGAGTTCCTCTACCAAGACGGCGAGTTCTTCTTCCTGGAGATGAACACGCGCCTCCAAGTCGAACACCCGGTGACCGAGCTCGTAACGGGCCTCGACCTCGTCGAGTGGCAGTTGCGCATCGCGGCCGGTGAGCGCCTGGACCTCACGCAGAACGATGTCCGACGAGACGGGCACGCCATCGAAGTAAGGATCAACGCCGAGGATCCGGCCGAGGGGAAGTTCATTCCCTCCCCCGGCACGATTACCCGATTCGATCAGCCCTCCGGGCCGGGTGTGCGACTGGACGCCGGTTACGGCGTCGGCGACACGGTGTCGCAGTTCTACGACAACCTTGTTGGCAAACTGATCGTGTGGGCTCCGGATCGCGAACGAGCCCGGCGTCGGATGCTTCGCGCAATCGAAGAGACGCTCATCGAGGGCGTCGCCACGACGCTACCGGCCGACGTCGTGATCCTTTCGAGCGAGGAGTTCGTCGACGGCACGCACTCGACGCGCTTCGTCGAAACCAACCTCGACTTCTCCACCCTGCCCGCGCCCACGCCGGCCGCGCTGTCCATCGGTGAAGGTGCGGTGCGCAAAGACGTCACCGCCGAGGTCAACGGCCGACGTGTCACGGTCGCGCTCTGGGTGCCCGACGCGGGAGAGGAACTGCCCGCGCGACCACAGAGCACCGCCCTCAAGCCTCGCCGTCAGCACCACAGCGGGGTTCTTGGCAGCGGCTCGGGCAAGGTCACCGTTCCCATGCAGGGCACCATCGTCAAAGTCAACGTAGAAGTGGGACAGGCGGTCGAAGCTGGCGAGACGGTCGTGATCCTTGAGGCCATGAAGATGGAAAACACGGTTAACGCCGAGAAGTCGGGCATAGTGAAGTCGATCCACGTCGCCACCGGCGATCAGGTGAGCGGCGGGGACGTCGTGGTGGAGATCGAATGACGCTCCAAGAGCGTGCGAGGGAAGCCATCGAGAACGTCCGCGGCGAATTGGTGTCGCTCAGTCACTTCATTCATGACCATCCCGAGCTCGGCTACGAAGAGTACGAGTCCTCGGCGGCATTAGCCAACTTCGCCGAGGGTCACGGCTTCAACGTCGAGCGCGGTGCCGCGGGGCTGGCGACCGCCTTTCGGGCCACGAAGGGTAGCGGAGATCTCCATATCGTCTACTGCGCCGAGTACGACGCTCTGCCCGACGTCGGGCACGCCTGCGGGCACAACATCATCGCGACCTCTTCTCTTGGTGCCGCGATTGGTCTCGGCGCCGTGGCTGACGACGCAAAGGTCACAGTCACGTTGCTGGGTACCCCCTCAGAGGAGGGTGGCGGCGGCAAGATCGATCTTCTGAACGCCGGATATTTCGACGACGCTCACGCGGCGCTCATGGTGCACCCGTTTCCGAGCGAACGACTCGAAGCCACGGTCCTCGCGGTCGATCACTTCAACGTCATCTATAAGGGGAAGGAGGCACACGCTTCCGCCGCCCCCTGGGAGGGCGTCAACGCGCTCGACGCCCTCACCATTGCTCAGGTGGCGCTCGGCCTTCTTCGCCAGCAACTTCGTCCCGGCGACCAAGTGCACGGGTTCGTCACCGAAGGCGGCTCGGCCGCCAACATCATCCCCAGCCGGGCGGTCGGGCAATTCATGGCCCGCTCATTGACCTTCGAGCGTCTCGCACAGCTGCGCGAACGAGTCAACGCGTGTTTTGAAGCAGGGGCGCTGGCGACAGGCGCCACCTTCGCCTTTGAAAAACTCGGACATCCGTTTTCGCAACTCGAGAGCGACCCCGATATCTTGGCCCACTATCGCCACGCCGCCGAGGCGCTCGGGCGTGACTTCTTTCTCGACGACGACGGTTCGCCGCGGCCGACCATATCAACCGACATGGGCAACGTCTCACTGGTCGTGCCCTCCATCCATCCCCTGGTGATGATTCCGACGAACGGCGCCGTCAATCACCAACCTGAGTTCACGGTGGCCTGCGTCACGCCCGCGGCCGACCAGACCATCATTGACGGCGCGATCGCCCTCGCCAACACGGCCCTCGCCGTCGCCCAGGACGGCGCGCTGCGCGACCGACTACTGGCACGCACATGATGCTCGAGCACGCTCTCCTCACGGTCAAGCCTGGTGAGGAGATGGCTTTCGAAACATCGCTACGTGACGCGCTGCCCATTATCGAATCGGCCGAAGGGTGCTGGGGCGCCGAGGTGCGCCGCCAAGCCGAGAACGAGTCGATCTACCTGCTGCTGGTGCGGTGAACGTCCATCGCCGCGCACATGGCGTTTCGAGAGACCGATCGCTTTGTCGCGTGGCGCGCTCTCACGCTCCCCTTCTATGGCGAACTGCCGAGCGTCACGCACTTCAACGATCCCGTCGAGCGCTAACTCGCCTGGTAGACCCCGAACTCTTCGCGCAACACATCGGCCACTTCCCCCAGCGTCGCCAGACGCGACAGCGCCACCTTCATGGGATAGAGCACGTTGGCCGAGCCCCGCGCGGCCACGGCGAGATCCTCCAGCGCCGTGCGTACGGCGTCGTTGTCGCGAGTTGCCTTCAGGGCGCGAACGCGCTCAACCTGGGCGCGCTGCTGTGACTCGTCGACCGGAAAGACCTCTCCCCTGGTCGGCTCCGCGTCTATGAACTGATTGACGCCCACCACGATCTTCTCACCGCGCTCGACACTTCGCGCGAAGCGGTAGGCGGCCGCCTCGATCTCGTCTTGAAGATAATGCGCTTCGATCGCCGCGACGCTGCCTCCCATCTCGTCGATGGTCGTGATGTACTCCCTCGCGCGCGCTTCGACTTCGTCGGTGAGCGATTCGACGTAGTAGGAACCGGCGAGAGGATCGACGGTGTCGGCGATCCCCGATTCATAGCCGAGTACTTGTTGGGTGCGCAGCGCCAGTTTCGCCGCCCGCTCGGTCGGCAGTCCGAGAGCCTCATCGAAGCCGTTCGTATGCAGACTCTGGGTACCGCCGAGCGCTGCCGCGAGAGCTTGCACGGTGACGCGCACGATGTTGTTCTCGGGCTGTTGCGCCGTCAGTGTGGAGCCACCGGTCTGGGTGTGAAAGCGCAGCATGGTGGACTTGGGATCGGTCGAACCAAAACGGTCACGCATGATCGAGGCCCACAGGCGACGCGCGGCTCGGTACTTGGCCACTTCCTCAAAGAGGTTGTTGTGCGCATTGAAGAAAAAACTGAGGCGCGGAGCGAAGTC
Source organism: uncultured Acidimicrobiaceae bacterium (assembly GCA_963803745.1). Taxonomy (GTDB): domain Bacteria; phylum Actinomycetota; class Acidimicrobiia; order Acidimicrobiales; family RAAP-2; genus RAAP-2. The sequence goes on along the minus strand of CAWDNL010000002.1, from coordinate 138,691 downwards.
GTCGAGCACCAAACCCGCGGCGAGTGCCGCTTCGACGTAGGCGACGCCGTTCGCCAGGGTGAAGGCGATCTCTTGGACCGCCGTCGAGCCGGCCTCGCGAATGTGGTACCCCGAGATTGAGATCGTGTTCCACTGGGGCATCTCGGCGGCGCAGTAAGCGAAGGTGTCAACGACGAGGCGCATAGAGGGTCGAGGGGGGTAGATGTAGGTGCCGCGAGCGACGTACTCCTTCAAGATGTCGTTTTGGATGGTCCCGCGCAATTGTGAGCCCTTCACTCCTTGCTCTTCGCCCACTAACTGATAAAGCAGCAGCAAGGTTGCTGCCGTTGCGTTGATGGTCATCGATGTCGTGACTTCGTTCAGGGGAAGATCTTTCAACAGGAGGCGCATGTCGTCGAGGGAGGAGACGGCGACGCCAACCTTGCCAACTTCTCCCTCAGCCCGCACGTGGTCGGCGTCGAGGCCCATCTGGGTAGGTAGATCGAAGGCGCACGACAGGCCGGTCTGTCCCGCCGCCAGAAGAAACTTGAATCGTTCGTTGGTCGCTTCGGCGCTGCCGAAGCCCGCGTACTGGCGCATCGTCCAGAGACGGCCGCGATACATGGTCTCCTGGACTCCGCGGGTGTAGGGGTAGTGACCCGGCTCACCCAGGTCGGTTGCCTCGTCGAAGTCCTTTAAATCCGCGCTTCGATAGACCGTCTTAATTTCTATCCCCGAATCGGTGACGCGATCGTCAGAGCTCACGATCACAAGGTTAGGCCGTACCCATCGCGCGACAGAGGCGACGCAAACGTGTTCTGTCGTACCGAAAAGTAAGGCGCCTTCGCACTAGCGATAAAGATGGTGCGGTGTACTGCTCAAGCTGCGGCTCGGAAATGAATGACACCGTCTGCACCAGTTGCCAACGTACGCTGCCGCCGAGCGCTCGAGGCAGAATCGACTTGCGAACCGGTCTCATGCTCGCGGGTTGGTGGCGTCGCGTGGGCGCGACCTTCTCGGACAATTTGATCTTGCTGTTGCCCACGCTGATCGTGTACTCGCTCTTCGCCGAGCTCGATGGTCTGGTGATTGGCGCGCTCGTCGCCCTCGCCGCGCGGGGTGTCTACTTCGTCAAATTCTTAAGCGGTGAACGGGGCCAAACCCTGGGTAATCGCGTCGCGGCGTCGCGGGTTCGTGACGCCTTGACCGGCAGACGGATCACCTCGCTACAGGCGTTCAGACGCTGGGGCTTCATCGCCATCTACACCGCGTTTATTCTCGGCCCTCACCCGGTGGCCCAGATCGTCTTCTACGTAGCCGTGCTGAGCGACTGTCTCTTTCCGTTGTGGGACCCGAGAAACCAGACGCTGCACGACAAGTTCGCCGGCACAATCGTTGTGGTTGCCTAGACCCGCACTGGGTGGGGCATGCAGAGATCGTCGTACTCGGCGATGACAATGGGCGCCGCGTTCTCGCCGCACGCGGGACAGGCCGGGTCACGACGGACTTTGAAGGTGCGAAACGACTCTTCCAGAGCGTCGTAGGTCAACAGCCGGCCGACGAGGGGATCACCGAGTTCGAGCAGCAACTTGATCGCCTCCACGGCCTGAATGGAACCGACGATGCCGGGCAGCACGCCGAGCACGCCGGCCTCGGCGCAACTGGGAGCGAGTTCGGCAGGCGGCGGTTCGGGGATCATGCAGCGATAGCAAGGTCCGACGTAAGGAAAGAACACTGTCGCCTGGCCTTCGAATCGAAAGATGGATCCGTGAACCACTGGGATGCGCTTTAGGAGCGCCGCGTCGTTCACTAAATAGCGCGTCGGGAAGTTATCCGTCCCATCCACGATGACGTCGTAGCCGTCGATGATGTCGAGAACGTTGTCGGCGCCGAGGCGCGTGTCGTACGTGAGTACCTTTACGTCGGGGTTCAGCGCCGTGAGGGCTTCCTTGGCGCTATCCACTTTGCGCATGCCCACTCGGTCCACCGTGTGCAGAATCTGACGCTGCAGATTAGATGAGTCCACGACGTCCATGTCGATGATGCCGATGGTGCCCACCCCCGCCGCCGCCAGATATATGGCCGCCGGAGAACCGAGACCGCCCGCACCGAGCAAGAGCACTTTTGCGTCCAGCAGTTTCATTTGACCCGCTTCGCCCACTTCGGGCAAGAGAAGGTGGCGCTGATAGCGGTTGCGCTGGTCCGAAGTGATGACGCGCGGAGTGCTCCATTCCAGCCCGTCGTCCTTCCACTTGTTGAAGCCACCGGCGATCGACACCACGTCGAGGTAGCCCAGATCTTGGAGCGTCTTCGCGGCAAAGGCGCTTCGTGTCCCGCCGGCGCAGTAGATCGCAATGGGCGCTCCCTTGTCGGTCAAGCGTCCTTCGACGGAAAACTCGAGCTGACCGCGCGGCACGTGCACGGCGTGGGGCAAGGCGCCCTGTTCGTACTCATCGGGCTCACGCACATCGAGCAGCGTGTAGTGATCGAGCCGAGCGGCGATCTCGTGGGGGTCTATCTCACGGATCTCGGCCTTGGCGGCGTTCAGTAGGTCTCGTGGCGATGGCAAGGCACTCCTTTTCAGTGGTTAAACCTTACCTGCTGAGTCAACTATTGCGATCACTACACCTGCTAAACCCCATGCGTGGAACTACGTGAACTGTTGGCTCGACGGCGCATGGTTCGCTCCTTTGACGGAACGCCCCTTGACGAGGCTTGGCTCGATGAGCTCTGTAGCCAAGCACTGAGGGCGCCGACCGCGGGCAACAGCGCGGGCGTACGCATGTACACCCTTGGCGCCCGCTACGTCGAGCCCTACCTTGCAGTAGCGACCGACGAAGCGTGGCGTAAAAAGTCTCGCCGTTACCCTGGACTTCGTCGCGCGGGCGCCATCGTGCTCGTGACGGCGCGGGTGAGTGACTATCTCGAGCGCTACGGCGAAGCGGATAAGACGACGTCAGATTTGAGTGAACGCTCGGCGTGGCCGCTGCCCTATTGGCACACCGACGCCGCCATGGCCACCATGGCGCTCCTGCTCCTGCTGGAAGAGAGCGACTGGCAGGTCGCTCTGTGGGGCAACTTTCGAAACGACGCCGCGGTGATGAACTGGGCCGGCATTCATGACGAGGAGCTCTTCGCGACGCTGCTTATCGGGCGAGCCGACGGCGGCGATCCCCCTTCGCCGTCGCTAAGTCGCAGCGTCCCGACACGACGAGCGAGGGTCCTGCGACTTACTCCGTCGTCTCCTTCGTAAGTGGCTCGTAAGGAGCATTTCCATTTGCTGGGGACGGCTTCGACAGATCGACCAGATACTCGACCAATGTGCGGGCCGAAAAAGCTGTCGCACCTTTGCTGACGTAACCCCGCGGCGACTCCGCGCGAGCCGGTCCGGCGATATCGAGGTGCGCCCACGGTTTGCCCGCGGTAAAGCGGCGAAGCAAGAGCGCCGCCACGATGGAGCCGGCCTTCGGGGGCTTTCCGATGTTCTTCATATCGGCGACGTCGGATTCAAGGTGACTCTCGTAACTATCGACGAGGGGCATGCGCCAGAACGCTTCGCCAGAACGCTCACTCGCCCGGGCCAAGGCTTCGGCGAGGCCGTCGTTCGACACAAACATCGCGCCCACTTCGTCGCCGAGGGACACATTCTGCGCGCCGGTCAAAGTAGCGACGTCGACGATCACATCGGGATCGGCATCGACCGCCAAGGTGAGACCGTCGGCCAAGATCAGACGTCCCTCGGCGTCGGTGTTGAGTACTTCGATGGTCATGCCGTTGCGAATGGTCAAGACGTCACCGGGCTTCGTAGCCTTATCACCGAGAAGATTCTCCGTCAGCGGCGCGAACGCCGTAATGCGCATGGGCAGTTTCAATCGACTCGCGAGCGACGTCACGGCCATCACCACGGCGGCGCCGGTCATATCGGTCTTCATGGTCATCATGCCTTCGGGCGTCTTCATCGACAGCCCTCCGGCGTCGAAGGTCACGCCTTTGCCGACCAGCGCGACGTGGGGAACCTTCTCGGCGGGCAGCGGATCGTACCGGGCGTAGACGACGCGCGTCGGTTGCGCGGAGCCTTGGCCCACTCCGAGCAGCCCGCCCAGGCGCTCCTCTTTGATCCTCGACTCTGTCCAGACTTCGACTCTGATGTGGGCATCTTTGTTGAGGCGCTGGTCAATTTCGTTCGCCAGCGCCTTAGGCGACATGTAGCCGGCCGGTGAATCAACCAAGAACTTCGCCCAGTTGACTGCTTCGGCGATGAGCGCTCCTTTTGCCACGCCGTTGGTGACCGCGTCGTGCACTTCGACAGTCGGCAAGGGCGCGCCGATGGGCACCACGTCAAAATTCGTCGCGCTGTTTTGTTCCTTGAAGTTGTACGCCGCTAAGAGCGCGCCCTCGGTGACCGCTTGGGCCGCGCCTGCGGGGTCCTTCAGGCCTTCTGTCGGCAACAGGAAAGCAAGTGGACTGTCGCCCGCCGCGCGCAACGAGCCCGCGCCGGCCAAACGGTAGTTCTGGAGGAGTTGATCGCTCGTTCCAAGCGACACGAACACGACGTTCGTCTCGTGCAACGAACGCAACACCACGGCACTCCCCGCCTCGCCCTTCAGTCCTTGACGAGCGCTCCACTCCTTGGTCAACTTTTGAGGAATGTCCAGACCACCGACGCTGGAGGGAATCGACTCACTGATCGTGCCCACACCTTCGCAAAAGACGACGGGCACGGCGATCGTTGGCTGGCCGAGGGCCTCTTTCATTGACGACACTCGTGCGCTACGAATCATGACTGCCTTTGCCTAGGGATGTTCTCGAGCGGTTCGGTGTGTTGGCCCTTCGGCCCAACGGGCCATGGCCCACACCAGGTCGCTCAGCCGGTTGAGGTACTGATGCACGAACGAGCCCTCAAGGGGGTAGGTGACCGCGACGCGCTCCGCTCGTCGCACGACGGTGCGCGCCACGTCGAGGGCGGCCGAGAGTTGGTTCTCACCGGGCACGGTGAACTCCCTCGGCATGGTGGTCTCTTCGGCCAGAGCGTCGATCTCGTGCTCGAGCCGTTCGACCATCGCCGGGGTAATGAGCGACTTCTCCGCAACGAGCTTTCGACGATTCGCGGGCAACGTCGCCACCTCGGCCATAAGCACCCAGAGGTCGCGCTCGATAGTGATCAGTAACTCATTGATCCGAGAGGCCGGTTCACTCAGCGATCGCGCCCAACCCAGTGAAGCCTGTGCTTCATCGACGGCGCCGTTGACTTCGATGGGCTCGGAACTCTTCGCCACGCGACCACCGAAATAGAGTCCGGTCGTACCATCATCGCCCCCGCGAGTGTAAATCTTCACGGTGTCAGCGTAGTGATCCAAAGGGGGGCAAGTAACCTGATGAACCAATGGAGCCCTTGCTACGACCGCCGTTCGCTCGTCCGGGCGTCGACGATCCCTACTTAAAGGCGCTCTCCGAGCGCGTTCTCATCTTCGACGGCGCAACGGGCACGAATCTTCAACTGCGTCACCTCAGCGCCGAAGACTTCGGTGGCGCCACTTTCGAAGGCTGCAACGAGATGCTCAACATCACCCGACCCGCCGTGGTCGAAGAGTTGCATCGCTCGTTCTTCGACGTCGGTGTCGACGCCGTTGAAACCGACTCCTTCGGCTCGTTTTCTGTGGTACTGGGTGAGTACGGCATCGCCGAGCGCGCCCACGAGTTGGCGCTGGCCTCGGCCACGATCGCTCGACGCGTGGCCGACACTTACGCCAGCCCGGGTGATCCAAAGTTCGTAGCCGGGTCGATGGGCCCGGGAACCAAGTTTCCCACTCTCGGTCAGATCTCGTACGACGATCTCTCCGCCAGTTACGAGGAGTTGGCCTACGGACTCTTAGAAGGTGGTGTTGACCTGTTGCTCGTCGAGACAATGTTCGACCTGCTCTCGGGCAAGGCCGCCATCTCGGCCTGTCACCGTGCCATGGCTCGTCACGGGCGCATCGTCCCCATTCAAGTGCAAGTCACCATTGAACTGACCGGACGAATGCTGCCTGGCACCGAGATCGGTGCCGCCATCGCCGCTCTTTCGCCACTGGGCATCGACGTCATCGGACTCAACTGCGCGACTGGACCAGTCGAGATGTACGAACCGCTGCGCACGCTCTCCGACAGCGCTCCCCTGCCGCTTTCGTGCATGCCCAACGCCGGACTGCCGAGCGTGGTCGAAGGACAGATGCACTACGACCTCACTCCCGACGCGCTCGCCGAACATCTGGTCAAGTTCGTCACCGAGTGCGGGGTGCAGGTGGTGGGGGGCTGCTGTGGGACGACGCCAGAACATCTCTCGCGCGTGATCGAGGCGGTGCGGCCGCTCAGCGCGGCCAAGCGAACGCCGAACGCCGAGCACGCGGTCGCGTCGATCTACTCGGCCGTCAACTACCAACAAGATCGTTCGGTGTTGTTGGTCGGCGAGCGAACCAATGCGAACGGTTCGAAGAAGTTCCGTGACGCCATGCTCGAAGGCGACTGGGACACGTGCGTCGAGATCGGCCGCGAGCAGATCAAAGAGGGTGCGCACGTTTTGGACGTCTGCGTCGACTACACCGGCGCCGACGGCGTGGGCGACATGAACGAACTCATGAGCCGCCTTGCCACGCAGTCCTCGGTGCCGGTCATGATCGACACCACCGAAGCACCCGTCGCGCGACAAGCTCTAACTTGGCTCGGAGGCAAGCCACTTCTCAACTCGGTCAACCTCGAAGAGGGAGATGGCCCGGGGACACGGCTCGACAGCTTCTTATCGCTCGCCGCGGAGTTTGGCGCCGCCGTCGTCGCCACCTGCATTGACGAAGAGGGTCAGGCGCGCACGGCTGACTGGAAGGTTCGCGCCGCGAAAGCGATCACCGACTTAGCCGTCACCCACTACGGACTCGACCCCCACGACATCTTCATCGACACCCTGGCACTGCCCTTGTCGACGGGCATGGTCGAGTCGCGTCGAGATGGTATTGAAACGCTTGAGGCAATTCGACGCATGAAGAACGAACTCCCGGGAGTGCGCACCATTCTCGGTCTCTCCAACATCTCCTTTGGTCTCAACCCCGCAGCTCGCCAGGTGCTCAACAGCGTCTTCCTGCACGAAGCCGCCGAAGCGGGCCTGGACGCGGCGATCGTGCACGCGTCGAAGATCCTGCCGCTGCACCGCATCGACGAAGAGGCGCGTCAGGTCTGTCTCGATCTGATCTATGACCGGCGCCGTGACGACTACGACCCCTTGAGCGAGCTGCTTCGTCTCTTCGAAGGGGTCAGCGCTTCAAAAAACGATGGACCTTCGCTCGTGGACTTGCCGCTGAATGAGCGACTCAAGCGACGAATCATCGACGGCGCGCGCGTGGGCCTCGAGGACGACTTGAACGAGGCGATGGCCGAAGGCGCGAAGCCCCTCGACATCGTGAACGAGATCCTGCTCGATGGGATGCGCGTCGTGGGCGACCTCTTCGCCAGTGGCGAGATGCAGTTGCCCTTCGTGCTCCAAAGCGCCGAGACGATGAAATCCGCCGTCTCGCATTTGGAACCACTGATGGAAAAGAGCGATCAAGGCGGACGGGGACGCGTGGTGCTCGCCACCGTGAAGGGTGACGTGCACGACATCGGCAAGAACCTCGTCGACATCATTCTCACCAACAACGGCTACGAGGTCATCAACCTCGGCATCAAGGTCGGGGTGAATGAGATGTTGAGCGCGGTCGAAGAGCACCAGGCCGACGCGCTCGGCATGAGTGGTCTGTTGGTCAAATCCACGCTGATCATGCGTGAGAACTTAGAGATCATGAACGAGCGCGCGATGTCCAACGTGCCGGTGTTACTGGGCGGCGCCGCGTTGACACGTACCTACGTCGAACGAGACCTTCGTGAGATCTACGACGGTCGGCTCTTCTACGGCAAAGACGCCTTTGAGGGGCTGCGGGTGTTGGACCAACTCGGCGAACTGCGTCGCGGAGGCACCGACGACCCGACCTTCGGCCGCGAACTCTCCAAGAGCAAGGTGCAGCGTCGCTTTCGCGACCCGGCGCCCGCCGTCAACCCTTCACTACCTCGCCGCAGCCCTGAAGTCGACGCCGAGAATCGACTCTTCGTTCCGCCCTTCATCGGCAGTCGCGTGGCCAAGGGCATGTCGATCGATGAGATCGCGGAGTACTTGAACCTGACGGCTCTCTTTCGCAACCAGTGGGGGTATCGCCCGGAGAACGGCGAGGACGACGCGACCTTTAAGGAGCGTGTCAGCGCCACCTTGCGCGAACAGATGAGTATCGCCAAGGAAGAGGACCTCCTCGTGCCCCAAGTCGTGTGGGGACACTTTCCTGCGGCGTCAGACGGCAACGAACTGATCGTCTACCGCGACGACGCGCGCGACGGCGAAGTGACTCGCTTCGTCTTCCCGCGCCAACAGGAGACTCCCTACTTGTGCATTGCCGACTTCTTTCGCCCCCTTGAGAGTCCAGAGCACGACTACGCCAGCTTCATGCTGGTGACGATGGGCAGTCGAATCTCGGAACGCACGCACCAGCTTTTTACCGAGAATCGCTACAACGACTACCTGATGTTGCACGGGCTGGGTGTGGAGATGGCCGAGGCGCTCGCCGAGTTGTGGCACAAGAGGATTCGAGAAGAGCTGGGCTACGTCAACGAAGACGGCCCGACCCTCACGGGACTTTTTCGCCAGCAGTACCGCGGCGGGCGCTACTCGTGGGGTTATCCCGCCTGCCCGGATCTCACCGACAACGCCAAGATCGCAACGCTGCTGGAGTCAGAGCGAATCGGCGTCTCGGTCTCCGAAGGGTTCCAGCTTCACCCAGAGCAGACCACCGACGCGATCATCTGTCACCACCCCAAGGCCAAGTACTTCATAGCCTGAACCGTCATCAGCGCGAAGAATGCGACTTAGCGCAACGAAGGCATGGCGACCAAAGTCGCTTCGCTCAGCGCCTCGCGGGCGTGATAGCTCGATCGCGTCAGTGGTGACGCCTGCACGTGGCGAAGACCCAGCCGACGACCGCGTTCGGCGAGGTCGTCGAACTCCGCCGGCTTCCAAAAGCGAGCGACGGGCAGATGGCGCTCGGTGGGGCGCAAGTACTGGCCAATCGTCGCGATCTGCACGCCCACGGCCGCCATATCGGCCAACGCCTCTTCGACTTCGTCGGCGCTTTCGCCGAGGCCCACCATCAGGCCGGACTTGGTCGTGAGACCGGCGTGTGCGCTTCTCGCGAGTACCGTGAGCGATCTCAGGTAGCCCGCACTCGGACGAACGGCCCGTTGAAGTCGGGCGACCGTCTCGACGTTGTGGTTCAACACGTCAGGCCGCGCATCGATGATGAGTTGCAGTGACGCCGCGTCACCCTTGAGGTCGCTCGTCAACACTTCAACATTGGTGTTGGGTGACCGTTCGCGTATCGCTCGCACGCTCAGGGCGATCGCTCCCGCTCCCCCGTCGTCCAGGTCATCTCGGGCGACGCAGGTGATGACGGCGTGAGCCAGCTTGAGCCTCACGACCGCTTCGGCTACGCGTTCGGGTTCCGTCGGATCCAGCGCCATTGGTTTTCGGGTGTCCACCAGACAGAATCCGCACGCCCTCGTACAGCGTTCGCCATTGACCATGAAGGTGGCGGTGCCGGCAGCCCAACACTCGAAGATGTTGGGACAGCCCGCCTCTTCGCAGACCGTCACCAGTCGCAGGTCCTCGGTGAGCTTGCGCAGGGACTGAAACTCACGGCCCATGTGTGCTTCGATGCGTAGCCACTCGGGCTTGCGCGTGTTGAGCGCAAGTCCCGCGTCGGGGTCGACGCCGGCCTTGCGGAGACGCCGTAGAAGTGGCCGCTCCTCTGAGGTCGTCGCGGCACTTCGATCCACTCGAGCTACCCGTGACTCGCCGCCCAAGCGACGTTCGAGCTCTTCTCCCAAAAGGTTCTCTACTTCGAGGGTGCTGACGGTGAGGCCGAGTGAGTTCAACGACGCGACGGGCTTGTCCGCAATGCCACAGGGCACGATGGCTTTAAATCCCTCGAGGTCAATCTCGACGTTGAGAGCAACGCCGTGCAGGGTGCGCCGTACTCCGGCGTCGTTACGTTCGGTACGAACGCCGACCGCGGCGATCTTCTTGGGTACGCCTTCAAGGTTGGCCCAGACTCCGGGGTAGCCCTCAAGACGACCAACCTCGCCCAGTCGACCTTCGTGATCCGCACGCTTAACGGCGGCAATCACTGAGTCTTCGAGGCGACGAACGTGTGCTTTGCCAGCGGCCGGGTCGTCGTCGACGCTCACGATGGCCCACGCCACGACTTGACCAGGCGCGTGATATGTGACGTCGCCACCACGGTCGGCGTCAATGACAACCGCGTTGAGCTGCGATGGTGGAATGAGAAAGTGCTCTTCGAGGGTGCGCACACCGCGGGTGTAGGTCGGGGGATGTTCGAATAGCAACACGTAGTCGTCGCGTGCCTGCAACAGCGCGCGTTGAAGATCGTTCGCTTCGGCGAAGCTGACTCGCCCTAAGTGGCGACGGCGCAGCATCTAACGCTCGCTCTCGAGATCCATGCCCGCCAGCAACTCGGCCACCCTCTCCAGATAACCGGCGGCACCCACCGGCTCGCAGATTCGGTGATCGAAGGACAGTCCCAGCACCACTCGTCGGCCCACTTCAATCACGGGTGTGCCGCTCGTGGTATTCACGACGGGCTCAAGGCGAACGGCGCCCATTGACAGGATGGCCACTTCGGGCTGAATGATGATCGGCGTGCTCCAGAGCGTACGCACACTGGGCGCCCCGGCGACGGTAAACGTGCCACCCATGAGGTCATCGGTCGTCAGTTGGCGAGACGCCAGACGCTCGTCAAGTTCGTTCACTCTTCGGGCCAGTGCGCGCAAGGTCAGACCGGCGGCAGCATGTACGACCGGTACGAGCATGCCGTCATCGGCGATGCTTCGCACGATACCCAGATTGACCGTGCGATGAATAACCAGCTCGTCGCCAGAGTAGGTGGCGTTCAGTGTCTCGAACTCCGCGAGGGCTCGCACGGCGGCCAGGCTCACCACCATCTCGTCGCTGATGGGTTCGCCGTCGCGCGTGACACGCTTCAGCCGCTCGAGTTCGCCAAAGATGGTCCCGTCGACTTCGATTGCGACGAAGCCGTGCGGGGTGCTCTGACTCGAGAGCGACATATGTTGCCCCATGCGACGACGCCCATGGCTGAGTGGCACGACCACCTCTTCGGTGGGACCCTGTGCGACGGCGCGCTCCGCGTCGCGACGCGTAATAGCGCCTCCGGGCCCCGAGCCGCGAACGCTCGACGCTTCCACGCCGCCGTCACTCAGGATGCGCCGAACGACCGGCGAAATGACCACGCCGTTCGCCGTCGCGTCGGGGGCTGGCTTGGTGATTGTCGTACTCGTGGTCGGTGCCGGTGCGGGCGCAGGCGCAGGCGCGCTTACAACTGGTGGAGTGGGCGCGGCCGATGGAGATGGCTCTGGTGCGGCCGCGGTTGGTGCGCTCGGTGCGGCGCTACCCACTACGCTCGCCGTCTCGTCAATCACCGCTACGCGCGAGCCGGTCTCGACGGTGTCGCCTTCGCCCGCGAGAATTTCGACCAAGACGCCCGCCGCCGGTGAGGGCATCTCGGAGTCGACCTTGTCCGTGGATACTTCGAAGAGCGGCTCATCGCGCACAACGACGTCGCCCACCTTTTTGAACCACTGCGTAATGGTTCCTTCGGTGACCGACTCACCCAGCGAGGGAAGGGTGACGTCGGTCATAACTTCGACTCTACCGGCGCCAAAGTTGGGTTGATTACGCCGAAAGGCGCGGCGTCAGTTCTTCTATGGGCCGGCGAGAATGGTGCTCCTTGGAGTCAGACGTCATCGAAAAACGCACTTGCTTCCCGCCGTGAACGCAGAATGTGCACCGTCGTATGAGACCCGTGCTGAAGAATCTCGGATCGCGCGTAGTCAGGTTCGGAACGGCGATTGCGCCAAATCCTCACTACGCCGCCCCACTCGTCGCGCAAGCGTCGGTTGAGCGAGTCCGCGCAGCCCTCGGGCATTTCGCCAACTGGCTTGCGAAGCCCCCGAACAAACGCGCGACTCGCGCATACCCACCAATGAGTATCGAGCAAGACGACGGTTTCTGCTCGTTCCAGGCGAAGGGCCAGCGTCTCGTTGTAGTTGCCGTCGATGATCCAATCCTCGCCAGCGAGCAGCGCGCGTTGCCGTTCTCGCCACTCGTCGTCCGACGGTCGGACCCAACCCGGATTCCAGTAGTGGACGTCGAGGTGAATCACCGGCAAACCAGTCTTTGCCGCAAGCGTACGTGCGAACGAACTCTTCCCGGCCCCCATCATCCCGTCAACGAGGACGCGGTGGCCGATGTTTTCTAGGGACATCTGTTATGCGTGACATCAGCCAACGTGCAGCCCGCGGCCCGCCAACGCCAGAAGCGTCTCGCCGAAGGTCTCCGACAGTGAGGGGTGCGGCTGGATCAAGGCGGCCGCCTCTTCGGCAGTGGCTTCCCAGTTCACGGCAAAGTATCCGGCGCCTAGCTGCTCGGTCACCCATGGGCCCGCCATGTGCACGCCAAGAATCTGTCCTCCCGAACCGTCCGCGCGCTTCTCGGCGATGATCTTGACGACGCCTTCGGTATCACCGATGATCTGGGCTCGAGAGTTGCCACCGAAAGGATCTTTCTTCACGACGACGTCGTAGCCACGTTCCTTCGCGGCCGCTTCGGTCAGGCCGCAGAAAGCGACTTCGGGGTTCGAGTAGATGGCCCAAGGAACACGGTCATAGTCAACCGGCACCGCTGGCTCGCCAATGATCGTCTTGATCGCCACGATCGCTTCGGCAAAGCCCACGTGCGCGAGTTGAGGAGTACCGGCCACCACGTCACCGATCGCGAAGACGTTCGGCGCCGACGTGCGCATGTAGCCGTCAGCGACGACGAAACCGCCGGCGTTGATCTCTACGCCCGTTCCTTCAGCGAGAAGACCTTCCGTGCGGGGACGGCGTCCGACGGACATGACGACCATGTCTGTTTCAACGTCTTCCTCACCTTCCATGGTGATCGTGGTCGAGCCCTTCTTTGGCGTGTGTCCGGTGATCTTGACTCCAACCCGTGTCTCAATACCCCGCTTTTTGAAGGAGCGCTGCACCACACTCGCCACTTCGCTGTCACAGCCGGTAAGAATCGACGGCAGTCCCTCAAGGATCGTCACTTTGGTGCCCATATCGGCCAGCAGCGACGCGAACTCACAGCCGATCGCCCCTCCGCCAATGACGGTCGCCCTCTCCGGAAGTGAACTGAGGTCGAGAAACTCATCTGAGGTCACCACAATTTTCCCGTCGACCTCAAAGCCGGGCAGGGTACGCGGCACCGAGCCGGAGGCAAGGATGACGTTCGTCCCCTTCGCGACCACTCCGGCGTCGGCGCCGTCGAGCACGCTGACCGTAAGGTCCTTTTCGAGGCGACCAGTGCCTTCAAAGATGGTGACCTTGCGGCCCTTCAAGAGTCCCGAAAGCCCCTTAAAGAGTCGATCAACGACTTCGTTCTTGCGGCTCTGACTGACGGAAAAGTCAATCGTCACTTCCTTCGCTTCAATGCCAAAATCTGACGAGTGTTCTACCGTGCGCCGAACGTGCGCGGTCTCCAAGAACTCCTTCGCCGGTACGCAACCGCGGTGCAGGCACGTGCCCCCGACTTTGTCGAGCTCGACGATCGCAATGTTCAAGCCGGCGGCGGCACCGTAGAGGGCGGCGCCGTACCCTCCGGGTCCTCCTCCGATGATGACGACATCGAACTGCTGGACCTCATTAACCACGGTGTTTCCCTTCAGTAGAACTTCGACGTCCCCCGCGGGAAATCCTAATGTTTTGAACCAATACCTCGACGGCGAAGGCTACGAGTGCTGGCCTCTTTGCGTGTCGGCCGCGAGGGTCGCGAGTTCATCAACGAAGTCGTTCATTCGATCGCCAGAGTGACCTTTGACCCAGGAAAACGTGACGTCTCGCCCGCTCTCGAGCACCAGCGGCAAGAGCGTCTCCCACAGATCACGGTTGGCGACCAGTTGACCCTTGGAGTTCTTCCAGTTTCGCCGCAACCAGCCGGCGTACCACTTGTCGTGAAAGCACTTCACCACGTAGTTCGAATCGCTCACAATCTCTATCGGCCCTTCAGCGTGTTCGCGTAAGGCTTCGATGACCGCCGTTACTTCCATGCGCTGATTCGTCGTGTGGGCATCCGCGCCGCTCGCGAACTCCTCTTTCCCGCTCGCCCACGCCCAACCACCGGGACCGGGATTACCGCGGCAGGCGCCGTCGGTATGCACTCGATTCATATGACGCGCGTAACCCAGGCGTCCGGATCATTCGTAAATCGAGTGACGGCATCGGGCAGGTCCCCTCGAAGCACCTGTCCGAGCGTCACGTGCTCTAAGACTTCGCGCAGCGTCCCGCGCACGGCGACCCACACGTCGCGTAGATGCTTGGCGTCACCCTCGTAGATCAGCGTCTCGGGACGCATCCCTCTTACACCGGCCATCGGCCCGCTCACCACGCGCAGTATGTCGGCGATCACGATCGAGTCCGGGTCGCGGGCCAACTTAAAGCCACCGTCCGGGCCCCGTTGGCTGGTCACCAGTCCCCCTCGACGCAGGTCGCTCATAATGGCGCCCAGAAACTTGGCGGGCAAGTCCTGTTCGTGCGCCAAATGGTCAACACTCACCGACACGTCACCCGCCGCCAGGGTCAGCAGCGCGCGAATCGCGTACTCGGCCTTGGCGGGAATCTGCATACATCCATTCTGCCCTAGACGGTTGTCCGGCGTGACGCCTCAAGTGCCAACTCTTTAAGGTGTTTGGGTGTTCGACCTCGGCGCTCGGCGCCTCTACCTCTGCGTCGGTGTGCGCGATGACCTCACCAGTTTTCTTCCCGCAGTGCTGCAGGGCGGCGTTGACGTGGTGCAGCTTCGAGAAAAGATCCGACCCGTCGCCGAGCTACTTGGCACGGCTCATCTCATGAGGTCAATCTGTCGGGACTTCCACGTGCCCTTCATCGTGAACGACTCGCCCGAACTGGCCCTCGACGCCGCCGCCGACGGGGTGCACGTGGGCCAAGACGACGTCAACGTCACTCGCTGTCGCGCGCTCTTAGGTCCCGAGGCGATCGTGGGACTCTCGACGCACTTCGACGAGGAGTTCGACGCTGCACTTACCGAAGACGCCACGTACTACAGCGCCGGACCGATCATACCCACACCTACGAAACTCGGTCGCGAGGGTACGGGAGTGCAGTACGCGCTGCGTTGCGAGCAGCGAAGCCCGCGACCGGTCTTTGTCACGGGCGGCGTCAACGCGACGAACGTGGGCGAACTGGTAGCAGCGGGACTTCGTCACTTCGTCGTGGTGCGGGCTCTCACTGAAGCCAGTGATCCCCTCTACGCGGCGAGCGAACTCCGTCGCGCACTCGACCGCGCGCTCTCATCGGTGACGGTCGAGCCAACCTAGCAAGGTCGCCACCATTCGCGGATCCGCGCGAAGCTGGTGGCCGGCACCTTGAATGAGTCGAAGTTCGGCACGACCCTCCGCCGCCGCGACCAAGTCTCGAGCGTCGGAGGCGGGCACCTCGATGTCGTCGGTGCCGTGCCCGATAAGCAGGCGCCGTGGAGGCAACTTGGCGATCGCACCCATCGGATTGATGTCGAGGAGATCCTTGTGGAGCTTCTTCGGCTCGAGAAGATCCTTCTCGTCGCCCACGACGCCGGCCACTTGCACCGCTCGATGAAGCTCCTCCGCCGAACCGCTCCAAGGACCGAGGTGCGCGGGTGTCGCGAAGGTGGCAACCCCACGCACCCGGTCGTCCTTGGCCGCTACCGCGAGAGCCAGCGCGCCGCCGAAGCCGAATCCGGCCAGTGAGATGCGTTGATCCCCCGCGGCGACACGATCGATGATTCGACCGAGGTCCGCTCGCCACTGCGAGGCGGAAAACGTTCCCGTGCTACCGCCGACGCCCGAGAGCGTGCCCGTCGCGACAAGCCAGCCCGACTCGGTCGCCACGTGCTCGGCTAACTCGGGCAACAGCCCCGCGGCTTGACGACCCATGCCCACCAGTCGCGGCAGACCGTGCACGAGCACGAGGACGTGTCCGACGACCGGACGGGCGCTGGAGTTCGTGAGTCGTAGGTCTAAGACCGAGTCGCCGCTTCGCAGTTGCTCGTGGACGAGCACGAAACGCTAGATGCCTAGTTGTTGCGCCAGGAGTTCACGATGATAGGCCGGGTCCCCTAAGAACAGCTCCGAACTTTTGGCGCGCTTGAAGTAGAGGTGCGCGGGGTGCTCCCAGGTGAAACCGATGCCCCCGTGAATCTGGATGTTCTCCGCCGCGCAGTGAAAGTACGCCTCCGAGCAGAACGACTTCGCCAGGCTCGCCGCGATCGGCAACTCTTCGTTGCGCTCCTGGGCCGCCCACGCGGCGTAGTACGCGGCGGACTTCGCGGACTCCACGTCTAACAACATGTCCGCGCACTTGTGTTTGATGGCCTGAAAGGAACCAATCGGCCGACCAAACTGGACGCGATTCTTCGCGTACTCAACCGAGCTGTCGAGCACGCGCTGCGCGCCGCCCACCTGTTCGGCCGCCAACGCAGCGGCCGCGATCTGAGTGGTCGCTTCGAGTCCGACGAGCGCGCCGCCCTCCTCGCCAACAAGCTTCGCCGGCGCGCCCTTGAACTCAATGCGGCTCTGCTTACGCGTCTGGTCCATCGTCGCCAGCGATTCGCGCGTTACCCCCGGCGCGTCACCGGCGACGGCGAAGAGCGAGAGTCCTTTCTCGGTCATGGCCGGTACGAGCAACAACGACGCCGTAGAACCGTCGGTCACGTAACTACGAACACCGTCGAGCACGAAGTCCTGGCCCGATCGCTTGGCGGTGGTGGACGTGGTCGTGAGGTCCCAGAGTCCGGCGTCATCGGTGAGGGCCAGCGTGGCGATCGTCTCGCCCGAGGCGATGCCGGGAAGGTACTGAGCCTGGTCCTTCTCACTGCCAACCAGCAACAGCGCGTTCGCGGCCAGGGCCACCGTGGAAAAGTACGGCGAGCAAAAGAGCGCCGCGCCCATCTCTTCAAAGACCACATACAGTTCGACCGGCCCGTACCCCTGTCCGCCAAACTCCTCGGGAATGCCGAGACCTTGGAGAGCGAGTTCCTTCGCCATCTGCGCCCACACGGCCGGGTCGTAACCCTCGCTCGTCGCCATGAGTCGACGAACTTCGCTCTCGGGAGACTTCTCCTCTAAGAAACGCCGCACCATTTTGCGAAGTTCATCTTGCTCTTCGCTAAAGCCAAAGTTCATTGCGGGCCCTCATCATTTCTGTGCAGTACGCGACAAGATCGAGATTACTCAATCCGTGAGAGGCAGATTTCGTGCCATTCTAGGGACGTGGACAACGTAGCGCTGGTCTGGTCAGACGCGGCGGCCGAGGTGCACCGCTTCGTGGTCGGCCCCATTGCCAACAACGTCTACGTGGTGCGCTGTCGGCGAACGGGCGAGGCGACTCTGATCGACGCCGCGAACGAGCACGATCGACTGCTCCGCGTCGCCCAGCGCCTTGGCGTGACGTCGGTCCTGGAGACTCACGGCCACTGGGATCACATCGGGGCCGTTGAGCAGGTTCGCGCGGCGGGCATCGACGTGTGGGTACGCAGCGAAGACTCCGCCATGCTCCCCAGTTACGATCACCTGCTCGAAGACGACACCGCGCACGTCGTCGGTCATCTTCGTCTACGCATCGTGCACACCCCCGGTCACACGCCCGGCAGCGTCTGTTTCGCGCTCGAAAACACGCCACTGCTCTTTTCGGGCGACACCTTATTTCCCGGTGGCCCGGGCAACACCACGTTTGAAGGAGGTGACTTCGCGACGATCATCACGTCAATTGAAGAGCGACTCTTTCGCGTCTACGACGCCGCGACGACCTTCTGGCCGGGACACGGTGCTCCGTCGACCATTGGCGCAGAACAACCTCGCCTCGACGAATGGGTCAATCGAGGTTGGTAAGAACCGGACGGCACTTCGTCGCTCACCAGTAGGCTCACTGCGTGCCAAAACCGTTGCTCGAACTGCGTAATCTTCACGCCGAAGCAGAAGGATCGACGATTCTGCGCGGCGTTGACCTCACGGTCAACGAAGGCGAGGTGCACGCTCTCATGGGTCCGAACGGCGCGGGCAAGTCAACCCTGGCGAACGTCATTATGGGCCACCCCGGGTACAAGGTAACGAGCGGTGAGATTCTCCTCAACGGAGAGAACATCGCCACGTGGACGCCCGACGTACGAGCGCGCGCCGGCATCTTTCTCGCCTTTCAGTACCCCGAAGCCATCAGTGGTGTCTCGGTGATTCAGTTCCTGCGCCAGGCGATCGCCGCTCGTAAGGGTTTAGAAGAACTCAGCGTGCTCGAAGTGCGCCTCGACTTGGCCGAGTGGATGGATCGACTCGGCATCGACAGCGCCTTCGCCGAACGCCACCTCAACGATGGCTTTTCCGGCGGCGAGCGCAAGCGTAACGAGGTACTCCAGATGGCTCTCCTGGATCCGGTGATTGCGCTGTTGGACGAGACCGACTCGGGCCTCGACATCGACGCCCTGCGCGTGGTCGCCAGAGGCGTGCGCACGGTGAAAGAGCAGCACCCCTCCATGGGCGCCGTCGTGGTGACCCACTACGTCAAGCTGCTCGACGAGATCCATCCCAACTACGTCCATGTTCTCTTCGACGGTCAGATCGTGCACACCGGAGGTCCCGAACTGGCCACCCAGATCGACCGCGACGGCTACGACGCCTGGCGACCGGTGAACGCGTGAGCAGCTTCAGCGCTCGCAGGGTCCGCGCGGACATCCCCGAACTGCGCCGCGTGGTCAACGGTCGCCCCATCACCTACCTCGACTCGGGCGCCAGCTCGCTTCAGCCCGCGGCGGTGATCGACGCCATGAGTCGCTACTACCAACTTCGCCACGCCAACGTGCATCGCGGCGTCTACCAGACTGCCAATGAGGCGACGGAAGCGTACGAAGGATCTCGCGCCGCCGTGGCGCAGTTCATCAACGCTCCCGGTGGTGCCAACGAAGTGGTCTTTACGAAGAACGCCACCGAGTCGATCAATCTCATAGCCCGTTCCTGGGGTGCGACGAACCTCAAACGTGGCGACGTCGTGTTGCTGAGCCAGATGGAGCACCACGCCAACATCGTCCCGTGGTTTCAACTTCGTGAGAGCACCGGCATTGAGGTGCGGTTCATTCCTGTTTCCAACGATTTTCGACTCGACCTCACGAAACTTGACGAGCTCCTCGAGGGAGTGAAACTCCTCTCGGTCACCGGAATGTCGAACGTCTTGGGAACGAAGAATCCTCTTGGCGAACTGGCCGAAGCCGCCCACCGAGTGGGTGCGCTCATCGCCGTTGACGGCGCGCAGACCATCGTGCACGGACCACTCGACGTGAACGACCTGGACATTGACTTTCTAGCCTTCTCCGGCCACAAGATGCTGGGCCCCACCGGGATTGGTGTGCTGTGGACGCGCGAGAGCGTGCTCGACACGATGCCGCCCTTCCTCGGCGGCGGCGGCATGATCGCCGATGTGAGAACCGACGGCTTTACCCCGGCCAAAGGGGTCGCGCGCTTTGAGGCCGGTACACCACCCATCGCCGAGACGGTGGGACTGCACGCCGCGGTGCTATACCTCACCGGTCTGGGCATGGACAACGTGGCTGACCACGATCACGAACTCACGCTGGACGCGTTGACGCGCTTGGAGTCCACGTTCGCCGGACGCGTGCGCGTCGTGGGCCCTCACGATATGAAGGATCGAGGTGGGGTCATCAGTCTCGATGTGGAGGGCGTGCACCCCCACGACGTCGCCCAGGTCCTCGATCAGTTTGGCGTCTGCGTGAGGCCGGGACATCACTGCGCCAAGCCGCTGATGCGTCGCTTCGGCCTGGCCGCCACCGCTCGCGTGTCCTTTGGGCCCTATTCGATGACCCAAGACACCGACGTTCTCTTAGAGGCGCTCGAAGACGCCGTCAAAATGTTTGGCTGATCCGTGTCGAATTTGGAAGACCTCTATCGCGAGATCATCCTCGACCACTACCGCTCGCCGCGCAACCGGGGCGAGTTGCCCACGCCGCCCGCCCACAAGGTCGAGGGATTCAATCCCCTCTGCGGTGATGAAGTGACGCTGTATCTCGACGTGCACGACGGCGTGCTCGCCGACATCAAACTCACCGGTCACGGCTGTTCGATCTCACAGTCCTCTTCGTCGCTGATGAGTGCCGCCGTAAAGGGCAAGCCCCTCAACGAGGTCAACCACACCATCGACACGTTCAAAGAGCTCATGACCGGACACGAGTCGTCGCTGAAGCGCGAGGATGGTCACGACGACGAAGTCGACCTTCGAACACTCGGTGAGCTCGCGGCGCTGCAGGGTGTCGTCAAATTTCCCGTTCGCATCAAGTGCGCGACGCTCGCCTGGAACACGCTTCGTCAGGGATTAGAAGAGATCGCCTAACGCTACGACGGAGCGCACGGTGTCGGGTCAAACGCTGGGACCGCCAGCGTCGGATTGGTGGTAGTGGTCGTCGAGGTCGAGGAGCCGTTCTTGTTCGCCGGCATGGTGGTGGTAGTCGTCACCGCCACGTACGGTGGCGGCGCCGACTGATTGTCCGTGTTAGGCGGTGGGTCGGAGGGCTTCTCGAGTTGAGTGCCGAAGATGCTCACGAGCTGTTGCTGGGCGGCGGGCTCGTCCACGTAGAGCACGTCGCCGAGGGCGGTGTTGTTGACCGCGACCGTCGGCAACGTGTAGGTCGGGATGGAGTTGGCGTTGATGCCGTGGAAACGCTCGGCGAGGCCAATCATTTCATCCAGAGTGAAGGTGCTGTCGAGCGTGACGCCTTGGGTCAACTTCGAGATGAAGGTGTTGAGCTTGAAGGGGTTATAGAGCTTCTTCGACTGATCGATCACGGCGCGAAGGAAGGCGTCCTGACGGTCGATTCGACCAAAGTCACTCGTCGGGTCGTACTGCCATCCGGTGTCGTAGAGTTCCCCGGGCGAGGCGTCCACGTTGGGAAACACTTTGGCGTGATCAGTGTTGTAGTAGAAGTGTCGGCTTCGAGTTAGGGCCAGCGCTTGGAATCCTTCGACCAGTTGACACCCGGGGTGCAGAATTCGTAACCCCGAGTAGGGGTCCCACGACGGGTAGGGAAAATCGAGATACACCCCGCCGATTGCGTCGGAGGCGTCAATGACGCCGGCGAAGCTCACGATGATGGTCTGATGAATGGGAATACCGAAATTGGCGGTAATGGTCTGGGCGAGGAGTGAGGGCCCGTTCCCGAAGTTGACATTGATCCGGTTGAAATTGCCGTACAGCGCTTGATTGGCGAGGAGCGTCACCATGGTGTCGCGAGGAATCGACACCATAGAAATCGTGCCGGCTGAGGGATCGATGTGAATGACCTTGACGACGTCGCTGCGCTGACCGGCGACCGACCCGCTCGTCGCGCCGGTTTGACGGGCCACGAGCCCCGAGAGCCCGGCGCGAGAGTCTGATCCGATCAACAGGATGTTGAAAGGTTGACCCGCGATGGCCGGGACCTCACCAGCGACCTTGACCTTGTGGAACTTGTCGAATCTGTTGTTGAGGTAAAAATACCCGCCGCCCGCAGCGCCCACGAGCAGTACGAGGACCACTACCAAGGTGATGATGAGACGTCGACGCACCGGGTGGGTGCGTACCTTATGACGTCGGTGTTTTGTCCCTCGCTGTTGATCCACCGCCTCACCGAGCGCCACGAGGCGCTCTTGATTAGCGAGTTCTCTGCGGGACTTGCGACTTGACCGGGGCTCCTCGGGAGAGTTATCACTTCCGTTGGGCATCAAACGAGTTTATCTCTTGGGCTGAATCGAATTAACGCAGACCGGCGCCTCGAAACACTTCGTACCCGTCACGCTCGAGCGTGATCGCCAACTCCGGACCGCCCGTCGCCACAACTTTTCCGTCACTCACCACGTGAATCATCGTGGGCGTGAGTTCGAGCAGTAGACGGCGAAAGTGGGTAATCGCCAGCACACCACAGTTCCACTCGGTGGTGGCGTCGACCAAGCGGTGCGCGACCGCGTCAAGGGCGTCGACATCGAGCCCGGAGTCGATCTCGTCGAGCATGGCGAACTTCGGTCGCAACACACCTACCTGCACCATCTCCGCGCGCTTGCGCTCGCCACCGGAAAGGTCAACGTTGACGAATCGATCGAGCAGTTCGGGCGCCAGTTCGATGCGCAGCGCCTCTTCCAACATCCGCTCACGCAGCGTCGAGGGATCAGCACCAGCTGCCACCAGCAGATCGAAGGAGCGCACGCCGGGAATCTCGAAGGGCTGTTGAAGTACCAACATGAGGCCTTCACGAGCACGCTCGGTTGCTGAGAGCGTGAGAAGTTCCACGCCGTCGATCGTGACCGAACCTTCAATCACGCGATAGCCCGGGTGTCCCGTCAGCGCGTGAGCCAAGGTCGACTTACCGGAGCCGTTGGGCCCCATGATGGCGTGGACCTCGCCCGAGTGCATGGTGAGATCGAAACCCTTAAGAACCTCGCGCCCCGCGACCTCGACGCGCAGACCTTCGATCCGTAGCGTCGACGTCATGGCAGCTCCACCTCGAGGCGTCCATCGATGTTGTGCACGTCGTAGTGCGCGACGGGACGCGTCGCGGGAAGCGTCACCGGCGCACCGTCAATGAGACGAAACATAGAACCGTGACGCAGACACTCGATCTCCGCGGTTTCGACGTCGACTTCACCTTCGGACAGGCTGAACTCCTCGTGGCTGCAGCAGTCGTCCAAGACGTACAGCGTCTCGTCCACGCGCACCGCGACCAGTACCCGTCCGTCCACGTGCAACTGACGAGGGATCCCCTGCTCGTACTCTTCCAGCGTGCCCACGTCGTGCGTACTCACGCGGCCACCACGTCGACACTGGCCAGCACCGAGGTCACGTCACTCTCCACGAGTTCGGCGAGCTCTACGGGCAACGCCGAGAGCATTTCATAAAAGAAACCCTGGATGAGGAGACGCTGAGCGTCCTCGCGGCTCACGCCACGAGATTCGAGGTACCAACGCTGCAGCTCATCGAGTGGGCCGACGCTCGAGGCGTGAGCGCACATGACGTCGTTCTCTCGAATGTCGAGGTTGGGCACGCTGTCAGCGTGCGCGTGAGGTGAGAGAAGGAGGTTGTGATTGGTCTGACGTGCGTCGGTGCGCTTCGCGCCTTTCTCTATTTCGATCAGACCGGTGTAGACCGAGCGCGACTCTCCCGCAACGGCGCCTTTGGAGAGAAGGGTCGAGGTGGTGCGTGGCGCAACGTGATACTGGCGCGTGCGAAAGTCGTGGACCTGATCGCCCGAGCCGAGAAACGTGGTGCGCAACTCGTTGCTGGACCCGGCGCCGAGGAGTTCGGCGTCGTTGCGCGATCGGTCGTAGTGAGCTCCGAGGCCCACGACGGCCTGGTGAAGACGCGCGTCGCGCGCCAAGAAACCAGTGGTACGAGCGACGTGCCAGGCCGTCGCATCAAGGCGCTGGTAGGTAATGAGTTGCAGCGAGGCGTTGTCCTCGAGTCGATACTCACTCACCGGCACGACCAAGGCGTCGGCCCCGCCCTCGAAGTACTCCACGACCGTCACACTGGCGCCGCGCCCGAGCACGATCTGGGTTCGAGGGAACGAGGCGCCGGCGGTCGATTCGTTGAGGACCACAATTGGTTGGGCGACGTTCACCCCCGCCTCGACTCTCAGCACCGTGGTGCTCGGAGCGAGGGCCGCGTTCAGCAGAGCGAAGGAGTCGCTTTCGTAGCGTTGCAGCAAGGACTCACCGGACAGCGAGTCGTTGGTCTCGTCGATGTCGACGCTCAGTCCCTCGACGAGTTCACCGGTGCTGACGCAGAAGCCGTCCACGACGCGAACCACGAGGCCGGCGCGTTGGGACAGCATGGTCGCGAAGTGGGAGTCGCCCTGCGTGGAGGGCGCGCTCGGTACTGTAAATCGCTCGATCCCGAGGTCGCCTAGAGGGGCGTAGCGCCACACTTCGTCACTGGTGGTGGGCAGACCCGTCGCTTCAAAGACGGACCAGGCGCGACGTCGCGCGGCCGCGTCAGGTCGGTTGTCAATAAAGGTAGATGCTGACTCAGCGAAGGCATTCATAGGGAGATTGGCCTCAGGCAGTGTACCGGGCTTGGGCCACTCCCCTGCGAGGAGACGTAGGCTGAGCCATCGTTCGAAAGGATCTCGTGGCGTTTTCATCGGATGTTCTCACCCTCAGCGTCGACGGTCCGGTGGCGACGCTCTGGCTCGATCGAGCCGAAAATAGAAACGCGCTCGGCAGTGCCTTCTGGCGTGACCTCCCCCTCGCCGCCGGCGCCGTCAACGAAGATCGTGCGATTCGCGTCCTCGTCGTGGCGGCCAAAGGACCACACTTCACGGTGGGTCTTGATCTGAAGGAGTATGGCGGAGGCTTTATGGCGGGCGCGGTCGACGCTTCGAAGGCCTCCTACAACGCTCGGGCGTACGACGCGATTCGCTCCATGCAACACGGGGTAACGGCGCTCGCGACGTTGGAGATTCCCGTCATTGCCGCCGTGCACGGCTACTGCATCGGCGGCGGCGTGGACGTGATCAGCGCGTGCGATATTCGACTCGCCTCACACGACGCCGTCTTTTCGGTGCGCGAGACGAAGGTGGCGATCGTGGCCGACCTGGGCACGCTGCAACGGCTCCCACGCATCGTGAGCGCCGGACACGTGGCCGAACTGGCCTACACCGGCAAGGACATCGACGCGAAGCGTGCCGAAGCGATTGGTCTCGTAAACTCGCTGCACGGCGCGAGCGCCGAAGAGGTGCTGGCGGCGGCCCACGTGCTGGCCCGCGAGATCGCCGCCAACTCACCCGTGGCGGTGCGCGGCACCAAGGCCGTCCTGGCGGCCAACGACGGAAGAACGGTAGAAGAAGGACTCGATTTTGTGGCGCGCTGGAACACGATGTACCTACAGAGCAACGACTTACGTGAAGCGATGACGGCCTTTATCGAGCGACGTCCCCCGGTCTTCAACGGCGACTAACGACGCCAGAACTTCCAGCCGCGTTGATTTTTCTTCTCTTGTTCTTCTAAGTATTTGCGGCGCTCTTCGATGAGATCCGGCGCCACGGCGTCGATAATCTCACTGGCCGCTTCCAGTAGTTCGCGGCGATCTTCGAGTGGCACGTCGGAAGGAACTGCCTCCACGGGGCGATCGACGAGGGTGCCGTGCGACCACCCAATGTCGACGAGGCGCCGTTCGTACGTGAGACAGTTCTCCGGACACGACCACGGTTGGTCCGGTGCCAAACCCAGCACGCAAAAGCGCGCGACCTCGCCCGACTTGTACGTCCGGCTCTGAAAGTGTTTGCACTCTTCGCGCATCCCCATAGGAATATTGTTTCACGTCCACGGGGGTCGTAGGCTGCGCCCTTGTGGCAAAATACCTTCACGTAGACGAACGGTCCTTGTCCTCGCGCGAGATCCGCGACGCCGCACACCTCACCAGCCGCGCCTTCTTCGACGACGCCTACTTTCGTTTTCTCTTTCCCAGCGACGAGGCTCGCGCTCGGGTACTGCCCATGATTTTTCGAACGCAGTTAAGACACCTCGGCCCCCACGGACGAGTGGCCACGGTTCGTGACGAGCGCGGCGTCATCGTGGGCGTCGCCGCGTGGATGCCGCCCAACACGTTTCCGCCGTCGCTGCGAACGCAGTTGGCTCAACTGCCGGGATCGCTGCGCGCCTTTTACCGTCAGATGCGCTCTTTAAGAGTTGTCGGCACGTACCTTCGAGCGCTCCTCAAGATCCACCCCAAAGAGCCTCACTGGTATCTCATGTTGCTGGCGGTCGATCCCCCGTTGCAGCGAAGGGGCGCGGGCACCATGCTCGTGGAGCACGGGCTGAGTGTCGCCGACCGCGAAGGGGTGGGCGCGTATTTAGAGACTCAAAAGGAAGACAACCTTGCGTTCTACCGCCTATTCGGCTTTGCGCTGCGCGAGACGATAGAACCGATGGCCGGCGGCCCATCGTATTACACGATGTGGCGCGAAGCTCGCTAGCCGATCGAGCCTTCCATCTGCAGTTCGATGAGTCGCGACCACTCGACCGCGTACTCCATGGGCAACGTCCTCGTCACCGGCTCGATAAAGCCGTTCACGATCATGCCCATCGCTTGGCTCTCCGTGAGACCTCGGCTCATAAGGTAGAAGAGCTGGTCGTCGCCGATCTTCGACACCGTTGCTTCGTGACCGATCGACGCGTCCTGCTCGCCCACTTCCATGTACGGTCGCGTCTCAGACGTCGACTTCTCGTCAAGTATGAGAGCGTCGCAGCGCACGAAACTCTTGGCGCCGGTAGCGCCCTCTTCGACCTTGACCAGACCCCGATACGCGGTGAGACCACCGTCTTTGGAGATGGACTTCGAGATGATCGTCGAAGTGGTCTCCGGCGCGCAATGCACCATCTTCGCGCCGGCGTCTTGCACCTGGCCGGGACCGGCGTAGGCGACGGACAGCACTTCGCCCGAGGCCTTCGGACCCATCAGGTAGACCGAGGGGTACTTCATGGTGAGTCGTGAGCCGATGTTGCCGTCGATCCACTCGACGTGTGCTTCCGTCTCGGCGCGAGCGCGCTTGGTGACCAAGTTGTAGACGTTGTTTGACCAGTTCTGAATGGTCGTATAGGTAATGCGCGATCCCGGCAACGCGACGAGTTCAACGACCGCCGAGTGCAGCGAGTCGGTCGAATAGACCGGCGCCGAGCAGCCTTCAACGTAGTGAACCTGCGATCCTTCGTCGGCGATGATGAGGGTGCGCTCAAACTGGCCCATGTTCTCGGTGTTGATGCGGAAATAAGCCTGCAAGGGCTGATCGACCTTGACGCCCGGCGGCACGTAGATGAAGGAGCCGCCACTCCAGACGGCCGAGTTGAGCGCCGCGAACTTGTTGTCGTTGGGCGGAATGATCGTGCCGAAGTACTTGCGTACCAGTTCGGGGTACTCGCGCACCGCGGTATCCATATCGCAAAAGAGAACACCCAGGCGCTCTAAGTCCTCACGGTTTCGGTGAAAGACCACTTCGGACTCGTACTGGGCGGTCACACCGGCCAAGTACTTGCGCTCGGCCTCGGGGATTCCCAAGCGCTCGTAGGTGTTCTTGATCTCGGCGGGCAGGTCTTCCCAACTGTTCACCTGGTGTTCGGTGGGCTTGATGTAGTAGTAAATATCGTCAAAGTCGAGGTCGGGCATCCGCTCGGCGAACCACGGCATCATCGGCTTCTTCTCGAATCGCTTCAACGCGTCGAGGCGAAACTTCAACATCCAGGGCTCTTCACTCTTCATGGCGGACATCTCGCGAACGATGGCCTCGTTGAGGCCCTTCTTCGGCTTAAAGACGGGCAACTGCTCATCCGACCAGCCCAACTGGTATCGGCTGAAGTCCAGGTTGTCAATCGCCATTGCGCTCCTTTGGGATAATCCCTATGTCCATAGTACTAACCCACCGGCCAGATATGTCCCAAAAGACTGACAATGTAGTGGGGTGCCTAAGCCTCCCGCCGCCCCCCAACGACCTCACGCAATCACTCGCCACGGCGACACCAGAATCGACCCGTACTACTGGTTGATGGACCGCGAGAACGAGGAAGTCCTCTCACTGCTACGCGCCGAGAACGAGTACCTCGAAGCGGAACTCGCGCCGCTTAAGACCCTCGAAGACGAACTCTTCGAAGAAATTAAGTCTCGCGTCGAAGAGACCGACATCTCGGTGCCCGTTCGAAAGGGCCGGTGGTGGTACTTCGTACGAACGCGCGAGGGACTTAACTACTCGATCAGCGCCCGCGTGCCGGTGATCGGCGACGACTTGACGCCGCCGGTCATCGATCCCGAAACGACCCTCGAGGACGAGCAGGTGATTCTCGACGAGAACTTAGAAGCCGAGGGCCACGACTTTCTCTCCGTGGGCGTCTTGGCGCTCAGTCCCGACGAGCGCTGGGTCGCGGTCGGCACCGACTTTGAAGGCAGCGAGAAACATCACGTGAACGTGCGGCCCATGGCCGGTCAATTACCCATCGACGACGAGCTCGACGACGTGTACTACGGCTTCGCCTGGGCCAATGACAATCGTCACTTCTTCTACACGCGCGTCGATGAGGCCATGCGGCCCTGGCAACTCTGGCGACACGAGTTGGGTACTAAGAGCAGTGACGACATCCTCGTCTACCAAGAGGACGACGCTCAGTACACCGTGTCCGTCGGGCGCAGTCGTGACGACCTCATGATCGTCGTGATACTGAACTCCTCGATGACGAGTGAAGTCCGTTACGTCGCGGCCGACGAACCGACCGCCGCGTTGAATCTGCTCGAAGAGCGCCGCCACGGCATCGAGTACGGCGTTGAGCATTTTGTCGACTCCCAGGGACACGCCTGGTGGCTCAAGATGACCAACGAAGGCGCGACGGACTTTCGCTTACTGGCCCGGCCCGTCCTCGGCGGAGAGTGGCGCGAAATCGTGCCGGAGCGTTCGGGCTGTCGCCTCGACGGAGTCGACGCGTTCGCGTCGTTCCTCGCACTCAGTGAACGCGAGAACGGCTGCGCGGCGGTTCGACTGGTGCCACTACTCAGCGGCGACGATCCCTTTGGCGAGTCGATGATCGAACGTTCCGCACTGGTCGAAGGCGGAGCTTTTCCCAACACCGTCGTCCTCACGTCCAACCCCAACTTCGACACGCCCCAGCTACGAGTCCTCATTACGTCGCTCATCACACCACGGCTGGTCGCCGACGTCGTCGTAGAGAGTGGCGAACTCATTGTTCGTAAGCAGCAAAAGGTGTTGGGTGGCTACGACGAGTCGAGCTACGTGACGGGGCGACTCTGGGTCACGGCCAGTGACCACGTGCGAGTACCGGTGTCCGTGGTCGCGCGACGCGATCTGGTCAAAGTGAATGACGACGGCTCCATTGAGCCGCGTCAACCCTCGCCCTTCCTGCTCTACGGATATGGCAGCTACGAAATCTCAATCGATCCGTCCTTCTCGTCTCTTCGACTTTCGCTCCTGGATCGTGGCGTCATTTTCGCCATCGCCCACATTCGAGGCGGCGGGGAGATGGGCCGCTCGTGGTACGAGATGGGCCGCTTGGCCCAGAAGCCCACCACGTTCAGCGATTTCATCGCCGTGGCGCGAGCCCTGATCGACACGGGCTGGACGAGCGCCGCGCAACTCGCTATCCGTGGTGGATCGGCCGGCGGCCTCTTGATGGGCGCCGTGATGAACGACGCGCCGGAGTTGTTTCGCGCCGTGGTAGCCGAGGTCCCCTTTGTCGACGTCGTGACCACCATGCTCGACGACTCGTTGCCACTCACCACCGGCGAGTGGGAAGAGTGGGGCAACCCCGACGCCAGTGCCACGAGCTATCGCACGATGAAGAGCTACTCGCCCTACGACAACGTGCGCGCCACGAAGGAGGACGGCACTGCGGTCGTGTATCCGCGAGTCTTCGCCTCGGGCGGACTCAACGACTCGAGGGTGGGCTTCTGGGAGCCGGCCAAGTGGGCACTTCAGCTTCGCGACGCCAATCGCGAGAACTACGTCGTCTTAAAGATGGAGATGGGCGCCGGCCATAGTGGCGTGTCGGGCCGCTACGACGCCTGGCGTGACGAAGCGCAGGTGTTGGCGTGGCTGCTCAATGAGGTCAACTCGACCTCGCTCATCCCTTCGACGTCGAGTTAAGCACCAGTATCAGCGTTGCCGGGAGCGACGACGGAAAGACCACCGGGCTGCCTTCTACGTGCACGCTCGCGCTGGAGGGCGAACCTATAGTGATGCGTGAGTTCCCGATCATCGTCAGCGCTTCGACGTCGCCTCTCGCGACCGTACCCTGCCACTCCAAGGTGTTCGAGGGACCCATGTCGTAGACCACCCACGTCGGACCGTCGAGTCCCCTCACGACGACTTGATACTTCGCCGCGGGGACGTTGTAGTACGCGTCGTCACCGTTCGCCGTCGTCGCGGTGAGCGAACTAGGAAAGGTAGTGGTGGTGCTTGTCGTCGTGGTCGTGGTGGATTTGGTGGCCGAGGTGTTGTTACCTTTCCCCTGGTGGTGGACGTAGTACGTCGCGACGATCGCCACGATGAGGGCGATGACCACCAGAACGGCCAATCGGCGAAGCACGATAGACGCGGTCGAACGTTGAGAGGACCGCGAAAGAAACCAGTCGTCGTTGTGACGAAGATGCGAAGGAACGATCTCTTCGCCTCCGCCAGTGGACTCGTTGAATACGTAGTGTCGATTCGGGTCGAGTCGAGGACGCTCGATCGGCGGACGAGCGAGCGGTTGTCCGGATTCGTCCAGCAGCCGAAAGCCTCTCGACGGAGCGTAGGGCGATGGCGGTGGAGTCACGAGTCGACGCTCGATGGGCTTGGAGAGTTCGCGCATCTCGTCGCGTCTCAGTTTTCGCACCCTCAGGATGGTGCCCGCGAGCAACAAGACCACCACCACGATGGCGATGATCTTGAGGGCAAGCATCACGGTCGCCTCCCCTTGCTCCTCGGTGGCCGGGCCTCGCCGCTCACTCGAATCGAAGTTAACCCCATCTTTTCAGGCGAGCGCGCGATATCCGCCGCGGTAGTAAATCAAAGGCTCGCCGGGTTCGGTGGCGGCGTAGTCCATCTCCGCCACGACGATGTCGTGGTCGCCATGATTCCTCACTTCACGAATCGTTCCCTCAACGTAGGCGAGCGCGCCCTCGAGGAACGGAGATCCATTCGGCGCCGCGAACCACTTCGCATTCGCAAACTTGTCGGTGCCGCTGGCGGCGAAGATTCGGGCCAACGGTTCTTGGTCGCCACTGAGAATATTGACACCCAGCACGCCCACGTCACGGATGCGCTGCCAGGATACGGACTCGCTCGACGCCGCAAAGAAGACGAGGGCCGAGTCGACGGAGAGCGAACCGAAGGTCTGGCAGGTAAAGCCGGCCGGCCCCTGGGGCGAGAGGGCGGTAATGACCACGACGCCGGTGGCGTAGTGACCGAGCACCTCTTTACAGTGCGCGTTGTCAAAAGTGGTCACGGCGCCCAGACTACCGGCCGGTCCATTTTTTCGAGAGGAACGTGGGGCGCTTCCAATAGCGCTGTCGTGATGTAGGCAACCAGGCTTACGTCACGGCGAGCGCGTACGCTCGCGCGCGTCGGGTAATCAGTCCGTCGCGAAGGAGGCTCGCGAGTACTTCGTCGCCACGAGAGGCCTCGACGTCGCGAAGCGCGTCGACAAGTTGGTGGCGCGTGCGCGAACCCTCCTGCAGAGCGTTCAGGACCTGCCCTCGCAGTTGTCGATTAGAGCCCTCGAACGGCAACTGCTGTCGTGAGACGGCGGCGCTCAACGGTGCGGGATCAGGGCCACCCACTTGACGCCACCGGCAATGTCTTGCCAGTGGACACTCTTCGCATCGCGGCGTCGCACGGCAAAACTGCGCGCCGAGATCGAGCATCGCCTGATTGAAAGCCGCCGAGTCGCGCCGGGGCAGCAAGTCCGTGGCCAGAGCCCGCGCCTCGCGCGGTCGAAGCTGGCGATTGGCCAACGCGCGAGAGAGTACGCGTCCCACGTTGGTATCGAGCACCGCCACGGGTTCACCGAAGGCGAACGAGGCGACGGCCGCCGCCGTGTACTCCCCGACTCCGGGAAGTCGCAACAGCGCCTCGACGCTCGACGGAACGATGTCGTTGAAGTCGTCTCGCAGGATTCGAGCCGTCTCGTGCAGTGCCTTGGCCCGTCGCGGGTAGCCCAGTCCGCGCCAGGCGCGTAACACGTCAGCGAGACTGGCGTTGGCGCACGAACTCGGCGTCGGGAAAAGGGCCATAAAGCGTCGCCACGGTTCGAGCGCCCGCGACGACTGCGTTTGTTGAAGCATCACTTCACTTACCAGTACCGCCCACGGTCGCTCGTCGTTAATCCACGGGAGATCCCGACGTATAGATGGTGCCCTGCGACGAAGCGCGCGGCGAAACGCGGCGTGCTCGCTACGACCAGATGTCGTCACCGTAGGGGCGTCGACGCTCAGGGGCGAACTCACGCTTCCAGACCATAACCTTTCGCCGGAAATAGCAGACCTCAAGTCCGTCTTGGTTGAAGCCCTTTGACTCCACCGTAACGACGCCGCGATCGTTCTTCGTCGTGGATGGTGTCGTGGCCAACACTCGAGACTCCGCGTAGATGGTGTCGCCGTGGAACGTCGGGTGGCGATGGATCAACGACTCAACCTCTAGGTTCGCGATGGCCGCGCCCGAGACGTCGGGCACACTCATGCCCAGCACGAGCGAGTAGACGAGATTCCCTACCACCACGTTCTTTTTGTGGACCGTTTCGTTCTCGGCGAACCACGCGTTGGTGTGCAGCGGGTGGTGATTCATCGTGA
This sequence comes from uncultured Acidimicrobiaceae bacterium, assembly GCA_963803745.1. Lineage (GTDB taxonomy): Bacteria > Actinomycetota > Acidimicrobiia > Acidimicrobiales > RAAP-2 > RAAP-2. The sequence goes on along the minus strand of CAWDNL010000002.1, from coordinate 106,183 downwards.
TCATGCAGAAGAGATGGTCGTCCGCTTCGGTAATCGTTTTGCCGGGCCAGTGCTTGTACACGTCACCGACTTCGAACTCCTCGAAGTAGCGGCCAAAGGGGCGGTCGTAGGTGGTCATTGGTCTCGCGGGCCTTTCAACGACTCGGAATTACTCTTCGACGAACTCGCGTGCGGGACGCGTCGTAAATGACACCAAGCCCCCCGGCAACGTTTCGCCGTCGACCATCATTCGCCAGGTGTAGCGCGCGCCGTCGCCGAGGGGAATCGGCCCAAAGTTGACCGCGATGGGCACGTCCACCGGCGTCCCGACCGGCACGTCCTCGGGGGCGGTTGCCGAGAAGTCGCCGCGAACTTCAATGATCTGGGAGCCTTCGGGCGTCTCAAAGCGCACCGGCTGACCGTCGGCGTCTTCTAAGAACAGCTCCCAGTGGTGCGAGACGTTGAACTCGTGTGAGTCGACGCCCACTTTGATCGCCACGGCCGACGGCGTGGGATCAGGACCCGTCACCGACCAGCCGCCGCCAAGAATGAAGAGCTTGCCGTCGGCCACCTGGGCGGAGTCCGCGAGCAGCATGGTTATATTCACCCCGTCAGCCTAGGCCGAGGGTACCGAGGCGACGAAGGCGGACCACTAAATTTCACCTATGACCTCGCTCGCACTCGACATTGATGTTGCCACTGATCTCATCGAGCGTGCGGAGAGCGTCATCAGAGTCGCACTGAAAGAGCTCATCGCTCTCGGCGGCGTGGACGCCAACCAATCCTTCGCCTACGACCTCGCGCACGCGGCTAGTGCACTCGCGACGGCCCGCTCCTGCCTGGTCTACGCCCAACGAGGCGACGACGAAGCTCGCCTGGTCGCCGCGTTTCTGGCTCTGGCCTTCAGTGACCTCGCAACCCGCGTGCTCGGACGTGAGGCAACCTGGAACGTCGAGGCCGATTGGTTCACTCCTTTCCAGCTCTTTGTGGCCGCCTACCTCGACCCCTCGTTCCTCTCCGGACTGGCCGAGACCCCAGGTCCTCGACACCTCGGCGAGGAGTTCTCCATGGTGGGCGACACCTTTCACCGATTCGCCGAAGAGCAGGTTCGCCCTCACGCCGAGGAGATCCATCGAACTAACGGTGACATCCCCGAAGCCATCATCACCGGACTGAGCGAGCTCGGTGGATTCGGACTCTCCATCCCCGAGAAGTTCGGCGGGTTTTCGAACGGTGGCGAGTCGGAGTACCTCGGGATGGTCATCGCGACCGAAGAACTCTCGTGGGGATCGCTCGGCATTGGCGGCTCGCTCATTACGCGACCAGAGATCATGACGCGTGCGCTCCTGCGCGGCGGCACGATAGAGCAGCAGGCGTACTGGCTCCCTCGACTCGCCAGCGCCGAGACGTTGTGTGCGATAGCGGTTACCGAGCCGGACTTCGGTTCCGACGTCGCGGCACTCACGACGAGCGCCACCAAAGTTGAGGGCGGCTGGCTCATTAGCGGCGCGAAAACTTGGTGCACGTTCGCCGCTCGCGCCGACGTACTCGTCTTGCTCGCTCGAAGCGATCCCGATCGTTCGCTGGCCCATCGGGGCCTTTCGCTCTTCATCGTTGAAAAGCCTCAAGGGGACAGTCGTGGCTTTCTCTTTCGCCAAGACCCCGCCAGCGAAGGTCGAAACCACGCGCCGGGCCGTCTTGAGGGTCGTCCCATCGACACGATTGGATATCGCGGCATGCACTCCTACGAACTCAGTTTCGACAACTGGTTCGTGCCGGACGCGAATCTGATCGGCGGGGTGGCCGGGCTCGGACAGGGCTTCTACTTCCAGATGGCCGGTTTTGAAAACGGCCGAATTCAAACGGCCGCGCGAGCGGTGGGCGTGATGCAAGCGGCCTACGACGCCGCGCTCGAGTACGCACGCTCGCGCGTGGTCTTCGGCCACACCCTCATCAACTTTGAGCTGACCCGCACCAAGCTCGCCACCATGGCGGCCATCATCCAGTGCTCGCGTCAGTTCGCCCTCGAGGTGGCGCGTCAAATGAGCGGCGGTGGCGGCTCGCTCGAGGCATCGATGGCCAAGGCGTACGTCTGTCGAGCCGCGGAGTGGGTCACTCGTGAGGCGATGCAGATTCACGGTGGAATGGGCTACGCGGAGGAGTACGCCGTGAGTCGCTACTTTCTCGACGCTCGGGTGCTCTCAATCTTTGAGGGTGCGGACGAAACGCTCTGTCTGAAGGTCATCGCGCGGCGTCTACTCGATCAAGTCAACTGATCCGACGACACAGTCGCCGACCCACGACGCTGACACCTACATCGATGGGTGAGCTATTTGAGTGACGGCGTCAAGCCCGCGCGCACGCCCCGGGCGACGAAAGAGCCGGCAATCTTCGCTGAAGCTTCATCGATCATCTCGTCACCGAACATCACCGCTCCGGTCAACTTCTCGTCGGTCGCGATCTTGTATGCGTTCAAAATGTCAAGGGACTTATCGAAGAGTTCTTGGCTCGGCGAGTAGACCTCGTTGAGCACCAGCGCCTGGTCCGGCGTCAGCGCCCACTTCCCGTCAAAACCGTAGGACGCGGTGATCGAGGCGGCGAAGCGCAGCGCTTCGAGGTCGCGGACCTTGAGGAAGGGACCATCGATGACGTTGAGTCCATTGGCCCGGCCCGCCACGAGGATGTTGGCGAACACGTAGCTAAAGGGATTCGAGGGACCGTGGTGAATCGTCTCGTCAATCGTCGTTACCGGCATCCCGATCGACGCGGCGAAGTCGGCCGGGCCGAAGACGATCGACTCGAGTCGTGGGGACGCGGCGCAGATTTCTTTCACGTTGATCAGGCCTTCTGCCGTTTCAATCTGAGCCTCGATACCGATGTGACCCGCGGGTAAGCCGGCGTTGGCTTCGACTTGGCTCAGCAACAGATCGAGCGCCACCACATCAGAGGCCCGTCGAACCTTGGGCAACATCACCTCGTCCAGGCGCTCGCCGGCGTTACCGACCACCTCAATGATGTCACCGTAGGTCCAGGGAGAGTCCCACGCGTTCACGCGCACGCACAGCACTCGGTCGTCCCACTCAAGGGTTCGAAGTGCATTCACTACCTTCGCTCGTGCGGCAACTTTCTCCTTGGGCGCCACCGAATCCTCGAGATCGAGAAACGAGAAATCCGCCACCGTCGAGGGCGCTTTCGCCAGAAATCGGTCAGAAGAGCCCGGCGTCGAAAGACACGAGCGACGAGGAAGATTTCGAGAGCGCTGAGACATGTCGCTGAGCCTATTCGTGCGTGAACCGGCAACTCGATTTCTTCTCGTGATCTTGTGAAAATTAACGCCACGAAAAGGACGTCAATCAGGAACTTCAACGACCTTCGCGCGCGAGCCCCAGACTCAAAGAGGCCTTACCAACTAGCCTGTTCGGGTGACTGACGTCGAGCACATAGTGCTGTCGACACCTCGGCCGGCAAGGGAACTAACGCTTCGACGACGAGTTTTCCCCATACTGGTCGCTGTCGCACTCTCCTTCAGCACCGCGGCGATTATTCCCCGCCCCGCGGGCGCCTCGAACCTCTCCAACGATCGAGCCAAAGCCAACATCCTGTTGGGCCAGATAAATCGCATCAACGCCGAGGTTGGTCGCCTCGGTCAGAAGTACGACTTAGCCCAGATCAAACTCCACCGGCTGAACAACCAAATCGCCAACACGAAGGCTGTGGTGGAGCAGATCAAGTCCGATGTCAATAAGGGCAACGCTCAACTTCGCTCCGACGTCATCTTCGCCTACGTCACCAGTGGCGCTACCGAAGGCAACAATCCGATCTTCGCGAGCAACGCGTCCAAACTCGGGGCGACGACGGTCTACACCCAACTGGCCGAAGGCAATATCACCTCCACCATTGCCAATCTGAAGAACTACCGCATTAAACTCATCCAAGAGCGCGGGCTACTCAAGTCCGAGGACGCCAATGCCCTCGCGGTCACCCTCGACGCCGCGCACTCGTTTCACACCGCGAGAGTGCTCCAGGCTTCCCTGAACAACACTCTGGCCCAGGTAAAGGGCCAGATCGCCACCTACGTAAATCAGGCCGAAGCAGCCGCGGCCGCGGCTTCGGCCGGCGATCTCAACAGCGCTGGTCCGATCGCCGGCTTTCCCGCGCCGCCGCCCGACTCGCGCGCCAATATCGCGATTCGAGCAGCGTTGAGCTTTCTCGGCGTGCCCTACGTCTGGGGCGGAGCGAGTCGCTCGGGCGTCGATTGTTCGGGTCTTATCATGCTGGCCTACGACGCAGCGGGGATCTACCTGCCGCACTACTCCGGAGCCCAGTACGACGACACTGAGCGGGTTCCGCTCTATGACATCGAGCCGGGCGACCTCTTGTTCTACGGACCCGGCGGTGACGAACACGTCGCCATGTACTTGGGGCACGGTCTCATGATCGAAGCGCCCGAGACCGGCGAGGTCGTGCACATCACCCCCGTCCGTCTCTACGGCGGCTTCGTCGGACTAGGACGGCCGCGGGCCTAAGTGAAGGGTTTTCCCACCGCTTTTCATCTCGGCCCCCTCGTCTTTCACACCTACGGCTTCGGCCTGGCGATCGCCGCGTACGCAGCGTACGTATACGCACGACGCCGTCTCGTTCGCGCGGGTTTCAACGTTGAGCCCTTTGGGAAATTCACCGTGTGGCTGCTCGTGAGCGGCCTCATCGGCGCGCGACTAGCGAACATCGCCACGAACTGGAGTTACTACGACGGTCACCCCGGACGATGGATTGCCGTCTGGCAGGGCGGTCTCGCCAGTTTCGGCGGTATCGCGCTGGCGTTGGTAGTCGGACTGATCTTGCAGCGGCGCTGGTGGCCCGGCACGAGGCTCGCGAGGTTCACCGACGCGATGGTGCCCGCGCTCATTGCCGGCTGGGCGCTTGGACGCGTTCTCGGTCCCCAGTTCATGGTGGCCGGGGGTGGTCACCTTACCCATCAGTGGTTCGGCCTGCACTACGTGGGACAGGTCGGTAAGCGGGTGCCGGTACCCCTCATCCAAGGGGCCGAGGATGGACTGCTTTGGCTCGCTCTGATCGGACTCGAGCGAACGCGGTTGAAAGAGAGCGTTGGCTTCATTACCGCGGTGGGCATGATCGTCTGGGGCGTGGTGCGCGCCGCCGACGAACGACTACTGCTTGGTCAAGAGTCCCACAGCGGCTCCGTCGGTGTGCAGCTGGCCGGTCTCGCCCTGGCCCTTGGGGGGATCATCACCTTGATCGTTCACTGGCCCCGGCGTAGTGCTGCGGGCGGCGATGACGCCCACGCGCGCCGTTCTCCGAGTTCGCTCAGCTGAAGCCACCGGCTAGGAGATGGCGTTCCACTCCGCGATCGTTAGTTGCCCGAGAGGCCGCTGCACTTCGACGTGGGCCATGGGCACCGCAACGCGCACGTCGTCGATGAACGAGACGTGATCGAGACCGACGCGTCGCCACGGCTGAAAGACCGATCGGCTCGGTGACTGATTGGAGTAGATCGCGCGTACGAGCACCTCGTCGCTCGACGCCGCGACGACCAGTGCCGGTCGCTCCTTGGACGTCGCTTCGGGTGCTTGCGGGTCTTCGGCGTCAAAGGGAACGTCGACAAGGAGAACCGCGCCGACGAGTGGATGGTCCGCGTCATAGCGCGCACTCTCGAGCGGCGTGAGAAGAAGTCGGCGGCGCTGTTCACTTTCGGGGGGTGTCGACGACGTAGGGGCCGTTAACGCCGCGCTGCTTCGCGGCGGCGCGACGGGCTTCGTTTTCGACGGGCGAGGTGGGCGCGTCGGTGAACCGGGCTTCTTTCGACGCTTTTCTTCCTCGCGGCGCGCCCGTCGCTGCTCTCGCAGTTCAGCGCTGACCTCTCGCGGAGCCGCCAACACGGTGGGCGCCACCACGTCCGGCAGTTCCGGCAGCGCCAACGCCTCACGCTCTTCGAACAGACGTCGACAGTGCGCGGCCGCGGGAAACGACTCCCCCACCGCGTACGCCAGCACCGCTACCACGTCATCGTCACTCGAGCCAGCAGCCAAGAGTTCGTCGATCGCGACGACGAGTTGTTCGTGGGTCGGACTCTCGGCGTGATCCCCGAGCAACTCGACGATCTTCTCGAGAGGTGCCATGGCCAGTAGCTCAAGCAGTGACCTCACCGCCGCCATCGGCGCGGTGGTGGCGAAGGCGGTCACGTCGCGGCGCTGCTGGAGCTGGCGCAGAGGCACACCAATCACCGCGCTCACTCTCGCGTGCGCCCGGAGGTCGAGCGTGTCGGCCTTGGCGAGAATCGTCGCGGGATCGATTTTGAGGAGAGCCGCGCGCATGACGCTGTTGGCGCTGCTTGAAGCGTCAGTCATGAATCGCTACCGGGCGAGGTGTGCAACATTTTCGTTTTAACCACTCACTTGAGCAAGTGTTTGGCGACCACGATTCGCTGTACTTGATTGGTGCCCTCGTAGATCTGCGTTATTTTCGCGTCGCGCATATAGCGCTCCACGGGAAACTCCTTGGTGTAGCCGTACCCGCCGAGCAGTTGCACGGCGTCAGTGGCCACACTCATCGCCGTGTCCGAGGCGAAGGACTTCGCCGCCGCGCCGAGGTAACTGAGCGAACCGTCGGGGTCGCCCGTGTCAATCGTCGCGCAGGCTCGATACACCAGAGCGCGAGCGGCCTCGGTGCGCATCGCCATGTCGGCCAGCATGAAACGAAGTCCCTGAAACTCACTGATCGGCTCGCCGAAGGCCTTACGACCCTTCATGTACTGCCCCGCAAAGTCGATGGCCCCTTGCGCGATACCTACCGCCTGGGCACCAATCGTCGGGCGCGACCGATCGAGCGTGTGCATCGCGATCTTGAAGCCCTCGCCCTCGTGGCCGATGCGATGGGTCGCGGGCACGCGGACGTCGTTGAGCACGACTTCACCGGTCGGTGACGCGCGCAGACCCATCTTGTCTTCGTGCTTGGCGATCTCCACGCCCCACTCTCTCTCCACGAGGAAGCAGGTGATCCCTCGACTACCCGCCTCGGGGTCGGTCTTGGCGAAGACCGTGTACGTGTCCGAGACGCCGGCGTTGGTGATCCAGTACTTGGATCCATTGAGTATGTAGTCGTCGCCATCACGCACCGCCCGACAGCGCATCGACGCCACGTCCGAACCAGCGTCCGCTTCGGAGAGACAGTAACTCGCCTGGATTTCTCCCGAGGCGATGCGCGGCAGGTAGGCGCGCTTTATCTCTTCGGAGCCGAAGTTCATCACCGGCAGCATGCCCAGTTTGGAGATCAGTATGGTCACCGAAGTCGACGCACAGCCGCGCGCGAGCTCTTCAACGACGATGGCCTGGGTCACCATGTCCGCCCCCGCGCCGCCGTAGGCCTCGGGTACGCCGAGTGCGGGCAGCTCTATCTCGACGCACGCGTCGAAACTCTTTTGGGGAAAGATCTGCTCGCGGTCGTACTGCGCGGCGTTCGGCGCTACGCGTTCGTCGACGAATATACGCAGTACGTCACGGAAACTTCGTTGTTCGTCCGTGAGGTCAAAACTCATGGTGCTGTCCTTTACCTGGTGATGCGTTAGTGCGAGGAGGCGGGGTCGTTGTCGCCGCCAATGAGAATGTCGCCGGGCACGGCGTCGCTAAAGCGTCGTTGCGCAGCGTAACTGTGCCCGAGGCCCAAAAACTGCTGTGTCGATGACCGAGTGACGGGCGACGTGGTGCGCAGGCCGAAAAGGTCCATGGCCACGTGCACGTCACCGAGCGTGGGACCACGTCCGATGAGGCTCGCGCGCTTGGCCGCCACCACCGCTACGCCGACGGTGACGTCCTCGCGGTCGTGGGGGTGTTCGAAGAGAAGCTTCTGGCACTCACGTTCCGCGATGGTGAGCGCGTAGCCCTCGCCCGGTGCGGGCGTGCCAAAGCCGGTGCCCTCGGGACGAACGGCCGAACGCTCCATTCCCGGCTTCTTCAGACGGCCAATTTCGGGCGTCCCCGTCGACATGACGGGTCGCACTTCACCGGCTAAAGGGACGGGAGAAAACGATGGTTGAGCCACTTGTCGAGGTTACCGCGCTGCGGTGTTCACACTCGCGCGAGCCAGTCTTCGTACTGCGGCCGCTCGCCGCCCGTTGCCTGGTGGTACGTCGTTCGAATCACCGTCGTGATGGGACCGGGATTGCCGTCGCCCACCAGGCGATCGTCCACCGAGGAGATGGGCACCACTTCGGCGGCCGTGCCGGTGAGAAAGGCCTCGTCAGCCAGGTAGAGGTCGTCACGACGCAACGCTTCAAAGCTCACCTCGTAACCGAGGTCGTGAGCGATCTTGACGATGCTCGCCTGGGTAATTCCGCGTAGTGCGCCAGCTTCGGAGGGCGGTGGACTGAGTATCAGTCCGTCGCGCACGATAAAGAGGTTTTCGCCGGTGCACTCGCTCACGCGTCCGTCGGGGCCGAGCATGATGGCTTCGTCGTAACCGGCCTTGATCGCTTCCACCTTGGCGAGGCTGGCGTTCACATAGCCGCCGATGGTCTTGGACGCGGTCGGCATGGCGTTGGGATGGTGGCGCGACCACGAAGAGATCTTCATCCTCACCCCGTGTTCAGCGTGCTCGCCCAAGTACGGGCCCCAGGGCCACGCGGCAATCGCCGTCTGCACCGGCGAGCCGATGGGGTTCACACCGAGTTCCCCGTATCCGAGGTAGACAATCGGTCGCAGATAGCAGCCCTCGTGCAGTTCATTGACGCGCACGAGTTCCTTGGCCGCACCGCAGAGATCGCTCACGCTGTAGGGCACGTCCAACATCAAGATCCGACAACTACGGAGGAGCCTGTCCATGTGGTCCTTCAATCGAAAGATGGCCACACCGTTGGGCGTCTTGTACGCGCGAATACCCTCGAAGGCGCCCATGCCGTAGTGCAGCGTGTGGCTCAGTACGTGAACGGTGGCGTCATCCCAGTCGACGAACTGACCGTCCATCCAGATCTTCTTCGTAGGGGTAATGGGCATCTACAACCTCTCTCGTATCTGTTTGACGACACCACTCGTGCCAAGGACAGCGAGGTCGCCCTCAAAGTCTGCCACCGCCACGCCAATACGACGAGCGGCGTCGTCCTCGCCGAGATGTTCGAGCATCAGCACCGCTGAAGAGATCGCGGCCAGTGGATTGGCGCGATCGCTGCCCACAAGGTCGTAGGCCGCACCGTGTACGGGCTCGAACAGCGAGGCTCCCGTCTTTTCGGGGTTCAAGTTGGCGCTCGCGGCGTAGCCGATTCCTCCGGTCACCGCCCCGGCCAAGTCCGAGAGAATGTCGCCGAAGAGATTGTCCGTGACAATGACGCCGTAGCGCTCAGGACTCTCGACCAGATAGATGCACGCGGCGTCGACGTGTTGGTAGTCAACCGCCACCCCGGGGTACGACGCACCCACATCGGCCACCACGCGGCGCCAGAGATCCCCGGCGAAGGTGAGCACGTTGGTCTTGTGCACCAGGGTCAGTTTCGGACGCTCCAGCGCGCTGGCGCTCGCAAAGGCGTAGCGCACGCAGCGCTCCACACCGAACCGGGTGTTGACCGATCCTTGCGTCGCCACTTCGTGCGCGGTGCCATATCGCAGCACACCGCCCTCGCCGGCGTAAGGGCCCTCGGTATTCTCGCGAACAATCGCGAAAGAGAGTCCTTCGGCGAGCGAGCCCGCCTGGCCGACAAAGGGTCGATAGTTGATGTAGAGGTCAAGGCCGAAACGAAGTCGCAGCAACAGCCCGCGCTCGAGCACACCGCCCGCGATGCGGGTATCGCCAATCGCCGGGCCAATTGCCCCAAGCAAAATAGCGTCGAAGCGGCGCAGTTCTTCGAGCGTGTCGTCGTCGAGCACGAAGCCGTCGCGCAGATAGCGTGCGGCGCCCAAGTCGAAGTGCGTCGTCTCCAGCGGAACCCCCGCTGCGGCCACGACCTCAAGGGCTGCCGCAGTCACCGTGGGTCCAATGCCGTCGCCACCGATGACGGCCACGCGATGGCTTCGCTGGTCACTCATCGATCGCTCCCTCTTTCCTCCATTTTGGTCGCTCGTCGACAGAGTGGGCAAACCGAGGAGAATCGGAAGCGCCCGCCAGTAGAATTCGAGGTCTCTACGAGTTGAGGATCGGCATGGCCGAAGAAATTCACCGGATTACAAAAGAGACGTTGGAGAAGCTCGAGGCCGAGTACCTCTACCTCACGACGGTCGGGCGAACGGAGGTCGCCCGGACGATCGAATCGGCCCGTCTGCTCGGCGACCTCTCGGAAAACGGCGACTATCAGGCAGCGAAGGACGAGCAGGGCAAGATGGAGTCGCGAATTCGCCAGATCGACAACGTGCTGCGCAACCACGAGCTCGTCAAACGCGACGAACACGCCGGACGAGTCCAGCACGCTTCCATCGTCCAGGTCGTCTACGAGGGCGACGAAGAAAGCGACTTCCAGGAGTTCTTCATCGGCTCCATTGAGGAGAAGCCCGAAGGCGTCCTCGTCGCCTCTCCGACGTCGCCGCTCGGCGAGGCGCTGCTCGGGCGCTGCGTCGGTGACACCGTGGAGTACGAAGCGCCCTCGGGGGTCCTCAAGGTGAAAATCGTCGGGCAGCGCTAAGTCGTGGGCGCGAAGACCCTCTACGAAAAGATCTGGGAGAGCCACGTCGTCGCTTCGCCCAAGGGCGAACCGACGTTGCTCTACATCGACCTGCACTTAGTACACGAGGTGACGAGTCCCCAGGCCTTTGACGGACTGCGTCTCAACGCGCGCAGCGTGCGCCGGCCCGATCTCACGCTCGCCACCGCCGACCACAACGTTCCGACCGACCCGATCTCGACGCCGATCACCGACCCGATCTCGCGCCGCCAACTCGAAGTACTGGACGAGAACTGTCAAGAGTTCGGCATCACGCTGTTTCCCCGGGGACACGAGAACCAGGGCATCGTCCACGTGATCGGACCCGAACTCGGCGTCACCCAGCCGGGCATGACGATCGTCTGTGGCGACTCGCACACCTCCACGCACGGCGCTTTGGGCGCGCTCGCCTTCGGTATTGGCACGAGCGAAGTCGAGCACGTGCTGGCCACCCAGACGTTGCCCCAGCAAAAAGCCAAGACCATGTCAGTGACGGTTGAGGGCACACCACCGGCGGGGGTCAGCGCAAAAGACATCGTGCTCGCCATCGTGGGGCGTCTCGGCACCGGCGGTGGCGCGGGCTACGTGCTGGAGTACCGCGGCGAAGCGATCCGGAACCTCTCCTTAGAAGGTCGCATGACGATATGCAACATGAGCATCGAAGCCGGTGCACGCGCCGGGCTCGTCGCCGTGGATGAGACCACCATCGAGTACTTGCGCGGACGTCCGGGTGTACCGCAGGGCGATGAGTTCGAAGCGGCGGCCGATCGATGGCGAAGCTTCGTCTCCGACGAGAACGCCGTGTTCGACGCCGAGGTCGTTATCGACGCGGCCGAGCTGGTGCCCTACGTCACCTGGGGCACCAACCCCGCTCAGGTCGTCGCGCTGAACGGGGTGGTCCCGTCGCCCAAGGACGGTGCCAACGCGGACGAGATGAACACCGTGCAACGCGCGCTGGAGTACATGAACCTAACCCCCGGCACGCCCCTTCGATCGATTCCCGTCGACGTCGTCTTCATCGGCTCGTGCACGAACTCTCGCATCGAGGACCTGCGAGCGGCCGCGAGCGTCGCCGAGGGTCAACGCGTTCGAGACGGCGTTCGCGCCCTCGTGGTACCGGGTTCGCAACGCGTGAAGAGCCAGGCCGAAGCAGAAGGCCTCGACCAGGTCTTTCTCCGAGCGGGTTTCGAGTGGCGTGAGCCGGGATGTTCGATGTGTCTGGGCATGAACCCCGACATCTTGAGTCCCGGTCAACGCTGCGCCTCAACGTCGAATCGAAACTTCGAGGGCCGTCAAGGTCGTGGCGGCCGCACTCATCTCGTCTCGCCCGTCGTTGCCGCCGCGACAGCCATTATGGGTCGATTCGCCTCACCAGAGGAGGTCGCGTGAAGTCAGTGCGAATTCTCGAAGGACGTGCCGTACCCCTCGAGCGCTCCGACGTCGACACCGATCAGATCATTCCCTCGGACTGGTTAAAGCGAGTGGAGCGCACGGGATTCGGCCGAGGGCTCTTCAGCGAGTGGCGCGACGACACGACGTTTGTGTTGAATCAGCCTCAGTTCGTGGGGGCCACGATTCTTCTCGCCGGCCCACGCTTTGGCACGGGTTCATCGCGAGAGCACGCGGTGTGGGCCCTGATGGACTACGGCTTCGAAGCGATCATCGCACCGTCCTTCGGCGACATCTTTCGCAACAACTCCTCCAAGCAGGGCCTCGTCATCGTGCAGCTCTCAACCGACGAGGTCGAAGAGCTGAGCGAGATGGTGAAGGAAGATCCCTCGAGGCTCATCGTTGTCGACGTCGAGCAACTCTCCGTCGAGGTTCCCGAAGCCGGTTGGCGGCGGGATTTTGTGCTTGATCCAATGACCCGTGAGCGACTGCTCGAAGGCTGGGACGATATCGGACTCAGCCTTCGTCGTGAGGCAGAGATTGACGCCTACGAGTCGACCAGCTTGGCACCGCGAATGAACGAGGTCTTCGACACCGAGGGCCACGCCCTTCGCGGCTAGCGAAAGACCCTCGCGAGTCAACTACGGCTGCGTGACAGCGACCGCGGGGGCAAGACGAGCGTGCTCTTGCTGGTGGCGCCGCAAAGCGAGCAAGGCGATCGCCACACTCGCCACGCCGGCGCAGAGAACCGAAGTGAAGGCCGCCCAGAGGTGGGCGTTCTCGTAGTACACGACCCAACAGAACAGTGCGGCCGCGCTCAGTGTCCACATGGGCACCGAGACTCCGGTCGCTTCGGGGTTGCGGATGAGTTCGATAAGTTGCGGGCCTCGAGTGATGACCATCGTCAAACCGGCGCCGTAGACGCCGGCCGACCAACCGAAGAAGATCATCGGCGCAAAACAGATGAGAAACGAGTACAGAGTCACGCGCGAGACAACGACCCACGAGCGCCACGGTTTCAGACGAACCACGACGCCCGCCTGCAAGGGTAAGACAATGGCGCTGCCTAAAACGATGATGGCGGAGTGTTGGTCAAAGCCGTAACTGACCCAAAAACAACCCATGTAGGTGAAGAGTGCCCACGTGGCTAGCGAGACGCCTCCGATGCCTTGGGAGAGGACTCGCAGGAACTGCGCGAGGCTTCCCCACACCGTCAGCACCACGGCTATCCAGCCAATCCCGATGGCTAGATCGTGGTAGTTCACGTGTTGAGTTTAAACGGGGGTCGATCTAGCGACGTCGATTGGCGGCCGAGATGACGGCTTCGAGTGACGCGTCGAGAATCGACGAGCTCATGCCCACGCCCCACCACGTCGCGCCGTCGTCGCCTTCGGCCTCGACGTAAGCGACCGCGGAGGCCTCCGACCCGGCGGTCAGCGCGTGCTCGTGGTAGTCACGCACCTGGAAGGTGACGTCCATCTCACTTCTCAGTCCCGCCATCAGCGCATCGATGGGACCGTTACCCTCACCCTTCACGGTGACGTGCTGGCCGTTGACCACGAGCTGGGCAAAGATCCTCGTCAGGTGCTGATCGGCCGTCACTTCGCTCGACAGCAGCTGAATCGTTGGGTTCTCCGGCTGATACGTCGTGGTAAAGACGCCCCAGATCTCCGCCGGAGAGATCTCGGTGCCGGTCGCTTCAGTGAGCTCTTGCACCTGCTTGGAGAACTCGACCTGCATCGCGCGCGGCAGGTCCAGGCCGTGTTCAGTGCTCAGAAGATAGGCCACTCCCCCCTTGCCCGACTGGGAGTTAACCCTGATGATCGCCTCATAGGTACGTCCGGTGTGCTTTGGGTCGATGGGCAAGTACGGCACTTCCCAGACGTCGTAGGTGTCGCCGATGGCGGTCATGCCCTTTTTGATGGCGTCTTGGTGCGAGCCCGAGAAGGCCGTGTAGACGAGTTCACCAACGTAGGGGTGACGAACGTGAATGGGCAGACGGTTCGCGTATTCGGCCACGTGACGGGCCTTATCGATGTCGCGCACGTCGAGCTCGGGATCGACACCTTGAGAGAAGAGGTTGAGCGCCAGGTTGATGACGTCGACATTGCCGGTGCGCTCCCCATTGCCAAAGAGCGTGCCCTCGACACGATCGGCACCGGCCAGCACGCCCAGCTCGGCCGCGGCGACAGCCGTGCCACGATCGTTGTGGGGATGCAAGGAAAGAACCACGGCGTCGCGGCGATTGACTTGACGCAAGAACCACTCGATGGCGTCGGCGTAGAGATTCGGCGTGTACATCTCGACCGTCGCGGGAAGGTTCAATATCAATGGCCGCTCCGACGTGGGATGGATTACCTCGATGACCGCATTACAGATCTCGACCGCGTACTCGAGTTCGGTGCCGGTGAAACTCTCCGGTGAATACTCGTAGAGAAACTCGGTCTCCGGTGACGTATTTTCCAAGGAACGGCACAGCGTGGCTGCATCGGTGGCGATCTTCGTAATACCTCCACGATCGAGGCCAAAGACCACGCGACGCTGCAAGGTCGAGGTCGAGTTGTAAAAGTGCACGATCGCGCGCCGCGCGCCGTGAAGCGATTCATACGTGCGGCGGATTAGGTCGTCACGACACTGAGTGAGAACCTGGATGGTGACGTCTTCGGGAATGAGATTCCCATCGATGATCTCGCGCACGAAATCAAAGTCGGGCTGTGAGGCTGAAGGAAAGCCCACCTCGATTTCCTTGAAACCCATCTCGACCAGGTGAATGAACATGGTGTGCTTTCGCTCCAAATCCATCGGATCGATCAGCGCTTGGTTGCCGTCACGAAGATCGACGCTGCACCAGCGTGGAGCTCTGCTCAGGCGCCGGTCGGGCCACGTTCGATCAGGCAGGTCAACCGGTACCGTCGCGCGATACTTGTCGTACGCCATGGGACTGGGCTGTTGGGGCTCGACCGGCATGTCAATCCTTTCCTCCGCCAGAGAGAAACAAAAATGCCCCCGCCAAACGCGGGGGCAAGGGCGAGCAACGCTCGCCCTTTTACAGCAGCAGTTCGCTCTGGCACATTGTCACGCCCTTATTGTACCGCTATGTCGTGAAATGTCCAGAGGGATCACCGCTATCCTGAACCTTCGTGGGCCTGCTTAAGACACTCTTCAAGTTGTCACTACTCCTGGTAGTAGGCGCGGTGGTTACGGGCGTGGTGTTCTTGGTCAAGCGACCGGCGGATGACACGTCGATCTCCTTTGACGAGTGGCCCAGCGTTCCGCGCAATCCGGACGCGTAGTTCTTTCCTCAATCACTTCGATATTCAAGGAGCACTCATGGCAGAGATGGAATACCGTCGACTCGGACGCTCGGGACTCAAAGTGGGTGTGCTGTCCTTTGGCAGTTGGGTCACCTTCGGCAACGCCAATCAGATTGAGACAGCCCACCAAGCCGCCGAGTGTCTCGCCGCCGCGAGCGAAGCCGGCGTGAACTTCTACGACAATGCGGAGGCCTATTCGGCCGGCGAGTCCGAACGAGTCATGGGCGCGGCCTTCAAAGAACTCGGATGGAAGCGATACGACTACCTCGTCTCGACCAAGCTGTTTTGGGGACTGCACGAAGGACCCAATATGCGCAACACGCTCAACCGCAAGTACCTTAGTCAAGCCATCGAAGGTTCGCTCGAGCGGCTCGGCCTTGACTTCGTGGACCTCGTCTTTTGTCACCGCGCCGATCCGAATACGCCCATAGAAGAGACGGTCTGGGCCATGAGCGACATGATCAACCGGGGTCAAGCGCTCTACTGGGGAACCTCGGAGTGGACAGCGGACGAGATTCGCGCGGCCTACGACATCGCCGATCGCTACAACCTACACAAGCCCGTCATGGAGCAGCCGCAGTACAACATCCTCTGGCGCGATCGCGTCGAAAAGGAGTACCGCCGGCTCTACGAGGACATCGGACTCGGCACGACGATCTGGTCACCCCTCGCCTCGGGTCTGTTAACAGGCAAGTACTTAAACGGCGTACCCGAAGGCTCGCGCGCGACGCTTCCCGGCTACGAATGGCTGCGCACGTTGTTGACGAGCAAACAGAGCAATGAGAAGGTGGCGGAACTGAAGAAGATCGCGGACGATCTTGATGTCCCGCTCTCTCAGTTCTCACTCGCCTGGTGCGCCAAGAACCCACACGTCTCTACCGTGATCACCGGCGCGTCCTCGGCGGACCAGGTGCGCGAGAACATGAAGGCCCTCGACGTCATTCCTCTCCTTACCGACGAGGTGATGGAGCGAGTCGACCTGATCAGTTTGATGGGCCTCGATTCGGAGTAGGGACGCTTGATGTTGTCGAAGGTAACCGGGCAGCCCGCGTTAACCGAAGCACCCCACTTGAACTGAACGACACTACGGAGCGTCGACGCGGTCAAAACTCTTATCGGGGTGTTCGCCGAGATACTCGACCCAGGCGGTCTTGGCGCAGGGGTAGTGCTTGGTGGCCTCGACCAGCTCCATGAACGCGCGGATGGTCGCTTCCAATCGACCTTGCAACTGCTCGTCCTTAAGTCGGCCCTGGTCATCGAAGGCCTGATGAGCCTGGGCTAGGGAGAACATGTCGGGATACACGCGAGCGCCGAGGTGTTCAAAGGGAATGCGCAGCGACCAGAGACCCCGGTTTCCCCCTCCCATCGACGGCGAAGCCGACATCAAGAGACCCTGTCGTTCGTTGAAGGGTTGTGGCGAGAATCGCGAGACCCAGTCAACCGTGTTCTTCAGAACACCGGGCATTCACGCGTTGTACTCCGGTGACGAGATCACGAAGGCGTCGCTTCCTTCGAGTCGCTGACGAAATCGATCGGCACCTCCGGGTAGTCCTTCATCACGTTCCACGTCGGCATTGAATGCCGGCGCCTCGAACTCATCCATGGACGCGAAGTCCACACTTGCACCGTTCGCCACGATCGTGTCCGCCACCAGTTTCGCCAAGCGCGTATTGAACGACCCGGAGCGCAACGACGCCGACATCACCAGAAAGCGCGTCGACATAGGTGTATTGATTGTCATAGTGGTCTCCGATTCTTCACTGGTCTTCCTCCGTCGTGAAAGCTGCTCTCTTCGTACGCAGTGACTGCATTACTATTCGCGTCAACTTAGTATTTCTCATCCGCGAATCCTCGGCGTGGGACGGGTCGTGGTCGCCGCGTTGATCCACGCAATGGTGGCAGTGGACCCTCTCCAGCGCGATTCACGCCCGTAAATCGATATGGCTAGTCTCAGGACAACCGTCTAATCGGAGGCACGAATGCTAAAGGGATTCAAGAACTTCCTCTTGCAGGGGCAGTTGATAATCATCGCAGTAGGTCTGGTCGTGGCGCTCGCGTTTAGCGCACTGATCACTTCCTTCACCACCAATATCATCACTCCGCTGATAAACGCCATTGCGGGAAAGTCCAATGGCGGCCTCGGGCTCGGGTGGAAAATCAACAATCAGTTCATCTCGGTCGGCGCATTTATCTCGTCGATCATCTACTTCATCATCTTCATCGCCGTCGTCTACTTCGTGATTGTGGTTCCCTACCGTCAATACATGAAGAAGCAGGGCGTTACGGTGTACGGAACGCCCGCGCCGCCGCCCGTGGAGAAGACGTGTCCCCAGTGTTTCCAGGCTGACCTCCCCGCGGCCGCCCTTAAGTGCTGGCACTGCGCGAGCGACCTCAGCCAACCAGCTCCGTCACCAACACCCGATCCCACTGACTAATGCGACGCCGGGTTCTTCTCTTCAGCGCAAGGCGATGAGGTGGATGTCCTGAATGCCGTCGGTGTCGCGCAACTGCTCGATAACCGAAGCCGGTGTGGGTGCCTCCGTGGAAAGCACCATCAGCGCGGTCTTGGTCTCTGGATCCGGGCCTACCGCCATGGACGAAATCGAAATGTCGGCACCACCGAGGGCCGTGCCCACCAGTCCGATCATGCCGGGACGGTCGTCATTGTGCACGACCAACATCGATGCGGCGGGCGCAATTTCGACGGCGTGACCGTCCACGCTCACGATTCGGGTCTCCACTCGAGTGCCGATCGTCATCAGCGTGCCCCCCACAGTGTGACTGTCGGAGCGCACCGTGATGAGACTGATGTACTCGGCCGACGCCACTGAAGACACTTCGCTGTAGGTGAGGTTGTGTTCGGCCGCGAGTTGGGGCGCGTTCACGAAGGAGACACCGTCGTGGCCGGTGGAGCTGAGTAGACCCTTCAGCGCGCACAGGGTCAAGATCTTCGTGCCAGCTCCTGCGAGCTCACCTTGGTAGGTCACCTCGAGGTCGGCCGGCTTGCCGTCCAAGAGGCCCCCGATGAAGCGCCCGAGCAGTTCCGCGAGACCCATGAAAGGACTCACCGAGTTCGACACTTCACCGGCCGACACGTTGACGGCGTAGGGAACGAAGTCGCCCGCGAGCGCTAGCTCCACCTGTTCGGCGATCGTCACACCGGCCTTGTCCTGCGCCTCAAAGGTCGATGCGCCAAGGTGCGGCACGACCACGACGGAGGAAAGATCGAAGAGTGGCGACTCGGTCGTCGGCTCTTTTTCGAAGACGTCCAGAGCAGCCCCTTGCACTTCACCCGCGCGAATCGCCTCGGCGAGGTCGGTCTCGTTCACGATGCCTCCGCGCGCCACGTTGATGATGCGTACGCTGGGCTTGACCTTCTTAAAGGACGAGGCGTTCAACAGATTCGTCGTGTCTTTGTTCTTCGGCAGGTGAATGGTGATGAAATCGCTCTGCTGGAGCAACGTGTCGAGGTCCACCAGTTCCACGCTCATGTGACGGGCTCGCTCTTCGGAGACGAACGGATCGTAGGCAATCAGGCGCATGCCAAAGGCCATCGCGCGCTGGGCCACCAGAGCACCAATCTTGCCGAGGCCGACGATCCCGAGGGTCTTACCGTGCAGTTCGACCCCCTCCCACTTGCTGCGCTCCCACTTGCCGTTCTTGAGTGCGGCGTCGGCTTGGGGAATGTTGCGTGCTTGGGCCAACAACAGGGCCATAGTCTGCTCCGCGGCCGAGAGGATGTTCGACACCGGTGCGTTCACGACCATGACGCCGAGCTCGGTGGCTTTGACGACGTCCACGTTGTCGAGACCGATACCGGCACGACCGACGACAATCATGTCCTTCGCCGCTTCGAGCGTCGCGGCGTCGACTTTGGTCGCCGAACGAATGATCAGAGCGTGCGCGCCAGGCACTGCCTCGATGAGTTCGACCGGTGAGAGGCCCAGGCGAATGTCTACTTCGTGGCCGGCGTTGCGTAATTTCTGCAGACCGGAGTCCGCAATCTCCTCAGTAACTAGTACACGGGCCACAGAAAACCTTTCACTCGTAGGGGCCACACTAAAGGCAGTTGGCGAGGGCTCAGCCCGCGTTGACGAAGGCGCTGAGCCGTTCGAGACCCTCGACCATATCGGCGTCGCCGAGGGCGTAACTCATTCGACAGAAGCCGGGTGTGCCAAAGGCTTCGCCCGGCACGACCGCGATTTTGATGGTTTCGAGGAGGACTTCTGCGAGCTCGGCCGAACTGGAAGAGACACGCCCGCCGAAGGAACGCCCAAGGAGTCCGGACACGTTGGGAAAGCAGTAGAAGGCGCCTTCGGGTTCGGCGCACGTAATGCCCTCGATGCCGTTCAACATTGTCGTCATGATCTTTCGCCGACGATCGAAGACCTCACGCATCTCGCCCACCGCCATCAAGTCGCCCGTGAGCGCCACGACGGCTGCACGTTGGGAGATGTTCGAGATGTTCGATGTTGTCTGGCTTTGGTAGTTAATCGCGGCCTCCATGACGTCGGGTGCGCTGATCATCCAGCCGACGCGCCACCCGGTCATGGCGTAGGACTTGGCGACACCATTGACCACGATCCAACGATCCCCTAGTTCTGGCGTCATGACGGGTAGTGAGACGAATCGAGCGTCGCCGTAGACGAGGTGTTCGTAGATCTCGTCGCAGAGCACCCAGATATCGTTCTCGGCCGCCCAACGACCAATGGCAATCACTTCCTCCGGTCGCAGAACCGCCCCTGAGGGGTTCGACGGCGACACGAACACGAGGAGTTTCGTCTTTGCGGTGCGGGCCTTCTCCAACTCCTCAACCGTGACGCGAAAGCCATTGGCCTCACTCGTCATAACCGGTATCGGCGTCGCGCGCGTTAAGTACACCGATTCGGGATACGTCGTCCAATACGGCGCCGGGATCAATACCTCATCGCCCGGGTTGAGGACGCTCATGAACGCGGTCGCCACGGCGTGCTTGCCACCGTTGGTAACAAGGACTTGACTCGCGCTGACCTTCAGACCGCTGTCGCGCATCGATTTGGCGGCGATGGCCTCACGCAACTCCGGCAATCCCGCCGTCGGCGTGTACTTGTAGTTGATCGGGTCGTAACACGCCTTGGCCGCCGCTTCGACGATGTGCACCGGCGTAGGGAAGTCTGGTTCGCCGACACCGTAGCCAATGACCGGCTCGCCCGCCGCCTTCAGCGCCTTCGCCTTGGCGTCGACCGCCAACGTGGCGCTGGGGGCTAACCCCGCTACAAGGTCACTCACTCTGGCGCTCATTGCATGGCTCCGATCGATTTCCGTAAGAATAAGTCTATGAGTTCCCCCGACACCCTGAAGATTCCCACTGACCTTTTGCCGCGAGACGGACGATTTGGATCAGGCCCCTCGAAGATTCGAGCCGAACAAGTCAGCGCTCTCGCGGCCGACGCACCGACGTACCTCGGCACCTCGCACCGTCAGTCGACGGTGCGCTCGAAGGTCGGTGAGGTACGCGACGGACTCGCCACGCTGTTTAATCTGCCCGACGGTTACGAAGTGCTGCTCGGCAATGGTGGTACGACGTGCTTCTGGGACGCCGCGACCTTTCATCTCATTGAGAAGCGCTCCCAACACCTGAGCTTTGGCGAGTTTTCCTCGAAGTTCGCCAGCGCGGCCAAGGAAGCGCCACAGATCGGCGATCCTTCCATCATCAAGAGTGAGGTGGGCACGCACCCCTTAGCGGTCGCCGACGACACCGTCGACTTTTACGCCTTGACTCACAATGAGACCTCTACCGGCGTCATGATGCCCATTGAACGACCGACCGGCGCGAAGGGCCTCGTGGCGGTGGATGCGACGTCGGGCGCAGGCGGACTCATGGTCGACCCGACGCAGTTCGACTGCTACTACTTCGCACCCCAGAAGTCGTTCTCTTCTGACGGCGGACTGTGGCTGGCGCTCTGTTCACCGGCCGCCATCGAACGCATCGAGTCGCTGGCCGCGTCGGGACGATGGACGCCCGCGTTCTTCGATCTAAAGATTGCGCTCGACAACTCACGGCTCAACCAGACCTACAACACGCCCGCGCTCGCGACCATCCACTTGCTCGCGTCACAGATCAACTGGATGAACGACCACGGCGGATTGGCCTTCTCGTCGGGACGTTCGCGCCAGTCAGCGGAGATCCTCTACAGCTGGGCCGAAGCGTCAGATTTCGCGACGCCGTTCGTGGCCATTCCGGCCGATCGCAGCAACGTGGTGGGAACGATCGACTTTAACGCCGACATCGACGCGACGGTTATCGCCACAATCCTGCGAGCGAATGGCGTGGTCGACACGGATCCCTATCGCAAACTCGGACGAAATCAGCTCCGAATCGCGATGTTCCCCAGCATCGACTCCGAAGACGTCGCGTCACTTTGTGCGAGCATCAACTGGATAGTCGGCAACCTCTAACCTCTTCGAACTAGCCCCTGACGAGGGAGAACACAGATACCGACGAACTGCGATAACCGCACGACTTCACAGCTTTTCCCTCGATATAACTTCGAGCTCGCCCGAGTCGATGCGAATCACGTTGTAAGTCGATCCCGCTTGACCGGCCGCTCCCCCGTGACGCCCATCCGGAGTGAGACAGAGCGCGCGCAGTTCTGACTTGAAGGTGTCGTGGAGCGAGGCCGCGTCGGCCAACATCGCCCGACACGCGGCTCCTGGTTCGTCACCGCGTGCGAGATTGTCGACCACGAGTCGAGCACCCGTGACGCGCATACTCATCTCGCCTCGACCCGTGCAGGCTGCTCCGCCGAAGCGGAGGTCGCAGTAGTTCCCCGCTCCGGGCAGCGCCGAGTCACCGACTCGACCGGGGTACTTCCACGGGTACCCGCTGGTTGACACACCGACCACCAATTCGCCGCTCTCGTCCAGAGCGATCACGTTGGTCGTTCCCCAGGGTCCGTCGTGGGGTTGAAAACGATTCACCAGGGCCAGGGCGGTCGCTCGATAGAGGTCGTCTCCCGGCGATGCCAGCGTCTCCTCACCTTCGACGGACTGCGTTGAGGGCACGAGCGCGTCGCGAAAGAGTTGCCACGCCTCGTCCGTGAGTAGTTCAACGCGCTCGAAACCCTCTTCTTCTGCGAAGAGCTCAGCGCCCTCGCCCACCAAGAGACAGTGTTGGGGAAGTTTCTCAAGGACCGCCCGAGCGATCGAAATGGGATGAGCGAATCCCTTCACCGCGCCCACCGCGCCAAAGGCCCGAGTCGATCCCACCATCAACGAGGCATCGAGCTCAACGTCGCCACGAGCGTTCGGTAGCCCTCCCGTTCCCACGTAGTGGTCGCTTAAGTTGTCTTCACAGAGACGCAGCGCCGCTTCGACCGCGTCGAGCGCCGACGCGCCCTCCGCCAGCAGCCTCGCGCCTTCGAAGAGACCCGCTTCGCTACGTTCGCTGCCAATGATGATCGGGGCCGGTTTCACGACTGATCCTTATTGGTCGGTGTCGCCGCCCGACACCTCGGAGACTTTTTGCTTGCCAGCCGAAACGAAGGGCATCATCGCTCGCAAGGTGACGCCAATCTTTTCAATCGGGTGGTTCTTTCCGGCTTCGCGAAGTTCGCGGTAGCGAGGACGACCGATTTCGTTCTCGAGAATCCACTCGGCGGCAAAAGAACCATCTTGGATTTCGTCCAGGATTTTCTTCATCTCGCCCTTCACCGCTTCGGTGATCACGCGCGATCCACGCGTCAGGTCGCCATACTCTGCGGTGTCCGAGACACTAAAGCGCATCCCGGTGATGCCCTCTTCGTACATGAGGTCGACGATGAGTTTCAGCTCGTGAAGGCACTCGAAGTACGCGCTCTCGGGCTGGTAGCCCGCTTCCACCAGCGTCTCGTAGCCCGCGCGCACCAACGCCGTCACGCCGCCGCAGAGCACGACCTGTTCACCGAAGAGGTCGGTCTCGGTCTCTTCCGCGAACGTCGTTTCTAGGACGCCAGCGCGCGTCGCGCCGATGCCGTCGGCGTAGGCCAGGGCAATGTCGTGGGCCTCTCCCGTGGCGTCTTGGTAAACCGCGATCAACGAGGGCACGCCACCACCTTCGAGGTAGGTACGGCGCACCAGGTGGCCCGGGCCCTTCGGCGCGATCATGGCCACGTCCACATCGGCGGGCGGCTTGATGAGGTCAAAGCGAATATTAAAACCGTGCGCAAAGAGTAGACACTTGCCCGTCGTCAAATGCGGCGCCACGTCAGCGTCGTAGGTCTTCTTCTGTTCGGTGTCGGGTACCAGCATCATGATGACGTCGGCTTCGGCACAGGCGTCAGCGATCGAAAGTACCCGCAACCCCGCCTCTTCCGCTTTGGAGACCGACGAGGACTCGTGACGCAGACCAACGCGAACGTCATAGCCGCTGTCGCGCAAGTTGAGGGAGTGCGCGTGGCCCTGAGATCCGTAACCCAAAATGGCGATCTTCTTCGTCTTCAAGACCTCGGGTTTGACGTCCTTTTGGTAGTACATCGTGGTCATCGCTTGAATCTTTCTCTTGGGGGCTTAGGCGATCGCCGTTTGATCGAGTCTAGGGAGTGCCACCCGACCGGTTCGCTGTAGCTCGACCTCAGCGAAGCCCTCCAGTGCCTTCTCCAATCGGTCGCAGGCGCTAGGCGTACCCGCCAACATCACGGTCACCGAGCGCGCATTCACGTCCACGATGGAGGCTCCGGTGTTTGCCGTCACGTCGAGTACGGCGCTTCGATTGACGTTGTCGACACTCAGCGTCGCGAGCAGCAGCTCGCGTTCGAGCGCGTCGCGCGGCGCGAGGTCCTTGATGGCGACCACGTTGACCAACTTGTCCAGTTGGCCGACGATCTGCTCTAAGGGCGCGGACTCCGCGTCGACCACAATGGTGACCCGAGAGAACCGGGC
This sequence comes from uncultured Acidimicrobiaceae bacterium, assembly GCA_963803745.1. GTDB lineage: Bacteria > Actinomycetota > Acidimicrobiia > Acidimicrobiales > RAAP-2 > RAAP-2. The sequence continues at coordinate 81,967 of CAWDNL010000002.1, read as the reverse complement.
GTTGCCCTCGGCCGGTGCGACGGCCAGGGAGTAGATATTGAAACCTCGTCGAGCAAAGAGCCCGGCAATTCGAGCGAGCACGCCCGCCTTGTTTTCCACCAACACCGAGAGGATGTGGTGACGAACCGGCGTGTGGTCGATGTCGCCGAGATAGGGTTCGGGGCTCACCGGGTCGAACCGCGCAGGAGTGGGTGCACCAAGATGTCGTCGTTGCTGGCGCCGCTCGCCACCATCGGAAAAACTTTCTCCGAAGTGTCGGTTCGAAAGTCGATCACCACGGGAACGTCGTTGATCTGATTGGCCTGTTCAATGACCTCGTGCATCTCTTTGAGATTCTCTGCGCGTAGACCGACACAGCCCATCGCCTCGGCCCACTTCACGTAGTCCGGCAGATCGGCGCTCAAGTAGACCTCGGAGTATCGCTCCTCGTAGAACATCTCCTGCCACTGGCGAACCATGCCGAGGTAGGCGTTGTTGAGTATGGCCACCTTGATCGGAATGCCCTCAGAGCGCGCGGTCACGAGCTCTTGGGCGGTCATCTGGAAACAGCCGTCGCCGTCGATGCACCACACGGTGCGATCGGGCCGTCCGACTTTGGCCCCGATGGCGGCCGGCACGCCGAAGCCCATGGTGCCGGCCCCGCCGGAGTTAACCCAGGTGCCGGGCTCTTCGAACTGCCAGTACTGCGACGCCCACATCTGATGTTGTCCCACGCCCGCCGACACAATTGTCCCGGGCGCGGCCGCGCGCGCGATGGCCTCAATCACGTGCTGGGGGCGAAGTGGTCCCTCCGCACTCGGTTCGTCGTAGATGAGGGGATATCGCTCTTGCCAGGTACGTATCTCTTTCCACCACACGTCCAGATTTAGCGGGGTGGCGTTCGCCTCTTCGAAGGCGCGTAGCGCCAGTGCGACGTTGGTCTGCAACGTGACGTCGGCCCGGCGCACTTTATTGAACTCCGCTTTGTCGATGTCGACGTGAATGATCTTGGCGCCCGCGGCGAAACTGGAGAGCTGGCCGGTCACCCGGTCATCGAATCGTGCGCCGAGTGCGATCAAGAGATCGGACTTCTGCAACGCCGTCACCGCGCTGTACATGCCGTGCATGCCGGGCATGCCGAGATGTTGAGTATGTGAATCAGGGAAGGCGCCACGCCCCATCAGCGTGGTAACCACGGGGATCTTTGTTCGCTCGGCGAAGACGCGCAGCTCATCGTGCGCGCGCGAGCGAAGTGCTCCGCCTCCAACGTAGAGCACCGGGCGCTCCGAGAGGCCAATGAGTTCCACCGCGCGTCGAACGGCGTCGGCGTCAATGGCTACCTCAGGGCGATAGCCCGGGAGGTCGAGCTCTTCTATCGATTCGGGGTACCACCACTCCATCTTCGACTGCGAGATGTCCTTGGGGAGGTCGATCAACACCGGGCCGGGACGACCCGTGGTGGCTAGGTGAAAAGCTGCGGCGACGACGCGAGGAATCTCGTGGGCCGACTGAATGAGAAAGTTGTGCTTGGTAATCCCCATAGTGATGCCCGTGATGTCGCACTCTTGGAACGCGTCCGATCCGATCGCGGCCGTCGCGACCTGACCGGTGATGACCACGAGCGGCGTGGAGTCCATGTGCGCGTTGCCTATCGGCGTCACGATGTTCGTCGCGCCGGGACCGCTCGTGACCATCGCGACGCCGGGCTTGCCGGTAGCGAGCGCGTAGCCCTCGGCCATGTGGCCGGCGCCCTGCTCGTGGCGCACGAGGATGTGGCGAATGGAGGAGTCCAAGATGGGGTCGTAGACAGGAAGAATGGCGCCCCCGGGCAGGCCGAAGATGGTATCGACCCCTTCTCGCTCGAGACTCTTGATGAGTGCCTGCGCTCCTGTGAGTTGCACAACGCTCCTTTGTACTCAGATAAACAGAAAGGCCTCCCTTTTTTGGGAGGCCTCCGGTGTACGTATACGCGTGACTACCGGCGCCAGGCGCCTACCTCTACCAGAATCTCAATAACGGTCGTCACGCCTTCAGTCTAAACACAGAACGAGTGGGCACACAAGACTCAGCCGTCGACGTCAACGTAGACGCGGCCATCCTCGACCTTGACCGGGTACATCGTGAGGTCCCGGATCGCCGGCGAACGAATGGCGCGCCCGGTGCGCAGGTCGAAACGTCCGTTGTGTTTGGGGCATTCGATGAATCCGTCCATAACCATGCCGTCGCATAGCAACGTCTGTTGGTGGGTGCAACGCCCGTCGCTCGCGAAGTATTCGCCGTCGGCTGTCCGGTACAGGGCGTACTCGCGCTCACCGTGGCGAAATCCAAAGATGTCATCGGGCTCGACGGCGTCGTCGGGACCGATATCCACCCACGTTGCCACAGTGACCTCGCCTCAGGTCGACACAGCCGACGGAAGGAGCCCGTCAACTGGACCTTGGTAGGGCTTCGCTCCCAGCGGCAGTTCGCGTTTGATGAAGTAGGTGGGGTCGCGCAACTGGCGCAGAATGGCCGGGATGATCTCGCGATACGCCGCCACAATCGAAGGGTAGGGCGTTGGTAGATCGCCCTTGATCTCCTCGTGAAGATCGGGTAAGCGATAATAAGGAACCATCGGGAACATGTGATGTTCGATGTGGTACCCCATGTTCCAATAGATGAAGCGATTGATCGGGTTCATCAATACCGTGCGGCTATTGAGGCGATGATCCAGCACATTCTCGCCAAGCCCCGCGTGTTGAGTGAGGCTGTAGATCCTCTCCATGAAACCGCCATAAAAACGCGGTCCGCCGACGAGGATTATCGGAAGCCACGAGTGCAAGAGCACCGCGCTCGCAATGGTCGCGGCGTAGATGAGCAACCAAATCCGGTCGGCGCGATAGACCCGAACTTTCTCCGTCGCAGGCACGACCTCTTGTTCGCCGCGCGTCAGACGCCCCGTCGCGTGCACGACCATGAGGCCGAGCTGGACAGGTCCGTCCACCAGACCGAAAGTGTTGAGGATGACCTTGGCCAAGCGAGCCGGACGCATGACGTCGATCTCCGGGTCACGGCCGACGATGAGCGTGTCGGAGTGATGCCGGGAATGCTTCCAACGCCAGGTCGTCGGATTGCGCATGGTGCAAAAGCACGCGATCTGGTACACGGTCTCGTCGATCCAACGGGTACGAAAGGCGGTTCCATGTCCCGCCTCATGCCAACGCGAGTCACTGGCTGAGCCGTAGAGCACGCCGTAGATCAGGAAGCACGGCGCTGACCACCACGACGGCCACAGGTAGACACCAGCTGCAGCCGCCACCAGCCCCACTCCGATCCAGATGACCGTGTCGCGAATAGCGGGGTAGTCCGAGCGGGCCGCGAGCTCGCGCATCTTCGGGCGCGGAATCTCACTGCGGAACCACTCGGCGTCAACGAGGCCCGACTCGATCGCGAAGTCGGTGGCTGGACCGGACAACTCGTACCACTGCAAACGGTCCCGGTACGTCACGCGCCCCCTTTGACTTTTCACCGCCGCTAACGATGGAGTGAGTCAACTCCAGCATATGTTGACGCTCACCGCGGCTTCAATATCTCGCATCTCTCGACATCGCGATTCGACACAGTGTGTGCGAAGTCGATGTGGCACCTAACATGCGGCGATGATTCGCAGGCGCAGGTTCATCGAAACGGCGTAACAAGTGAGTTTCGCCATACGGCGGAACGGGGCCGATCGTCAACTCGTCGTGACAGCGCCTTTGTCCGCACCCTGTGCCGTCCGAGCGAACTTCTCTAGCGCTCCGGTGCTGTAGCGCGGCGTGAAGGGCTTTACCTCTTTGGCTCGTTCGGCTAGTTCTTCGGCGTCGACAAGCAGATCGATGGACAGTGAGTCAACATCGATGACAATCTGGTCCCCGTCGCGAACGAGCGCGATCGGTCCCCCGTCGAGCGCTTCGGGCGCGACGTGGCCCACACAAAAGCCGTGGGTGCCACCGCTGAAGCGCCCATCGGTCACGAGCGCGCAGTCGGCGCCTCGTCCGACACCCTTCATCGCGCCCGTGACAGCGAGCATCTCGCGCATGCCGGGTCCGCCCTTGGGACCTTCGTAGCGGATCACCACGACGGTGTTCGGTTCAATCTCGTTGGCCATGATCGCTGTCATCGCTTGGTCTTCGCCGTCGAATACGCGCGCGGTACCGCTGAAGTGCAGCTCGTCCATCCCGGCCACCTTCGCTACCGCACCCTTCGGCGCGAGCGAGCCACGTAGCACCGCAATGCCACCTTGTACGTGAATGGGGCTCTCCACGGAGTGCACCACCTCACCGTCGGGCGAGGCCGCGCGATACTGCGCCAAGTTCTCGGCCATGGTCTGGCCACTCACCGTCATCACGTCGCCGTGCAGGAGGTCGTGTTCGAGGAGGTGCTGCAAGATCACTGGCAGGCCGCCCACTCGATCGAGGTCGCTCATGTGGTACTTGCCGTGCGGCTTCATGTCGGCGATGTGCGGCACGCGTTTGGCCACCTTGTTGAAGTCGTCGAGTTCTAAGTCCACGCGCGCCTCGTGGGCAATGGCGAGTAGGTGCAGCACGGCGTTGGTGGAACCACCCAGCGCCATGACGACGGCGATTGCGTTCTCGAAAGCCTCCTTCGTCATGATCTGGCGCGCACTGATTCCCTTGTCCAAGAGGTTCAGCACCGCCAGTCCCGAGTCGTAGGCGTACTGGTCACGACGCGCGTCGATCGAAGGCACTGACGCGCTGCCGATCAGCGACATGCCCAATGCCTCACCCACGCTCGCCATGGTGTTCGCGGTGAACATGCCAGCGCAGCTGCCTTCCCCGGGACAGGCCGCACACTCGATCGCTCTCAGCTCTTCGTCGCTCATCGCGCCCACGGCGTTGGCGCCCACGGCCTCGAAGACCGACACGATATCCAGCGACTCGCCGTCGAGGTAACCGGGAAGGATCGTGCCCCCGTAGAGAAAGACGCTGGGCACATCGAGCCGGGCCGCCGCCATCAGCATGCCGGGCAGCGACTTGTCACAGCCCGCGAAGGTGACCATGGCGTCGAAGCGCTCCGCGTGCATTACCACTTCGACCGAGTCGGCGATGATCTCACGTGACACCAAGGAGGCGTGCATGCCTTCGTGACCCATCGAGATGCCATCCGAGACGGCGATGGTAACGAACTCAAAGGGTATGCCACCGGCGTCTCGAACGGCGAGCTTGGCGCGCTTGGCCAGTCGATCGAGCGGCAAGTTGCACGGTGTCACTTCGTTCCAACTTGAGGCCACACCGATCTGGGGTTTGGTCATGTCGTCGTCGGTGAGTCCCATCGCGCGCAGCATCGCTCTCGCCGGGGCACGCCCCTTGCCTATGGTGACGTCAGAACTGCGCGGGGTGGGGTGTTTCGCCATAGCGGAAGTCTACGAAGTCGACTCCGCTACGAACCACTTGGCCTAGCGGCGACGTTTTAACTGCTCGATCACGGCCTTGCCGTTCGCTTGACCATTTGTCAGCTTCATGACCTGGCCGATGAAAAACTGGGCGAGTTTCTCGTCCCCCTCGCGATAGCGAGCCCACTCGTCGGGGTACTGCGCGATGAGACTCTCCACGGTACCCTCCAGTGAGTCCGAGGAGAGCTGCTCAAAGCCCTTCGCCTGAGCCACCACGCGCGGATCGCCGCCGTTCGCCAAGAGCTCGAGGAGCACGGTCTTTGCTTGTGTCGCCGAGAGCTCACCGCGCTGTTCCATCAAGAGCGTGGCGGCAAAGGTCGTGGGCGTGAGGTTGTCGAGGTGCGCCACATCGGCCGCGAGTTCATTGGCGGCTCTCGCCAGAGCCAGCGGTCCTTCGACGCCGGCGTCGAGGGCAGCGAACACGTAGGCGTCAAATCCCAGGTCAACGACCACGTTGAGAGCATCAAGCTGAGCGGACGTTGGCTTCGTCAGTCGCGCAAGGAGGGTTGAACGGCGCTCCGCGGGCATCGGCCCGAGGGTAGCGAAGACTCTGTCCTGCCACGCCTGATCCGGCACCAAGTCGACGAGGTCGGGCTCGCGAAAGTAGCGGTAGTCCTCCGCTTCTTCCTTCGTGCGCATCGTCGAGGTTGTCTCTTTCGTCTCATCCCAGTGGCGAGTCTCTTGGCGGACGATGCCGCCGCCTTCGAGGAGTTCCACTTGGCGAAGCGCTTCGTAGTCGATGGCGCGCACGAGACTGCGCAGCGAGTTGAGGTTCTTGATCTCACAGCGCGTCCCCAGGGCTTCGCCGCTTCGCCGCACTGACACGTTGGCGTCGATGCGCATCGAGCCCTCCTCCATGCGCCCATCCGACGCGCCGGTCGCGATCAAGATGCCTCGAAGCTCTTCGGCGTAGGCGCGCGCCTGGGTGGAAGATCGAATATCGGGACCCGAAACAATCTCCACTAGCGGCACACCCGAGCGGTTGTAGTCGACCAGTGATCGATCGGCGCCACGGATCCGTCCACTTCCCCCCAGGTGCGTCGACTTACCCGTGTCCTCTTCTAGGTGTGCGCGCTCGATCGAAACGCGCGAGCCGTCGGGCAGGTCGAGGTAGCCACCCTTGTTGATGGGCAGGTCGTACTGCGAGATCTGATAGTCCTTGGGCATGTCGGGATAGAAGTAGTTCTTGCGATGAAACGTCGAGAAGGCGATGGTCGAGTGCAGCGCGAAGCCAATCGCCATGGCGAGGTCCACCGCGCGAACATTCAATACCGGCAGTGAACCGGGTAGCCCCAGGCACACGGGACAGATGTTGGTATTGGGCTCAGCGCCGAAGGCGTTAGCGCACCCACAGAACATCTTGGTCGTGGTCTTGAGCTCGGTGTGGACCTCCAGTCCGACGACCATCTCCCATCCTTCAGGCAACGTCACGTGATCTCCCTCGCAATCTCGAGCACGCGCGCACCGGCAAAGAGCTGCGCTTCACTGCGCCCGGGCCCGAGCAGCTGCACACCGATCGGCAGGCCTGTGCCGCCCACGCTAAAAGGCACCGAGATCGCGGCTTCGCCGGCCAAGTTGGTTGGAATCGTGAAGACGTCCGAGAGATACATGGCGAGAGGATCTTCGCTCTTGGCGCCGAGTTCAAAGGCGACCGTCGGAGCCGTCGCCCCGAGCAGGAGGTCGGCTTCTTGGTACACGCGGCGAAAGGCGTCAATCATCTGCGTACGTACCTTGAGCGCCTGGCCGTAGTAGGCGTCGTAGTAGCCGGCCGACAGCGCGTAGGTGCCGAGCATGATGCGCCGTTTCACCTCGGCGCCAAAGCCGGCGGTGCGCGTCGCTTCGTTCATGGCGGTGACGTTCTCGGCGTCGACACGCAGTCCGTAGCGCACGCCGTCGTAGCGCGCGAGGTTGCTCGACGCCTCGGCCGGGGCGATGAGGTAGTAGGCACTCAGCCCGAGACGAAACTCCGGCACGGAGAGTTCAACGACCGTGGCCCCGGCGTCGCGCAGTGCTTGCGCCGCGCGCTCTACCGACGCGACGACTTCGTCGTCGGCCCCTTCGACGAGTTCGCGTACCAAGCCGACTCGTTTGCCCTCGACGCCATCGTCCACGTGCGCAACCAGTGACGGCGTCGCTTCGGGCAGCGAGGTCGAGTCCAGCGAGTCGTGTCCCGCAATAGCCTCGAGCAACAACGCGGCGTCGGTCACGTTCTTCGCGAAGGGACCGATCTGGTCTAAGGAACTGGCAAAGGCGATCAGCCCGTAACGCGACACCAGCCCGTAGGTAGGTTTCACGCCGACGACGCCGCAGAGGGCGGCCGGCTGGCGAATCGAACCACCCGTGTCCGAGCCAAGTGACAACGGCGTCATCTCGGCCGCCACCGCGGCGGCCGATCCCCCCGAAGAGCCGCCCGGTACGCGCGAGGCGTCGTGCGGGTTGCGCGTCGGTCCGAACGCGGAGTTCTCGGTCGAAGAGCCCATCGCGAACTCGTCCATGTTGGTCTTGCCCACCGGCACCGCACCCGCGGCGATCACTCGATCGACGACCGTGGCGGTGTAGGGCGGACGCCAACCCTTGAGGATGCGCGAACCCGCAGTGGTGGGCACGCCACGCTGGCAGAGGTTGTCCTTGAAGGCGATCGGCACTCCGGCGAGCGCGCCCGGGTCCACTCCCTGAGCGACGCGTTCATCGACTTGTCGCGCCGCCTCCAGCGCCCCGTCTTCGTCGACGAAGAGGAACACGTTGAGCTCTTCATTGCGAGCGCGTATCGCGGCGATGGCGTTCGACGCTTCGACGACGGCGCTTGTCGCGCCGCTTCGCACGTCGTGGGCGATCTCTTGGGCGCTTCTCACGGCGCTTCGCCCATAATGCGCGGCACGGCGAAACGGCCATCCTCGGCGTCGGGGGCCATGGCGAGCACTTCGTCGCGCGATAAGCACGCTCGAAGCTCGTCCTCGCGCACCACGTTGATGAGGTCGAAGGGGTGTGCCGTCGCGACAACGTCGTTGAGATCCAGCGCCTCGATATCTTGGGCGTGCTCGAGGACCTGTCCCAGTTGTTCGGTGAACATGTCGAGTTCAGCGTCACTCAGCGTCAGGCGAGCCAACTTGGCGACCTTGGCGACGTCCTCACGGCGTAGCGAGGAGGCCATTACGAAAGAACACGCGAGAGGAAGTCCGACGTCAGGGACTCAACGAGCTCCTGATCGTTGTCCACCGTCGCGACGTGATAGGAGTTCTCCAGCCACACGCGCTCGACGGGTCCTGAGACCTTGGCAATGAGCTCACTCCCGTTGTCCCACGTCACGACGTGATCCTCTCGGCTCGTAATCAAAAGACTCGGCGCGGAGATGAGAGGCAGGTTCTCATTCACCGACACGATCGCTTCGAAGAGGCTCCTTAGCGGCACCAATGGCGTCGCATCGTAGGCCGCTCCGTCACCGCCCTCTTTCTTGATGTCCGAACCAATCGACTCAAAGGTCTCTACGCCAGCGTCGAGTAGTTGATTAACACCGTCAACTAACTCTGCGGGCGGCGACGTCACAATAGGGTTGATGAACACACAACCCGCTACCCCGGGGCGACGTTCTGCGACGTAGGCCGCAAGGCCACCACCCATAGAAAGTCCCACGACCGCCACTTTTTCGCAGCGCTCGGCGAGCGAGTCGTAGGCCCCTTCTGCGGTCCTGCTCCAGTCGCTCCACGTCGTCGTCATCATGTCTTCGACCGTGGTGCCGTGCCCCGGCAGTCGAGGCAGTTCAACGCTGTAGCCCGCCTTCGCACACATTTCCGCTATGGAGCGGAGGGTCGGGGGGCTGCCGGTAAATCCGTGGAGCACGAGAACCCCCGATGGACCTCCCTCGTGGGAAAAGGACTCGCTGCCGGCCGTCACGTCTGTCGTCATAGCCCCCCAGACTACCGGCAGAACTAATTGGTCTTCGTGGCTCGTTCACGAGGAACAGAGCGTATAAACACCGCTGCCACGAGCCCGAGCGCGCCGACACAGGCGCCGATCACGAAGGAGGTGTGAAAGGTGTCGAGCACTGCGGCGCCGGGGCGCGCGTGCAGCAGTCCGCGTCGTCGCGCGATCGACTGTTGGACGGTCTCGAGCACTTGGATGCCCGCCACTTCGCCGACTTGCATGGCGAGCAGTTGCGCCGCCGACATCACGCCGAACTCACTGACTTTCACTTCATTCGCCATCACCGAACTCGACGACGGCATCGCCACACCCATCCCGAGTCCCGAAAGAGCCAGCGCGATCGCGACGAGCCACTCCCCCGAACTCGGCTGCAAGAGGGCGAAGAGCGCGAGCGACGCCGTCAAAAAGGCTGCACCGGCCACGGCGCTGCGTCGTTCGCCGATGCGAATAGCGACGTAGCCGGCGATCGGCGAGGAGAGCGCGAAGGTGAGTGGCCGGGCGATGGCGAGCGCGCCCACTCGAGGTATGGAGTAACCGTACGCCTGCTCCATGAGGAGCGGAAACAAGAAGAACGCGCCGAAGTAGGCGAAGTTCGAAGCAGCCCGCAGGATCATGGGCATCACGAAATTGCGGCGGCGAAAATAGTACGGAGGAATGAGCGGATTCGCGGCGTGATTCAACCGGTAGATGAAGACCCATGTCATGACGGCACTCAGGACAAACATCGAGAGCGTCCCGAGACTCGCCCAGCCGATCTCGGGACCGATCGAGAGCCCGAGCATCAGCGTCATGACGGCGATCGACAGCGACCAACTGCCCAGCCAGTCCATTTTCTTGAACTCCTCGCGGGCATGTGCTTTCTTTTCGGCTTCTTCGTGCTCGGGGCCCCGTCGACGCGGCAGCACGATAGCGACGACCACGAAGGCCACCACAATGAGCACGAGCTGAAGCCAGAAGAGCGCTCGCCACCCGAAGGCCGCAATGATGGGCGATCCCAAGGAGACACCGATCACCGGACCGCCGGCGCCCACCAGGCTCCACCAACCCATGGCCTTCACCCGCTCTTCTCGAGCGAAGACGGTGTTGATGAGCGCCCCCGAGGCCGTGCCGGTCGCGGCGCCTTGCACGCCGTCAAGCGTGCGCGCGAAGAGCAGCATGTCCACGTTGTGCGAGAGCGCGGTCAGCGCTGCAGAGACCATCGCGCCGGCCAGTCCGAACAGATAGAGCCGGCGATGTCCGTAGATGTCGCCGGTCTTGCCGAGAATGGGCGCGGCGAGGCCGTAGGCCAGCAGCGGTCCGACCATCGTCCAAGTGAGCACCGTCACCGACGTATGAAACTGGGCCGCGACCGTGGGCAAGGCCACGATGAAGACGGTGAAGGTGAAGTTGAGTGCGAAGAGTCCCGCGAGCAACGACCAGAGGACCCACCACTGATAACGCGACGACGAGGCCGCTCGATCCTGCACGCGTTGGCGAAGGAGCAAGAACCAGTTGAGGTCACTACCGGCCTCGCTGCCGAGCGTGCCAAAGGCGGCGCTCGCCGGATCGGAGCGTGCGTTTAAGAGACCGTCAGGATCTTCTCGATCGAGATGCGCCAGCGGGCGCTCGTCGCTCACTAGAGCAAGGTGGGCAGCTGCGCGGCGAGTTCAGCGACCGACCATCGATCGTTTATTTCGAGCGTGTCGGTCATGGTCCAGTTCTGAAACTTGCGCACCGTGCCGCCTTGCACGAAAAAAACCTCGCCGGTCGCGGCGCAGTTCTCCATCGCGAGCGTCGCCACCAGCGGCGAAATGTTCGCCGGGTCCCACACGTCAAAGACCGCGGCATCGGGTGGCTTGACTACGTAGTCAGAGAGTCCCGGCGTCGACTCGGTCATGCGCGTGCGCGCCGCGGGCGCGATGGCGTTTACGCGAACCCCGTAGCGACCCAGCTCTTCGGCGGCGATCACGGTGAAGGCGGCGATGCCGGCTTTGGCCGCGCCGTAGTTGGACTGGCCCGCGTTGCCGAGCAGCCCCGAGGTGGAGGACGTATTAATGATCGACGCCTTCACCACCTTGCCGGCCTTCGCCTGTTCGCGCCAGTACGTGGCGGCGTGATGCGTCGGCACGAAGTGACCCTTTAAGTGCACGCTGATCACGGCGTCCCAGTCTTCTTCTGAGAGGTTGACGATCACGCGGTCACGCAGGATGCCCGCGTTGTTCACGAGCACGTGCAGGTCGCCGAAACTCTCAATCGCGCTTCGTACCAGTCGCTCGCCGCCCTCCCAGGTCGCCACGTTGTCGTAGTTGGCGACGGCGCTGCCGCCCATGGACGTGATCTCGGCGACGACCTCTTCGGCGGGACTGGCTTCGAGGGACGAACCATCGAGTGCGCCGCCGAGATCGTTCACCACGACCTTCGCACCTTCGGCCGCGAAGAGGAGCGCGTGCTCGCGCCCGATGCCCCGTCCCGCTCCCGTGATGATGGCGACGCGACCGTCGAGTGCTCCCATGGAGGCCTCCAGAAAAAAGTAGTGAATCCGATTGTAACGACGAACGCCGAGGCCCTAAGTGTGATTGCGACGCCAGAAGTACGGAGGTCTCGCGTGGGCGTGGTAGTGGTCGGGGATGTTGCGCATGTGGTCATCGATCGTCCACGGCGTCGAGGCGAACTCGTCATTGGCGACGTTGCCGAGCACCTCGAAGAGGTGGCGCTTCACCTCCTCGGGCGGCGAGGGATCGTGCACGCGCCAGACCACCATGGGCACGAGGCAGATCTCGCAGTCCCCTATCCAGCAGGTCTCGTCTTCGAAGTATCGCTTGGTGAGCACGGCCGCCTCGCAGAGCTCACAGCCCGCGCTCATCTCACCGTGAGGATCACCGTTGACTTGGACGCGACCATCGTGCCGGCGACCGGGCTCTCCGAGACCACCGTCGTCCACTTGGTCGTTCCCGCGTCGGTGCCCTCGGTCGTGAAGTACAACACCGCCTTCTTAAAGGCCGCGTCGGTTTCTGCGTAGTTGTCGCCCACCACGTTGGGCACGGCCGTCGTCGTGGGCGTTGCCGCCGTGGTGGTGGTCGTCGCGCTCGCCGGCGGACCCGTCGAGATCTCCAAGATGACCGAGGCGCCACTCGGCACGGCCAGTGGATTCACCGTCTTGTTGTACAGCACGGCGGCGACGTCGTTGAGCGGCACCGTCGCTGAGACGACCGCATCGCTACTCGGACAGGTCGCCTTCACGTCAAGCGATTTGAGTTGCGCCGTGGCGCCCGCACACGTGCGGTGATCCAACGTCGTCGGCATCGTTACGAGCTTTGGACCAAGCGACACCTTTATGGCGATTGTCGAGCCGGACTTCTCGCTGGTTCCCGCGCTAGGCGACTGGCTGACAATAAGGCTCTTCGCTACCGTGGAGGACTCCACGTCCGTCACGTCCAAGGTGAAGTCGTCGCTCTTCACCGCCGAGGTCGCTTGCTTCAAGGTGAGACCCGTCAACGTCGGCACGCTGTGACTCTTGGAGAAGACCCCTAACTTCCACGCCGCGCCCGCACCGATCGCCAGCACCACGAGCACCACGGCGGCGATCAGAAAACCCATCCGTCGGCGCGGCGCGCGAGGTAAGTCGAACTCATTGCGATCAAACCTCGGCGTACGACCGATGGGACTGATCGGAACACTCGGCGGCGCGGCGCTGCCGGTCGTGGTCGCCCCGATGCGCGGCACGCGCGGAAACGTGGCCGGACCGCTGCCGGGTGGAGCGTTGACGATCTGCTCGGCTGAAGGCGGTTGAAAACCGATCGAACTGCGCGGCTCGGGGCGCTCGTACTGAGCGAGCAGCGGCGTCTCGTGCGCCCCGCGACGAATCACGAGCGGCGCACCGTCACCCAAGACGGCGCCGAGGCGCGAAGAAAACTCTTCGGCGTTAAGGCGAAGCCGCGGGTCGGGCAGTGCCGCCTGCGCCAGCACCATGTCCAAGGTCCCGAGCTCGAGACGCACCGGCAGCGGCGCGGTCAGACGAGCGCGCAGAATCGCCTCCGGCGTCGTGCCTTCGTAGGCGGCACTGCCGGTCACCGCTTCGAAGAGAATGAGGGCGAGGGCGTACACATCGCTTTCGGGACCAGCCGGCTCGCCAATCGCTTGTTCGGGCGAGAGGTAGCGGGCGTCGTCGAGTGACATGCGTTCGCGGTAGTTCGCCGCGAGCCCGGCTAAGGCGATATCGCTCACGCGAACGTGACCCTCACTGTCGAAGAGCAGCTTCGACGGCGAGAGCGAACCGAGAATAAATCCGTGCTCGTGCGCGTAGGCCAACGCGCTGCCGACGTCACGCCCGAGGCGCGCTCCCTCGTCGACACTGAGGCGGCGCCCCGACTGGAGCACGTCTTCTAAGGAGCCACCAGCTAAGTACTCGCTGATCATGAAGATCGCGCCGTGCTCTTGGCCGCCGTCGAAGACCCTCGCTAAATGGGAATGACTGAGGGTGGAGGCACGAACTATGCGGTCGCGAAAGGCTCGACGGATCTCCTCATGAGCCGCCAGATCGGCGAGAAGAACCTTGACGACGATGCGTCGCTGCAACGAAAGATCCTCGGCGGCGTAGACCTCCGCGGTGCGCCCCACCCCGAGCAACTCAAGAATCCGATACCGTCCGGCGAGCGTGTAGTCGGGTGCGAAAGTAGGCGCCATCGGCTAAACCCTAGTAAGGACGGCTCACTTGAGCGAGTCCCGCCACCGACCGGTCGCCAGCAGCGTCTCGAACTCGCCCGCACCCACGAGAGGAATGCCCAACTCCTCGGCTTTCGTGAGTTTCGAGGCCCCCGGTGCTTCACCGACCACGACGCAGTACGTCTTCTTGGACACCGAACCCGGAGAACTACCTCCGCGCGCGACGATCGCCGCTTCCGCCTCGTCACGCGTGTAGCCCGCGACCGCGCCCGTCACGACGACGGCCTTGCCGGCGAGCGTCGCTTCGAGAGCCTTCTCCTCTCGAGGTTCGACGAGCGCCAGGCCTGCTTCATGGAAACGAGCCACACGCTCTCTGCTCTCGTCCTCACGAACGTACTGATACAGCGACTGCGCGATGACCGGACCAACGCCTTCCACCGCTTCGAGCTCTTCCAGCGGTGCCGCGGACATGGCGTCATAACTATGAAAACGACGCGCCAGTTCGCGCGCCGCCACCGGACCGACGTGACGAATACCCAGGCCGACCAGCACCCGACTGAGCGGGGCCGTTTTGGCGTTGGCGATTTCGCGCACGAGAGACGTGGCGGAGAGTTCGCCGAATCCCTCGAGAACTTCCAGTTGCTCTTCGCGCACAAAGAACAGATCGGCCACGTCGGCGATCAGACCCGCGGCCAGGAGTTGTGCCACACGCTGCTCGCCGAGACCCTCAATATCGAGCGCGCCGCGTGAGGCGAAGTGAACGATCTGCTCGAGCACCTGCGCGGGGCACGTCGGGTTCACGCAGTAGGTATCGCTCTCCGCACCGCGTCGCACCAGCGGCGTTCCGCACTCGGGACAGAGCGTCGGAAACGTCCACTTTTTCGCGCGTCGCTTACCCGGTTCGGGCACCGCGGCCACGACTTCGGGAATAACGTCGCCGGCTTTGCGCACGATGACGAGGTCGCCCGGGCGCACGTCTTTTAACGCCACTTGGTCCTGGTTGTGCAGCGTCGCCATTGACACGGTCGAACCGGCAACGACCACCGGCTCTAAGACGGCGAAGGGCGTCGCCCGACCGGTTCGCCCGATAGACACTTCAATGGCCAGTAAACGAGTCGTGCGCTCTTCGGGCGGGAACTTGCGCGCAGTCGCCCAGCGCGGCGCGCGACTCGTAAAGCCGAGCTGCTCACGTTGGGTCAGGTCGTCAATCTTGATCACGGTGCCGTCGATGTCGTAGCGCAGGTCGTGGCGATGATCTTGGAACCAGTCGCTCATCTGAATCATCGCCTCAGCGCCCTCTTCGACGCGCGACTCCGGCGCCGTCAAAAACCCCCAGTCGGCGAGTTGGCGGATGGTCTCGCTGTAGTACGTGAAGGAGAGCGTGTGGTCGAGGTCGACCAGCTGATAGCCGAGAAACGATAAGGGCCTCTTGGCCGTGGCCGCGGGATCCTTCTGACGCAGACTGCCCGCCGCGGCGTTACGGGGGTTCGCAAACTCCCTCGCACCGTTCTCACGTTGCTGTCGATTCATCTCCAAAAAATCGTCGCGGGCCAGAAAGACCTCGCCGCGCACCTCCACTCTTCCGATAACGCCGCCTTCGAGAGCCAAAGGGACGTTGCGAATGGTTCGCACGTTCTGCGTGACGTCCTCGCCCACACGGCCGTCTCCCCGTGTCGCCGCCTGAGAGAGCCGTCCGTTGACGTAGGTGATGGAAAGCGCCAAGCCGTCAATTTTTGGCTCGACCGCGAAGCGTAGCGACTCCGGATCGCGCTGGAGCGACTTCGCCAGCCGATCACTCCACTGACGAAGCTCCTCGACGTCAAAGACGTTGTCAAGACTCAGCATGGCCTCAGAGTGCACCACCCGATCAAACACGTTCGAGACCGGTGCGCCGACGCTGTCCGAGACGGAGTCGTCAACCTTCAACTCCGGGTGTTCGGCTTCGAGTGCACGCAGCTCGCGGGCGAGCGCGTCATACTCCGCGTCGGGGATAGTCGGTGCGTCGTTGACGAAGTAGGCGTCGTTGTGGCGAGCGATCTCCTCGCGCAGCCACGCGACGCGCTCGGCGGGCTTCACGACGAAGAGACGATCGCCGCGCCTTCGACCACGGTGGGATCATCGACTCGGTACAGCACCACGGACTGACCGGCCGCCACGGGCCGCGACGGCGCGTGCAGTTGAAGCCACCACGACGCGTCGCGGCGCAGCGTCGCTCGTTGGGGCACGCCGTGCGCGCTGCATTGAATGAGCACGCTGTCTCCGTCGCCTAACGTCTCGTGCGCGAAGCTCATCGAGGCGTCGTCCAGGCGAAGCTGTGTCACGAGGATCTCTTCGAGCAGTCCGACCTCGACACGCTTGGCGGCGAGGTCCACTCGCGAGACGTAGCGGCGCTCACCGTCGCGACCGGGCAGCACGCCTCGCCTCTGACCCACGGTCATGAGCTCCGCCGCAGAACTTTCGCCCAGTACTTCGCCGCTGTGTGCGTCGACGATGGTGGCCGTCGTGAGTTCGGCGCGCTGGCGCAAGAAGACCTCGCGACCCTTGGAGGCTTCGATGAAGCAGACGTCCTGGCTGTCGGGTTTGTCCCAGGTCCGAAGCCCGAGCCGACCGGCGTGGGCGCGCACGTCGCGCTTGTTCAAGTGCCCGATGGGTAGCAACAACATCGCGAGCTGCTCTTCCTGTAAGTACCCCAGCACGTAACTCTGATCCTTCTCATCGTCGGCGCCACGAACCAGGTAGTGACGACCGTCGCGGGTAAGTACCTGCGCGTGGTGCCCCGTCGCCACGGCGTCGAAACCTAAGCGCGTGGCGCGCTCGAACAACAGGTCGAACTTGATGTGGCGATTGCACTCGATGCAGGGGTTAGGTGAGCGCCCCGCCAGGTGTCCTTCGATAAAGGGAGTGACGACGTGGCGCTCGAACTCTTCGGTGTAGTTAAAGACGTGGTGATCGACGCCCAGCATCTGAGCGACGCGGCGAGCGTCATCGACGTCGGCGACCGAACAGCAGCCCGAGTCCGAGGCCCCTCCCCAGAGCTTCAGCGTCGCCCCCACCACGTCGTGTCCCTCTTCCATCAAGAGACCGGCGGCGACCGAGGAGTCGACTCCTCCACTCATTGCGACTAGGACTTTCACCCTTCTAGTCTGCCAGTCGTGAAGGGGGCAACGTCTCGGCGCGCAGTTGAAAGACGACGGCGGAGAGAATCGCGATCAACTGATCGACGTCGCCTTGGGTGGTCTCGGCGCCCATCGAAAAGCGCAGCGAACCGCGCGCTCGTTCGGGTGACACACCCATGGCGGCGAGCACGTGGCTCGGTGAGGCCGCGCCACTCGAACAGCTCGCCGCCGCTGACGCGCAGACTCCGCGTTGGTCAAGGAGAAAGAGCAACTCGTCGCTGGCCAGACCTTCGAAGGTGACGTGCACCGTGCCGGGCACGCGAAGGGCGTTGGGCGCGGTCACCTGACAGCCCGGAAGAAAGCTCAAGGCGGACTTCAACTTTTCTTGATACTCGAGGACCCGATCGGTCACCTCCATCAGTTCTCGCTCCGTCACGCGTAGCGCCGTGGCGAGACCGACCACCGCGGCGACGTCCACCGTGCCCCCGCGTCGACCCCGTTCTTGTCCACCCCCGGGGGTGACCGCGTCAAAGGCCACCTCGTTACGCACGATGAGCGCCCCCGAATTCACCGGACCCCCCACCTTGTGCGCGCAGATGGAGATTAAGTCGGTGGTCGCGGTCACGGTGGGCAGACTCAGCCAGGGCGCCGCCGCTACCGCGTCGGTGTGGGTCGGCACGCCGCCCGGCACCATGCTGTTGGCGAGAGAACTCACACCGTCGAGCGGTTGGCGAACACCGGTCTCGTTGTTGACCGCCATCACGCTCACCAGAGACGTGCGTTCACTGAGCATGCTCTCGAGACAGTCAAGGTCCACGACACCTTCTTCGTCCACGTCGATATAGCGCACGTGGACGTTGTCAAAGTCGCGCGCCATCATCTCGGCCGCGTCGGTGACCGCGTGGTGTTCGACCTTAGAGATCACGATCTCGCTCGTATCGTGCGCACGGCGGTGTCGGTTCGTGACGCCCACAATCGCCAGTTGGCAGGACTCAGTGCCCCCGGCGGTAAAGATCACGCCGCCCGGCTTGGCGCCGACGAAGGCCGCCACTTCATCTCGCGCTTCTTCCACGGCGCGACGAGCGTCGCGGGCGGCGCGGTGACTCCCCGATGGGTTCCCCACCACGCCGTGCTGCCAGGGCGCCATCGCTTCGGTCACTTCGAGGCGGCGTGGCGCGGAGGCGGCGTGGTCGAAGTAGTACTGATCGCTCATGCGACGAAAAATGACTTGGCGTTCGTGAACTCACGTGCGCCGAGCGCGGAGAGCTCTCGACCGAATCCGGAGAGTTTCGTGCCGCCGAAGGGTAGTTCGTTCATCGACGCCACGATGGCGTTCGCGAAGACCGTGCCCACGACGAGACCGCCGATTGCTTGATTGATCTCGTCCTCATCCTCTGCCCAGATCGAGCCGCCGAGTCCCCATGGCGTGTTGTTCGCGATGCGTATCGCGTCCTCGAGATCACGTGCCTCGTAGACCACGGCTACCGGACCGAAGAGCTCTTCGCAGCCCGCCCGAGAGTCAGCCGGCACGTTCACCAAGACGGTGGCGGGATAGTAGAAACCAACGCCCTCGGGCGCTACGCCCCCGGCGAGTGCGACGGCGCCCGCTTCGACGGAGGAGGAGACCTGCGCGGCGAGCAGGTCGCGTTGCGCCCTCGAGACCAAGGGGCCAAGTCCGGTCGCGGGATCCATCGGGTCGCCGAGCTTGACGGCGGCCATCGCTGCGACGAACTTTTCGAGGAACTCTTCGTAACGCTCCTTCACCACGATGAAGCGCTTCGAGGCGATGCAGGCCTGACCGTTGTTCTGAATGCGCGCGGTGACGGCCATCGCCACGGTGCGCTCCATGTCGGCCGACGCGGCCACCACGAAGGGATCGGATCCCCCGAGTTCGAGGACACACTTCTTTAAGTTTCTGCCCGCGTGTTCGGCGATGGAACGACCGGCGCCATCAGAACCGGTCAAGGTCACCCCGACCACTCTCGGATCGGCGATGATGTCGGGCACCTGAGCCACCTCCACGAACAGCGTGGTCAGCACACCATCGGGAAAGCCCGCCTGTCGGAACAGATCCTCTAGGTACTGGGCGCACCCCGGCACGTTCGACGCGTGCTTGAAGAGAACGACGTTGCCCGCCATGATCGTCGGCACCGCCATGCGCACTACTTGCCAGAAGGGAAAGTTCCACGGCATCACGGCGAAGATCGCGCCGACCGGCTCGAATCGAACGCCGCTTCGCCGACCATTCGTCGCGAGCTCTTGCTCTTCGAGCATCGAGCCGGCATGCTCCGCGAAATAGCGCATCGTCGCCGCGCACTTCATGGCCTCACCCTTCGCGGCGGCGAAGGTCTTACCCATTTCGCTTGTCATGAGTTGCGCCGCGACCGGTACCTCACTTTCGAGGAGTTCGGCCGCTCGGACCATGACCTCGCCACGTTCAGCGAACGTCGCTGACTTCCAGCTCTGAAAGGCGGACGTGGCAACTTTGAGCGCGTGATCAACGTCGGCCGGCGCGTGGGTCAGGTACTCGGCGACAATCTCTTCCGTCGCGGGGTTGATCGAAGTAAAGGGCATAGTCCTAGTCTGCCAGCAAAAGAGGCGTTTGAGCCGGGGCCGAACCCATTGCTGACCAGTAGGCGGGAGCGGCAATGCGCACCACCACCAGGACGACCATCAGCGCCAGGGCGGCCACGATCGTGACGGAACGAACACCAAAGTGCTTGGCGAGATCGGCCTGAACGAAGGCGCCCACGGGATAGAAGATCGACAGCGACAGCGTGTAGAGCGCCAGAATTCGAGAGCGTTCCGCGCGCGGCGCGTGCACCTGCACCGAGGTGTTGAGGCCGGTCAAGGTGCCGACGTAGGCACCACCCAAGAAGAGCAACGCGATGAGCGACAGGACCAGATCTGGCGCCAGTGCGTAAAAAGCCAGCGCAAGTGCGAGGGCGATCACGGAGCCTCGCAACACCGCCAGACGTGACGTTCGTTTCGCGATGATGGGCAGCGTCAGTGCTCCGAGCACCGCCCCGACCCCTTGCGCCGTCACGAGCCAGGCGGTGTCGGCGTGCAGCACGATGATGGCCATCGCCGGCACCAGCGCAATGAAGGGACTCGCGATGATGGCGATCACGCCGATGCCCACGATGGGGTTGCGACATCCCTTCACCCCCCACGCGCGTTTCGCGCCGGCGATCGTCTCGGCGAAGAAGCGCACACTCGAGGTCGGCTTCGGCCGCGACGCGCTGCGTACGAATGAGAACATCACCAGCACGAAGATGAACGACGCGGCGTTGATCGCGAAGCAGACGCCGACGGAACCGAGTGCTAAGGCGATCGCCGCAAAGACTGGACCGATGACGCGACCAAGGTTGAACTGAGCAGATGAGAGCGACACGGCCGCCAAGACTTCGTCCTTCTCGACGAGATCCGGTAACAAGGACTGCCACGCCGCCCACGAGGCCGAGCCGCAGAGCCCCTCGCCGATGGCGAGGTAGCAGGCTAACTCGGGAGAGAGGTGATGCGTTAACGCCGCGGCAGCAAGCGCGCTCGCGGTGCAGGCCATGACGAAGTTGTTGCACTGGATCCAACGCTGGCGGCTCCAACGATCAGCGACTACCCCACCCACCGGTGCGCCGATGACGGCCGGCGTCCACGCGGACACGGTCAACAGTCCGAGCCAGATCGGGTTGTGCGTAGTCTCGGTCAGGTAGATACCGAGCGCCACGCTCTGCATCCAGGTGCCGATCGAGGAGACGAACGACGAGGTAACCGCCAGGGCGAAACTTCGGTGTCGTAAAGGAGTCAACGAAGCCAACGCCATCGCCATCCAACCTACCGGGATGCCAACAGAGCGTATTCGCTAGGGATCTAGCTTTCGTCTTTTTTCCGACGCGGGCGAAGGGCGAACCACCACACCGAGATGATCGTCGCTAACGCACCGAGGACTCCGATGCTCGACTTCACGGCCTTGCCTTTGCTCTTCTCCGCCACCCACCAATGGTACCCAGCAAAATGCCGGGGGCACTTAGCCCCCGGCACTCTCTGCAGTGATGCCGCTTCGCTTAGGCCGAAACCTCAGCGTTCTGTAAGGCCGCTTCGAGGGTCAGCTGAATGCCAACCTTGTTACCAACGACGAGGCTGCCGTTTTCGAGGGCGCCGTCGAAGTTGATACCGAACTCCTTGCGGTCAAACTCACTCTTGGCTTCGAAGCCAACGATCGTGACGCCAGGCTGCATGGAGGGCCCGGTGCCCAGGTACTCGAGGTCGAAGCTGAGCGACTTGGTGACGCCCTTGATGGTGAGGTCGCCCACCAGTTCGAAGTCGTCGCCACCCTTGTGGGTGATCTTGGTCGACTTGAAGGTCAAAGTCGGGTAGGTCTCTTGCTCAAGGAAGTCCGCGCTCCTCAGGTGAGCGTCGCGCATGTCGTTACCGGTCGTGATGCTGGCCGCTTGCACGGTCCCCTCGGCCGAAGAGCTCTCCAGCGAGTCGCCAATGACTATGGTGCCCTCAAACTCAGTGAAATTGCCGCGGACCTTCGACGCCACGAGGTGACGAGCGATGAAGTCAATGTTGGAGTGCGTGGGATCAATCTTGTAAACGCCAGGAGTAGGAAGGTTGCTCATGGTTGTTCTCCTTATATATGGTCGAGACAGGTAGTTGCCTTCCCCAAGTATAGTTGCTTCTACAACTACTTGTCAAGAAGTATCTTTATAAGCAGTTACCTGCTAGAATCGAACGCATGGTGAATACTGGTCCGGTGACGATGTCGACGAGCGCCTGCCCGTCCGGGGACGAAAAAGTGACCTTGTTTGGCCTTTTGATGGAGACCAACGCCCGTCTGTCCAAAGAGTTGGGCAACGTGTTGGAGTCCTCTTGCGATCTTCCGCTCGCCTGGTTCGAAGTTCTCCTTCAACTTCGACAGAATATTGAAGGTCGTCTCAAAATGAGCGAAATGGCCGACGCCATCGTGCACTCAACCGGCGGCACCACACGACTCATCGATCGCCTCGAAGAGGCGAACTTCGTACGCCGTGAACACTGCCCGAGTGATCGACGCTCCGTGTATGTCGCCATCACTGATGAGGGCAACGCAAAAATTGACGAAGCGTTAAACGTGCACCTCGACTTCTTAGATGAGCTTCTCGGCGAACGCCTGACCCTGGGCGACCGCGAAGCCCTCTCGGCGCTGCTGACCAAACTGAATGGCGAGCGTTAGGCCCTTCTGACCCAGGCGAAGGCTTGACGACCGTCGTCAAGATCCAACGCCGTTCCTTCACCGACGCCCGGCGTGGTGAGAACTTCCAGGGCGAGCACTTCACTGGCCAATGTCGCAAATCCTTCGCTGAGATCATCCAAACCCGTGACGTTCAAGACCACGCGGTCGGACACGTCGAGGCCAGTGTTCTTTCGCAGGTCCTGGACTTGACGCACGACGTCGCGCAGGTACCCCCGCCGCTTAAGACCGTCATCGATCGCGAGATCAAGGGCTATTACCTCAGCGCCGTCTCGTGACACCGCGAAGCCACCTTGACCTCTCACCCGCAACTCAACGTCGTCGGGACCGAGTTGAAACTCTCCCGTGGACAGCGCGACGCTGATTGACTTTCCCTCTTCGATGGCGCTGGCCGCCGCCAGCGAGTCGAGCGCCGCGAGCGCCGGTTTGAGTTCCTTCACCGCCTCACCAAGACGCGGACCCACGACACGGAAATTGGGCACGAGCTCAAAGGTGAGCACGTCCGCTAGTTCGCGGCCGTACTCCAGGTGATCGACGTTGAGCTCGTCTTCGACCACACCCTTGGGGGGCAGCGGTGAACTGGCGGCCAAAAACACCAGGGCGCGCGCGAGTGGTTGACGCACCTTCACGCCCGCCTCGGCCCGCGCGGCTCGACCCAGCGAGGTGAGTCGTCGGGCCACCGCCATGGACGCCTCCAGCGACTCGTTACGACGAGCGAGGTTCGCGACGGGCCAGTCGAGGAAGTGCACGGAGTCTTGATCGCTCGCCGAGAAGAGTCCCTGATAGAGCCGCTCGGTGAGGAGCGGGCAGAACGGCGCGAGCAGCAACGTCACGCGCTGCAACACCTCGAGCAAGGTGGCCTGCGCGGCCAGCGAGTCCGAGGCCGGCGTGTTGGGGTCGGTGCGCCAGAAACGGCGACGACTCCTTCGCACGTACCAGTTCGAAAGATCGTCGATCAGCTCCACGATCGCCTGCGTACCGCTCAGGGGTTCGTAGCCGTCCAACGCCGCGGTCATCGTGGCCGTTGCACTCTCGGTGCGAGAGAGGATCCACTGATCAATCGCACTTCGTTCATGGAACTCTGGAACTCCCGGATCCTGCGGGTCGAAGTGATTCAGCGACGCGTAGGTCGTAAAGAAGCTGAAGGTGTTCCACAGCGTGGCCAAGGTCTCGCGCAGCGACGCATCGATGGCGCCCAAGCTCGCCCTCGTGGAAGTCCAAGGAGAACCTTGAGAGAACATCCACCAGCGAAGAGCGTCCGCGCCGCGGGTGTCGAGCACCTCCCAGGGATCGATGACGTTGCCGAGGGACTTACTCATCTTCTTGCCGTCCTCGTCCACAATGAGACCGAGGCAGAGCACGTGCTCGTAGGGTTTCGCGCCGAAGACCAGCGTGTTCACAGCTAGCAGGGAGTAGAACCAGCCGCGCGTCTGGTCAATCGCCTCGGCGATGAACTGCGCCGGAAACTGCATCGCCTCCTTGCTGCCAGCGACGTGCGGGTAGCCCACCTGGGCGGCCGGCATTGAGCCGGAGTCGAACCACGCGTCGATGACCGGTTCGACTCGACGGGCCTCTTTCGCACACGTCGGACAGTCAAAGAACACCTCATCGATCTCGGGACGATGAGGCTCAACGTCGCTTTGGTCGCGCCCGCTCAGGCTCGAGAGCTCGTCGCGCGAGGCGACGCACGTGAGATGTCCGTCCGCGCAACGCCAGATCGGCAGTGGTGTCCCCCAGTAGCGATCTCGAGAGAGCGCCCAGTCGACGTTGTTGGCGAGCCACTCGCCCATCCGGCCGTCGCGAATATGCGCGGGGTGCCAGTCAACGGTCGCGTTCTCCGACATGAGCTGCTCTTTCAACAGGCTCGTCGCGACGTACCAACTGGGCTTCGCCCAGTAGATCAACACGGTCGAACACCGCCAGCAGTGCGGCAGGGAGTGGGTGTAGTTGAAACGCCGCAGGAGAAGCCCGCGACGATCGAGTTCGTCGTTGATGGTGTGATTGGTCTCGCGCACGTGCTCGCCTTCGAGCCACGCCACGGCGGCGCCAAAGGTGCCGTCGGGAAGGACCGGGTTCAATGTCGGCAGTCCGTACTCTCGCGCGATCAGACGGTCTATCTCACCGAATCCCGGAGCTTGGTGAACTAGGCCAGTGCCGTCCTCGATAGTGACGTACTCGCCGCTCACCACGTAATTAACGTCCACGCCATCGGGCATGGGCACGTCAGTGAAGGGCCGCTCGTAGTGCAGACCGATCAACGCGCATCCCGGGAACGTCGCCGATACCACGGCGCCCTCTCCGAAGACGGACGTGGCGAGCTCTTCGGCCACGATGACGCCATCGACTACGCCGTAGCTCACTTCAGGATTAACGGCCACCGCCACGTTGGAAAGCAACGTCCACGGCGTGGTTGTCCACACCGCGAGGTGCGTCGCGCCGCCAAGTTCGCCACGCTCGCCAGCGTCCGTGAGGCGGAACTTCACGTAGGCGCTCTCGTCGGTCTCGTCGGCGTAGACGTCGGGCTGGCCAAGCTCGTGCGACGACAGACCGGTCTCACAGCGCGGGCAGTAGGGAATGACCTTGTAGTCCTCGTAGAGCAGGCCATTCTCGAAGAGTTGTTTGAGCTCCCACCACACGGACTCGACATAAGACGGATGAAACGTGTAGTACGCGTGCTCCGTGTCGACCCAGTAGCCAATGCGTTCGGTCAGGCGCTCGAAGTCTCCGACGTAGGCAAGCACCGACTCACGACAGAGTCGCGTGAACTCGGCAATACCGATCTTCTCTTCGATCTCCTTCTTGCCAGAGATGCCGAGCTGCTTTTCGACCTGGACTTCCACCGGTAGTCCGTGGGTGTCCCAGCCGGCGCGGCGCGCCACGTAGCGACCTTGCATGGTCTGATATCGACAGAACAGGTCCTTGTAAACGCGGGCCCACACGTGGTGCAAACCGGGCTGGCCATTTGCGGTGGGCGGTCCCTCGTAAAAGACCCAGCGCTCGGCGCCCTCGCGCAGTGCGAGCGAGCGTTCGAAGACATTGTTGGCCTTCCAGCGCGCGAGTTCCGCCTCCTCGATGGCCACAAAATCAAGATCGGCGCTGACCGGGCGAAACATGGGTCTCCTTCAGTGAATCTTTCTATCGTAGTGAACCTGATAACGCCACCATTCGGACCTCTACTGTGTTGAGGTGTCAGATCTCGTCATCGAGGACGAACCCGTTACGTCGAGTGGCGCACTCAGCGTGCTCCACGCCGCGCTCGACGAGCTCACTCGCCGTTACGGCGGCAGCGAGGAAGGTAAGCACCTCTCGCTCGACGAACTCTTGCCACCGCGAGGCGTCTTTCTGGTGGCGCGCGCGGACGGTGACCTCGTGGGCGGTGTCGGTCTGCGGCCAATCAGTGACCCCGCACTCGAAGTGGGCGAAGTGAAACGACTCTGGGTGCGGCCCGATCAGCGACGCCGAGGTGTCGGGTTGGCCCTGATGGACGAAGTTGAGGAGCGAGCTCGCCGTCTCGGATATCGACGGCTCTATCTAGAGTCTGGTTACGCCCAGCCCGAGGCGTTGGAGCTCTATCGCGGCAGTGGCTGGGACGCGATTGATGAGTATCCGCCGGGCGCCTTCTCCTACCCCGTGGCGAGTCGCTTCACCAAGTTGCTTTAAGCAAATCGTTCGTCGAGCCACTCGGGCGAGAGCTCTTCGAGCGAGTCGAGCACGAGATCAGCCAGCACGAAGGACGCTTGCGAGCGATCCTCGTCGACTGGCACGGCGATCACGGTCATATTGCCCGCCTTGGCGGCGATGACCCCGGCGGCGGAGTCCTCGAGCACGAGACAGTCACTCGGCGCGACGCCCAGCGACAGGGATGCGGTAAGAAAGACGCCGGGGTGGGGCTTGCCGTAGGGCTCGTGTTCGGCGGAGTGGATGGACGCGAATCGATCCAATAGTGAAAAATGCTTGAGGCATCGAATAATGAGTTCCATCGGCGTCGAACTCGCCAGAGCTAGTGGTCCTCGATCGCCGGTGAGGTCCAGCGCCCACAGCGCTCCCGGTAATAGACGCCCCTCCGATTCGACCAGGTCGCCCACGCGACTCAGAAGAAGGTCGACGACCGTGGCCTTGGACATACTGCTCCACGGGTAGTTCAAGTACCAAAACTCAACCACTTCGTTGACGAACATGCCTTTCGTTGAACGGCCTTCGGCTTCTTCAATGGGCACGCCAAGCGAACCGAATATCTCTACTTCGGCCTTGTGCCAGAGCACTTCGGAATCGAGAAGAAGTCCGTCCATATCGAATAGGGTCGCTCGTAAAGTCACCACGCAACCTTTACACACCCCGAAGGACGGTGCGGAATGAACGTGCGAGCGCTCAAGACCGCGGACCTACAAGCGGTGGCCGAACGCGTGCAAGTCCGCCTCGCCCACGACGCGCAGCGAAATAGGTTTGTCAACCCTGACTTTTCTCGCGACGATTTTATGACCGCGGTGGCGAACGCCACCGACCAAACCTGGGTCGCCGTCGAAGCGGGCGGCATTGTCGGCCACCTCTTCGGTGCGCTCTTCGAGAATCCCGAGCATGGACGGAGCGCCTGGGTCGGGCCTGACGGCGTCTCCTTTGACGACAGTGACATCCTCGACGCGCTCTATCGCACTGCTGGCGAGACGTGGGTCGAACGCAGCGTGCTCGATCACTACGTCTGGGTCTTCGACAACGACGCTGATACCGCATCGTGGTACAACCTGGGCTTCGTGCGCGCACACGTGCGCGGCATTCTTGCCCTCACGAAACGCGCGCGAGAATCACTTCCGATGGGTTACACCCTTCGCCGAGGAGATGTTCGCGACGTTTCCCTTGCCGTCGAACTCGATCGCCTGATCGACGAGGCGCAAGGAGACGATCGCATTGTCATTTCGAGCGAAGACGAAATCGCTGTGATCGAGTGGCGTGAACTCCTAGAGGACCCCGAGGTGCACTATTACGTCGTCGAATTCGATGGCCGGGGCATCGCACAGTGTGTGACCTATCCGCTTGAATCTCGTCGCGGCTCCTACAACCAGACGCTGCACCTCAGCGCCGTAGCGGTTCGCCCAGAACATCAACACCGTGGCATCGCCCGCACGATGATCGACGAGACTCTACGAGACGCCCATGACGCCGATTTTCTCTACGCGGAAACGAACTGGCGCGCCACCAACCTACGAGCGGCCATTTTCTGGACGCGCTATGGATTCCGTTCGACGTACGTGCAACTTCGTCACACGGTCGCGAACCCTTAGCCCAGCGACGACTCGATCGCGATGAGCAGTGCGGGGTCTTCGGGAGTCACCTGGGGAGCGAAGCGAGTAACGGTGCCGTCTTTCGCTACGAGAAATTTCTCGAAGTTCCAACGAACGTCGCCGCTATATCCCTCGGCGTCGGGCACTTCTTCGAGTTCGGCGTAGATCGGACTTTGATTTTCACCGTTGACGTCAATCTTCTCGAACAGCGGGAAGGTGACTCCGTACGTCGTAGAGCAGAAGGATTGGATCTCCTCGGCCGTCCCGGGCTCTTGACCGGCAAACTGATTGCACGGAAAGCCCACCACGCTGAAGCCCTGCGCCGCGTACTTCTTTTGCAGCTCTTCGAGACCCGCGTACTGGGGCGTGAGTCCGCACTTCGATGCCACGTTGACGATGAGGATTGTCTCGTCTTTGAAGCCGGCGAGGGAACTCGCGTCGCCCGAAAGCGTCCTTAATGGGATGTCGTAGATAGTCATGTCCCGACCCTAACGGCGCGGTTCGCTCACCCGCTCGGCGTAGAATTTTTGCGTGAGGGCGTTGACTATTAAAGACACCTCCCTCGAAGTGGTCGAGCGCGACACCCCGGAAGTGGGACCGCACGACGTACTCGTGGAGGTTCACTCGGCGGGGATCAACGCCGCGGACCTCATGCAGCGCGACGGCTACTACCCCGCTCCGCCGGGTTGGCCCGTGGACATTCCCGGCATGGAGTTGGCGGGCGTGGTCACTGAAGTCGGCGACCGTGTGGTGGAACCCCTGATGGGACGAAGAGTCTGCGCGATCGTCGGTGGCGGCGCGCAAGCGGAGCAGTGCATGGTACCGAGTGAGCACCTCCTCTTTCTCCCTGATCACGTCGAGTACGAACGGGCCGGGGGTTTCCCGGAAGCCTTCACGACGGCCTACGACGCGCTCGTCACTCAAGGCCACCTCAAATCAGGTCAGCGTGTCCTTATCTCCGGCGCCACCGGCGGCGTGGGCGTAGCGGCAGTGCAGATCGCCCACGTCCTCGGCGCTGAGGTCGTCGCCGTGACAAGAACAACCGAGCACCACGAGCGCCTCCAAGCCCTCGGCGCCACGCACACGATCCTTCTCGACGAGGTTTCAGCGCGCAAGGACGTCGACCTCGTGCTTGAACTGGTGGGTGCTGCGAACTTTGAACATGCGCAGTATGTGCTCAGCCCTTTTGGTCGCGTCGTCGTCATCGGCGTGGGCGTCGGCAGTCGCGTGGAGGTAGATCTCTTGCACATCATGAGAACGCGCGCCACCATCACCGGATCGACGCTGCGCTCGCGTTCGCGCGAAGAGAAGGCTGAAGTCGCCCGTCTCGTAAGCGAGACCATCATCCCTCGATGGACCCAGGGCGAGCTCGGTGTACCGCTCGCCGGCGTATTTGGTCTCTTCGACGCCGTCGCCGCGTACAAGTTCTTCGCCGAGCCCGGCAAGTTCGGCAAGGTCGTCTTACGGGTTAGTGACTGACGCCGTTAGGTTGAGTCGGTGCCCGAAACGACGCCTCGCCCGCACCCCTCGCGTTGCGACCCCACACGAAGTGACTACACGGCGATCATTCGCGCCCACGAAGAGGCCGTCGCCAAGGGCAGTCCGAGCTATCGAGATCCTTCGACCGGGCTCTACGTGATGACGGTCGCCACACATCTCGCGCGCGGGACGTGCTGTGAGAGTGGCTGTCGCCACTGCCCGTATTTAGAGGAGTGACCGAAGCGGCGTGTAGTTGACCTCGAGAGATTCGGCGACTGGACCGTAGGTGACTTTGCCGTTGACCACGTTGACGCCTTCGGCCAAAGCGTCGTCCGCCAGTACCGCCTCGCGCCAACCGTGTCGCGCGAGTTCCACGACGTAGGGCAACGTGGCGTTGGAGAGGGCGCGCGTTGAGGTGGCAGGTACCGCTCCGGGCATGTTCGCCACACAGTAAAAGATCGAACCGAAGACTTTAAAGGTCGGGTTGGAGTGGGTGGTGGGGTGTGTCGCCTCGAAGCAGCCCCCTTGGTCCACCGAGATGTCAACCAGTACCGAACCTTCTCGCATGCGCGCGACCAGATCGTTGCTCACCAGCTTCGGCGCCTTCGCGCCAACGACCAGGACGGCGCCGATCACGATGTCGGCCTCGAGACAGGCTTCTTCAATGGCCAGCGCCGAGGAGGCGATCGTCTCGACGCGTCCGTCAAAGTGAATGTCCACCTGTCGCAACCTCTCGAGGTTGCGATCGAGAATCTTGACGTTCGCGTGCAACCCCGCGGCCATGGTTGCGGCGGCCAGTCCTGACACGCCCGCACCGATCACGACCACGTTCGCCGGCGCCACGCCGGGCACGCCCGCGATCAACGTGCCGTGACCGCCACCCGGCCGCATCAGGTGGTGCGCTCCCATCAAGGGAGCCATGCGACCAGCGACTTCACTCATCGGAGTGAGCAACGGCAGCGAGTTATCGCGCAGGCGGACGGTCTCGTAGGCGATGGCCACGTTGTCGGCGGCCACTAGCGCGTCGGTGCACTCGCGCGACGCCGCCAGGTGAAGGTAGGTAAAGAGGACTTGATTTTTCCGGGCTCCGAGGCGCTGATACTCCGCCTCGACGGGCTCTTTTACCTTTAAGAGCAACTCGCTCTCGGCCCAGACGTCGTCCGCACTTTCAATAATCGTCGCGCCGTTCGCCACGTAGTCCGCGTCGGGGATGGATGAACCGACGCCCGCGCCTTTCTCTACGAGTACCCGGTGTCCCGCGTCGCTCAACTCTCTCGCGCCCGCGGGCGTCAGCGCCACGCGGTACTCGTCGGTCTTGATCTCTTTAACTACGCCGATGATCATCGTTGATCACACTTTCACTCGAAAACGCCTCTGCCACGCTACAACTATTCATCGCCGAAGCACTGGCCGGCTCTAAAAGTCGACGTTGTGCATCACGTGCTTAATCCGCGTGTAGTCCTCGAAGCCATACACCGACAGGTCCTTGCCGTAACCCGACTTCTTGAAGCCGCCATGAGGCATCTCCGCGACGAGGGGAATGTGCGTATTGATCCAGACACAACCAAAGTCGAGGTCGCGAGACAGCCGCATGGCGCGGCCGTGATCGCGGGTCCACACCGAAGAGGCCAGTCCGTACTCGACACCGTTGGCCCAACGAAGCGCTTCGTCTTCGTCGGAGAACTTCTGCACGGTAATAACGGGACCAAAGATCTCGCTTTGGATCATCTCGTCGTCCTGTCGTAGTCCCGCGACCACCGTTGGCTCGATGAAAAAGCCGTCGCTACCGACCCGCGATCCGCCGGCGACGAGGGAGGCGTGCTTGGGCGTTCGAGCAATAAATCCGGTGACCCGCTCGAACTGACTGTGATTGTTGACCGGACCAAAGAGCGCGTCGTCGTTATCGGGAGGACCGATGACAGTGTTCTTCGCCTGCTCGGCGAGTGCGTCAACAAAGTCGTTGTACACGCCGGCACCCGCCAGCACGCGGGTCGCCGCGGTGCAGTCTTGACCGGCGTTGAAGTAGCCGGCGATGGCGATGTTCTCCACGGCCGAGGCGATGTCCACGTCGTCAAAGACGATGACCGGAGCTTTGCCTCCGAGTTCGAGGTGCACGCGCTTCAAGTCCTTCGCGGCCGATCCGGCGACCTCTGTACCGGCGCGTACCGATCCGGTGATCGAGACCATCGCGGGCACCGGATGCTCAACGAGTGCGCGTCCGGTGTCGCGGTCGCCGCACACGACGCCAAAGACGCCCTCGGGCAGCACTTCGCTCATCAACTTCGCCATGAACAGCGTCGACGCCGGCGTCGTGTCGCTCGGCTTTAAGACCATGGTGTTACCAGCGGCGATCGCGGGCGCCCACTTCCACACCGCCATCATCATTGGGTAGTTCCACGGGGTAACCGCCGCGCACACGCCGACCGGTTCACGACGAACATAACTCGTCATGCCCTCCATGTACTCCGCCGCCCCGCGGCCCTCTAAGAGTCGCGCCGCGCCTGCGAAGAAACGTATCTGGTCGATCATCGGCGGAATCTCTTCACTCATCGTGAGCGAGATGATCTTTCCGGTGTTCTCAGCTTCGATATTGACGAGTTCTTCGGCATTGGCTTCGAGAAGATCCGCAATCTTCAACAGTGCGAGCGAGCGCTGCGAGGGAGTCGTTCGTTTCCACGAGGCGAACGCTTTCGCCGCGACGCTCACAGCGAGATCCACGTCAGCTTCGTTCGAAACGGGCGTTTCGGCGAAAGGCTGTCCCGTGACCGGACTGATGAGCTCGACGTACTTGCCGCTCTTCGGCGCTACAGACTCGCCCCCAATAAAGTTGGCCAAACGACGCATAGACCCTCCTAAAGTCGGGCTGTTCTTGGACAGCGCCCCTCGTTACTCTGCCAGAGTTGGCACATCGTTCGCAACCGACAACTAAGGAATGAGTCTCTTATGGACAAAAACACGACGCATTTCGTCGTGGAATGGTCCTATACTGTCTCTATCCGCAGTCTCGGGGCCTTTACCGCTCGAGCGGGAGCACACAATGCCAGGGACCAAACCTCAACAAGAGAGTGATTCGAGCGAGAACCGTTCGACCTTCGAGCTCATCAACACCGTGCCGGGTGTGCTCGACTCATCCGATCGAAAGATCATCAGCCTGCTGCAGCAAGACGGCCGACGCGCCTACGGCGCCATCGCTGAAGAGGTCGGACTCTCCGAAGCCGCCGTGCGTCGTCGCGTGCAGCGACTGAAGGACTCCGGCGTCATGCAGATCGTGGCGATCACCGATCCCCTCCAACTCGGTTACGGCCGCGAAGCGTTGATCGGCATCCGAGTGCACGGTGACGTGCGACTGGTCGCTGACAAGATCGCCGCCATTGACGAGGCCAACTACGTCGTTATGACCGCGGGAAGTTTCGACATCATCGCCGAAGTCATCGCCGAAGACGACAACGACCTGGTGCACCTACTGAATGATTCGATCCGCTCCATTCCGGGCGTGACGGAAGTCGAGACATTTCTGTATTTGAAATTAGCGAAGCAAACTTATACATGGGGGACCAAGTGACACTTCACGAGACCATATCGGACGGCATGTCCGTCGATGACGAGATTCACCCGAGTCATAACTACTCGCAACGCGCCCGGCGCAACCTCTGGTTGCAGATGTCGCGCATGGGGGCCTACAACGAACACAATGAAGTGCCCATCATGGTGCGCGGCGAGGGTACGCGCGTCTACGACGCGAACGGGACCGAGTACTTCGACGGTCTATCGGGGCTCTTCACCAACGCCCTCGGGCACGGACGCCGCGACATCGGTGAAGCCGCGGCCCAGCAGATCGGCGAGCTCGCGTTCTTCCCACTCTGGACCTACGCCCACCCGAGGGCCATCGAACTGGCCGAACGACTCGCCAGTCTGACCCCGGGCGATCTCAACCGGGTCTTTTTCACCTCCGGCGGCGCCGAAGCGAATGAGAGCGCCTGGAAGCTCGCGCGCCAGTACCACAAGATGCGTGGAGATATCGACCGCTACAAGGTCATCAGTCGTGACGTCGCCTATCACGGCACCACGCTCGGCGCACTCACCATCACCTCACTCGAGGGGTACCGCACGCCCTTCGAACCACTGGTCCCCGGCGCCATCAAGGTGCCGGCGGTCAACTTCTACCGCGCCGAAAAGCACGGCGATGACTTTGAAGCCTTCGGGCTCTGGTCGGCCCATCAGATCGAAGAAGCGATCCTGCGCGAGGGCCCCGAGACCGTCGCGGCGGTCTTCCTTGAGCCCGTGCAGAACGCGGGAGGGTGCTTTGCGCCGCCGCAGAGTTACTGGAAAGAGGTCCGGGAGATTTGTTCTCGCTATGGCGTCTTGCTCGTCTCTGACGAGGTGATCTGCGCCTTCGGTCGAATCGGCACGTGGTTCGGCGGCCAGAAGTATGACTACGTGCCCGACATCATCACCTGCGCCAAAGGCATTACGGCGGGCTACGCCCCACTGGGAGCCATGATCGTGTCGGATCGCATCGCCGAACCCTTCCAACACGATGACGTCTCGTTCCTCCACGGATTCACCTGGTCTGGCCACCCGGTCTCGTGCGCGATCGCGCTGAAGGCGCTGGAGATCATTGAAACCGAACAGGTTATTGAGAACGTGCAGCACAACCAGGGCTACTTCCAGAGCGGTCTGGAGTCACTGAAAGACATTCCGATCGTGGGCGACGTTCGCGGTACCGGCTACTTCTGGGGCATCGAGTTGGTCAAGGATCAGGGAACGAAGGTTACGTGGGCCGGTGATGACGCCGAGCGTCTCTTGCGCGGTTACGTGTCGCCCGAGATGTTCCGTCGTGGACTGATCTGTCGATCGGACGACCGGGGCGACCCCGTCGTCCAACTCGCGCCGCCACTGATCTCCACTCGAGACGACATCGACTTCATGGTCGGCGTCTTACACGAAGTCTTCACCGGAGCGTCCAAGCTCAATATCTAGTGCAGCCTCCGCACTCACTGTGGTGGTCGACGCTCGATCAACCGATCACACCTCGCGGCGCTCTTGGCGAACACCTTGACGTCGACGTCGCCATCGTGGGTGGCGGCTTCACCGGTCTGTGGACAGCGCGCGAACTCAAACGACGAGACCCGTCGCTGCAGATTGCCGTCCTCGAGAAGTCGGTGTGTGGTTTCGGCGCCTCGGGGAGAAACGGCGGTTGGGCCTCGGCGCTCTATCCGGTAAGCGACGAGTCAGTCGTCGCGCGTCACGGTCTAGAGACCTTTACCCATCTACGACACGAACTCGAGGGCGCCGTGCGCTCCCTGGGTGCGTCGATGCGTGCCGACAGCATCGACGCACACTTTGTCCAAGGCGGCACACTGACTTTTGCCCGCAGCGAGGTTCAAGCCGCGCGCCTGCAGCAGCACGTGAAGAGTTCGCACGACCTCGGCTACGGCGAAGACGACCTCCGTTGGCTCGAGCGCGAGGAAGCCCTCGAACTCGCCGACGTCCAAGGCGCCCTTGGCGCTACGTACTCGCCGCACTGTGCTCGTATTCATCCGGCGCGCCTCGTGCGGGGTCTCGCCGAGGTGGACGAACGCCTGGGAGTGAAGATCTTTGAGAACACCACGGTGACACGAATTACTAAGGCTCGAGGAACTCACCCGAGTGAGGTCGTGACGGCAACCGGCACGGTTCATGCGCGCTTCGTGGTTCGCGCCACCGAGGGATTTACCCCTACCTTGCCGAAAGAACGTCGAAGCGTGGCGCCGATCTACTCGCTCATGATTGCCACCGAGCCCCAGTCGACTCGGTTCTGGGAAGAAGTTGGGTTGAGCAGCTACGAGACCTTTGCCGACGATCGTCACCTCATCATTTACGGGCAGCGCACCGATGACGGACGAATCGCCTTTGGCGGACGGGGGGCGCCGTACCACTTCGCCTCGACGGTCGAAGAGCGCTTCGACGAAAACCCGAAGGTCTTCTCGCTACTCGAGTCAACGTTGCGCGAACTTTTTCCGTCTTTGGAAGGTGACGTCACCCACCGATGGGGAGGTCCGCTTGCCCTACCCCGCGATCACTCTCCCTCTGTGATCGTCGATTACCAATCCGGCCTCGCGAGCGCCGGGAGCTACACCGGCGACGGTGTCGTGCTTAGTTACGTCGCGGCCAACGCCTTGGCCGATCTGATCGTCGCCCCAGGGATTGAAACATCACGAACAAGACTGCCTTTCGTTCAACACCGCCCGAAGCGTTGGGAGATCGAACCATTTCGCTGGGCCGGCATCAATCTCGGGCTGGGCCTCGCGGGCTGGGCCGATCGAGTCGAACGGCGCCAGGGCCGCGAGAGTCGAGCGGGTCGACTGCTCGACCGACTGCTCGGCTAGCGCAAAATGTTCACCGCTTCGCCAGCCACCACGGCGATCGTCACGAAGGAGATCAGAGCCTCTAATCCGAAGAGTGCCTTGGCTTGAAACGTCAATGGCATCGCGTCGGCTGGCGCGAAACTCGTGCCGTTGGCGAAGGACGTATAGAGATAGTCAACGAAGCGAGGCCGCCAGTTACTCGGCGCCAATGAAGGTTCACTCATCTGTGGAAACTGGAGGTCGGGGAGTCGGGGATGTGCGCTGGAGCGCTTGAGTGGTCCCCCGCGATCAACTTCCCAAAACCAGATGCCGAAGACAATGACGTTCGTCACCCAAATGGTCGCCGCCGAGTAAAGCAACTGTCGACCCTTAATCTGCGCCGCGTAGAAGACGTGGTGGATCAGCAAGACCACCGAGACGAAATTAGCCAAGGTAATGATCACGACGAGGGACACAGCAAGGTAGTGCACCCAGGGTTCATCGTCAGGGTGACGTTGGCGTCGCCACGATATAGGGATGAGCGGCAACACCACCAACACCGGCAACAGCCACTTAGGCCCGACGGCCAAGCGGCTCGGGAGTAAGACGTAGAGGCCGGCGCACACCACCAGCGCCAGCGCTACTGGCCAACGTGGTTCGGGCTGAGCAGGTGGCGTCATCTTTTAGCTCAGGGACGCTTTCGAGAACGAGGTGAGGCCGCTCGGAATGAGCAGTGACGAAAAGTTCACACTGCTCAGCAACTTGTAAAACGCGCTGCGCGAAAGTGGTTCGAGATTGCTCGATGAGGGAACCGAAACGTGAACGGGTTGGTTGTACGAAAGCACGGTAACACTGAGGTCAATCGTCGACCTCTTGGTCTGCTCCACGAGGGTGCTCTGGGACAGTTCGCCCTGGCTACCCACGGTGATCGTCCAGCGGATGGACCCCAGCGCCGAGTTCGCCTTGGCCTTGCCCAGCAGGTGCGACAACGCCACATCGGTTCGGTGAAATTGGTACGTCGTTGAGTACCCGCTCTTGGTCACCGTCTTCTGAAATCCGGTGATCAGATCGATGTCAGGCTTGGTCATCTCGAGAGAGACGCCGAAGAGATTCGGCAGTTTCAGTTTTGCCCAGTACCAGGGGCCGCTCGATACGTCGGCCGAGCGCTCGTAAACGTCCCCTTCTGCAAAGCAAAGATTCACTGAGGCCGTGGTGATGACCAGTGGAAAGTTGGCCACGGCCTGCGCCTGATTGGTCGTGAAGTTGACGTCAAGGTTGGCGTTAAGAGTGACGCCGGAGCCCGTTGACACGGTGACGAGTAAGTCTGCGGTCTTCGGCGGGTAGCCGTTCAGGGCCAACGGATCCTTCGCGGGGCCACTCGCGTTCGAGTTGGTCGCCGCAATAACCACGCCGGTAACGGTGAGCGCTAACGCCACGACAGCGATGACGATAGCCATCATGCGCTTCTGTCCGGCCATCAAACCACCCTACTGTTTCGTATCCGAACGACTTGTGGCTAGGCCAAGGGCTCTTCCAGCAGCTCCACTAGAAGTTCGTGTGCGATGTTGCGCCCACTCGCGATGAAGCCGATACGAGAGACAACGTCGTCCACTCGATTGGAGGCGATGGCGGCATAGGACGCCGCAGCCGAACCTTCCATGACGAGCCCATTCGTCTCAGCGATCTCTCGTACGGCTTGGCGAATCTCTCGCTCGGGGATGAGGACGAGTTCGACACCGCTCTTCGCGATGATCTCGTTCGTGATGGCACCTTCATCCCCGCCGCCGGCGAGTCCGTCCGCAATCGTGGGGTGATGCACCACATCACTCATCGCGACACCACGCAGTACGTGATAGAGCGCGGCGCTCTCTTCAGGCTGCACGCCGGTCACGCGAATGTCCGAGCGACCCAGTCCATCTCGAGAGATCAGCGTCCCCGAAAGAAGTCCGCCGCCACCGACCGAGACCACCGCGTGTTCGAGTTCGGGAACTTGTCGCAACATCTCATCAAAGACTGTTGACTGGCCGGCAATGACGTCGCTGTCGTTAAAGGGCGAGATAAAACGAAAAGATCGCTCCTCGGCGAGTTCTAGGGCGTGGGCCTGTGCGTCGTCGTAGGAAGAGCCGAACTGAATGAGCTCAACGTCGTAGGTCGCGAGTTTCTTGACCTTGGCGACTGACGCGTTCGCGGGCACCACCACCGTGGCGCGTACTCCCAAGAGATTCGACGCGTACGCCACACCGAGGCCGTGGTTGCCAGCCGAGGCGGTGATGACGGCGCCCTTGGGATCGGCGCGGTGTGCGGCGTCAACGGCGGCCAACGCGCCACGCACCTTGAACGAACCGGTGACTTGGAGACTCTCGAGTTTGACGAAGACGCGGCGATCGCGAATGAAGATCGATACCGTCGGCGTCGGCGTCAAGAAGCGCGCCACGATCTCTCTGGCGTGCAGGAGTTGATCGTTCGTGGGGGCCGACACCTGGCGAATCATCACGTTGAGCCTACTGTGCGGCATTTTTAACCATTTCGTACTCTCAAGTAAGGTCGGCGAGTGCACACGATCCTCGTCGTCGTACTCGTGGCGACGCTCGCGTTCGTGGGAACGATGGTCGACAACTTTTTTGCTTTTTCGGCGCAACTGGTTGCCACGGAACCCGCGAGAATTCGACGCGTTTGCTGGGCGCAGGCGGGTGGTGTCGTTTCTCTCCTGGTCATCACCGCCGGCGTCGGCACACTGCTGGCTCCGATTCCCGTGCGATGGGTGGGGCTGCTCTGCGTGGCGCCTTTCGCCTTCGCAGTTCACGCGTGGCGTCATCGCCAACTACCTCGCGAGCAGCATCGCCGGGGTGCCATCACGACCTTTGTGCTCACGTTGGCCCTCGGCGGCGACAACATCGCGGTGTGGATTCCCCTGCTTCGCGCGAACGGCGTACGACACGGTCTCGTCACAATCGCCACGTTCGCGATCTGGGAGGTCGTCTTCCTCTTCGGCGCCCGGCGTCTGGCCCTTCACCCGAAGGTGGTGACGTGGGGTCGCGCGCACGCGCCAGGCCTGATGCCCTACGCGTACGTGGTACTCGGTGTGCTCATTTTGATCGAGTGTCGCACGCTCTGAGGGGAAAGCATGTAGAGCGCCACAGGTAGCGTGGATCCATGGCACAACGAAGTGTTGCGCAACAGACTCTGCGCCGTCTCACGATCATCGTGGCAATTCAGTGGATGGGTGCCACCCTGGGTCTGCCGCTACTTCCCCTTTTCTTAGAGCACCGCGGTGGCACGCCGCCGGTAATCGGCCTCGTCATGGCTTCGTTCTTCGTCGCCGGCGTGCTGACCCAGTTCGGGTTCGGCCATCTCGCCGACCGTTTCGGCCGGCGCAGGCTTCTGGTGATCAGCCTCGTGACGTACGGTCTCGCCAGCATGACTTACCTGTTCCCCGTCGCGGCGCCGTGGTTGGCCCTCACGCGCGCCGTGCAAGGAGCGGGAGCTGGTGCGATCGAGGTCACCTCGTTGTCGGCGGTCGCGTCGCTGTTCCCTGAAGCCGAGCGCGGTCGTGCCGTCTCTCGAATCTTCGCCGCGCAACTCTTCGGTCTCGCAATCGGGCCGGTCGCGGGTGTGGTGGCGTCCGTGCGCGACCTCGGTTGGGCATTTTTCGTCACCGGTCTCATGAGTCTCATAGCGGCCGTCGTCGCCACGAGGACGAACCTCGGCGACCGAGAGTATGATCCCACCCCCTTGCCCCCACTGCAGTGGAGCAGCCAACTCACCGGCTCGCTGTTCGCCGCGGCCGCATCGGGCATCGCAATTGGTGTCTACGAAGCGTGTTGGAGTTTGTTGATGCACGCGCACCACGCAAGCACGTTGCAGATCCGACTCAGCTGGACGTTCTTCAGTGTGCCGTGGGTCGTGCTGTCGCGTTGGGGCGGATGGCTCGCCGATCACGCCAATCGCCGTATCGTCGCGCTCGCCGGTTTGATCAACGGCGCCTTCTTCTTGGCGCTCTACCCGCACATCCACAACAACGATCTGATACTGGTATTGGGCTCGTGTGAGTCGATTGGGACTTCACTCTCGGTGCCCTCGATCTCTTCGCTGATGAGCCAAGGCGCGGCGGATCGCGAGCTCAGCCGACGCCAGGGCCTCTACACCACCTCGAACACCGCGGCGTTGGCTCTCGCGGCGGGGACGTCAGGGTTTCTTTTCACTGTTAGCCCCGCGCTGCCCTTTACCTTCATCGCCATCGTCTCGGTCGTGCTCGCCTTGACCACGCTGTTCTGGTGGCGACGCGTCACGGGACACGTCGCTCCCAGCGCGGCGTAAAAACAACGAAGAGCGGCCCTAGCCGCTCTTCGTTGCTCTTTACTGATGCTCTACGACAGCCAGATCTCGTCCCAGCGGGCCGCACCCTGGTCGGGGCTCAGCACCTGCGTGGTGCCGTCTGCCCCGGTGGCGTAGGTCCAGTTCTGCACGTTGTCGCGCGCCGCCCAGGCGTTGACCAACACGTCCAGCCAGAGGTACGTGACGTCCTTGGCGAACTGGGAGTTGACCGTGCGCCACGCTCGAATCTCCACCGGCGAACTCGGCACCGCGGCGAGCGCCGCGAGCATGTTGTCCTCGATGACCGGGTCGCCCTGGTGGGCGAAGTTCACCGCACCGGCGATGTTGGTGCCCGCGGGCAACGTGTTCAACCCGAGCCCGCCCACGGCCGGTGAGGCCGTCGCCGAGAGCGAGAGGAACCACACGTAGTTGAGCGACGGGTCCACTCCACCGAACTGGTTCCAGGTCGCACAGTCGTACTCGCCGTAGATCACGTTGTTGATCAACGTGCTCTGCACCAGCGGGCGAGGCGTCACGGTGATTCCCACGGCGCCGAGCTGCTGTTGGAAGAACGAGAAGGCTTGAGTAGCCGTCGCGTCGCCCGACAGGATGTCGATCACGAAGCTGACGCTCGTCAACTTGTTCGCCGTCATGTACGCGTCAACCAGCGCCTTCGCCCCGGTCGGGTTGTAGGCCGGGTAGCCCGGGTTTTCGTAGAACGGAGAGGTCTTGCGATAGAGGCCGTTCGCCACCGCGCCGATATTGGCGTCAATGATCTTGAAGTACGTGGTCCGGTTGATCGCCATCGCGCAGGCCTGACGGATCGAAAGATCGTTGAGTACTGGGGTCAGGGTCGTGTCCCACTGCAACGTCGAGGGGTTCACGGCGCCCAGCGTGCCCAGCCAGTCGGCGTCCTGCACAGCTGTCGGTACCGCTTCTCCCTTTTCGATGTACGGCAGTGCCCCCGGCACACCGATTGACGCAAACTCCCCCGCCCAGCAGAAGTACTGGTTCAAGGTACCCGTCGTGTTCATGATCAGGAAGTTGTTCGCCGGGTCGCTCGGCTGGGTCAGGTCA
This sequence comes from uncultured Acidimicrobiaceae bacterium, assembly GCA_963803745.1. Lineage (GTDB taxonomy): Bacteria > Actinomycetota > Acidimicrobiia > Acidimicrobiales > RAAP-2 > RAAP-2. The sequence continues at coordinate 41,174 of CAWDNL010000002.1, read as the reverse complement.
CTCACCATCGAAATGCCCTTCATCTTCTTCAACTCTTTGATCTGAGCCCCGGTCTGTTGCAGCATGATGTCGACGGTCCCACTCTCGAGCGCTTCGTTGCGCGACTGGGAGTCCACGATGGTCTTGAAGTTGATGCCGTCGAGGTAGGGCAACTTTCGACCGGCGCCGTCCTTGCGCCAGTAGTGCGTGTTCTTCACGAACTGTGACTCCACTCCGACTTCCCAGGACTTAAACCTGAAGGGACCTGTGCCGATCGGGATGCCGGCGTAGTTCGATCCGAGCGCGGCAGGGTCTGCCATGTAGGAGATCTGCTGCTCGGCCAGGGTGATCGGGAACGAGGCGAAGGGGATCACCATGTTGTAGGCCACCGTCATGTCATCTACTGCGGTCACCGACGTGATTAGGGGCGCAATCGCCAGACCCACCGTGACATTGGCCGCCGCCGCCGTGTAGTTCGCTACCACCGCCGCCGCGTTGAAGGGCGCGCCGTTGTGAAACTTCACCCCGGAACGCAGTTTGATGGTCCAGACCGTGTAGGAAGCGTTGGGCGTCGCCGAGAGCGCCAGCATGGGCAGGGCTACTTTGCCGTTCGCCGACATCACGAACAGTGGGTCGTAGAGCGCATTGGCCACGCAGAAGCCCGAGGCGTCGAGTTTTCCGTCGGAACCGTTAAATATGTGGTAATTCGGGACGTCAGAGAGCGTGCCGACCGTGAGCGTACCGCCCAATTTCGGCTTACCTTTATTGACGCCTACCGCTGCCCCCGCGATACCGGAGAGTAAACCGTCAACGACGGTACTGCCCAGTGCGACGCCACCAACGGTGGCCGCTGAATGCGTAAGGAACGTACGACGATCGAACGTTGATGACATCTTGTCCTGCTTTCCCCCGGAGAGCCCGCCCTGGGTTTCTCCACTGGGCGAAACTTATCAAGAACTGGCCTACTCGCCAGTACATGGAGCGAAGAAGTCAACGGAGTGTAACTTCAGGACCCAGGCGGAGGGAGGGCCGCCTGGGTCCTGAAAGGGTGGGCAATCAGACGCTTCTACGTTGGGAAGATGCCATTACCCGAATGCCCGCCAAGGAGCGACGCTCATAAGAAGAGGGCGCGCGATGATCCTTCTCGCTGCTCGAATGAATCATCGCCGTCTCCTCTCTGATCGCTCACGTCGCGGACTAACAACAGTCTGCCCAGTGAGTTTGTGGTGGTCATTGAATGAGGATAAGAAGGTGCTAAATCCGCATTTTGTAAACGGCGTGATAATTCCACCAATTTTCGCCAGCGCCCACATTGTGTTTCGGGCATACTGGGCGCGGACGACTAGCGCCTCACGGAGTCGTCACGTTCCAGACATCTACAAGGGAGGACCACGACAGTGGCGACCATCACCGAATCGCATGACGGATCAGCGGGCGACGAAGCCTTTCACATAGAGGCGCACGGCATCGACTACGTGCCGCTCAGCGAACGCTGGGCCTCTCCGCGCAACGTCGGGGGCATGTGGGCCGGCGCCAGCGTCCAGATTGAGTACTTCATCTATGGCGCGATTCTGATGTCGTTTGGCTTTACCTTCGCTCAAGCGCTCTCGCTCATCGTCCTCGGCAATTTGACGTACTTCCTGCTGGGACTGGCGAGCTTGCAAGGTCCCCAGACCGGCACCACCGTCTTTGCGATCAACCGCGCCAGTTACGGACCGAACGGTTCGCGCGTCATCTCGTTCTTCAACTGGATCACGCAGATCGGGTTTGAAGTTGAGGGCCTCATCCTCATCGTCGGCGCGGCACTGGTCCTGGGCTTAAAGGCCGGCTTCGCCCCGGGTGACCCCGCGAAGATCCTCTACGTTGTCATCGCCATTGTCATTCAAGCGATCCTGCCGGTGCTCGGACACGCGACCATCATCAAGACGCTTCGAGTGCTGACCATTCCCTTCGTGATCCTCTTCGCCGTGCTCTTGATCTTCACGCTCCCCCACGCCACCGTGCACGGCGTCGCCCACGGCGCCGACTGGCAGACCTACATGGAGGGCCTGGCCTTTACGATCACGCTCTCGGGACTCGGCTGGATGGAGTGCGGCAACGACTACACGCGTTACTGCGCCCCGGACGCCTCGAAGCGCGCCATCATCGGCTGGGTCTTTCTCGGTACGGCGGTACCGGAGATCGTGGTCATGACCCTCGGAGCGGCCGTCGCCACGTTCCTGCCCGGCATTGGGGCCTCCAACCACGGGTACGGCTCGCTGTACCCCTTCGCTCACACAGCCGCCATACCCTCGTGGTTCGTAGTGATCTTCCTACTGCTCGCGATCGTGCAACTCTTCGGCATCAACAGCCTGGACATGTACTCCTCGGGCGTCACGCTCCAGGCCATGGGCGTCAAAGTGAAGCGCTATCAGGCGGTGCTCGTGGACTGCGGGATTGCGTTTCTCGTCACGCTCTTCGCCGTCTTTAACGCGTCCTTCACCACGTACTTGTCTGACTTCGTGGACCTGGTCATCGTGTGGATCGCGCCCTGGGCCGCTATATATCTGATCGACTGGGCGCTTCGGCGTTACCGCTACGTGCCTTCCGAACTCCAGCGCACCGACCGCAACGGCCTGTACTACCGCAATGGCGGTGTCTACTGGCCGGCCATGATCGCGCAGTTCGTGGGCATGTACGGGGCCATCTCCGCTCTGTCGACAACGTTCTACCTACCGCACTGGCTGAACCCGATTACCTACGCGACGCGCGACAGTTACGGCTACGGCGCCGACTTCAGTGTCTTCATGGGTATCGCGGTCGCGGGGCTGCTCTACCTAGTCCTCGCCTGGAAGGGCGTGCGCAAGCAAGCTGACGAACAAGACGTGTTACTGGCGGCAGAACCGGCACAGTAGCTACCCGTTCCAGTCCTCGACGAGCCCACCGGAGCCGTCAGGGCGAAACACCGGAATGGAGCCGAGCGATCGGACCATCGACGCGTCCTCGCCCAATGCGCCTCGCCAGAGGCCGGCTTCGGTGACCATCGTGCCGATGGCCACGACGCCAGCGCCGATGCCCCGCAAGAGTCGCAGCGTCGCGCCGGTGGAGGCGCCCGTGGAGATGACGTCGTCAACAATGGCCACACGTCGGCCGCGCACGTCCTTCACCCGTGCTCGATCAAAGAGGAGGCGTTGCTCAGCGTCGGTGGTGATAGAACGAACCGGCTCGCTGATCGCGTCGGCTAAGTGAATCTTGGGAGTCTTGTGCAAGACCACGTACTGGTCGAGTCCGAGGTGTCGTGTCACCTCTGCGGCCAAAGGAATGCCCATGGTGGCGACCGTGGCGACGACGTCGACGTCGTAGGGCTCAAGCACCGTCGCGAGTTCCTCTCCCGCCTTCGCCATAAAGGCGACGCCGACGTCGACGGTAATGAGTAGCGCGATGGCCAGATTGGCATTCAGCGTCACGATCGGTAAGTCGAGGTGCTGGGACCCGATCTCGACCGAATACGTTCCTCTGTTCACGGTGCTGGAGCATACTTAGTCCATGTCCTCGAGCACGCCACCACTGGATCGATCGCTGGCTACGTCCATGTTGTCAACGGCGTATGACGAAGCGCTGCTCGGTCTGAGCGAGGGTGGAATCCCCATCGGGGCCGCACTTTACCTACGTGACGGCACGCTTCTCGGAGCCGGTCACAACCGGCGCGTCCAAGAAGACGACGCCTCCGTGCACGCCGAAACCGACGCCTTTCGCCGGGCCGGTCGGCGCCGCGACTACCCGGCGTGCGTGATGGTCACCACACTCTCCCCGTGCTGGTACTGCTCAGGATTAGTCCGCCAGTTCAACATCGGCGCCGTGGTCATTGGCGAGAGCACGAACTTTCACGGAGGCCACGAGTGGTTGGAAGAGCTCGGCGTGGAGATCATTCAGTTGAACGATGACGCGTGCACGACGTTGCTCGCGACGTTCATTGACGAGCACCCCGATCTGTGGCACGAGGACATCGGACTCTAAGTCAGTGCGCCGGAGGTCCGAAGAGTCGATCCCCCGCGTCGCCGAGTCCCGGAGTGATGTAACCGACGTCGTTCAACTCTTCATCGAGAGCCGCCGCGACGATTGACACGTGAGGGTGGCGAGCTAAGACGAAGTCGACACCGGGCTGTGCAGCGATGAGACAGAGGACCGTCGTTTCACCGGCGCCTCTCGAGGAGAGCATCTCCAGTACACGATCGAGGGAGCCGCCGGTTGCGAGCATCGGATCGCATATGACCACGTGGGCGCCCTTCAAGTGATCGGGAAGCCCGTCGAGGTAGACATCGGGCTTGAGCGTTGTCTCGTTGCGCCGCAGTCCCACGAGACAGACACGGTGTAGGGGCAGTACCTCTTGGACGGCCGGACTCATACCGAGACCGGCGCGCAAGATAGGGACGATGACGTACTCGGTGTCGATACGCAGTGCCGGCGCGCCCTTGGTTACCGGCGTATCAACGGTCGTTGCACTCACACTCGTGTGGCGAAAGGCCTCGTAGGCGACAAAGCGAGAGATCTCGCCAGCCAGGCGCAAGAAGTCGGCGTTGGAAGTATTGACGTCGCGCAACTGGCGAATCTTGTCGGCCACGACAGGATGTTGAACAACGGTGAGCGAATCCACGTGGTCACACTACGCCGCGTTACCTTGCGGCGCTTTTGAGCGCGGATCAGCGTGACAGACAAGCCGGTAGAATTGGATGGTGTCATCTTCTCTCTCCGAGCGCGCCAAGCTTGATCGAGAGAGTTCGGTAAATCCCCTCGGGGGGGTCACCTCGAAGTACCCCGGCCCGCGAAACGAGATCTCGCGCGATAAGAGTCTGCCCTGGTGGAGACGTGTGCTGCCGGTCATCCAGTCACATCGTGTGACCTTCATTACGGCAATCGTCTTGTCATTCATGAGCCTGATTTTTCAAGTGCTCGTGCCCAACATGCTGAGCAACGATATCGACCACACGTTCGTCAAGCACATTGCGTCGTTGCACAGCGACGTCATCTCTGTAGTAATCGTGGGTCTGCTGGCAGGCGTGTCAGGCATCATTTCGCGCCAGTACCTCTACTACACCGCGTACAACGTAGAAGCGGACTTGCGCTCGCTCATTTATGAGCACTTGACGTGGCTTTCCTTCAGCTTCTATGACCGCGTGCAGTCCGGTCAACTCATCAGTCGTGCGAACAGTGACATTCGCAGTGTGCAGATGTACTCGATCTTCGCCCCGCTCATCCTCGTGCAGTGCTGCATTGGTGTGGTGGCCTTTGGCTTCATGCTCAGCATCAACTGGGTACTCGCGCTGATCGCCATGGTGGTGATGCCGATTCTCTACGCGGTGGGCATCAAGATGCGCCGGGTAATGTTCCCGATCTCCTGGATCACGCAGGCCCGCTTGGCCGAAGTTGCCACGGTCGTAGACGAAAACGTCAACGGCGTTCGCGTAGTGAAGTCCTTCGCGCAGGAAGAGGCCGAGATCGACCGTCTGGCCGACGCCGCGGAAGGCGTCGCCTGGGCGTACATCAAGGACGCGAATATTCGAGCGATCTGGTCGCCCTGGGTCCAGAACCTGCCTCAGCTCGGCCTCGCCCTCGTCTTGCTCTGCGGCGGTTGGATGGTGCTCCACGGCGATCTGCAGTACCCCGAGATTCTCGCCTTCAGTTTGTATCTGCTCATGATGCAGGCGCCGTTCATGATGCTGGGACAACTCGTCATGATGGGTCAACGCGCGAAAGCCAGCGCCGGGCGAATCTTCGAGATACTCGACGAACGCCCCGAAATCGTGGAGCGGTCCGGCGCCTATGACCTCGTAGACGTACAAGGCGCCATCGACTTCAATCACGTGACCTTCACCTACGACAACGGGGCCGAGATTCTGAAGGACTTCGACGCTCATATCTCGCCCGGAGAGACCGTCGCGATCGTCGGACGCACAGGGTCGGGCAAGTCCACCGTGGCGCGGCTCCTCACGCGATTCTACGACGTCACCGGAGGCTCGGTCACCATCGATGGGCACGACATCCGCGACGTGACGCTTACCTCGCTGCGTGAGAACGTCGGTGTCGTCCTCGACGAGCCCTTCCTCTTTTCGATCTCCATTCGCGACAACATTGCCTACGGGCTGCCCGACGCCCCCTTGGAAGCGATTGAAGCCGCCGCGCGCGCCGCAAACGCTGATGAGTTCATTGTGCGCCTACCGGAGGGTTACGACACCGTGGTCGGAGAGCGCGGCTACACACTCTCGGGTGGCCAGCGTCAGCGCATCGCCATTGCGCGCACGCTGTTGCTCAATCCTCCGATCCTCGTTCTCGACGACGCGACGAGCGCGATTGACGTACACGTGGAGTCGGGAATCTACGAAGCCCTACGAGAACTCCTGACGCGGCGAACCACGATCGTCATCGCGCACCGCATTTCCACCATCGCGCTCGCCAGCCGCGTGTTGCTTCTCGATGAGGGACGCATCGTCGCAAGCGGTAGCCACGAGGAGTTGCTCGCTAACGTGCCCCTGTACTCCGAGATCCTGGCTCAGGCCACTACGGGAGAGCAGTCCTGATGGGCTGGGGCGGCGGCGGCGGCTTCGGTGGTGGTGGCGGGGGCTTTGTGGGCGCGAGCGCGGCCGCCGGCCGCGCGGGACTGCCTTTTGGTGGGATACCCGAGGAGCTCATGGACGAGGCTACGAAGCTTCTTGCGAGTGAGCCCGAACACCCCAAGTCGCACGTCCACTTCACCCAGCGACCGAGTGAAAAAGAGCGCGAGCGCTTAACGCTGCCCGAGTTGCTCGGCGTCTACCCCAAGTGGGTCTTTGCGGGATCGGCTCTGGTCATCATCATCAGCCTGACGCTGCAGGCGGGACCGTTGCTGACCGAATACGCCATCCGTCATGGGATGGAAAATCACAAGAGTCTCACGGTCATCGTGGTCTGTGCTCTGTTGTACCTCGCACTGGCCTTCGTCAGCGTCTACTTCCAACGTCAGCAAGTAAACGTCACCGGCAAGCTCTCCTCGCGCGTCATGCACGACCTTCGCATCCGGGTCTTCACGCAGTTCCAGCGCCTCAGCCTCGACTTCTTTACTGAAGAGAAGGCCGGCGTCCTCATGAGTCGCATGACGAGCGACATCGAAAACCTTCAACAGCTGATTCAAGACGGCATCAGCCAGTTCGCCCTGCAAGGTCTCACGATGATCGTCATCACGGCCATCTTGTTCCTCACCAACGTCGAACTGGCCATGTGGACGGTGTTGCTAGTGGTGCCGCTCCTCGTCGTCTTTTCCATCTGGTACCACCACGCCTCGGAGAAGGGGTATCTCCTCGCGCGCGACCGCATCGCCATCGTCTTAGCCGACCTCTCCGAATCGCTCTACGGCATCCGCGTCGTCACCGCTTTCAATCGCCAACGACGCAACATCCGAAATCACCGTCACGTGGTGGGCGCGTATCGCGACGCCAACGCCTACACCGGTCGCGTGAACGCCATCTACGGACCGTCCACGCTCATGATCGGTATTTTGGGCCAGGCGATGCTGCTCGGCATTGGCGGACACATGGTCTTGAGCCACCAACTCAACGTGGCCCAGCTCATCGTCTTCTTCCTCTACCTCAACCGGTTCTTCGCTCCTATTCAGCTCCTGGTCCAGCAGTACACCACGCTGCAGCAGGGACGTTCTTCGATCATTCGGCTTCGTGAGCTGCTCGAGATCACCCCCACCGTCGACGAGTTACCCGACGCGATCGAGCTGCCCACCATTGAAGGCCGCATCACCTTTGAGCATGTGGACTTCGGTTACTTGGAAGACGAACAGGTGTTGCACGACGTCAACTTGGAGATCTCCCCGGGGGAGTCGGTCGCCTTCGTCGGACCGACCGGCGCGGGTAAGTCCACCATGGCCAAGCTCGCCAATCGCTTCTACGACCCGACGTCGGGACGAGTGTTGCTCGACGGCATCGACATCAAGACCGTCACGCTGCGCTCGCTGCGCTCTCAGCTGGGCGTCGTTCCCCAGGAACCCTTTCTCTTCGCTGGATCGATTCGCACGAACCTAAGTTTCGGACGTCCCAGCGCCAGCGATGAAGAGATCGAAACCGCGGTCGACGTGGTCGGACTGCGCGAACTGGTCGATCGACTTCCAGCCAGGCTCGACACTCCGGTGCACGAGCGCGGCCAGACACTGTCGGCTGGCGAGCGTCAACAGCTCGCGCTGGCCCGCGCCTTCCTCGCGCGTCCGCGCGTGTTGATCTTGGATGAGGCCACGTCATCACTCGACCTCCAGAGCGAAACGGTCATCGAGCGTGCACTCGATCGACTGCTCGAAGGTCGCTCGGCGATTCTGATCGCGCACCGTCTGACGACAGCTCAGCGAGCGGACCGTATCGTCGTCATAGACGACGGGGGGATCGTGGAGATGGGCACGCCGCAGGAACTGCTCGCTGCAGGTGGCGCCTACGCCATCATGTACGACGCGTGGCTCGCCTCGGGCGGACGCGACGCGACGCGCGCTACTTCTTAGAGCATCTCCCGCACGGTTTCAATCAGCGACGCCGCGCTCTGGTCGCCTTGGGGAATCGGGTGAACCTGCAAGTGCGTCACGCCGGCCGCCTTAAAGGCCTCAACGCGCTCTTGGACGTAGCTCTTCGGACCACAGAGGGTCGTTAACTCGAGGAACTCATAGGGCACCGCCGCTTCGGCTTCGCGCTTCTTGCCCTCGAGGTAGAGGTCCTGGATTTCCTCGGCCTCTTTCTCGAAGCCGTAGCGAATCGCCAGCTCGTTATAAAAGTTCTTTCCTCGTGCGCCCATGCCTCCCACGTAGAGCGCGACCATGGGGCGCTGAAGCTCTCGAAGCGCCGTCACGTCGCTGCCCTCGCCAATGGCGAGAATGCCGCCGGCGTTGATCATCATCTCCCCGAGACCCGACTCGCGCTTGGCCTTTCCGGCCGCCAGCGCGTCGCCCCAGACGCCGTGCGCGCGTTCGGGGATGAAGAGGATCGGTAGCCATCCGTCGGCGATCTCCGCGGTTAACTCCACGTTCTTTTCGCCCAGTGAGGCGATCCAAATCGGTATGGCACTTCGCAACGGGTGCGCAATAATCTTGAGCGGTTTACCGAGTCCGGTCCCCTGGTCGGAGGGCAAGGGCAGGGTGAAGTTGCGCCCATCGTGCACAAGGGGTGCCTCACGCTTCCAGACGTCACGACAGATCTCGACGATCTCGCGCGTTCGACCGAGCGGATTGGTGTAGGGCACGCCGTGAAAACCTTCAATGACCTGGGGGCCGGAGGCTCCGAGGCCCAGGTGAAAACGGCCATCGGAGAGGGCGTCAATACCGGCCGCGGTCATGGCCAAAAGCGTCGGGGTGCGGGTGTAAATCGGCAGGATCGCCGCGCCGATCTCGACGCTTTCGGTCAAGGCCGCGAGGTATCCCATCAGGGAAGGGCTGTCGAAACCGTAGGCCTCGGCAACCCAGACGAGGTCGAGCCCAGCGCTCTCCATCTCCGCCACTTCGCGGGCCGCCTGCTTGAAGCCACCGGCGTAGCCCAGCATGGTCGTTATCTTCATCATCGATCCTTCCGCTGTAGATGTCAGAGTAATCGGAGACGATGCGCCAGAAATTTACGAGGCGTTGTCCGCGGGGTCACGCTGGCTCCCGTAACCTAGAGGGAGAAAGCAACGGCGCTTTCTTCTATTACAAAGGTTGGCGACACGTGGTTACGCGTCTTCACGAAGAGATCCCCGACGATCTCAATCCCTGGTTTCGCATCGTCTCACTCATTGAAGAAGCCGGGCATCTACTCGGCCTCAACGATGGGTTAATTAAGCGAATCGTCACTCCCGAACGTATCTTGGAGGTCGCGGTTCCCATTCGCATGGACAGCGGTGAGGTCGAGATGTTCTCGGGCTGGAGAATTCAACACAACACCGCCAGAGGACCCGGCAAGGGCGGCATTCGCTTTCACCCCAGCGTGAACGTCGACGAGATCGCCGCCTTAAGCGCCGACATGTCCATCAAGTGCGCCGTCGTCAATATCCCTTACGGCGGCGCCAAGGGCGGAGTGAAGGTCGATCCCTCACTGCTCTCGCGATCGGAACTGGAGCGCCTCACGCGGCGTTACGCGTTTTCCATCGCCCCGATGATTGGACCCGACCGCGATATTCCGGCGCCCGATATCAACACCGACCCTCAGGTCATGAGCTGGATCATGGACACGGTGTCGATGTTGACGGGTCACAACACACCCGGAGTGGTCACTGGCAAACCACTCGCTATCGGTGGCACCCTCGGCCACGCTGGCGCGACCTCACTCGGCGTCACGATCTGCACAGTGGCGCTGCTCAATCGACTCGGGCGAAGCCCCGAGGGTGAGCGCGTCGTCATCCAGGGTTACGGCAAAGTCGGCGCGCCCCTCATCAAGCTGCTCTCGCAGCGCGGCATGAAGATCGTCGGACTCGCCGACATCCACGGCGCCATCCACGTGCCCGAGGGCATCGACTACGAGAAGATGAGCGTGCACTTCGACGAGGCCAAGTCGATCATGGGCTACCCCGGCGGCGAGGAGATTCACGCCGATGAGCTCTTTGCTCTGCCGAGCGATATCGCGATCCCGGCCGCCCTCGGTGGTGTCATCACCGAGAAGGTCGCCGAGACGATGTCAGCTTCGATGATGGTCGAGGCGGCGAACGGTCCGTCGACCGGTGAGGGCGCCGCCATCTTGACCAGTCGCAACATACCGGTGGTGCCCGATGTGCTCGCTAACGCCGGTGGGGTGGTCGCGTCCTACTTCGAGTGGGCGCAAGACATGCAGGGATTCATGTGGGAAGGCGAGCTCTTCAAGCAGCGGCTCGAAAAGACCATGCACGAGGCCTTCGACGCCATCTGGGAGCGGCACGAACAACTCGACCTCGCACTTCGCGATACGGCGCTCGTGGTGGGCGTCGAGCGAATCGCCGAAGCGACGGAACTGCGCGGACTGTTTCCTTAAAGTTCGACGACCCCGTTCTCCTCGAGCCCTCGTTAGATTTAAGGGCGAGCGCTCTCGTCGAATCGCCGCACGCGCTGTTGCACACCGAGAAAATAGTACGAGGCAAAGAAGAAGCCCACGGGAAAGACCAGCAGTCCCACCGCGAGGATCAATACCCACCCAGTTTTCGAGGAGTTGGCCTGGTAAAACGCCACTCTGGACATGGAGGCCACGCTCACCAACGCGGCAATTTGAAGCACCCACACGAACACCATCACGATAAGTCCGAAGCCAAAAAAACTATTGAAGACGAGCCCGAACGTCGCGTCGATCATGCCTCAGGGTACTGCCGAGCTGGCCCCTCGATCCGAGGGACATGGAGTCCTTTAGTTTTAGTCGGCGAGACTCTGCTGGTTGGGCTTCTTGTCAGGTCGTGAGAGACCTTCGTATAGTCCACCGATCACGACAATGATGAACATGACAATCAAGGTGATCCAGCCGTAGTTGAACAGCACGCCTCGTCCGCTCGTGAGAGAGCTCGGCCACACGATGTTGAGCAACATCAAGAAGAGATAGATACCTCCGGCCAGAGTCACCGGCGTACTCCACATACCCAGAGTGAACGACCCGCTCGGCTTCCAGCCACGCCGCTTCGCGATGAACGAGCCGAGCACGGTGAGAAAGAACGAGAGGTAGATCCCCGACGTCGCAAAGGACACGAGCGCGAAGAGTGCGTTGACGTTTGCCGGGTAGTAGAACCACAGCACGTGCACGTTCTTTGAAGGATTGACGAGCACGAGAAGCAAGAAGAGGAACGGTATGACCGTCGAGACCACGATGGCGTTGCGCGGTGTCTTGTGATTCGGCGTCACCTTCTTCAGGGTCCGGCTAGCCGGCAGGGCATTGTCTCTCGCGAGGGCGAACACCACCCGAGATCCGGCCCCCATGACTGCCGTGCCGCAACTGAAGAACGCGATGATGACCATGACTAAGAAGAAGTCCTGAAGCCAGGTCGGCAGCGACGCGAGGATGACCGGAATGCCGCCACTGACGATCTTGTCAATGCCTCCCTTGGGAATAGCCAGTAGCAGACCGAGCACCAAGACGAAGGAGGCGACGCCGCCGTAGAGAATGGCGTTGCGCATCGCTTTGGGCACCTGTCGAACGGCGTCCTTTGTCTCCTCGGCGATGTCACCGGCCGACTCGAAGCCGTAGAAGATATAGACGTTCGCGAGCACCGCGATTAGCGCGGCACCGGTAAGCCAGTGGCCGCCGAAGTTCACGCCGAAGGGGTTGGTCTTGGCGTACTGCACGCCTTGGGTCGTGACAAGGTAGCCGAGGTTCTGGTGAAAGCCCTTGATGGCGAGCGCGATGAAGACACCGAAGGTGCCGATCGTCTCCACGTACACGCCAAGTCGCGCGGCGTAGCCGAGAAACTTCGCCCCAATTGAGTTCAAGAACGCCGAGATGACGATGACGATTGCGACAATGACAAATATCGTGACGTGGTTGGCGGGGTCGAGGCTCGTCTTGAACCAGATGTTGAAGAGCGTCGTGACGTACGAGACGATGCCCGAGTCAACGGAAGCCACGGTCGCCAAGAGTGCGAAGCCGTAAATCCAACCGACAAACCAGCCATAGCGCGGTCCCACGTTGTGTTTGCCGTACTGATACAGCGCGCCCGAGAGTGGATATTCGCTGGCGAGTTCACCGAAGACCAGCGCGACCAGCGTCATAAAGAGTACGACGACGGGAATCGTCCAGATGTAGCGCGGACCGCCGGCGCCGAGACCGATGACGAAGATGGAGAAGATACCCACGACCGGACTCAAGTAGCTAAAGGCCACCGAGAAGTTGTCGAAGAGCGACAGTACGCGCTTCAGTTCTTGGCGATACCCCAGGGCAGAGAGACGATCTCCGTCCCTCGTCTCCGACTCGCTCATCGTCATTTCATCCCCCTTGACGTCACCCAACGTTGGGCCGTTCGAACATTACGTTAACGAACGCAACTCATTGGTGCTCGGAGTCTTTCTCATGTACGGCAGAGCCGAACGATCGTGTGCCAGTCTGACTACGTGAGCGGCGAGAGCAACACGACCGAACAACTTGAGTCGATCATCCGGTCGCTGCGTGACGAGGTGGAACGCCTCAAGGCGGAGATCGCCCGGTTGCGAAGCGAGCGCGAGGAGCGACCGCCCCACTACCTCTAAGGCGTACCACCGACCTCCCGCCTTCGTCTTAGGACTGTTCGTACGTCCCGACGAGCGTGGCGCGCGCGATGGCGTGCATGAAGAGAATGAAGCCGAGGTACGCGGGCGTCGCACCCGCGGGTAGCTCCAAACTTGGCACATCGACCGCGTGGACCACCACGTGGTAGTGGTGGACGCCATGTCCACTCGGCGGCGCGGCGCCGACGTAGCGCTTGAGTCCCGCGTCGTTCGCGAATTGGACGGCTCCCGACGGAAGGCCGCTTCCCTCGTCGTCCCCCGCACCAGACGGCAGTGACGTGGTGGTTACCGGAATGTCAGCGACCGCCCAGTGCCAAAACCCTGACGCGGTGGGCGCGTCTGGGTCATAGATCGTGACGGCAAAACTCTTCGTCTCCGGCGGGAAGCCGCTCCAACTGAGCTGCGGTGAGGTATCCGAGCCTCCCGCACCCATGAGTCCGCTGACCTGGGCCGTGGCGAGCGCGGCGCCATCGACCACGTCATCTGATGTCAGCACGAACGTTGGTAGTTCAGGTAAGTCTTCGTAGGGATCTCTCGCCATGTTGTCTCGCTTCTCTCATCTTCTCGCCCACTGTATCGAGCGGCGCGATCAAATGTTTCGCGAGAAATCACGCGGAGAATATTTCAAAGCGGATGTCATTAATAGGATGCACTCGATGAGTGACCCTCTGTCAATCGTGGTGATGGGCGTCGAAGGTTCAGGCAAGAGCACGTTGGCCCAAGCGTTGAGTGAACGACTCGACTTCGAGTACCTCGATGCGGACTGGTTTCACTCTCCGGCGAACCGCCAAAAAATGGCCTCGGGGCAGCCGCTGAGCGATGAGGATCGCCTGCCGTGGCTGCGAAGCGTCGGTGCACGCATCGAGGATGAGTCGAAACGACATCGTGCGACGGTCACCGCGTGCTCGGCGCTCAAGCGATCGTATCGAGACATCTTGCGCGAGTACGCCCCGGAGGCGTTCTTCGTGTTTCTCGATGGCCCCATCGACGTCGTGCGCACCAGAGTAGAAGGGCGTCACCACGCGTTCATGCCCGGAACACTGCTCGAGTCGCAGTACGCCATCCTGGAGCCGCTGCAAGGGGACGAGCGGGGCGTTCGGATCGATATTGATCAGAGTAGGAGTGAACAGGTCGACGAAGTGATACGTCATCTTCCGCCGCACTGAGGTGTCGATGCTTCGCAGCCACCACTACGCTGCCCTCAAAGCGAGGTGACCATGTTAGAGCTCGTGCCCGCTGCCTTCATTGGTCACGGCAGCCCCATGAACGCCATCGAAAGCAACCGTTACACGCAGTCCTGGGAAAAGTTCGCCGCGTCGTTTCCCAAACCCAAAGCCGTGCTGGTCATATCCGCACACTGGTACGTCAACATCACCGCGGTGACCGCCATGAGGGTGCCGCGAACGATTCACGATTTTTACGGATTCCCGCAGCCGCTCTTCGACGTGCAGTACCCGGCACCCGGCGATCCCGAACTCGCTCAGCGTGTCATCGACGTCGTCGAGCCCACCTACGTGGGTCTCGATAACGACTCCTGGGGAATCGACCACGGCACGTGGTCGGTTCTCGTGCACATGTTCCCCCAGGCGGACGTGCCCGTACTGCAGCTCTCTATCAACGCCGAGTTGCCCTTTGACTATCACTTCAACCTCGGAGCGAAGTTGCACGAACTACGCAGGGAGGGCGTCTTCATCGTAGGCAGCGGCAACGTCGTGCACAACTTGCGGCTCGTTGACTGGCAGTCGCCCGGCGAGGGCAAGGACTGGGCTCATCGCTTCGACGACGACATGCGAGAGATCATGACGAGCGATCCCAGCAGTCTGGGCAGTGCGGCTTCGCACCGCGACTACGCCACCGCCGTGCCCACGCCCGACCATTTCTTACCCTTGGCGTACGTGGCGGGACTCAGTGCCGCGGCAAATTCGCCCACCACGACGCTCATCGAAGGCTACGAGATGGGCTCGTTGTCGATGACGGCCTACGAACTGGCCGGCTCTAGCGCTTAGTCGCGACGCGATGCGCGCCAGGCGCGCAGCAGCGACAGTCCCAAGGCGACGACGCAGAGCGCCGGCAGTGTGGCGACCGCGAGCGCGTTGTGGTGTCCGACGAGGCTCAGCAACGCGACGACGCCCAGGATCACCAGCGTGGCCACAAAGAGCTCGGGCGTGTCACCCACCAGAAAGTCCCACCAAAACCGGGCGAATCCTTTGAGCCAACGAATCGGCCACGAAACCTTCATGACGTCAGCGCCCCTCGATGTTTCGTCGCTGCCTTGAGACCCGCGACGAAGAGCCACGTGACGAGTGCGTAGAGCACGACCAGCAACACCAACGTGCCGTCACCGCCCAGCCAGCGGACTTTGAGACCTTCGCCCGAGAAGAACGTGCCGTAACTGACGAGTAGAACACCCACCGTCATCTTCAGGGCGTTTTCGGGCACCTTCGAGAGCTGGCGCGCGACTACCACACCCACTGCACCCACGACGACCAAGGCGGCGAGCGCCGCCAGAGACGCCAGACCCAGCCGACGAGCCGACGTGCCCAACGTGATCACGATGATGATGACTTCGAGGCCCTCGAGGAAGACGCCCTTGAACGCCAACACGAAGGCGACGCGGCTGCGTAGGCGGCTCGACGCGTCGCTATCAATTTCCCGCACCGTTCTTAGATAGATCTCGTCTTCGTCGTGCTTGGCCTTCAGGCCGCCGGCGCGAAGAATCGCCTTTCGTAGCCACTGCAGGCCAAAGATGAGCAACACCCCTCCGACGACGAGCCGCAACGTCGCCAAAGGAACATGCACGAGCGCCGGACCAACCGCGGCGACCAAGGCGGCGAGCGTAACGAGCGCCACGGCTGAGCCCTCCAGCGCGGATCGCCAACCCTGCGTGTGGCCGACGGCGACCACGATGGTGAGGGCTTCGACCATCTCGACCGCGCAGGCCAAGAAGACGGCCCCGACCAGCACCACGACATCAGATGAGGGTACCGAGGCGACGAACATACAACGATTCTTATCGTGACATCGCGAACTGGCGGTGATTAAAGAGTGACGTCCCCCTCAGCGCGTCGACGAAGCTCGTCGTCGACGGCCGCCGGATCGAGTCCCCGGCTACGTAACAGCAGCAGAATGTGAAACCAGAGGTCGGCTGTTTCGCTGAGCACGCGTTCGTCGTCCTCGCTGAGCGCCGCCACGGCCAACTCGACAGCCTCTTCACCGACCTTGCGCGCGTTCTGCGCGACGCCCGACGCTAACTGGGTGGCGACGTAGGAGTCCTCTGAGTTCTCGCTTTCGCGGCGCAAGATGCGCCGCCAGAGCCACGGCGTGAAGCACGACGTGGAGCCCTCGTGACAGGCGGGTCCCGCGGCGTGCACACTGACCAGCACCGCGTCCTCGTCACAGTCGGGCGTGACATTGGTCACGTGAAAAACATTGCCCGACGTCTCCCCCTTCTGCCAGAGACGCTGACGAGAACGTGAGAAGAAGTGCACGAGTCCACTCGAACGAGTGAGCGCGAGCGCCTCTTCGTCCATCCAACCGAGCATCAACACTCTGCCCGTCGTCTCGTCTTGGACAATCGCCGCACGAAGTTCCTCAGCCATGGCGCTCCTTCAGTGGTCGCAGTTCGATGCCAAGCTCTTCTATCTCTCGTCGAAGTCCCGCGAGGCCCGCCGGGTTCTCATGCACGATGGACGCGACGAGGGCCGCGTCGGTCACTCGCAACGCCTCGGCGACGTCGCGCGCCGATCCCGCTCCGCCCGAGGCGATCACTGGAACGGAGATGGCCTCGCGCACGATCCTCGTGAGATCTAAGTCGTAACCGCCGCGCTGACCATCGTGACGAATGGAGGTCAACAGAATCTCGCCGGCGCCGCGCTCGCTCGCCTCTTTGGCCCACGGCACGGTCGCCTTCTTGGTGGCTACCCGCCCGCCGTGCGTATGCACCACGCCGTCACCGGCGTCAATCGCCACCACGACGGCTTGAGATCCGAAACGATCGGCGATCGCGGTTATCAACGTCGGATCGGCGAGGACGGCGGAGTTGAGCGACACGCGGTCAGCCCCCGATTCAATCACGCGCGACGCGTCGTCCACCGAGCGCACCCCTCCGCCCACAGTGAAAGGAATCTCCAACACGTCAGCCACCTGCGCGATCACCGAGATCATCGTGGCGTTGTCTTCAGGTGTCGCCGTTATGTCGAGAAAGACGAGCTCGTCCGCTCCACCGTCGCTGTAGAACTGCGCGAGCTCCACCGGATCGCCCACGTCTCTCAGCCCGACGAAGCTGACGCCCTTCACGACGCGACCGTGTGCGACGTCGAGGCAGGGAATTAGACGAGCGAGAGGCACTGGTCGAGAAACTCCAGTCCGGCCGGACCACTTTTTTCGGGGTGAAACTGCACACCGAGGAACGCGTTGCGGCGTACCGCCACCGTGACGCCGTCAACACTGGCGACCGCGTCCTTGGAGCGCACCGCGTAGGAGTGCGCAAAGTAGTAGGCCTCGCCCCACGGTACGACGACGGACCATCCGAGTCGTGGCACTCGTTCCTCGTGCAGTCGAACGACGTCGCCCTCTAGGAGTCCGAGACCCACGACGCCGCCGTCTTCCTCACTCTTCTCCATAGCGAGCTGCAGTCCCAAGCAGATCCCTAGGATCGGCTGTCCGTCGTCAAATCGCTGACGAAGGGCGTTGGCCGCACCGGTCTCGGTGAGGTGCTCCATGGCGCTTCTCGCTGAACCGACGCCGGGCAGCACGACGAAGTCTGCTTCACGGAGCATCGCTGGTTCGCTCGCCACGACGCTGGCGCGCCCGAGGTGCGCCAGCGCGGCGCACACCGAGCGGGTGTTGCCCGCACCGTAGTCGACCACCACGACCTCACTCACAGGGTGCCTTTGGTTGAGTTCACGAGCGTGCCGCTGCTTGTCAGCGCTTGAGCCAGCGCGCGACCGACCGCTTTGAAGGACGCCTCTGCGACGTGGTGAGCATTCACGCCACTCGCGCTCACGTGCAGGGTGATACGAGCCGTCTGTACCAGTGACTCGAAGGCGTGCACCACCATCCCTTCGTCGGGGGTGACCGAGACGTTGGCCGTGGCGCGGCCGGAAAGATCTACCACCGCGTGAGCGATCGCTTCATCCATCGGCACTCGTGCCTCGCCGTAGCGCGTGAGACCCTTACGGTCACCGAGGGCGATATCCAACGCTTCGCCGAAGGTTCGCATCATGTCTTCCACGGTGTGGTGATCGCCCGTCTCTAGATCGCCCACTCCTTCGAGGCGTAGGTCCATGCCGGCGTGAAAGGCCAACTGTTGCAGCATGTGGTCATAAAAGCCCGCGCCGGTACTGACATAGACGCGACCCTCACCGGGCACGCGCAGTCGCACGCTCAACAGCGTCTCGGCGGTGTTTCGCTCGTGGCGAATGACCCGTCGCGGCATCGGCGTATCGAACAGCACGCCACGCAGCGCGTCGAGCAAGAAGTTGTTGTCGAGTTCGTCGCGCACACTCACGCGAAGTCCACCTGGATACGCTCGCGTCACTGCGCCGTAGGACAAGAGTTGGTCGACGAGTTTCTCGGGCTCGTCCAGGGGAATGAACAGGAAATTCGTGAAGGAGGGCAATGGCGCGAGACCCAGCGCGCTGAGCTCTTCTGAGAGTCGATCTCGTTCGCTCAACGCCGCCGACATGTCGAGGGGAGTCGATATCGCGGCCAGGGCCAACGCCGCCGAGAGCGAGGAGACCCCGAGCGGCGCCTGACGCGACGTGATGGCGCTGGTGAGTTCGGGCGTCGCGAGGACGTACCCGACGCGGGCGCCCGCGAGGCCGTAGGCCTTGGAAAACGTGCGCAAGACAATGACGCCGTCATCGATTCGATCGAGTGCGTCAACGCCGGCGTACTGAGCGTAGGCCTCGTCGATGACAAGCTGTCCCGCGACCTCGGGGATGTCGCACAGCTCGCCCGTTGGATTATTGGGCCGACAGACATAGACCAGGTCGGCCTCTTTCGGGTCGTCAACCATCGTGGCCCCGGCCATGATCGCCGCGTAGCGGTACATAGAATACGAGAACGACGGCACCGTGGCAACCGTCCCGCCTTCAGCGAACAGTCGCGCCAGCAAGACAATGAACTCATCGCTGCCTGCGCCAAGGGCAACTTGATCGAGGCCGACGCCGTGGTGACGAGCGATCGCTTCGCGCAGTGGCTGGTAGCGCCCTCGGTCGTACTCGCTGACGTCCGCGAGCGCCTTCGCCAATGCGGCGGGACGAGCACTCGCCGGCGGAGTCGCCGCCACGTTGCCGTCGAAGCGCACAATGGAGCGCGGGTCGAGACCGACGCGCTCGGCGAGTGCCTCCGTTGAGGGTGGCCACGTATAGGACTCGAGAATCTCGGGATTCATCGTCGAGCCGTTGCCTTGTGTGCGCTCATGCCTTCGAGTTCGGCCAACGCCTCGATCGTGGGCGCCAGTCGTTCCAGACCCTCTTTGGTCACGCGTTGCACGGTGACCGTCTTCATGAATCCTTCGAGACCGAGTCCCCCGGTTGACTTGGCCCAACCGCCGGTTGGCAGTACATGGTTGCCCCCGGTCGCGTAGTCCCCGGCGGGCACCGGTGAGTACGGTCCCACGAAGACGGCGCCAGCGTTTCGAATGCGACCGGCCAAGGATTCGGCCCGTTCGCCGAGCAGCGCCACGTGTTCAGCGGCGTATCCTTCGACCTCGTTCAGTGCAGCTTCGAGGTCATCGCCGACGCGCACCACGTAACCGCGAGAGTCGGGACCGTGTTCCATCTGCGCCGCGATCTCTTGGGCGATCAACGCCTCGTCTATCCCCTCGTCGGCGACGACGACGATCTCACTCGGTCCAGCCGGAAGGTCGATAGCGACGTCGCGGCTCACGAGGAGCTTCGCCGTGTTCACGGCGCCGCTGCCGGGGCCGAAAATTTTGTCGACCGGCGCGATTGACTCGGTGCCATAGGCCATCGCCGCGATCGCCTGCGCGCCGCCGATCGCCCAGACTTCCTCGATACCGAGTAACGCGGCGGTTGCTGCCACTGCCGCCGAGCCGTTAGGAGGCGTGCACACGACGATGCGTTCGACGCCCGCGACCTGAGCCGGTACGGCACTCATGATCAGAGAGGACACCAAGCCTTTCGGCACGTAGATGCCCACCGAGCGAAGTGACGTCCAACGGCGCTCAAGCGTCACGCCGGGAGAGACTTCCATCAACAGATCGACCGGTCGTTGCGCCGCGTGCCAGGTTCGCACCGCTTCAGCGGCGGCGAGAATCGCGGCCGTCGGAATGTCGCCGTAGGCGACGGCCCGTTCGGGCTTCGTCGACGTCGTCGCGTCGAGTCGTGCGGACCACTCGCTCACCGCGGCGTCGCCTCGTTCGCGAACGTCGTTGACGATCTCATCTATGGACACCTCTCTGCCGATTTTGACCGGCGTGCTCATGGAACCATTCGCTCAATGGGCAGCGTCAGGATCGAACTCGCGCCTGCGGCTTCGAGTCTCGGCAATAGGGCCCAAATATCGGCGGCCGGCACGAGCGCATGCACCGCCACGAGACCGGGCGTCGCCAAGTCCATGATGGTGGGCGATCCGGCCGTTGGCAAGACGGAGGTGACTTCGTCGAGTCGATCTTTGGAAACGTTGCACAAGAGGTAGCGATTGGCGCGCGCGTTGATTACCGAGCCCAGGACGGTCGTTAACGTGCGACGAGCTTCGGAGTCCTTAGAGTTGACCCTCCCGATGAGAACAGCCTCGGATTCGAAGAGCACGCCCAGGGAACGAAGTCCGTTCGTGCGCAACGTGCTGCCCGTGGAAACCAAGTCGATGATGGCGTCGGCCAAGCCCAGGCGAGGCGAAATCTCCACCGATCCCGCGACTGAGACGATCTCGGCATTCACTCCGCGATCGGCCAGGGACTTGGCGGCGATTCGTGGGTGCGCCGTCGCCACCCTTCGACCCTCCAAGTCTTCAATGCACGTGGCCGCATCCTCGTTCGAGACGGCCGCCTGCAGCGAGCAGGTGCCATACCCGAGTTTGAGGAGTACTTCGACGCTGCACTCTCGCTCGTAAAGCAGATCGAGACCGGTGATGCCACAGTCCACGACACCGTCTTGCACGTACTCCGGCACGTCCTCGGCGCGTACGAAGAGAAGATCGATGTCGGCGTTGCGACAGTGCGCCTGCAACATACGCTCCCCCAACTCCTCAGGCGCGACTCCGCTCGCTTCGAGGAGTGTCCAAGACGGCTCGCGCAGCCGCCCCTTCGAGGGTAGGGCCATCGTGAGACGGCGGGTCATCGTCGGCCCTGTTTCAACACGGCCCGATATCCGCCTTCTCCGTGGTGCAGCCACTGCGCGACACGCGTCACGGTCGCCGTCGACGCGCCCGTCCGTCGTGAAATCACTTGGTACGGCACCCCTTCGTCGACGAGACGGGCCACTTGGAGACGCTGACCCATGGCGTCGAGTTCATTCGTCGTGCAGATGTCGCGCAAGAACGCGGCCACTGTCTCAGGGTCTCGCAGCTTGGCGAAGGCTGCGACGAGTTCGGCGAACCGCGTCGCCGTCTCCGGGTTCGCTTCGGCCGCAATTACTTTTCCACTTGTCATATTCACATGCTAGTATGCTAATTCGCTACTATGCAAGTTATCCCCGCCCTCGACCTTCTCGGCGACGACGCTGTGCGGCTCGAACAGGGCGACTACGAGCGCGTGCTGTTTCGTCAACCTCTCGAAGCGTTCATGGAACGCTTGGTCTCAACAGGCCCTGCACTCATCCACGTGGTCGACCTCCAAGGCGCTCGCGATGGCACTCTTCGCCCTGAAGTAATTGCCCGCTGCCACTTGGCCGCCCCAAACACCCCACTCCAGGTGTCCGGTGGTATTCGAAGCGTCGAGGCGGCTCGCCACGCCCTCGACGCTGGCGCCGCGCGCGTGGTCGTGGGCACGGCCCTCTGGAGCGATGAGGACGCCCTCGATGCTTTCGTGGAAGCGATCGGCGACCAGTTAGTGGCTGCGCTGGATGTGAAAGATGGTCGACTCGGCGTACGCGGCTGGGTCGAGTTCTCGCCGGTCACACTGGAGGACGCCCTCGAGCTCTGCCGACAGGCCGGCGTCGTACGTCTACACGTCACCGCTATCGAACGCGACGGAACGATGCGCGGGCCGGATCTCTCACTGTACGAAAAAGTCTGTGCCAGCGGCCTCGCGGTCGTGGCCGCTGGCGGAGTGCGCGATGACGATGACCTCGAGGCGCTCGCGCAAGTGGGCTGCGAGGCCGCGGTCATGGGCGTGGGCTATCTCACGCGTCTTGGTCTTTAGCTAGTTCGAAGCCACGACGAGTTTTCGAGCGAACTTTCGCACGTTCATCACGCGGTGGCTACGAAGTAGTTCGACGAAGACGAAGAAGTGACCTTGTACCCTACGCCACGGTGCTTTATGCCCTACGAGAAGAACAGTTCGAGGGTGCACACTGGCCTTGAGGTCTTGACATACGAGACTAGAAAGAAGGTGCCTTCATGGCCAACCTGATTGACATCATCGGTGATCCTTCGAAAGTCAGGACTCCGAAAGTGCTGTACCGACTCCAGAGGTCAAAGTTCGCGGCTCCACTATGGAACGCGATGCGAATCTGGCTCGGAGTCATGTGGCTCCAAGCCGGTGTGGCCAAGCTCTGGGGTGCGGAAAACCCCTACTTCCTGCACAACAGCGGTGCCGGCGTGGCGGGCTTCGCCTCCCACGGTGTGGCCGCGTATAGCTGGTGGGGTTCGTTCCTGCACGGTTTCGTCGTTCCGAACGCCGGATGGATCGGCATTTTGGTGGCGGTAGCGGAGTTCACTATCGGATGCTGCCTGGCCCTCGGTCTTCTCACGCCACTGGCCGCACTCGGTAGCCTCGCGCTGCTCTTCACCTACGTGATGTCCGGTACGGCGAGTGTCTGTGCGTTCTACGCACTCTTCGCAATCGTGATCCTCGCCACGTGGCGTACCTCGAGCTGGATCGGTGTTGACGGTCTGATCTCGGGTTACCGTCAGCGTCATGGCAACACGTCGCAAGAGGTCTACGCCTCTAACACGCCCGTCACGCCGAGGTACTCGCGCCCAGCCACGCAGACGCCAAGTGAGACAGTCAACACGACCGAAGCGGTATCAGTTGGCTAGGTAGCTTTGTATCGGGAGAGCCGCTTCCCTTTGTCCGGCCCAGTAATGGCCAGACGAAGGGAAGCGGCTTTTGGCGTACCTGGTGGCGTGGGCCGGGCCCGGCGAAAAACCCGTTTGTCTAAAGTCACATCGTGACGTCAAATGAGGTTGAAGAACGCATTCGCGCCATCTGCCTCTCGCTGCCCGAAGTGACCGAGCGCGAGAGCCACGGTTCGCCGGCGTTCTTCGTGGGAAAGCAGTTCGTCATGCTGTGGATCAATGGCCACCATGAGCACGAATTTCCCCATCTCTGGTGTGCGGCAACCGCCGGAGCGCAACACGATCTCATCGCGAGTGCGCCGGAGCGGATCTTTCGACCGCCCTATGTCGGCTCGCGGGGCTGGGTCGGCGTGCGCCTCGACGGAGCGCTCGACTTCGAGGAGATTCAGATGTTCTGTGAGGACGCCTATCGTTGCGTCGCGTCAAAACGACAGATTGCGCTGCTAGATCAGAGCCTTTCGTAGCCGCGACGTCTCTCGACGTCGACGTCACCTAGTTAGTAACAGTGGGTTCGTCGGTGCACGCCGCGCATCGTCCGAGCACCGCGAAGTGTCGAGGATCGATCACGAAGCTGTACTCGCGCGCCGCCGCGGTGGTCAGTTCGCTGAAGAATCCTTCTGGCGCTTCCATCGTCCCGCCACAGATCTCGCACACCAGATGTCCATGCGTCTCTGAAGCCAGGTGATAGGTCGCGGGTCCGTGACCGAGGTGCGCGTGCACGACAACCCCGAGACGCTCCAGTTCGTCCAGGTTGCGGTAGATGGTCGAGAGGTGGACGTCGGGCGCGACGCGCTGCACCTCTTCCGCGAGCTCTTCGGCTGTTCGATGCGGTCCCTCGGCGAAGAGACACTGAAGAAGTATCCTCCTCGAGGTCGTGGCTCTCCCACCGGTTTCGCGCAGGCGATCAAGTACTTCCTCCACGCGCTCGGCACTTTCCGACATCCCTTCAGCCTTCGGCGCCGAATGAGAAGTGGGTGATCCCATGGTGACAGAATAACCATCTTTTTGCGCACAGGGTGTTCTTGCGTCCAGGTCGTATTTGTGTCATTATTTGCCAACCACCGAGGAGGAGGAGTCGTGGGCGCATTTGATCTTTGTCCGTTACTCCGCGGGGTAATCCCGTGGCGATAGTGGAACGACCGTCAACGCTTGGACGGATGGACACTCTTCGAGCATCGCTCAGCCCAAGTGACTGGCGTCGCACACGCTGGATGTTCGCTTCGATCCTCGCGCTACACCTCATCGGTTTTGGCATCTTCCTCGCCTTCGTGGTGCCCGGGCACTACAAGGGACTCGGCATCGGCGTCAGCATCCTGGCCTACACGCTGGGCTCGCGACACGCCTTCGACGCCGACCACATCTCGGCTATTGACAACACGACGCGCAAGCTTATGAACGACCGCCAAGACCAACTGAACGCCCGTCGTCCCCTCAGCGTGGGCTACTGGTTCTCTCTCGGACACTCCACGATCGTGGTCGCCATCGGCGCGGGACTCGTCATCGCGGAAAAAGCGGTGTACGGAGCGGTGTCGCACCGCGGATCGAGTCTGGAGCAGTTCGGCGGGGTCTTCGGCACGCTCGTCTCGGCGACATTCCTCTTTCTCATCGCCCTGCTCAACATCGTCATCCTGGTCGGCATTTTGAAGGTCTTTCGCTCCATGCGTGACGGCAGCTATGACGAGGCGGAGCTTGAACGTCAGCTCAACAATCGTGGTTTGATGTTTCGATTCTTTGGCAAGTGGATGAAATCCATCACTAAGGAGTGGCAGATGTATCCCGTGGGGGTCGTCTTCGGGATGGGCTTTGACACTGCGACCGAGGTGGCGCTACTGGCTACGACCGCCCTGCTCGCGGCGAAGGCGCTGCCCTGGTACTCCATCATGTGCCTGCCCATTCTCTTTACGGCCGGTATGTCATTGCTGGATACGCTCGATGGCTGCTTCATGAACTTCGCCTACGGCTGGGCCTTCTTCAATCCGGTGCGCAAGATTTTCTACAACTTGGCGATCACTGGACTCTCTATCGCCATCTGTTTCATCGTGGGCGCCATCGAGGTGCTCGGGCTCTTGCCGAGCGAGCTGCACTGGCACGGCCAGTTTTGGCGCGTCATGGAACACTTCAATATCAATGTCGCGGGCTACATCATCGTCGGCATGTTCGTCGTGACCTGGACGGGCGCCATGCTGATATGGCGATTCGGACACGTAGAAGAAAAATGGGGCTCCAAGTTGAGGGCCGCCGCGGAAGAAGCCTCTCCACTCGGCGCTGCCGAGTACTGGGTCGCCAACATGGCGCCAACCCTCGAAGCACCTTTCGACTGAGTCGACCTCATTCTGGGGGTCGAATCCTCTTTATTGAACCAAATCCTTAGCGATTCGGTGCGGTGCCGCTCATTTAGCCTGATCACGTTCGTGACGCATAATAATATCAAAAAGACTTGACTATGATATCAGTCTGATGTTATTCTACCCGTATGTTGATATCAGACTTTGTCGAGAGCATCCGAAACGATTTCCGAAACCTGGCGGAACTAGCCGGTTCCGAAACGGCGCCCGTCGTGGAGCGTCTTGGCGTAGCCATTGAACCGGCACTCCAAAAGCACTTCCTCGACGCCCTGAACGAGCTCGTCCAAGAGTTCAATCTTCACGACGGCTCACCACTCCAACTGACCTTTGAGGGCGAGGGCGTACGTCTCACGCGCCTGGTTCCCGTTACGTCAGAGGAGAGCGCCTCGCCGAGTGACTACTCCGCACGCATCGCCCTGCGACTCCCCGAGGACTTAAAAGACAGCATCGAACACCTCGCCACCGACGTGAACTCTTCGGTGAACTCGTGGATCGTTCGCTCACTCGAACGATCGGTCCGTAGCGAACCTTCCGGCGTGCCCGTATTCGGCAAACGACAGTTGCGCGGCAAGGGCCGCGCTTAAGGAGTTAATTATGCTCTACCCCAATCCCGCACGTTCGTCGCGCTCCTCCTACGAAAGCCTCCGTCGCGATAGTTATAACTTCGAGTTGTACGGCGAAAACCATGTCGCCGAGGATACGCCGCCCGAAAAACTAGCGCCCGTTCTTGACTTCCCGACCGCGACGAACTCGTGGATTACCGTCAACATTCACCGAAAGGACAACACCATGAGCGACGCACCCCGAGACGACGAAGACTCCGCGCAGCGGACCAGCAGTCAGTCCGACCTTGAGCGGGTAGCGAGATACTCACCTTCGGGTCCACTGAACGTTCTCGTGAGCACCCACAGCGGCGACGTCACGGTTCGGGCCACCGACTCAAAGGACGTTCTGGTGACGCTGCGAGCGACGTCGTCGAAGTTCGCCTACCTCCTCGACGCGGCGGATGTGGAGTTCGACCGGGCTCGAAACACGCTCACTATTCATACGCTCCCTAAGGGCATCTCGTTTTCCTCGAAAGGGCTGCGCATCGGACCGGCACGCTCGTGGTTCGACTTCGGATCCTCCGATATCGACGTGCTGATAGAGGTTCCGCGCGGATCGTCTCTCGACGTCGCGACCGTCTCGGGTGATACTTCCTTGATCGGATCGCTCGGAGTAGTAACGGTAAAGAGCGTGTCGGGTGACGTAGTCGCCCGGGACACCTCTGACACGCTCGACGTCCAAACCGCCTCGGGTGATGTCCACTCGGGCCACGTGTTGACGACACTGAAGTGCAAGAGCGCTTCTGGCGATGTCGTCTGCCAAGGTGCGGCCGCTCGCACCGAGATCTACAGCGCCTCGGGCGACATACTCCTCTCCGCAGATCAACCCGGCAAGATCGTCGTGCGCAATGTTTCGGGCGACGTCGTCGTGCGAGTCGCTCGCGGACTCGCCGTTGACATCAGTGGCGATACAGTCTCGGGTTCCATGGGCAGCGACATTGACCTCGATGGTGAGAGTGAGTCTTCGGGCGGCGACGACACCCTCGTCATCAAGGTAACGACGGTTTCGGGCGACATCCGAATCGACAAAGCGTCATAGTCGCCACAAAGAACCGAAACTCCGACGATTTCACGCAGGGCGAAGCGGAAACTCCATGACAACGGTGAGTCCCCCGCCCGGAGTGTCTTCGAATCGAAAGTCTCCGCCGAGCATCCGAACAAAGCTCGACGCCACTGTCAGGCCGAGATCGACACCGCGCTGGTCGCGGCTGAATCGCTGCGTTGAATCGAGTATCGCCTGGCGTCGCGCCTCGGTCATGCCCGGGCCCCGATCAATGACCAGTAGTTCAATGGAGTGTTCCAACGCTCCCGCCGCGATTCTCACCGGCTCCTTGACGGGGCCGAACTGCAGAGCGTTGCCGACGACAATGGCGATGGCCCGATCAACCATCGTCGGATCCGTCGTAAAGCGCGGCAGATTGGGGGCGACGTCGACGTCGACTTGCCGTCCACTCGTATCCACCGTGGCCAGCGCTTGCTGTATGAGATCGCTCAAGGACGTCGTCACCAGCTGAGGCGTCACGCTGCCGGTTTCGAGCCGACCGACGTCAATGAGGTTGTTGATGAGCCGCGTGAGTCGCTTTACCTCGACGTCAACCGCTTCGAGTCGCTCGCGCTGCACTTTGACCGGCGCCGTCGCCGTCCCGTCTAAGAGCGCGGCGACCTTGAACTGGATCGTGGTGAGTGGTTCGCGTAAGTCATTCGACACGCTCTTCAGCAACGACGAGCGGGCGGCCTCGCTCTCCGCTCGCACCTGAAACTCGGCAGCATCGTGCGCGCTGCTCATAACGCGCAGTCCTACGCCAACGCGCTGTGAAAAAGCACTCACCAGGTCGCGTCCTTCGCCGTCGAGAGTGACGTCTTGCAGTGACAGTTCGTACTGATCGTCGATGGGAAAGCGCTCCGACGGCGCGTCGTCGCGAGGCATCGGCCCACTCACCACGTCGGGGCGCCAAGTCTCGCCCTCACGCACCAGTATCGCCACGCTCGAGGCGTCGAAAACCGCGCGCAGCGAGTCCAGCAGCGGCAGCAAGTCCTCGTGCGATGTCCCGACTGTGGCAACGGCCTTCGCCAACACCTGGGCCTCGGCCCGTGCGCGCTCCGCTTCGTGGGATCGCTGGGCGTATCGACTTACGAGCACACTCGAACCAACGGCGAAGATCAAAAACGCAATGATCGAGACCACGTCGTCGGGCCGCGCGATCCGAAATGTGTGTAACGGGAGCACGAAGTAGTAGTTCTCAAGGGCGGAAGCCACAATCGCCGAGACCAAGCCGACCACCACCCCGCCCCACGTCGCCAGCGCCAACACGACCACGAGGTAGGCCAGGAACTCCGTGGAGAGTGAGAGGCTCGAGCGGGCACTGGACAGAATGACCGTGAGAAGCGGCAGCGTGATCACCATCAGTCCCAGGCCGACGGTGCGTCTGAACCAGGAAAACTGACGAGCCTGTCGTCGTTGACGCACGTGTGGCGGCTGTTCAGCCCCAACGGCAATCACGTGGACGTCGAGATCCTGGCTGTGACGCAAGACCCGTTCGACCACGCCGCCAAAGGGCCGAAGCGCCGATGGAGGTCGACTAGCGCCAAGAACTATCTGCGTACCCCGCTCGGAGCGAGCGAAGGAGACAAGCGCGTTCGCCACGTCGTCGTCGACGATCTCTTGAAACTTGCCTTCGAACTCCTCAACGAGTCCCCGAGCCAACGCCGTGTCCTTGCCGCCGTGTTGCAGTCCGTCCGCACTCACCACGTGCACGGCGTAGAGCTCGGCGCCCGTGCGCGACGCGATGCGAGCGGCCCGGCGAAGCAACATCTCATCGACCTGGCTCCCCGTGACCCCGACAATAAGCCGTTCTCGCGTCTCCCAAGTCTGAGCGATGGCGTGATCGTCTTGATACTGCTGGAGGGCGTCCTCAACTCGGTCGGCCAGCCACAGCAGCGCGAGCTCTCGCAGTGCGCTTAAGTTGCCGACGCGAAAGTAATTGGACAGCGACGCGTCAATTTTGTCCGCGGCGTAGATGTTGCCGTGCGCCATGCGACGCCGCAGTGCCTCGGGCGTCACGTCCACCAGCTCAATCTGTTCGGCGCGACGCACCACCGTGTCGGGCACGGTCTCTTGCTGAGTAATGCCCGTGATCCTCTCCACGACGTCGTTGACCGACTCCAAGTGCTGGATGTTGACGGTCGTGATGACGTCGATGCCTGCGTCCAGCAGCACCTCGACATCTTGCCATCGCTTCTCATTCGTACTGCCTGGCACATTGGTGTGTGCCAGCTCGTCGATGAGTGCTACTTGGGGAGCGCGCTGAAGTATCGCCTCGAGGTCCATCTCCTCGAGCTGAGTACCGCGGTACTCGTGCGTTACCCGTGGCACGATCTCAAGGTCACGAATCTGCGCGTCGGTGTTGGTACGATTATGCGTCTCGACGTAACCGATCACCACGTCGGTGCCGCGGAGTCGCCGTCGAAAGCCCTCATCGAGCATGCGGTAGGTCTTGCCCACTCCCGGGGCCGACCCGAGATAGACGCGAAGTTGGCCCCGGACCATTGCCACCTACCTCGTGGTCGAACTAAAGGACGGGTGACATCTCATACGCCGATTTGACCACGGCGCGAGAACGCTGGGTGCTCTCATCTAGGGAACTCGTAAATCACTAGCGAGTGACGCCGCAACGACGCTGGCGAGCAGCGCAGCCACCACGCGGCGCTCGAGCGAGATCGCCAGGCCGGGCGTCGGCGTGATGACAAAACGGCCGAGGAGGCGACCACGCCACTCGGTGACGATCTCGGCCTGGGGTCCGGGCAGGCCGAGTTCCGCGGCGGGCCAGAGCATTCCCACGTGCAGCACGTCGCCGTTATCGAGGACGCGAGCCATCGGCGGGTCGGACGGCTGGGAGTCGAAGAGGCACGCACGAAGGTCGAGTACTTCGATCAAGGGACCGATCGCGCGCTCGACAACGAGCGAACTGGGCGCGCCGCTCTTCGCGTACGCGGTCAGGTCGCGAAGCAACGCCACGTAACTCGACCCCTCGCTGGAGACCCGATAAAAATGTCGGCTCCTCGCGGCCAGCTCCGAGACGAGAAGCCCCACCACCAAGAGTGAGACGGTGGTCTCGATGTCGGGCCGCTGGCTGATGACGAGGCGTTCGTAGGGCTTAGTTAAGAAAAAGTCGAACCAAAGGGCCGAAGAGGCGCTCGCGAGAAACCCGGTAAAGCGATTACCCCCCACTGCCACCGCCACGATGACGACGACCAAAATCAATGCGGACGCGGCGTTCGCGAAGGTCGCGCGAAAGGGCACGAGGATCGCGGCGACCGCGAGGGGGACGACCACCGCAAGGACGAACATCGCCCGTTGGCGATTCCGCTGGAGAAACGTCAACACGGCTGTCCCCTTTCGATCACTTCGTCCGTCACTTATTTAAGCGCCGCGAGCCCTTCGTTCAACTGCAAGACGTCGATGTACTGGGCGCCGAGAAATCCCCACTGCGCAGGGTGCGTCTCCTTGATAATCAAAACGCGAAGCTTCGAGGGCGCGATGCCCGTCGCCTTGGCCACCATCGGGATCTGCACGAAGGCGTCCTCTTGCGAGATATCGGGGTCGTAACCACTACCCGAAGTCGTCACGAGGTCCGGTGTCGGGTTGACGCCGCGCGCGTGCCAGTACTTCACGAGCTCCTTCGTGTACTTAACGAGCTCCTTCGAGCGAGGCCCAAGGCTGGT
This sequence comes from uncultured Acidimicrobiaceae bacterium, assembly GCA_963803745.1. Taxonomy (GTDB): domain Bacteria; phylum Actinomycetota; class Acidimicrobiia; order Acidimicrobiales; family RAAP-2; genus RAAP-2. Next base: position 10,140 of record CAWDNL010000002.1, on the reverse strand, counting down.
CGAACCGGACTCGCCAGCAACGCCGTTGAGTACGAGGGGGTCGTCCCCGGGGTGCTCTACCGGACTCAACGTGGAACTGGCGTAGGGGCCGAGATCATCCGGACGCCCCTGGAAGACGCAACTCCCAAGGGGGTGGCCGGGGCACTTCGTGAGATTCCACGGCTGGCCAATCAGCGTCGAGCCGTTGGCCGTCAGTGAGCCGTCGGCCTGGGACTTGAACAGCAGTTGGGAGACACCCGTGGCGGCAAAGGCGTAGACGAAGCCGAAGAACACCAAGCAGATCACAGCCAGGATGAACGAACGACGAAGGTGAACAAGCATGTCAATCTCTCTTTTAGTAGGCGTGCAAGGCGACGAGTATGAGGTCAATGAGTTTGATGAAGATGAACGGCACGATGACCCCACCCACTCCGTAAATCAAGACGTTGCGGCGCAGGATCACCGAGGATCTCGATGCGCGGAACTTCACACCTCGTAGAGCCAGGGGAATAAGCGCAACGATGACCAACGCGTTGAAGATCACGGCGGAGAGCACCGCGCTCTGAGGGCTGTGCAGACGCATGATGTTCAATGCATGCAGTTGTGGGTACGCAACAACGAAAAGCGCCGGGATAATCGCGAAGTACTTGGCGACGTCATTGGCAATGGAAAAGGTCGTGAGCGAACCACGCGTGATGAGTAGCTGCTTGCCAATCTCAACCACGTCAATCAACTTCGTGGGGTTGGAGTCAAGGTCCACCATGTTGCCGGCCTCTTTGGCCGCAGTGGTGCCCGTGTTCATGGCGACGCCGACGTCGGCTTGGGCCAGCGCCGGAGCGTCGTTCGTGCCGTCACCGGTCATCGCCACGAGTTTGCCGCCCTCCTGCTCTTGCTTGATGAGCGCCATCTTCGCCTCGGGGGTAGCTTCCGCGAGGAAGTCGTCGACCCCCGCCTCTTGGGCGATCGCGGCGGCAGTCAGGGGATTGTCGCCAGTAATCATGACGGTGCGAATGCCCATCTGGCGCATCTCCTCGAACTTCTCGCGGATGCCCTGCTTCACCACGTCTTTCAGTTCGATGACACCGATGATGTCGGGTCCGTCGGCGACCACGAGTGGAGTCGAGCCGGCGCGCGAGATGCGCTCGACGATGGCGTCGAGATCGCTCGGGACTGTCCCGCCCAACTCGCTCGACCAGCGCTTCACGGAGTCACCTGCGCCCTTACGAATCTGGCGTGGGCCGATGTCCAGCCCGGACATACGTGTCGTCGCGGTGAAGGGGATAAAGGCGTGGTCACCTTCGAGTTGACGTTCACGGATGTCGAAGAGATCTTTCGCGAGCACGACAATCGATCGCCCCTCGGGGGTCTCGTCGGCGAGTGAGGCGAGTTGCGCCACGTCGGCCACTTCTCGCTCCGTGTGGTTGCCCACGGGAAAGAAGCTCGAAGCCATGCGGTTACCAAGGGTAATGGTGCCGGTCTTGTCGAGTAGCAACGTCTGCACGTCGCCGGCGGCTTCGACGGCGCGCCCACTCATTGCCAGCACGTTGCGTTGAACGAGGCGGTCCATGCCCGCGATGCCGATCGCTGAGAGAAGGGCGCCAATAGTGGTCGGGATGAGACATACCACCAACGCCACGAGTACGACTACCGAGACGGTGGCGCCGGCAAAATTCGCGAAGGGGACAAGTGTCACGACCACGGGAATAAAGATGATCGTGAGCACTGCGAGCAGGATCGTCAGGGCGATCTCGTTCGGCGTCTTTTGACGGTTGGCGCCCTCCACGAGGGTGATCATGCGGTCAATAAAGGTGTGACCGCGCTCGGCGGTGATGCGAACGACGATCCGGTCCGAGAGCACCTTGGTACCGCCGGTCACGGCCGAACGGTCGCCACCGGATTCGCGAATGACTGGGGCCGACTCGCCTGTAATGGCGGACTCATCGACCGAGGCGATGCCTTCGATGATCTCACCGTCGGAGGGAATAACGTCCCCCGCTTCGCAGACCACCAGGTCACCCTTGGTGAGCAGCGCGGCCGCGATGAGTTCTTCCGTGCCATCGGGTTTGAGGCGGCGTGCTTCGGTTTCCGAGCGCATCTTTCGCAACGTGTCCGCCTGGGCCTTACCTCGACCTTCGGCCATAGCTTCGGCGAAGTTGGCGAAGACAACGGTGAGAAACAGCCAAATCGTGATGGACCACGTAAACGTGCTGGGGTGCGCGCAGGCCTCGATGAACGTGATAACCGTGCCCACGAGCACCACGAACATGACCGGGTTCTTCACTTGGACGCGGGGGTCCAACTTGAGAAAAGAGCCCTTTAACGCTTGTCGGAGAATCGGACCATCGAAGAGCCCTTTGGCTTGGGCGACGCCGTGCGGGTCCGATGGCCCGGTCGCAGGCTGGTTGAGAACAGTCGTCATTAGAAGAACCTCATGTGGCTAAGTTGCTCGACGATGGGGCCGAGAGAAATTGCGGGAAAGAACGTCAGGCCGCCGATGATCAAGATCACACCGATGGTGAGTCCAATAAACATTCCATTGTCGGTACGGAAGGTGCCCAGAGACTCGGGAACCACATCTTTCGCGGCGAGCGATCCCCCAAGGGCGAGGGCGGGGATCAAGATGCCGAATCGCCCGATCAACATGTCGATCGCGCCGATGATGTTGTAGAAGGGCGTGTTACCGGTCAGTCCATCAAAGGCGGAGCCGTTGTTATTGCCCTGGGATGTCAGCCCGTACAGAATCTCAGTGAATCCGTGCGGCCCGGCGTTTTCTGGTCCCGCCCTGCCCACCACCAGCGAGACAGCAATGGCGGTGAAGATCAGTACGATCATCGGCATGACGAGGGACCCGAGTCCCGCGAGTTTTATCTCTCTGGCTTGAATCTTCTTGCCGAGATACTCCGGAGTTCTTCCAATCATTAATCCGCCGAGGAACACCGCGATGATGGCGTAGATGAGAATCGTGTACAGGCCGCTTCCGCTGCCGCCGGGGGTGACCTCACCGAGCATCATGCCTGTCAGAAGTCCGAGGCCCCCGATCGGTGTGAACGAGTCGTATCCCGCGTCGGCCGAGCCGGTTGAGGTACTCGTAGAAGCGACGCCAAAGAGCGCGGAGGTCGTATCGCCGAAGCGAACCTCCTTGCCCTCGGTATTGCCCACGCTCGAGTGAACGCCGGCGGCGACAACGGCCGGGTTGTTCTGGTGCTCCGCGTAGGAGGTGTAGCCGACCCATACGCCGAAGATGATCACCATCGCGGCCAGCAGGGCAGCCCCGTGCTTGATGCTGCCCACCATCTTTCCAAAGGTGTAGGTCAGCGAAAAGGGGATGGCCAGGAGCAGAAAGATCGACAGGAAGTTGGTGAGGCCGGTGGGGTTTTCAAAGGTGGTCGCCGAGTTGGCATTCAAGAACCCGCCACCGTTGTTACCCAGTTGCTTGATTGCCTCCATGAAGCCGATCGGCCCTCGGGCAATGGTTTGGCTGACGCCATTAAGGACGTCGTGGAACGACGCCGTACCGGCCAGAGTCTCCACGGCGCCTTCTCCAACGAAAATAATGCCGAAGACGAAGGCGATGGGGAGCAAAATGTAGAACATGCAGCGCGTGAGATCGACCCAAAAATTACCGATCGTCGGGGACTTGCGACTCGAAAACCCGCGCACCATCGCGATTGCCGCCACAATTCCCACCGCCGGGGAGACGAACTGCTGAACAGTGAGAGCACCTATCTGCGAGAAGTACGACATTGTCGTTTCCCCGCCGTAGTTCTGCCAGTTCGTGTTCGTGACAAAGGACGATGCGGTGTTAAAGCTCAGAGCCGGACCGACTGCGCCGAGGTGCTGTGGGTTGAGAGGCAACGACCCTTGAATGCGAATGATCACGTACGTAAACAAGATGGACACGGCGCTGAAGATGATCAACGCCCCGGCGTAGCGCTTCCAGGTCTGTTCCTGTTCGGGACTCGTGCCGAGCATTCGGTAGATCGGCCGCTCGACGAAGCCCAGCCAGTGCACGCGACCCTCGAAGACGGCGGCCATGTATGAGCCGAGGTAGCGCCACGTGATGCCGAGCGTGACGACGAGCAGCACAATGGTAAAGAAAAAACCCATTAGAACTTCTCAGGTTTGAACATGGCGTACCCGAGGTACAAGAACATGACGACGGAGAGGATCAAAAGTATGATTTGCGAAAAACTCATACCTTGTCCAGGACTTTAATGAGCCCGAGCATCGCCAGCGCGAACGCAACAATGCCGAGTATTGAGTAGAAATCTGCCATGAGTCCATCCTCGTAGCGCAACTCTGAACAGATTCTTCAAAGGCTCTTAACTCTCTTCATTTTTTCTTCTTTCTGGTCAGTGACGACGACGGTCGCGATTGGCGCGATACTGAGTAAGTGCACAGACGTCTCGTAGGTTCGCTGGTCGGCGTGGCCTCCGCGTTGATCCTCGGAGGAGCCCTTCTCCCGTTGCGTTCGCACGTCTCTGTGTCGACAACCGCATTAGTGCTGGTCATACCCGTCGTGGTAGGCGCTGTCATCGGGGGCTTCACCGCCGGTGCCGCGAGCGTCGCGGCGGGCTTCTTGGTGTACGACTTCGCCTTTGTGCCGCCCTATGACACGCTCAGCGTCAACACCACGCAAAATTGGGCGGCGTTAGTCGTCTACGTCGTCGTAATGTTGCTCGTCGCGCGAATCGTGGACGCACTCGAAAAAACCCGAGGCGAGGCGAGGCGAGGCCACGAGGTGATGCGTCGCGTCTCGGAGGTCTCAGAACTCCTGGTGGGCGAGCAACCAGTGGACGATCTCTTAAAGACAATCGTCTCCACCGCGCAGACGGTGTTCAACGTGCCCGGTGTCTCTCTGCTCGAACTCGAAGAAGGCCGGCTCGTCGTGGTTGCCAGTGCCGGAGAGCCACTGACGAGCGAAGAGTTGCACCAGCTCGACCCCCACTCGGGACTGCCCATCCGCGTGGGCACCTTGTCCGGCTCAGAGAACGATCTGCGAACCGTCGCACTGTCCTCTTCGGGGCGGGCGATGGGCATTCTCGCGATGCGCGGTGTCCCGATCGAAGCGAACGATCGAGCAGTCCTCAACACCTTCGCCAACGACGCGGCGCTGGCCCTCGAACGAGCGCAGCTTCGAGAGCAGGCCCTTCGTTCAAAACTCCTGGAGGAGGCCGACCGATTCCGACGGGGACTCTTGGGGGCGGTGTCGCACGACCTGCGTACTCCCTTGGCGACCATCAAAGTCGCTTCGTCGACGCTCAACAATCGCGAAGCCTCTCTCACGCCGGAGGACTCTCGCGAACTGCATCGACTTATCGAGATCGAGTCGGACCGCCTCACACGCCTGGTGACGAATCTGCTTGACATGACCCGCATCGAAGCGGGCGTCCTCACTTTGAGCCGCGAACCGACGTCCGTCGCCGAACTGGTCAAGGAGGCGCTCAGCTCGATGGGAACAACCCTGAGCGAGCAGCACGTGCGAGTGAGCGTCCCCGATTCACTGCCAGAGGTGGACGTAGACCACGTCCTCATCGACCAGGTGCTCGTCAATCTCCTCGACAACGCGGCCCGCCACTCGCCTCCTCACGGCGAGATCACCGTGAACGGAGAGCTGCGTGGTCGACAGGTCATCGTCTCGGTCGCCGACCAAGGACCGGGGGTTCCTCCCGCGGACCGTGACACCATCTTTGACCGCTTCACCCAGCTCAGTACCGGAGGTCGCGCGGGTCTCGGACTCACCATCGTCAAAACGTTCGTCGAAGCGCACGGCGAGCGGGTGTGGTACGAGGAAACCCCCGATGGGGGCGCTCGATTCGTGGTCTCGCTGCCGACCCTCGTCTCGGCGGCCCGGTAGCGTTCGTGGCCCACATCCTCGTCATCGATGACGACCCGTCGCTGTTGAAGGCGCTGCGCGTCGGCCTCGAGGCCGACGGTCACGAAGTAACGACGGCCGTCAACGGCGAGCGAGGAATCTCCCAGACCGCCCTGAAGTCTCCCGACGTGGTGGTTCTCGACATCGGTTTGCCCGACATGGATGGCTTAGAGGTCAGTCACCGGATTCGCGAATGGAGCGACGTGCCGATCATCATTCTCTCGGCCACCGGAACTGAGAACCGAAAGATTGAGGCCCTTAACGGCGGTGCCAACGACTACGTCACCAAGCCCTTCAGTATGGGTGAACTGGAAGCCCGTATCCGCGCCGTGCTGCGCAGCCGCCCCCACGACCCCGTCGAACCGGCGGCCGCGGAACTCTCCTTGGGAGTGCTGGACCTCGACTACGTGCACCACGAAGTGCATCTTCGAGGAGTTCGGGTCGATCTCACAACCAAGGAGTTCAATCTTCTCGGATTCCTCGCGCGTCACGTCGAACGCACCTGCACGTATCAGATGATTCTGCACGCGGTATGGGGAATCGGCTACGGCGATGAAGCCCAGTACGTGCACGCCTACGTGCATCGACTGCGCCAGAAACTCAACGACGAAGCGGGCACTCTCATCCAGACGGCGCCCGGCGTCGGCTACAGCCTTCATCCAGAGTCGGCCTAAGGAGCACTGCGTGCATCAGGACAACGAATCAAACTCCGCGCCGGGAGTCGTCACGAAGTCGGCATCTGGCAGTGTTGAGGAGAACGTCACGAAGTTCCTCGCTCTCGCTGAGTCGCACGGGCTGCATGTCTTTGCAGTCATCGACCACAGCGGCGAGGCTCACAAAAAAGGACTGAAGCTACGCGACACGAAAGTCGTCATCTTCGGAAGTCCCGAATCCGGAACGCCCGTCATGCAGGCAGCACCGCTCGTCGCTCTAGATCTTCCTCTCAAGGTGCTCATCTGGGACGACCACGGTACGACCACGGTGGCCTATACCGACCCCGACGTGCTGGCGGCGCGCTACGACTTGAGTCCCGAGCTCTCAAAGAAGCTCATGGGGATCGGCCACATCACTGATGCGCTAGTGGAGCACTAGTGGTTAATGCCCTTTGCGCCTCGCCACGAAGACGGGAATCTCCCGCGTCGTCTTGACTTGATATTCCGCGTACGGCGGGTAGGCCGCCACGGCTCGCTCCCACCAGGTGGCCCGCTCGTCGCCGCTCACTTGTCTCACGACGACCTCGAAAGGTTCGGGGCCGTCTTGGAGGACGACGTCGTCGGGATACGCCACGAGGTTGTAGTACCACTCGGGGTTCTGCGGCGCGCCGCCCTTGGAGGCCACCAGCGCGTACTCCCCGTCGTGCTCTACCCGCATGACGGGGGTCTTACGAACTTTGCCGCTGCGATTGCCCCGCGTGGTGAAGATGACGATCGGCATTCCCGTGTCGCGCAACGTGTTCGCCTTCGCGCCGCCTGAACTTTCGTACTCGCTCACCTGATCGCGCACCCACTGCGCCGGACTGGGTTCGTACTCTCCGTCTGGCATGGGCACCTCCTGTAGAACGCGTCTATCGGCGAATCGCCGCTACCCGGCCACTGTAGTGAGTTCGCACAATATTTCGCCATCGCCGGGAGGCGAACGTCGGCTCAACATTTGGGCCATCACAACTTCTAGACTCCGGCCTCGGGGGAAGTTTGAAAGGATTCCGACTCTCGGTGAAGACAGATTCGTCCTTAGTGAAGCGAACCTTCGAAGTTGAGGCGTCGTGTGTCTCAAACGACCAAAGTTTTTTCATAGTGAAACATCAATCGGAGGATTGAATATGCCAGCGAAGAAGACCAAGAAGTCAGGCAAATCAAAAAAGGGCGCCAAGGCGGCGAAGGTGAAGAAGGTCGCGAAAGTCGCCAAGGTCAAGGTAAAGAAGGTCAAGAAGGCGGACAAGGCGCCGAAGGCGAAGAAGGTCAAGAAGAGTGCGAAAGTCGCGAAAGTCGCCAAAGTAAAGAAGGTCAAGAAGGCGGGCAAGGCGCCGAAGGCAAAGAAGAGCACCAAAGCGCCGAAGGTAAAGAAGGATGCCAAGGTTGCCAAGGTCGCCAAAGTAAAGAAGGTCAAGAAGGCGGGCAAGGCGCCGAAGGCGAAGAAGGTCAAGAAGAGTGCGAATGTCGCGACAACTACGAAGACTACGAAAAGCGTGAAAGCGACGAAAGCTCGCACACCCGCAAAGGAAGTTAGTTCACACTCGCTTGATACAGAAGATCGCAACGAGTTATCAACCGGCAAATTCGCATTTCCGCAAGAGCGAAAAGAGCCACTCGTCGACGCGGCACACGTTCGCAATGCCATCGCGCGATTTGATCAAGTCGAAGGCGTAAGCGACGAAGAGCGGGACCGAGCGTGGGAGCGAATTAAGGAAGCCGCGAAGGAGTTCGACGTGCAAATCTCTGAAAGCGACTGGCGCGAACTCTTCAAGGAAGCCACGAAGAGCGACTAACGAACAACTCCGAATGGAATCTCTCAGAAGCGCGCGGCAACAACTCCCCTAAAGAGGTGAGATCCGACGAAGAGCGTTTCAAGGGCCTTCGCGTCGCTTTTGGTGCCTGTCGACCACAACGTGCAGTCAACATTGTCGGAAACGATGCGAGGATTCGAACAACGCTGGAGCTCGAAGGATCCGAGCACCGAGGAGGTGCCCGCGCCGTTCTTGTTCAACACAGATGTGAGGAAGCTGGTGACAGCGTCCTGGCTCGCGCCGCCTCGCGGCGTCGCCGAGATGGTCCAACACTGTGGCGATCCAGAGCCGGCATCACAGATTTGAGGCACGCCGCTCAAAACGCTCGCTTGCGACGAGCCCGAGTTGCGCTGCACCGCCAGAGACACGATTACCGCCAGCAGCACCACGATGACGACCACCCCGAGCTCAAGCGAATGCCTCACGCATACTCCCCCTGCCCGAACGCGATCAATCTGCGTTTCATCAGGCGCATTCTGACTGTCTACAGTGATGGCTCGGAATTGTCAAAATCGAATACACACTGTAAAGAATCACCGACAAAACACAAAGTCAGGACCAACGCACCGCCTCAGCGACACTCGACCAGTGTTGCGATCGTGTCGTGCGCTGTCGCCAGTGCTCGGGACGTAATGTGGCGTCATGCGCTTCGCTTTCAAGACCTCGCCACAGAACACAACCTGGGTCGACATGCTCGCCGTATGGAAGGTGGCCGACGACATCGAGTTGTTTGAGTCGGGGTGGACCTTCGACCACTTCTATCCGATTTTTTCCGACAGCACCGGTCCGTGCATGGAGGGCTGGGTCACACTCACGGCGCTGGCCCAGGCGACGACGCGTCTACGAATGGGAACTTTGGTGACCGGCATCCACTATCGCCACCCGGCGATCCTGGTGAAGATGGCGACCACACTCGACATCGTGTCGGGGGGTCGATTGGAGATTGGCGTTGGGGCCGGGTGGAACGAGGAAGAGTCGGGGGCTTATGGAATCGAGTTGGGCACGCCGAGTGAGCGCAGCGACCGCTTCGAAGAAGCCTGCGAGGTAATCGTCGGACTTCTTACGCAAGACACCACGACATTCGATGGCCAGTACTACCAGCTCAAAGATGCTCGCAATGAACCCAAGCCCGTGCAGCGCCCCCACCCCCCGATCTGCATTGGCGGCAGCGGAGAGAAGAGGACGCTTCGCACCGCGGCGCGTTTCGCTCAACACTGGAACTTCGTTGGAGGCACGCCGGACGAGTTTGCGCGAAAGCGCGCCGTCCTTCATCAACACTGCGAGGATCTCGGTCGTGACCCCTCCGAGATTCTGCTCTCCAGTCACATCTTTTTCGGCGGGGACGTCATGGCCAGCGCCAATGAGGCTGCCTCGCTTTCAGAGGTCGGTGCCGAGTTGGGCATCGTCACCCTGCGACCTCCCTTGGATCCACGCGTGTTGGAGCCGCTGGCGAGCGCCCTGAGTGAGATCTAAAGAAACCAAGCAACCTGGGTCATGCAGCACTTCGGGAGGTTACCGATCTCTATCCACCGACGACACGTTGAGCAGGAGTGTTGCACTCGTCCAGCGCAAATGCCGCCAGGAACACCAGGGCTTGCACATCCTTCAAGCTGGGCGCAGCCTGAGAGATGACGGCACCGCCGTACGAGTGACCGACCAGAGGACCCGCACTTTCAACCAACTACCGAAAGCGCCATCCAGGAAAAGAGCCGGTGCTTTCGCACCGGCTCTTCCGCTCTTTTCGTGGCGGGGAGGGGATTTGAACCCCTGACCTTCGGGTTAT